>NZ_JAMYMD010000001.1:0-544464 GCF_040318335.1 Mesorhizobium sp. M1182
CATTTCACCCGAACACCTCCGGCTATCTTGCGTTTCTCGGTCGCATCTCGCCGGAAAAGGGGCCGGAAGCGGCCATACAAATAGCAGCGCGGGCCGGGTTTCCCCTGAAGATCGCCGCCAAAATCGACAAGGTGGACCAGTCGTTCTGGAAGGAAAGGGTCGAGCCGCAAGTGCTGCGGCATTCGAACGTGGAGTTCATTGGCGAGATCGATGAGCGGCAAAAGGCGGATTTTCTGGGCAATGCGAAAGCGCTTTTGTTTCCGATCGACTGGCCGGAACCCTTCGGTTTCGTAACGATCGAAGCAATGGCCTGCGGTACGCCGGTGGTTGCGTTCCGGCGTGGCGCCGTCCCGGAGATCATCGATGACGGTGTGTCCGGATGGATCGTGGATACGGTGGAGGAAGCCGTGGGCGCGCTCCGGCGCATAGACAGCCTCGATCGCGCACGAGTGCGGCAGACGTTCGAGAAGCGGTTCACGGTCGAGCGCATGTGCAGCGATTATCTGGCACTCTACCGAGCACTCACGAACACCGGGATAGCAACACTTGGGTCCGATCACCATGAGAGCATGCGCCGTCGAGCGCGCTCCGCGCCGTTACGGTTGCCTGCCCATGCACGGAATGGTCATCGCACGCCACCTGGTCCCTGAAGTGCCGCCGTATTCGAACACTCTGGTGCAGACGGTGCTGCCAATGTGGTGTCCATCGTTCTGGGCTGCGCGACTTCACGCCTTCGGGTCTAGCCTCGGTGGGAATATCGGACTCGCCTGGTTTTCAGAACCGCAGTGGTCGTTCGCAACGTGGAGCATGCAGCCAATGTAGGCCTCGCTCCGGGCGGCGCTTCCCCATATAACTGGGACGCACCTCTGCTCAGCCAACGGGCGCGCTTTAGGCTGGCCTTCGTTTATGGAGTGCAAAATGCGTTGCGCGGCCTGCCGTTCTCCTCGTTGACAGTCGCCCAGAATACACCAGTTTGATCTGAAGACACGTCGAAGGGTTGTCCGCCTCTGTTCGCGGCTAGGTGCTCGAGGCGGCAGATTGTTCGAACTCTCGATGGATGATTTTGTGACGGTCTGGGGCCAAGCGTTCAAGGCAGGCGTCAGTTCTCGTGGCCGAAGATCGCGATGCCGGCGCACAATGGCTGTTCAATCTGTTCCCGTGGATGCCGATCAAGGGTGACGATTGAACCAATGACGCTAGAGCTCACAGTCGGACCACCCCGCCTGGCAATTAACCAGGGACGCAGCTTCCTTGTCACCGAACCGGATGGCCAGATCGCCTGGCCGACGTACAACGGGTTGTATGCGTCTGACACACGCCTGATATCCAGCTGGCAGATCTTTGCCAATGGGCAACGATGGGACCTCCTCAATTCCGGAAACATCGCCTACTTCGCCGCCAAGATCTATCTGGTCAATCAGGCGTTCACTACTGAAACGAACCGTGTACCAGCAGGCAACCTGGGGCTGGTAATCGGCCGCGCCTTGGATGGGGGGCTGCATGAGGACTTTGAACTCGTAAACCACGGGCAAATGGCAGCGCGCTTCAATTTGGAAGTTGCCATGCGCAGCGACTTTGCCGATCTTTTCGAAGTCAAGGCCGACGCAATCATCCGCCGCGGACGTATCACCACGGAATGGTTGTCCAGAGCGGCGAGCCTTCGTACCTCCTACGTCAATCGGGACTTCAAGCGAGACGTCATTGTCAAGGTCCGCCGGACGGCCACAAGGCCCGTCTATGCCAATGGCCGGATCAGCTTCGACATCGAGCTCGAACCGGGCGCGACATGGCATGCTTGCCTTCTTTACAACTTTGGCAACGGCGAGACAATCTATCGGGCACCGCGAGCCTGCATTGACAAATGCCTCGAGTCGAAGGCTGCAAAACGCCTCGCGGGATGGCAAGGCAGCGCATTGAAGTTCCACTGTTCCAATGACGAATTTCACAGCTTCTATAATCAGGCGGTCGAAGACATGGCGGCGCTGCGGCTGCCGATCGAAGGCACGGACGAGCTCGAATACGTCCCGGCCGCCGGACTACCATGGTTCATAAGCCTGTTCGGTCGCGACAGCCTGATAGTCTCGCTTCAGAATGCTTTGGTCTACCCAGATTTTTCGCGCGGTGCCTTGGACGTTTTAGGGCGATTTCAGGCCACCGAACGCGACGACTACCGCGATGCGGAACCGGGAAAGATAATGCATGAGCTTCGCAGCGGCGAACTCGCTCATTTCAATTTGATCCCCCATACGCCCTATTACGGCACGGCCCATGCCACCCCTCTGTATCTTATCGTGCTCCACAATACCTGGCGTTGCGCCGGTGACGCCAGCCTGCTCGAGCGACACATGGCAACGGCCGAGAAGTGCCTGGATTGGATTGACCGGTATGGTGACCGTGACGGCGACGGTCTCCAGGAATACGAAACCCGCTCGGTTGCGGGGTACGAGAACCAGAGCTGGAAAGACTCGGTGACGCCTTGGTTTATCCCGACGGCACCCTGGTGAAGGGACCCAAGGCGCTTTGCGAATTGCAAGGCTATGTCTATGATGCTTGGCAGCGCATGGCTGAAATCTTCGATGCCACAGGCGATGGCGCTCGTGCCGGGCAGCTTCGCCTCAAAGCCAAAAACCTGTTCGATCGATTCAACCAGGTCTTCTGGGACGAGGCGTCCGGCTTCTACGCATTCGCGTTGGATGGCGACAAGAAGCCGGTGCTGAGCGTCGCTTCCAACCCCGGTCACTGTCTTTGGTCGGGAATAGTCCCACCCGAACGAGCCGCCAGGGTGGTGCATAGGCTGATGAGGCAGGATATGTGGAGCGGTTGGGGGATCCGGACACTTTCGGCCGATCACCCGGCCTACAATCCACATTCCTATCAACGCGGCTCTGTATGGCCGCATGACAACGGGCTGATCGCGCTCGGCTTCCGGCGCTATGGCTTTTTCGCGAATGCCTGCCGCCTCTCTCGCACGCCGCAATCTACTTCATGCAACATCGAATGCCAGAGCTGTTCGCCGGATTGTCGCGAACGCCCACGACTTTCCCCGTGCAGTATAAGGGAGCGAACGTTCCGCAGGCATGGGCAGCCGGATCCTGCTTTTCGCTTCTGCAGGCGATCATCGGCTTCCAGCCCGATGCTCCTAATGGCAAACTGTACATCGATCCCAGGCTGCCCGACTGGATCGAGGAACTCACCTTGAACGACATGCGCCTGGGCAACAACCGCCTCGAACTCCATTTCTGGCGCGTCGGCGCCGCGACCCGTTGGCAAGTACGCGGCGGCGATCCTTCACTGGTGGAAGCGCGAAGTTGTGCCACCGGGGCAAACTTGCGCTCGGCCTGCGTATGAGGTGAGCCCCGGCGGGTTCGCTCCCTGTCGCCTCGGCGGAGCAGATGCCTTCTTGCCCGTGAAGCGCCGTAACCAGCATCGTTGCGGGCATCATAGGGACTTCTCGTTCCGCATCTTAAATTCCTGGAGGCAACAATTCGTCTGCGGTCATTGGGCAGTTGCCGACAGCCTTTACGTCAAGATTGCGACGGTGGTCATTCGTCACCTCAAGCCCCGCCTCGGAAGTGCTTAGCTGTCGTCCTTGTAAGACTTGGCGGCTTCATCGATCTTACGCCAATCGTTTCCGTGGCGCCGCACAAGCTCTCGCGCCTGGGCTGGCGATATACTTTGCGTTTCGACGATGTGGTTCACTTCCGTCTCCTCGCCTTTCAGGGGACGCGAGCGAGGGCCCGTTGGCAGTCCGGCCGTTGGGTTTTTTGCATGTCTTCTGGGCATGGATGGACCTCTCCTGGAGCAATATAAACGGTCCGGCGCAGCGAAGGTTTCGCCACGTTAGCGTGTTGAGCAGTTTCACCGATCGCCTCATCGGCTTCCCCTTGCAGGTCTGACTATACGTTCTGATGTTCTTGGACCCAAATGAGCTGCACCGCGTTGTTTGCGCGCATGCTGTGCTTCGCAATCTGACTGATGGAAAAATCCGACGCCCCTGCTGAACCGCAGACAACTCCTGGCGCCGAAGCGCGCTTTCCGTACGATCGTGCGGCGGTTGAGCGGTTTCGACAGAGATTCCCGCGCGCCAGGTGGAGTGACGAGCGCAGAACCTGGTTCGTGCCAGGAAAGACTGCAGCGCGGCGCATCCAGCGCTGGCTTGCGCAAGAGGCGGATCTACGAGCAGCACATGATGACAGCAAGGGACGGGATGCCTTCGCCTTCGATCCTCTGTCGAGCCGGTATCTGGAAGTCGCGGACGACCTTCGCATCCGCACGCCTTATTCGCGGACGGTTCTCGAGGAACTGCGAGCCGTTCCATGGGCGAGCTGGGACGACGAACTGCGGGCCTGGAGGGTGCCTTTCCGCTCATACGAGGAGTTGAAGCGCCATTGGCCAAGCATCGAAAGGGCCGCAGGCCGCGCAGAACCGGAGGAGAGGAAACGGCGACGAGAAGCCTCCAAAGACTCCGAGGAATATAAGGCCGCCAGATTGCGGTATGCCGAACGCAGGCGACGTCGCTATCCACTGCCCCCAGACGATTTACCCCTGCTTGGCCGTGCCGTGGCAACGGAGCAATACGGTATCGTGGTCTTCACCGAGATTTCGGGTGAACTCGTGGACGCCTCGCAGATAGCAGCGTTCTATCCGCATTTGATCGAGGCGAACGTCGACCACGTCTGGGGCCGATGGCGTCCGGCGACGTTGGCTGAATTGATTAGAACATGGCCCGCTCGGCGTGCTGCCGGATTAGCGGAACGGCAGCGAGGCTGGTGGCAACCAACGCTGCCCGAACTCAGGATAGCTCGCCAAAGAGCTCGAAGCCTGGTGCGAAGAAGGGCACAAGGCTTATGGCATTGTTCTAGCCTTTGAAGCTGGGGCCGTTTTCCACCGTCTGTCCGGTTGCCTTAGTGTTGAGGTGTCACCCCGACCGGAGCCTTCGATGTGCAACGATTTGTCTGATTGCGATTGTCACCGCAACCTTCCTCTGCCAACTGCACGTCAAGTCCCGCGAGGCTCTCTCTTGTCTACGAGCTCGATGCTTGATCGCCTCAAGATGGTGGTCCGATAATCGAAGGCTGCTATCTACGAAACGTGCACTGGAGCACAATCGTTGCAGCGCAGTCACTTCGACCAGGTCCTTGCGGGACATCACTCTGCCTCAGGCAGATTCTGGAATTCGATTCACGCCAAATCAGTTGGCAGTCGCGGCTTTGCTCTCCCAATGATATTCGGTTCCGTCCGCCCAGACGCGATGCATGACGATGGCGAGCTTCCGAGCGACGGCCACCACTGTCCGCCGAAAGCCGCGTCTCTTCGCGACTGCGAGACCCCACGCCCTGATGCCCGAGTTCTTGGTCGAGCGCGTCAGTAACGCGAGACTGGCTTGGTAGGGGGTAGACCGCATCGCGACGTCACCACATTTGGAGATGCCGCTGTTTCGGTCGACCTCACCGGAAGCGTATTTCTTCGGCGTCAGGCCAAGGTGTGCACCGACGTCTCGAGAACGTTCAAAACGGGCTGGATCATCAATGGTCGTGAGATAGGTCACGGCGGTGATCGCTCCGACGCCAGGGATGGTCATCAGCTGACGGCACGTTTCGTCCTTCCGAACCATGTCCAGCATCATCTTGTGCAACACCGCGCATTGCTGTCGAAGAGCCGCTCGGGCGATCAGCATCGGTTTCACCATGGCCGCCAGGCGAGGCGTGTTCTCGATCAGCTCTAGAACGCGCCCTTCGAAAGGGCCGGAGGTTATGCGACCGGCGAACTTGATGCCGAAAACACGGAGTGTCCCGCGGATGTCGTTCTCGATGTCGATCTGTTTCGTCTGAAGCGTAAGGCGGTTGCAGAGAAGCATCCGGATTTCCTGGCTCTCATCACTTTTGACATCGACGATGGAGAACCAGCCATGCGCATGCAGCCGGCGACTCCGGTCGTTCATGATCGGCATCGTCTTGGTCAAGCCCGCAGCCGCCGCGGATCGATGGAGATTGCGGCCAGTCCGCGTTTCATCAGGCCGTTGTACAGCCAAGCTGCGGTTGCGCCGGCTTCAAGCCCAACCTTTGCCAGGTTCAGATCGAGCCGCTCGAGCCAGTCGGCGATCTCGTTTGGACTCCGAGGCTGCTACTCCTTCCCGGAAAATGATACCATCCTCGTCGACCACACAGATTGCGGTTTCAGCCAACGACACATCAGACCGACATAGTGCTTCATGCCCTGCTCCCTTCTCGATCATCATATTGCGCGAAGCAGACCAAGACCTGGGAGCGACCCCAATCACCCCATCTGCGAACAACATATGGCTGAACATTGCTCGATGATGACGTCGCTGGCCTTGAAGTTCCCATGCATGAAACCGAACCTGACGTGCGCGTAGGCGCACGACACCAGCATCGATGATCCGGCTCCAATAACCCGCGTGGCAGTAAAGCCATCGACCGGCTTCTATGACGTTTGGAACGCACCGGCCGGACCTAGACTAACGGTGGGCGGGTGGTCAACTTCCCTTCCGAGGGAGCTTGGGAACAGCACACGATTCCTGCTTCCGGCGTGGCGTTCCTCGAATTTACTAGAACGATGTACCTGAACGCGAAAGATTCATTTCCGCTCCACGCTCAGCGTTTATGGCCATCGCCGGACTGCGATGAAGTCCGCCGCTCCGCTACCGCGTGGCGGGCGCGCCAAGGTCGTCCTGAGCGTCAAACCGTTTGTGCAGAATTTTGACGCACAAGGCCGATCCGAGGCCAACTGGGAGTGCACACCAGCTTGGAATTGTGCGGAACCGTACGAAGTCGATTGCAAGCAACCAACCTGGTTGGCCGGGCATTAATTTAGCAAAGCGTGAATTAGGAAGGCATCGGGAGGAAGACCATGCTGCACGTTAACATGCCTCGCGAATTTGAAGTCGGCGATGAGGTGGCGCTGGCAGGTATCGTCATCGCGATTCTCCCCAGTGGGCGCGCCAGGGTGAGCATTCCTTCGTATGACCATCCTTATACGATTGATCCCCCACCGAAAGTCCGGGCCGGCGACAGAGTGGTTCTTGTTGGGGACGTCACCCGCGTCGATCGCGGGGTGAACAAACTCACTGTGCGGATTGACTGCGGCGGGGTGATCACTGTCGACAAGTCGGCGATTACTCGGCTGAGAAAGCACAACCGGACTTCAGCGGGTTGACGCTCCGGATACAGCGGCCGGTGTCGGCGCAGGGAAGATGCGAGCGCCTTTGAGCAGCCCAAGGGTGCGGCCGGATGGAGCGGACGAACCGATAGATGGGAGCTCGACGGCTAGGGCACGCGTCCAGCGCAGCGCGTCCCTGGCGTCTTCCGGGTTACTGGTGAAGCAAGTCAGATTCGGGCCAACGCAAGCGCGCTTCACCTGCTGTCCGCTCTCGGCAACAGGCGGCTCGCCCGTCCAAGACGCGTAGCATGTGCCTTCGCGTGAAGGCACCCGGGCATCGCGACCGATCGTAACCTTTCTCTGCAACGAGCGCCTGTTAGCCGATCAGCAATTTCAATCGCGATAGGCTCCGGTTGGTACGCATTGTGGAGATCACATGTTCGTCCCGGCCCGCGATGCCGGCAAAGGTCTGCTTCGGAGCGTCGCGCGGGAACTGCGCGACATATTGCAGTGGAGTAAGCGTCCCCTTGGTTAACAACCCGGTCAGTGACGGCCATGCCGGTCGGTGACGGCCACAACCGCATCGACAACGCCCGCAACGGCAATCAAGTCGTCGCTGAAAGCCCGCAAGGTTTCTGTCACGACATAGCGTGCCGGCGAAGCTCCGCCCTGGCGACGGGGATTCGTTGTAGGCCGACCGGACGGCAACGCCGGCCAGATGAGCGAGAACTCGGTGTTGGTCTCGATCAGGGTCGACGTTCGTCGACGACCGTCGGCATTGCCGACTACGAGTCGAGGTCGTAGGGCTCGTGGCCCAGCTCGTTGTGATGAAGCGCCTCTGCCATACACCTGATATCGAACGCCTGGCCGCACGCCGGGCAGACGACATAATACTCCTCCTCCCGAAGTGGCGAAGCGTCGTGGTCTTGGGGAATGACGATGTCATCGTCGGGCATTGGGTCCTCCGGCAACCCGCCCGCTATGCTGGAACGCTTGTCGGCGGGATTTGTTTCAAAGTTATTGCGCCTGTCGAGGTCGAACTCATCGTCGCAGCGTGGCGTTCGTTCCGGCGCGATGTCTTCGTGTTCGGGAAGCTCGGGCTGGCGGCGAATGCCGCCATTGGCCGGATCCTCGTCCTGCTGATCCCTGGCAAGCCTCAGCTTGCGAGATTTGCCTTCCGGCTCAGCAAGAAGTGTCGTGTCGGTCCAGTCGTCAGGGCGAGCGTTCTGCGTTGTCCCTCCGGTCCTTGGTGGCGGCAAGACGCGCTCGGCAAGACGCGGGTCGGCAAAGTAGCGTGCCTTCTTCGCACGGATTGGGAACTGGCCCGAGATCATGATGATCGCCTCGGTCGGCGGCAGCTGCATCATCTCGCCCGGCATCATCAGTGCACGCGCCGTGGGCGGTACCGGCCTATCGGGTTCTTGTCGTCGCCCGCAGGCCCGCGGAAAATCCTGAGGTAACCGTGCGGTGGTCGAGGCGGGCGTGCTTTACATTTAGTCACCGAGTAGCGCGACATGGAACACCCCAGCTTGACAGCGCAGGCCCATCGATTTAAGTTCGCGTTAGTGGCCACTAACGCGAAACTTTGGACAGCGCTCGGAGACTCGACGAGGCGCACGATATTCGAATTGTTGGTCGAACAGCCTTGTTCGGTCAGCGGACTTGCTCGTGTGCTGCCTGTGACCAGGCCGGCGGTCTCCCAGCACCTGAAAGTACTTAAGGATGCCGGGCTCGTGGCCGACACGCGCTCTGGCAAGGAACGAATATACCGTATCGACCAAAACGGCCTGGCAAGTCTGCGCGCGGAAATCGATCAGTTCTGGAGCAAGACCCTGGGGAGCTACAAACTGGCCGTCGAGCACCCAAAGAAGGACCAGCCATGAGCAAGCTTCCTGCAACCGCGCCCGTAAGGCATTTCGTCGTTGTCGAGGCACCTATCGCGCGTGCCTTCAAGGTCTTCACCGAGGATTTCGGGAAATTCAAACCTCGCGAGCACAATCTTCTTGCCGTGCCGATCGCAGAGACCATCTTCGAACCCAGGGTCGGGGGCCACGTTTACGATCGCGGCGTGGACGGCAGCGAGTGCCGCTGGGCTCGTGTGTTGGCTTACGATCCCCCCGGCCGGCTCGTTCTGAGCTGGGACATCAGTCCTCGGTGGCAGATTGAGAGCGACCTGAACAAGACCAGCGAATGGGAAGTCAGGTTCACGGCTGAGACGGAGAACCGAACCCGGGTTGAGATCGAGCACCGGAACCTCGAGCGCCATGGCGAAGGCTGGGAGGGCGTGCGCGTGGGGGTTGATAGCGATCAAGGCTGGCCGCTGTACCTGCGGCGGTTCCAGGGCCTTTTCCCCGGTGCGGCGGCCTGACCGTCCGCGCCCTTGCGAGCATCACTCGCAAGCACCGTCTGGTCCACTGCGATTCCAGGCAGTGGAGACAACATGGAAGTCTTATTGGTTAAGTCTTCTCGGCGTGCTCGCGCTCTATTTGCTATCTGTCGTATTGGCAGTCTACTCAGGTTCGTCAAACGGGGTTTGCAAGAGCGCTGGCAGGACCGGTAGTCCCGGCAGACGACGACAACCGGCTCTATAGGATCGACCGCGTTCACATGAACTCGGTCGAGGCGCTGGCGCCCTTTGTCGTGCCCGCTGCGCTAGCGATGAAGGTGGTGTTGAAGCGGCCACTTTGGCGATATTGGTCTGGACCCACGTCGCGATGCGCCTCCTCCACCTGGGAGTTTACCTGCGGGGCGGAAACGCCGCCAAGGGAGGTAGTGTCAGAGCGATCCTGTACGTCTCTGGCGCGCTGGTCACGTTTGCCCTTATTCTTGTCCCTGGATGGGCAGCACTCAATTGACGATGCCCCCACTGCAGAGTCAGTTGTCGCTTTTGATGATCGATGCAGATCACTTCAAGACTTCAAGCGCTATAACGACAGCCATGGCCACATGGCGGGGGGTGAGGTGCTCAAGCAGGTCGCCGGTGTGATCCAGAGCAGTTGCAATCGCTCCACGGATCTTGCTGCGCGATATGGAGGCGAGGAGTTTGTTGTTGTGATGGTCGATGCCTCGTTGGTCCAATCGGGCATCGTCGCGGAGCGGCTCGTCCAGAGCGTGCGAGAGTTGAGCATTCCGCACGGGTCTGAGCGAGTGACCATAAGCGTTGGTGTGGCAACCACGGTACCCAATGAGATCCATACGCCCCATGATCTCATCAACGCAGCCGACCTGGCGCTGTTCCGGGCCAAGTCGGAAGGACGAGACCGCGTCGTGTATCAAGAATAATTTAGAGCGTCCTGACAGGGGCGCATATCGATGGCGCTGACGAGCAGCTTATGGAGGTGGCCTCTCGTCGCGACCTTTTCTGATGTCTGACCAGTTGAGCCACCTCATATGTCTCACAGGCAACCCGAAATGAGAACGGCCAAGGGGCCTTTTGGCATCGTGCTGCGGCAGTGGTTGGACAGAACGCTTTCCTGCCGCGTGCGCTCGATAGACGAAGAGTGAAACGGAGGGACCGCAAAGGCTCGTCTTCCGTGATCACGGAATTACCTGAATCTCCAAGCCCACTATTATTCCCGGTGGCGGACCCCAACCCGCTGGGCCGGCGTCTACTTGGCATTTACCCCAACTGCCCCCAATGACGCCGGCCACTTGCCGTGATCGCAGTGACGCCCGCGTTAAGGCCATCGCGCATGGGACTAACATCTCGCAATTGCTATCGGTGTTTGCGCGTGGACCAGGCCATCTCCGCCGACCGACATGCCTCTCCAACGTAAACGCGTCTGGCAAATTCCCTTTTCGAGCTGCTTCCATGTGATTGGACCGGCTATCGGAAAGCCTGAACGAGCTCGAGGCGAGTAAACGCCGACAGCTGTGTTGCCGCGGCCTCTGCGGAGATAATCCAGAAAAATACGCCCACAACGAGCCGACGGCGCAGCCGGCAAAAGGTAGCGGTCGGGATCTTTCTGAGGAGAATTGGAGGCGGGCAACCGAGAGTCGGCCAGAGCCAAATTGCGGTGCCGTATGTTAGAAACACCTTGAACATCGCCCAGTCCGCTCCAGACTCAATTCATGGCTCGCGGAATAGGCGTTGGTGACCAGGTGGCCATTACAGCCACGGTTCTGAGGCGGGTAACAGAGGACCGCGTAAGCGTCTCGATCCCACGTTACGACTTTCCACATTCCATCATCGATCACACCAAGGTCAACCGAGGCCAGCAAATCCAGCTAAGAGGCGAGGTCACGCGCATCGACGAGGACACCGTGACGATCGACCTCGGGCCATTGGTCACGGTCGACCGTGAGAAGGTCCGGTTGATGAGAACTATCGGCCGCCAAAACGACGAAAGGCATTTGCCGATGCCCCGGATTAGAACCGACAACATCGCGACAGGCTATGAGGGCAGGCCGCATGACGGGCCGGTAGAGGACGAGTCGAAGCACTTTGTGCGCTGCCCAGTCTGCGGCCAAACGTTCGACGCGCGCGATCTTGGACAGGTGTTCCACCACGCTGAGCCGCAGCACAAGGCGCTTCCGGTCGAGCAATAGTCCAGCAGTTGAGCTCCGGCGGCAGATCGACCTTGAACCCTTCAGCGCGCCAGCGACGTTGGATTCGGAGAAAATGGGTGACCTCAATACCACTCCAACTTCGTGCGATGGAATTTTCCCTTTGAGACAGGCACGCCCGAGGTAAGGAGTGATGGCCATGACCGTCCTCGCCTACAGCATTGCCAACGACATCAAAGAATCGTGGAGAGTCGTCTTCGTGCGTGACGAACTGCATTTGTATGCACCTGGACATGGAGTTCAGTCAGCTAGAGGCGATTCAGATCCGCTCGATTGAATGAGCCTTGATGACTTCCCTGCACGGCGGCCAGTCGGCGCACTCCACAAGCGAGCGCGCGACAGCTTGGTTCCGCTGATTTGTAAGGCGCTGACAGAGCCTCCGAATTTACGCGATCGCCTGTAGCGGGAACACTTGATGGCGGGCTGATCCACAGACATTCGCCAAAAGCCCGCGTCTCTGGATTGAGGAGACGCGGGCTGGATCGGAGCACCACCGATCTTGCAGCAATATCAGGGAGGATGTACTGCGTGCGCCGAACCTTACCCGCGCCCCGGTGTTCCATCTGGGGCGCGAAAAAATCCCGCCGCACACTGCCAGGGCGGCGGGACCGATCAAGCGCCTTTGCACCAGGCAGATGGGCTTTGCGAGTGCGCGCGGACCGAAACCGAACCTAGAGCAACAGCGGCAACGCATCCGTCAACCGCCGGTTGGAGCGACAGGACGATTGAGCCACCGGCAGGTCAGGTCATCCCGGGTCGCTATCGCTCGCAACCAGATGGTAGCGGAAATTGTTGCGGATATGGTCGTTGAAATAGCGGCCCTTGGCGAACGCCGCCCGGAACGCGGCAAAGGTTTCCGGCGGCACTTCCTCAAACTCGTAGCGTTTGCCGCTGGCCACGAACCAGACCGAGAGGATTCTTCTGTGAGGATCGTATTCCGTTTTGCGTATCGATGTGGAGGGCATGACGGCGGCTCGAGTCGAAAAGCAATCAACGAGCGGAGAGGCCGTCGCGTTCCTTGTGACTATGGTGGTGCGGTGAGGCACGAGGCTCAATGCGGAGCGCCAGCGGTCGCGATCGGGCCGTTTTCCTTGCGCCGACCCTCGCGATCTTGGTCTTCCCCACGCATCGCTGCGGGATTTTCGCAAGGTGAATTGAGACCCGCCAAGACACTGATCCTCTGGGACTGTCAGGGCTGTTCGACGCATTCTATTCCGGAACAATGTCTTCTTCTGAAAGTTTTTCCTTACATCGCAAAGGAGATTCGAAATGTCAGAAACCCGCGAATGGTTTGTCCAATGGCTTAGAGATGCTCATGCCATGGAAGAGCAGGCTGAAACGATGTTGAACGGGCAGTTGAGCCGTATTGAGAATTATCCCGAACTGAGCGACCGAATCCGACAGCACCTCGACGAAACCAAGCAGCAGGCTGCTCGGCTGAAGACTTGTCTCGATCGGATGGACGAGGGTTCATCCATGATGAAGGATGCTGGCGGTAAACTGACGGCGATGGCGCAATCGCTGAGCGGTGTCTTCGCCGGAGACGAGGTGATGAAAGGATCGCTCGCGAGCTACACGTTCGAGCACATGGAAATCGCCTCCTACACGATCCTGATTGCCGCTGCTCGATCGCTCGGCGAAACCGAGGTTCTTCGGGCTTGCGAAGAGAATCTGCGAGAGGAAGTCGCGATGGCGGATTGGCTGAAATCCCGTCTTCCGTCCACGACCGAGCAGTTCCTTGCGCGGGCCGAAGCGGACAGCGACAGCGCCAAGCGGTGAGCGGGTGGGAACGTAGGGATCGTGAAGTGGATGATAGGGATTCGTCCGCTAGCGCGTCTCCTTCGTGGACGCTGGGCAAACGAACCCGGCGATTTGGCCGTGAACCCATAAAGGACGGGGTGGAGTATCCCAGTTTGTTTTCGGCCCTCAACACCTACACAGCCGAGCGGCCGACCATGTCCGTCGCAGCGGGCGTGGAGCTTGGTGGTGAAGCCGCTTGGCCGGGCGCCACCTGGCTTGCCCAGATCATTCCCTTGGCCGGGTGCGACCCGCCGACCGGCTTGAAGCGCAGCAGCACATTGATGTTGTCGTCGAGCAGCCTCCCCGGCACGAAAGCATCGAGATCGGCCGACAACGAATCGAGCTCCAGCCCGGAGACGAAACGGGCCAGGTTGTAGGCATGCGTGCCGATATTGCCCAGCGCGCCGCAGGCACCCGCCTGCTTCGGGTCAGAGCGCCACGCTGCCTGCTTCTGGCCGGTGGCGGCCAGGTCTTCGGTCAGCCAGTCCTGCGGATATTCCGACTGCACGATACGGATATCGCCGAGCTGTCCCTTGGCCACCATCTCGCGTGTAGTTATGAACACCTTGCCGGCCTTTTCGACCAGCGCCGCCAGCCTCTTTGCCTCGGCCACAGTCGTCGCCAGTGGCTTGTCGCAGATGACGTGGATGCCGGCCCCGAGAAAAGCCTTGGCAGCCGGCACGTGCACATTGTTCGGCGTGACGATGGCCACCACCTCAATGCCGTCCTGCCGCTTGGCCTCCGCCTTTGGCCATGTTGGCACAGGAGCCGTAGCTGCGTGTCGGATCCAGCCCAAGCTCGGCCGCCGAGGCCTTGGCACGCTTCGGATTCGATGACAGAGCGCCGGCGACCAGCACGAACTCGTTGTCCATACGCGCCGGAATACCGTGCACCGCGCCGACAAAGGCGCCTTGTCCGCCGCCGATCATGCCATAGCGGATCGGGGCAAAGCGATCAGTCATGGGTTTGCTTTGCAATATGACTCAGCATGACGAAGCGACGGACATCGACCGGCCGTGCGACGAGATCATCGAGGCGCCCGAACAGCGGCTTCAGATGCGGCATCGCCAGATGCCGGTTGAGGTCGTCCTTCGAGCGCCAGTTCTCGTAGAACATGAACACGCATGGGTCGACCGGGTCGACATGGAGGTCGTAGTTGATGCACCCGTCCTCGACCCGCGTCGGCTCGACGAAACTCGACAGGATTTTTTGCAGTTCCTCGCGGGTTTCGGGTTTGGCGACGACGGTGCCGATGACCGTGTAAGGGACCATCATCTCATTTTCTTCCTTGGCTAAGGGCGACGGCAAGAATGATGATAGCGCCGCGTGCAATCAGTTGTTGGCTGAACTCCAGCCCGATGAGGATCAGGCCATTGTTGATGAGACCGATCATCAGCGCGCCGACAATCGTGCCGATCACCGTGCCGGAACCGCCGAACAGGCTGGTGCCGCCAAGGACCGCCCCGGCGATGACCGACAACTCGTCGCCTTGGCCGAGCTGGAAGCGTCCGGATTGCAGCCGCCCTGCATAGAGCATGCCGGCCAGCGCCGCCGCCATGGCCGAGATGATGAGGACGCGGAATTTGATCGACTTGGTGTCGATGCCGGAATAGCGCGCCGCGATCTCGCCGCCACCGGTGGCCAGCACGCGCCGGCCGAAGCTCGTTCGCCTCAGCACGACATGGCCGACAGCGCCCAGCACGAGCATCCAGATCAGCAGCACCGGCACCGGTCCGACATTGCCGCCGCCAAAAATCCAGGAATAGCTCTTCGAGATGATCGGTACCGCAGCCGTATCGCTGATCCACATGGCTGTGCCCGTGGCGATGCCCATCGTGGCCAGCGTGGTGAGGAACGACGGTATGCCGATCCGCGTTGTCAAAAGGCCGTTGAAGGTTCCGACGAGGGCGCCGGTGGCGAGCCCCGCCAACACACCGGTGAGCGGTCCTCCAGCGTCAATCGCCATCGCTGTCGTCACGGAGGCCAGCCCGGCCACGGCGCCAACGGAAAGGTCGATCTCGCCGGCCGAAAGCACGTAGGTCATGGCCGTCGCCATAACCGCGATCATCGCCGTCTGGCGCACGATGTTGAGCAGATTGTTGGGATTGAGAAAGCCCTTGTCGAACAGCGTGGTCGCGAAAATGATGAAGATGATCACGAAGCCGATATAGATGATGTTCTGCCGCCAATTGGTGAGGCCGAGCCTCGCCGTGAGCGAGGGTGCGGATGCGCTGGCACTAGTGGACATGTGTCCCTCCCTGGCTTTTGGTCAGAGCATTCTGGATGACGATCTGCAGCTTGCGCTCGGCGGCCTGCAACTGCGCGACCGGATCGTCTTTTGGCGCCGACGGATCGTCGAGATCGGCACGGCTGATATCGTCCATGACACGCCCATCCGAGATAACGAGGATTCGGTCGCAGGCGGACAGCATCTCGGACAGCTCGGAGGAGATCATGACGATTGCCTTGCCGGCCTTGGCGAGCTCGCGAACCAGCATGATTATTTCCGACTTCGAGCCGATATCGATGCCGGAAGTCGGCTCGTCGAGGACAAGGATTTCCGGCTCGGTCGAAAGCCATTTGCCAATGACGACCTTCTGCTGGTTACCGCCCGAAAGCGTACGCACCGCGCTGTCGCGCGACGCGGTCTTGACCCGCAGTTTTGCGACCTGATCGTCGGTCACGTCGCGCACCTTTTTGTTCGACACGAACGTGTTGCTGCTCAACCGGTCGAGCACGGCGAGCGTCATGTTGGAGGCGACCGAATGGTCGGCGATGACGCCTTGGCGCAGCCGATCCTCCGGCACCAGCGCCACGCCGGCCTCGATAGCATCACTTGGCCTCGTGATCACCACCGGCTTGCCGGCGATGCGGATCTCGCCTTCGATGATCGGGTCGATGCCGGCGATGACGCGCGCGATCGCCGAACGACCGGAGCCGAGCAGGCCGGCAAGGCCGACAACCTCGCCACTGTGGACGACGAAGCTGGCATTCCTGGGCTTCAGCGCTCCCGAAACATTCTCGAGCTCAAGCAGTGGCTTGCCGATACTCGATTCACCGCGCACCACATCCGACAGGCCACGCGAGCGTTTGCCGACGATGTGCTCGATCATCGCTTCGATCGGTAATTCCGACAGCGGTGCCGTGATGACGTGGCGGCCATCGCGCAGGATGGTGGCGCGGTCGGCGATGCGGGCGATCTCGTCCATACGATGCGAGACATAGATGATGGCGACACCTTCCGATCTCAGCTTGCGCAGGAAGGCAAACAGCCGCTCGACATCGGATACCGCGAGCGCCGTCGACGGCTCGTCGAGCACCAGCACCTTGGCGTTCTGCGAGATCGCCTTGACGATCTCGGTCAGTTGCCGCTGGCCGGCGCCCAGATTGCCGACCATCGCCTTTGGATCGACCTCAACCTTGAGCATGTCGAACAGGTCCCCGGCGCGCTTCTCGGCGGTGCGGTCATCGATCAGGCCGAATGGGCCCTTGGCTTCGCGGGTAAGAAACACGTTCTGTGCCACCGTCAGCGTCGGTATCAGGCTCATTTCCTGAAAAATCATCGCGATACCCGCCCGGCGCGAGGCCTCGGGCGAGATCTCTGTCAATGGCTTGCCGTCAACCAGAATGGTGCCGGTGTCCGGCACATGCACGCCGTTCAGCACTTTCAGAATAGTCGACTTGCCGGCACCATTTCCGCCCAGCAGCGCGTGGATTTCGCCCTTCTCTACCTGCAGGTCGACGTCGACCAGCGCCTTGACGCCGCCGAAAGATTTGGTGACGCCCTTCATTTCCACCGCATGAACAGGCGCCGCACTATTCATGACCGCACTGTGGTCCACAGCCCGGATTCACCGGATTCGATCAGCGCGTCGGCGACGCGCTCGGTCTTATAGCCATCCTCGAAATTGGGTGAAGGCTGCCTGCCCGAGGCGATGGCCGAGAAGAAATCGAAACACTCGACGATCTTGGTTTCGGAATAGCCAATGCCGAGCGCCGGGATTGGCCACAGGCCTGCCCCATAAGGGTGCGCCGGACCGGAATAGACAGTCCTGAAGCCGCGCGCATCGGCAGGATCATCGGCAAACATCACCTGCAATTCGTCGCGCCGTTCGTAGTTGAAAGCAATCGAGCCCTTGGTGCCGTGGATCTCGAAGGTGATGAAATTGTTGCGGCCATAGGCGTTTCGGGTGGCCTCGAGCGAGCCGATCGCGCCGTCGGCGAATTTCAGCAGTGTCACCACCTCGTCGTCGACATCGACCTCGGCCCACGCGGCGCCGGTGTTCTTCTCGGCTGCCCCCAGCCTGTCGAGATTGCCGCGCTGGATCGGCCGCGTCTTGTTGTAGGTGCGCACCAGCGCGCTGACCTCGGCGATCTCGCCAACCAGGTAGCGGGCAAGATCGACGACGTGGGTGCCGATATCGCCGATAGAGCCCGAGCCGGCGATCTTCTTCTGGAAGCGCCAAGACAGAGGCGAATCCGGATCGGCTGACCAGTCCTGCAGATATGTGCCGCGGAAGTTCAGGATCTTGCCGATCCGCCCCTCCTCTATGTACTGGCGGGCGAGCGCCACGGCCGGTGTGCGACGGTAGTTGAAGGCGACCATGTGGATGACGCCGGCCTTCTTCACCGCGTCGAGCATGGTCTTTGCCTCGTCGCCGCCGCGCGCCAGCGGCTTTTCGCAGATAATATGCTTGCCGGCTTCCGCCGCCGCGATCGCGATCGCCGCATGGCTGTCGTTCGGCGTGACGATGTCGACGACGTCGATATCGGGCCGCTTCACCACCGCCCGCCAGTCTGAAGACGATTCCTCGAAACCGTAGCGGCGACGCCCTTCGTCGGCCAGCGCGTCGGTGACGTCAACCACCACCTTGCACACGGGAATGGCGGGCGCCGGCCAGAAGAACATCGGCATCGCCGCATAGGCAAGCGCATGGGCCTTGCCCATGAAGCCGCCGCCGATCATCGCCACGTTGAGCGTCCGGGTCATGATAGTCTCCTGTGGAACTGAAGTGGAGCGGCCGGCAGGGAGTGCGCCGGCCGTAGGGTGCGCTACATGCTGCCCTTGATCTTGTCGGTCGCCTCGGCGTGGTAGACGGCCTTCCAGCCCTCGAGCAGCGTGTCCTTGGTGACCGGGAGCGCCGGCAGGGCGACGAAGGCCGGAGCCTCCTTACCGAGCAGGCCGTAGCCGGCGAGCAGGGCTTCAGTGACGCCCTGGTCGAACGGACGCTGGGCGCCCAGGCCCTTGACGAAGCCGCCGTTCGCCATGTTGATGGCGACGTTCTCACCAAGGTCGCAAGTGGTGATGACGAGGTCGTCGCGACCGGCGGTGCGCGCCGCCGAGATGACGCCTTCGGCCGGCACGTCCCACACCGCCCAGATGCCGTTGATGGTCGGGTGAGAGGTGAGGATCGCCGAGGCCGCCTTGTCGGCGTCGCCGGTGAAGTCCGGCCCGCCAATGCCTTGTTCGACGACGATCTTGATGTCGGGATAGTTGTCGGCGATCGTCTTCTTGAAGCCGTCATAGCGCTGCTTGGTGACGAAGAAGTCGGCGGCGTGGAAGACGAGGCCAATGTCGCCCTTGCCGCCCAGCGCCTTGGCCATCAGATGCGCCGCCGCGACACCATTGCCGTAATTGTCGGCGGATACGATGGAGACGTAGTCCTTGCCGGCGACAAAGCCGGTCGGCACATTGTCCATGAACACCAGTTTCACGCCCTTGTCGGCGACAGCCTTGTAGGCGGAGGCGGTTGCCGACGGATCGGTCGGGATTGAAACGATAATCTTGGGGTTCTGCGCCATCACCGTTTCGAGGTCGGCGACCTGCTTTTCCGGTTTGAAGCCGGAATCGGTGGTGGCGATCACCTCGATGCCCATCTTGCCGAACTGGTCCTTGAGCCCGGCGATCTGCGCGCGCGACCAGTCATTGCCCCCATAGTGCATGACGATCGCCGCCGTCGCCTTCATGTCCTTGATCTTTGCCAGTTCTTCGTCCGTCAGTTTGACGGATGCCGCCGACGCCGGGGTTTCGCCGTTCGGGCCCTTGGAGAGCACCGTCTTCTGCAATTCAGCCAGCGCCGAATCCGGGTCGGCGAAGGCGGGGGCTGCGGTGTAGAGGCCAGTGGCCAGCAGTGCGCCTGTGAAAGCTCCGGCTATTGTCTTGAAACGTGTCATTTAGGTCTCCTCCCTGTGACAGGCGCGCTATGCCCGTCGGTTCAACTCGGCCCTATGGCCTTCTTCAGATAGCTCATGCTCAGTTCCGCCCCTTGCCTGGGGTCGGGCCAGGCGTCGAGTTCGGTAGCGATCCAGCCGGAATATCCGGTGTCCTTGAGCGCTTTGACGATGGGCGCCATGTCGAGATCTCCACGATCGAGCGGCGTGAAGGCAAAGGGCTCGCGCTGCCAGCCCTTGAGATGCACGTAGCTGATGCGGTTCCTGAATTCGCGGATCTGCGCGGCCGGATCGCCGCCTGCGGCAGCCAGATGCGCCGTGTCGGGGCAGAAATCGATTGCGGTGTGCCCAAAGACCTCGCGGACCTCGTCGGGACCTTCGACGATGGTCGACAGATGCGGATGGTAGTGCGCACGCAGGCCCGCTTTGGCCGCGATGTCGATGACCATGTCGAGTGCAGCGCCGAGGCGCTTGAAATCGTCGGGCTGGCGGCCGTTGGCGCGCTTGGCGCCGCCGCCGACGACCAGATGTTCAGCGCCGAGTTCGGCCGCTGCACCCGCCGCACGTTCGATGCGCGCCAATTCCTCGCCAAGGATATCTTCAAAGACGAAGTTGGCGCCGGAATAAGCGGCAACAAGCGCGACACCGGACTGCTTCAGTGCACTGCGCAGCACACCATAGCGGCCTTCGTAGTCCAGAAGATTGCCATCGAAGAGTTCGGTGCCAATATATCCAGCCGCGCCGATCTCGCCGATCGCCTGCTCCATGTCGCCAAAGGTGCGATAGGTTAGCTGGGTGATCGAGGTGACACCGACGGCATTGCCACCGAGCGCGCCCCAGCAATTGGCATGATAGGCCAGCTTCACCTGCATGTCGTCTCCTCCAAGCATAGCCGATTGGCAACCACGCTGCGTGTGGATCCCGGCATTATCGACTTGAAGAGATGCCGTGACTGCCCGTGCGGCAATCCCTGTCCTTGGCGTCGGGGCGTAGGCTCTCCTCCGAACCTCGGCCGAACTTATGCGCGGCTTACACGATACGTCAACATTTAAAATGCAAAAGTTGGCAGTCTTTTGCTGATAAACGACAAAAGTTGCCACTTGATCCGTAAATGAGGTCACGTTACCCATGCCAAATGGCCTGACGACAACCATTAAAGCGATCCCTTTCTCGCGCGATGGAAGACGTGATGCGCCGGATCAGGGAACGAGACGCGGCAAGGATATGGACGAGCGCAGCACCGCAGACGGAGAGACCGCCCAGCCGCGTCGTACCGCTGGCCGGCCTCGCGCCAGCGAATCCGCGCATGGCAGTCTGGCCTCGCTGCTCAACCTCGTGCGGAACGGAGTGGCGACGACCCGCCAGGAGCTGGAGAACCAGTCCGAGCTTGGACGCGCCGTCGTCACCGATCGCCTAGCAACTCTGCTTCGTATCGGGTTGATCGAGGAAGGCGAACTCGGGCCGGCGATCGGCGGACGGGCGCCGCGCCATGTTCGCTTCCGGCCGCGCATGGGCATGATCCTTGCCGCCGTACTCGATCATTCCTCGCTGGCGGTCGGCATTTCCGATCTTTCCGGCCGTCTGCTGGCGGAGCATCACGAGGCCGTGGAGCTGGCGGCGGGACCCGCGCCGGTGGTCCAACGGCTGGCGACGCTGTTTGCCTGGATGCTGGAGGAACACGGTAGCGAGGGCGGCATCTGGGGTATTGGGCTGGCCGTGCCTGGTCCGGTCGAGAAGCCTGACGGTCAGCGCCTCTTTGCCCCGGCGCTGAGCGCCTTCCAGAACTGGGATGGATTTCCCTTTGTCGAGCAGTTGGCCACGCTTGTTGGCGCACCGGTCTGGGTGCGAAGCGGCGTCCAGACGATGACAATGGGCGAGCTGAAATCGGGCAGCGGCATCGGTCTGACCGATATGATCTTCGTCAAGCTCGGACGGTCGATCAGTGCCGGTGTTGTTTCGGACGGCGCGCTGCACCGCGGTGCCCAAGGCGCTGCCGGCATGATCGGCTACACTTTCATCGACGGTGGAAACCTCGAGGCTGTCGCCGGTAGCGAGGCGCTGGGCCGCGAGGCCCGCCAAGCAGCCGAAAGCGGCCGCAGTCCCTACCTGACCGAGGTACTGGCGCGTGCTGGCGAGGTCACCGTCACCGATGCCGGCCATGGCGCCCAGTTAGGCGACGCTTTTTGCATCGACCTGCTCGGGCGCAGCGGCCGGGCGGTTGGCGAGGTGCTGGCGCCGATGGCCAATCTGCTCAACCCCGCGCTGATAGTGCTCGGTGGCAGCGTCGCCCAGACTGGGGATATCCTGCTGGCGGCCGTGCGCGAGGCGGTCTATCGCCAGTCGCATCCGGTGGTCACGCGCGACCTGCGCATCGTGCGCTCGCAGATGGGCGGTTCGGCCGGACTGGTCGGCGCCGCGCAGGTCGTGGCCGAAGCGCTGTTCGATACGAGATTCCTGCAGGGATGGATTACGCTGGGCTCGCCACGTGAGCATCCCGAATTCAAGGATTTTCTCTCACGGGCAGCACTCGACACCAGCGCCAGGCCGGCCAAACCCCGGCCACCGGGTGGGACGCTTGCATAATATCCGCAGAATCGATCGAGCGCTGCGAGCGCCTGAGGAGGATTGAGCAATGGCAATCACCGGCCTGGGGCCGCATGGCGAACGAGCGGTTCCGGCCGACCAGGTCGGCCTGTCGGATGCGGATGCCGATGCTGCCCGCGGCCGGCACTTTTCGGTCGCCGTCGTTCTCCACACCACGATGAGCGACTGGGCCAAGGAGGAACTGGCCGGGATCGTCACCACGCTTGGCCGCTATGGCGCGGCGGTGGTCGAGGTCATCGACTGCGCCTTCGATATCGACAGGCAGATTTCCGAATTGAAGCGGCTTGCCGGCGAAGCCGTGGATGCGGTGGTTTCCATTCCGATCGGCAGCAGCCGGGCCGCCGATGACCATCGTGCCATATCGGCGGCGGGAAAGAAGCTTCTGCTACTCGACAATGCTCCCACCGGCATGCTGCCCGGCAAGGACTATGTCAGCGTCATCTCGGCCGACAATTTCGGCCTGGGCCAGATCGGCGCGGAATTGCTGGCGCCGCACGTAACCCAAGGCGGCAAGGTCGGCGTGCTGGCCTATGGCGTTGATTTTTTCGCGACCCACGAGCGCGAGATCGCCTTCCGCAAATGGATGGCAGCCCACCGGCCTGACCTTTCGCTGGTGCGCGGCAAGTTTGCCGATGTCTCCCACGCGAAGGCTGCAACCGCAGGTCTGCTGCAAGCCAATCCCGATCTTGCCGGCCTGTTCGCTGTCTGGGACGTGCCGGCGACCGGCGCCGTCGCCGCGATCCATGATGCCGGAATGGCGATCCCGATCACCACCGTCGACCTCGGCAACGATGTCGCGGCCGACCTTGCCAGTGGCGGCTTGATCAAGGGCATTGCAGCGCAACTGCCTTACGACCAGGGTGTTGCCGCCGGAATTGCCACTATTCTCGGGCTTCTCGGGCGCCAGCCGCCGCCCTGGATCGCGCTTCCCGGCCTCAGCGTAACCGCGAACAATGTCGTAGAGGCATATCAGGTCGTTTGGCGCACGCCGGCCCCCGCCGCCCTGCTGCGGGCGCGCAAGCCGCGAAAAAGCATACCTTAGCGCAAGACTGCAGAACGCAGTTTACCTGCGATGCGATCTCTGCCCGTTGCGCCTAGCGGGGCCATGAGCCCCAGCTCAAAGTTCTGCTTTTAGGAAGTCAGTTGACCCAGTAAGATCAGCAGTATTCTCAAGCCCTCGGCTTACTGCTAACGCGCCTCAATGTACGAAACTTCCCGATACAACAAACCTGATCGCCACCAAAATATATAAAGCCATATTTCAGCGTCCTCTTCGCGCTGTCGGACGCCAAAATATCTGTCGAGATGCAACGCCGCACCGCCTCGCAAGTTGATTTGAAAGGATTTTTTCTAGAATTCCATAGCGATTTGTATCACAGTTGTACCTCAGTCCGTATCGCACGACGCGGACCTGGCCACTTTGTAAGTCGCCCTTCTTACGAGGAGCCGAAACGACATTCAGCGTTGTCGTGCTTGCGCCAAGAGCTGTTCTCGCCGAGCCAACCCCCAAGTGTCGCGTTTGTGGGCCGGGAGCCGTCGGTTGCTTCGGATCAGCGGCTGGCCAAAGCCGACGTAGCTTGTCGGAAGCTCGCGAGCAAATGCCGGCTTCCTGATTTCCACGCCCGGAAGCGAACCGTCACAAATCCGCCATCTCAGGCATCACCTTGCAGACGGCCGGTTCGCCTTTTCGACGGCATAGGGTGTATGGAGCACCCGACGCCCCACCCCTACCTCTGAAAATGCCCCAACCCGTTCTCATTGAGATAGTCCACCGTCATCACCCGCGCGCGAATGCCGCCGGAGGAACCGACGAACTTCACCGATGACAGCGAGCCGGTCGGCGCGTTTTCTCCGCGGGGCGTGAGGGCGTAGGTGTCGCCGTCCCAGTGCTCGAGCGTGAACTGCATGGGCTTGGGGCCGAGTTCGAGCATCAGCTTGTCGCCATCGGCCCGCACGGTGGCGGTGTCGAAATAGCTGCTCGTATATTGGCCCTCGTAGAAGGATGGACTGCCCGCCTTGGCGGGGTTCGTCGGCTTGACCTTGCCGGCGAGGTCGCCCACCGGCTTGTAGTAGCCCATGAACCGCGGCTTGATGTAGGGATACCAGTCGCGGGTGACCTGGCCATATTGCACGATGTCCATGAAGCTGGCGGCGACCGCCTCGGCGGCGCCGACGGGGGAGCCGTTGGTGAGCACGACGATGCCCACATCGGCCGAGGGCAAGATCTGGAAGGTGGTGCCGGCGCCGAGCAGGAAGGCGCCGGAATGGCCCATGGTGGTGCGCCCATTGGCGTTCACCGCCACATTGAAGCCATAGCCATAGGAGCTGGCCCGCGTATCGGGCGTCTCGCCGCGGTAGGTCACGCTCTGCGGTGTGATGGCGGGCTGCAGGATCTTCGGGTCGATCATGGGCTGGCCGCTATAGGTGCCGTCGCCAAGCAGCAGGATCATCCACTTGGCAAGATCCTGGACGCTGGAGGAGACGCCGCCCGCCGGCGCCTGCTGGTCGGGGTCGCGGTCATAGAGCGGCTCGAACACATTCTCCGCCACGCGCGCATGCAGCAGGGCGCGGTTCTTGCCGGCGGCAATGAAGTCCTCGTGCCGATAGCTGCTCGAGCGCATGCCGAGCGGATCGAACAACAGGCTCTCGGCCAGCGGCTCCCAAGGCTGTTTCTCGGCGTGGGCCACTGCCTCGGCGCCGATCGTCGTGCCGAAATTGGCGTAGTGATAGGAGATGCGGAAGGGATCGAGCGGCACCATCCACAGGCTCCCGACGATCTGCTTGCGCTGGAAGCCGAGATCCTCGAGTTCGTCGCCCGCCGCCATCGGCAGGCCCGAGCGATGGGCGAAGAAATCGCCGATGGTGGCGTTGCCCGAGACATAGTCGAGATTGAGGCGGAAGCCGTCCCAGACCTTGCCGACCGGGGTGTCCCAGTCGAAGCTGCGGTCCTTCGTCATGGCGATCGCGGCCACCGTGGCCGAGATCGACTTCGACACCGAGGCGACCTGGAAAATGGTGGTGCTGCTGACCTTAGAAGTGTCGTCCCGGTTGTCGCGAAGGCCATAGCCCTCGTCAAAGATCATTTTGCCGCCATGCACCACCGCCACGGCGAAGCCGGGAACGTCGGATGCTTCCTTGACTTTCTTGACGATGTCCGGCAGCGCGGCCAGCGCCTTCTCGATACCGCCGGGATACAGCTGCACAGCATCCTGCGGCGGCGATGGCCCAAGCTCCGGCACGTAGGACTGGGCGGCTGCCATGGCGGGCAGCATGGTAACCAGGGAAAGCACGACGAGAGCAGCGGCCTTGTTCATTGCATGTCCTCAAACTTGCACGGCAGATGATCGGATCATACGCGGCAAGATGAAAGATGGTTACAGCTATTTTCTACTGATATGTTTAAGTCCAAGGATCGGACAGCGACGGCGGCTGCGTGTCATGTGATTTCGGGACCTGGCGAAGTATCCGCGTTACCTACGCGCCCGGCAATTGGATGGGATTGCGCGGGAGAACGTCAACTTTCCAAGCCCGAGCGGCAAATGGCATCCGATCACCAGTTGTTCGCCAACGGGCTGGCGGCCAACCAGAAAGTCATCGAAGCCGACTATATGAGGCAGATGGCCTGTACCCAAGGGTCCTAATGGCCGAGGGGCCGGGACGCTTCGTCTTCGCCGATCCTGCCTGCCGCACGAGGCCGGAGATCGGGATAGGGGCCCCTCGCGGCGCCGCCTCTCCCACACCACCCGGCATACGGATCACGTACCACGGCGGTTCGACCGGATTAAGCTTGGACAGAGACATAGAGACGGGGGAGACCGAGCGACTCGAAGTGTTGGTTGGGCAGGGCCTGTTGGACTGCCGGGTGTCCTGACATGCGCCAGAATCCCGTCGGTGAACCGGCAGCAACCGCGGCCCGGAGCTTTGGCACGCCACGACGGCGCAGCTCCTTGTAGCGGTTGTGGCCGTTCCCCATTGCCGCCAAAGATACATACGCAATCTTCGGCGGGTCCACGCTTCCAAGTTGGTAAGCACCCGCGGGGTCTGGCCTGCAGCGGTCATTCTGCTGCTTCCTGGTGTCAGGGAAACGCATAGTTTCGCATCGATCGGTGATGTGAAGCCCGACGCGCTGTTGCCGCTTTGACGCCTGCGCATCGTCCTATCGATCAGACAAGTGTCCACACGACGTAACCGGTAGCCAGTGGGGTGAGGATGTCTTCGGTCACATAGGGCGTGGCCACCGTTGTCGTTCAACTATGTCAACCTTACCCCTGTAGACTTGAGACACGCGCCCTCTGCGTTGGAAGGCCATTTCTCGCTACCGCATCGCAGACTGGCCCTGCTTGGTCTCAACCCTCATGCTCGCTTCCCGATCGAGATGGTCGCTCGCGTCATCGAGCTTTGTTGAATCTCGCCATCGCATGTTGCGCGGATGTGACCTTGTGAAGACCAACATCGAAAGCTTGGTCAGCGGTCCGAAGATAAGGACGCGTGCGGTCGAGCTTGTTCTCTGGCTCGACGGCGCAGAAACGGCCGAGGATTACTTCCAGACCAGAATTGATCGTTCGGTGTTCGGCTCGAGGATTGCTGCACGCACACACTTCGTCGGACCAAGGCCCTCGATCATCTACAAGGCAACCAGGGAAGTGTAGGAACTTTCAATTGTTCGCCGGTTCAAGTACGTTTATTCGATTGCCATGTCGAACGCGCGGCCAAGGAGGAGGAGGAAGGCATGCTTCGGATCGCCACTCTTGCGGCTTTCAGCATAGGGCTTGCCGTTTTCGCAACCATATCAGCGTCACAATCCCAAGCCGCACCTTGCGGTATCGTGCACAAGCAAGCCCGCCAGCCGCTGAGTGATCAAAATTTCTGGCTGCTCGCTGAACATGACGGCAAAGCTTTCGTCGACCAACGCACTTGCCTCGTTGCCCGGCTAGACAGGCTTGATCAACCCGCAACGCTCAGCGATGCGATGGGGTACTGCGCTACGCTCGGGCAAGGTGGGCCGTACGGCGACATGGGCTGGCAGCTTCCAACGATGGCGGAACTGACGAGCCTCGATTCGGCAGACTGGCCAAGGCAGCGCGAGGCGTTCGCGCAATACAAGCTGCCGCCGCTCGCACGTAGCGAAACCGAATACTGGACCCGCACTGAATGGCCGGGCCTGGCAGGGTCCTTTGCGGTCGTTGCGTTCAGTGCCCCTACCACTCTGGTGCGTCCGCTTGAAGCGTCCAAGAAGGCAGGCGTATGGTGCGTTTTTGGGGCGCCCGCCACGGGCTTGGATTAGCTGCCTGGCAGGCCGCGCAGATTGGTTGAGGTTAGGGCCCAAGGCCAGATCGTGACCTCCCGCATTCGAACCGTGGGCGCCGAACGATGCTTGGACGGGGCCAAGAGAGCGGAAAAGACAACTCTTTACGATGCGTTAACTGCATCAACACTTAGGCACGCATTTCCGTAACGGAATGCAAAAAGCCACGTGTATCGACAGACAAACCGTTCTATCTTACTTTAGCAGTGCATTTTAAAGCGAAGCTGAATTTGAATTGGCCACGCCTTCGGCGGCCAATTTCCGCTGTAGCGAACAAATACCAAAAGTAGCCTGCTAGCATATTGCCAGTAAAGAGCAATGAGGCCGCCGTTTCGACGGTGGGGGAGGCTTTTGTGCATTTTCCTTTGGTCGTTATGTTGAAGAGGTACATCTTCAATCGAGCGATCATCGTCGCGGCGTTTCTTGTGCACGGCGAAGGAATTGACCCCGCTGCAGCCCAGCAAATCTGCGGCCCCGCGCTATCGCAGTGCGACCTGCAGACCGACCCCGCATGCCTTGAACGCACCTATGCGTGCGGTGAATACGATACCGTTGTCCAGTCGCTCTTCGTCGAGCGGTTCGAACCGACGCCCGACCAGAAATACTTCGTCGGCGCCTCATTCTACGGCCGCCACATTCGCGAACGTGCCGCCGGCGTGCAGTGCGAGATGGTGAAGTTCGCGCGCGAATACCTGACCGACTATCTGTCCGGCGTCGAGACCGAGTTCACCACCAGCGGCTCCTTCGGCACGGTGCGACAGATGGATCAAATCTATCATGCCGCGCAGATGCTGACCGACCTCGGCAGCGTAACCGGTTGCCCGGAATCGGCACTCACACGCGCCGCCGTCGAGGACATCGCCCGCAGTGAGGCCGTACGCTATGCGCGCTCGGTGTTCCTGCAGCCGCCGCCGGAAGCCCGTTCCTCGTTCGAAACGCTGCAAGGCGCGCTGAGTGGCTTCGTCAGTCGGGCGTCAGACCTCGAAACGGGCATCGCGCTGCGCCGCGTCGAGATTAAGTCGGCCGACACGCACTTGAAGGCGATCCGCACCATTTTCGCGGAGATCTTCGGACCGGTGAGCGGTGCGGGCGCGACGCTGGTCGCCAACACCTCGATCCTCGACGGGTTGGCAGCGAAGACGACGCAGATGCTGCGCTCCGTCGAAGTCTCGGAGGAAGAGTTCAAGCGGGCGCTCGGCAACGTAACGCCTGAGCAATACGCCAATCTTAATCGCAAGACCGTCGCTAGCGCTGAGGACTTTCTCAAAGTCTCCGCCTTCCACATCAATATGATCGGGGTGCTGCTCCCGACCGATCCGGCAAAGCCCTTCTGGCGACTGGATGCCGAGGTTCATGCCGACAACGCGGCACAGGGCGCATTCAATGATCTCACCAAGATTAAGGCGGACTGGAAGGCGCACGGCGCTGCGACCGGCATCTGCGCCCAGGCAGGCGCAGCCGACAGGGTGTGGTACTGCCGATGACAAGCTTCCGAGACATCGCGTTATTCGTCATCGTCAGTTGCGTGTTGGCCAGCGAAGCCGGCGGCGCATCGATTCTGGAGCGCGCTTACACATCGGAAAAACTTGACGGCTTCTGGAACGCCACGCTCTCGAACGCGACGCCCGAGACGACCCGGTTCAGCCTGCTCGCCCCCGGCCCCGCCGCCGTCGAACCGAGTCACGAGGCGACGCAGCCCGATTTCGGCCTGCCCTTCGCCGGCGAGGTGATCGGCGAGGCATCTGCCCCCTCGGGCGGCAGCCGCAGCGTCGGCTTTCCGGTCATCCCGCTTTCGGCCGACGACGCCTCGGTGCTGATGCGCCGCCTCGCCTGGGCGGAGATCTATCTCAGCCGCTACCGCTTCTTCGCCCCGGTCTCGACCGATAGCGCCGAAGAGCTCGCCGCCCTCGTCGGGCGACAATACGCAGCCGCGATCGAGGCTTATCTGATCACCGGGCGGCTTTACTTTTCCGGGGCCGACTTGCAGGAGAAATGCCGGCATCTGACGCGTATGAACGAGATCGATGCTGGACCTTTGTCGGGCGCAAGCGCGGATGCGCTGCCTGCTGCCTGGCGCCCGCTATTCCCGATGGTTGGGGCGGTGCGCGCACGGCTCGGCTCGGACGCGCTGGCAAAGCTGGTCTGTTCGGCCAAGCCAGTGCGTGGGCGGGCCGAGACGACCGGCCTCATCGAGACGCGGGTGCGCGAACAGATCGTCAAGGCGGTCCGGACGAAGGTCGACGACACGCTCAACCTGATGAACGCCGCTTCGACCCAATATCAGTCGCTGGTCAACGAGATGGACGTGACGATCAAGTCGGCCGAGGTGATGGAGTTGGAGCGAGTACTCGGCAACGCTCAGGCCAACATGGTGCTTGTCAAGGAGGACCAGCTGAAAGCAGCCGAGACGATCGCCACGCTGCAGGCGGTCGATCTCTCCAGCCTCAACCAGCCGGATTCGCTGAAGGAGTTCGAGGACGGTAAGGCAAGGATGGCGCAGATCGTCGGACAAATCGAAGGGGTGATGACGGCTCTGTCCGGCCTCGCGCATGTCGTCGAGGATCCGACGATCACGGCAGAGCTTTCTTCCTGCGCAGGACTGGCCGGCGCGTATTCGACGCTCGACCTCACGCTGGACACCGGCGCGCTGACTGCGAAGATCAATGGGCCCTACGAAGACTGCATCAATCATGCCCGGGCGGTGGTCGGGCGGTTCCAGAATCCTTCGCTTTCCAAGGCGCAGATGGCCGAACTTGCCCGGCACGTGCGCCAGATTTCCGAGGTTCTTCTGACGACGGGGCAGCCATGAGACGGTTTTTCCTGCTTTGCGGACTGGTTGCCGGCGTCGTCTTCGGCGCTGCGGGAATGGCGCGCGCGCAGGACTGCATGGCGCTCGACGTCGACGCGGCGGCCGGCCATGCCGGCGAGCTGACGACCCTGCTGAAGATCGCTAATTTCCGCGCCGACGTGAAATATATGGGTGAAGTCGCCACCGAACTCGAACAGTTCCTGACGACCTGCGGCGACGAGGCGACCGGGCGGCTGGCGATCGTGTGCGATTTCGACTGCCATCTGCAACTCGGGCGCTACCGCCTGTTCCTCGCCGCCGACATGCCTTTCCTGTCCTCGGCGAGCGGTGTCAGCCGAAACGACACGCCGGTTTCGCCGCAGGCGGCGCAGGAATTCGGCCGGCAAGGCATCGAGATCGTCGACAGGGGTCTTCGCATTCTCGCGCGGCAACAAGGCAACGACCAGGGAGCCGCGGCGGGAGCGGATGCGAGTTACCGCAGCTTCGTGCGGCAGTTGACGGCGCTGTCCTCGCTGAAGATCCAGTTGCTTATGAACACCGGCGACGTCTGGTACCAGACCCTCTCGGAGGCGCGCGTCAAGGCGCTCGACTTCCTGGTCCACGATACGTTGGGCGCTGTCGGAGGCGCCGGCCTCGACAGCCAACCCAACCTCTCCAAGGCCTACACCAATTACGAGGCCGCAATGTGGGTGCTGGTCGAGACGCAGATGGATATTCCGGGCGAGTCCACCTACGACGACTTGCGCGCCGACCTGCTGCTGCAGCAGAGCGACCTCGATGCCCGCATGGACAGCGCGCACAAGGGTTTCCTGTTCCTCAACATCGACCCCATGCAGTTCACGACGATCCCGTTCGAAGAACTGCAGCAGGCCTTGGCCGAAAGCGAACAGCGACTGACCGAGGTCGAGCGCAATGTCGAGGCGCTGGTTGAGCGGTGGTACGCGAACAAGGAAGGCCAAGCGACCCGCGCGATCGATGAGGAGCGGACGATCCGCAGCCAGGAAGTCAACCTGATCGCCCACAAAATCGGCAAGCTGGAGCACGAGGCACAGACCTTCGCCACCACTGTCCAGCAAGAGATCAACGCGGTCGACGCCGAGAAAGACACGTTCGGCTATCGCCAGCAGATCAGGTCGCTGGAGATCGAGCTCGGCACCAAGATCGCCGAGTTCGAGAACCAGCGCCGTCAGATCAATGACAGGCAGGAACTCGACCTCATCGTCCTCTCCAAGGAGGCCGAGGTCGAGCGGCGCAACGAACTGCGCTGGCTGCTGAATTGGGAAATGACGCAGATGAACCTCGATCTGCAGATTTCCTCGCTCGAGAGCCAGATCACCGAATATGCCCGCCAGACCGAGCGCAACGCCAACCAGCTCGAACAGGCGGTTCGCCAGCGGCAGATCCTCCAAACCCAGATCACCAACAACCAGGGTGCGATCGCCCGCGCCAACGACGCTATCACCGAACTGCAACTGCGCCAGACCGATCTCTATCAGCGCCGCCGGGCCGTCGACCGCGAACAGCTTTGCGGCATCGAGAACCAGCTCGCCCTGATCGGAGAGGCGCCGGCTCATCCATTCACCCCGCTGCTTGCGGGCGAACAGCCGTGCCAGACAGTGACGCCGGCCTTCACGCGCAACCAGTATGTCGCCCAGATGTGCGGCCCTGATGGACAGTCGGGCCTCAGGGCTCAGCTCTTGGCCACACAGACCCAGGCCAGGGCTTTCCTGATGAAGTGCGTCATCGGTGACGCCGATTTCGCCGACGTCGAGCCGCTGATGTCCGACCAGCAGATGATCACGTCGAACGTCTCGCTGCCGCAGGAACTGGCGAACGTCAGTTGCGGCTCGTTCACACAGACGGAAACCGACTTCGCCAAGAAGCTCTATGAAGCCGAGCGTGACGCCTATGCCAAGAAAAAGGCGGACCTTGAGGAAGCTCGCGACCAGGTCGACGGCCAGTTGACCGAAGTGATCGCCTGGTTCGCTGCGTTCAACGGCACGACGCAGGCCGCGCAGATCACGCTCACCGCCATCCAGGCCGCCTACGCGATCTCCGCGGCGATACCCGAGGTCAATGTCTGCGCCTGCGGGCTCGCCAGCGGCGCGGCGACCAAGATCGACACTTCCAAGGTCGTCAAGGCGTCGCTCGAAGCGGCACAGTCGATCTTGTCGACGATCATCGCGACCGGGCGGGTGACGCAGGAGAACATCAACCAGATCAACGGCCTGCAGCAGAGGATCACGCAGCTGCGCCAAGCGAATGAGGAACTCGACCTCGACAAGGCGCTCAAGGCCCGGGCGCTGATCGACACGCATTTCCAACTCGCCGGCCGGCTGGCGCAAGGGGCCGAAGAGATCAAGGAGCTGACACTGCAGGGCTCGATGGCGGCGGTCGACTGCCAGAGCCAGGATCTCGGCATCGACGAGCAGGTGGCGCGGCTCACGTCCGACCATGAACGAATACTTGCCGGACTCGATCTTCAGGCGCGCGAAAACGACATGCTCAGTTTCCAGATCACCGATCAGCAGCGTACGATCGACCGGCTGACCAACGAGATCGCGATCCTCAATCTCGAACTCGACAAGCTGTCCTTGTCGGAAGCTCAGCTCAACGAGGACAATGCACGTGTTGCCGAACTGGTCGCGGCAACCAACGGCCGCATCGAGCGCGTCCGCGCTGCGCAGACAACCGTCACCGGCCTCGCCGAGAGATCAAATGCCTCGACCAACCTGATCAACGAACTACGCGACAGGCAGAGGGACAAGATGCTGGCGCTGAACGATGCCGAACTCGCCTTCGTCGAGCAGCGCATCACGCAGTCGCGCGGCAACACCGAGGAACTCGTCGCGGGCCTGAACCAGGCCAAGGATCTCGGTCTCAAGAGCCGCGCGCTCCAGGACAGCATCCTGAAGTTCCAGGGCAATATTCAGGCGGAGGTGACAAAGCAGCAAGAAGACATGACCAAGCTCGTTACCCAAATCGACGATCCGGCGACGGGCAAGAATCTGTTCATCGCGACCCAGGACACCGTAGCCGACCTGATGAAGGGCATTCCCGAATATCTGGTGACCAAGCGGCGCGTTCTTGAGACCGCCAACCGGCTGATGCACCTGATGCGCCGCCGCTTTGAAGTGGTGCAGGCCTTCACCGGCGAGGCCGCGACTGTGCCCGAGGTCTATGTGCGCAACGCAACCCAGCTGCAGGCAATGATCGACGACATTGTCGCCAAGCGCTTTTTCGACGAGCGGCAGATCAATATCGATGTCGCCCAGATCGTAGTGCCCGCCAATTCCGGTTTCGCCCGCAAGCTGGCGCTCGACGAGAATGTCGAGTTCGAGGTTTCGCCCTTCGCATCGACCGACGGGCTGATGAAAGCGAACGGCTATTTCGCGCTATGGGCGCCCAACAAATTCCGCGAGCGCAAGAACCTAACCCTGATCGATGTCTTCGTCGGCACCGACTACCAGTGCACTGGCGCGCAGTGGAACCGCTTCGCCTTGCAACACCGCGGCAGCGGCTTCGTGTTCAAGCCGCTGACCAAGGGGTCGAACGAGGTCCGCGCCGACATTTCGGTCGGGCCGGAGCGGGTCGCCTTGCAGACCTTTTTCAACCAGGCCGACAGCGGCGACGAGATCAGCCGGATCATCCGCTACTGGGTTCAGGATCGCTACCAGGCGCGCAAGTTCCCGCGCGCACCCGGACCGTCGAACGACACAAGCCTGATCCTGCCCTATCTCGGCGCGCCGCTGATCGGCTCGTACCGGCTGTCGCTGCAGCCGAGCGACTGCCCCTTCGACGGCGCTGTGTTCACCCTCTATTTCATCTTCGCGAGCGCGCCATGAGAGCGATCATCGCCACAGCGGCGCTCGGTCTGGCGCTTGGCGCGACGGGAGCGGCCGCGCGCGACCTCTTCGTCGACAATCTTGCCGGCTATACGATCGAATCGCGTGTTCTCGACGCTCCAAACTGCGAGGGGCCGGCCATTCCGGACGGCACGCTGAAAACCTTCGAGCAAGGCCTCTGCGTCTTCCACCGCCCGGCCCGCAGTCCCGAAGACAGCCAACGCGCCGCCAATCTAATGCGGGAGGCGCAGACACGCGGACTGCCGCCCGTCCACCAGCAGCTTGCCGGGCTGATTTCAGGTCTGGCGACCTGCGCCGAGGCGACGCGTCACCTCGACGCCTACCGCGCTTCGGGCAACCAGAGCCGGATGGAGCAGACGCTGTTCTGCCGCGACCGGCGGCACAGCCAGGCTGACTTGAATGCTATCGAATGGAATCATGCGCTGTTCGAGTATGCCGACGGGCTCGCTTCGAACCGGACGCTCGATCAGAGACTGGCGGAGATGAGCTCCTGCCAGGCCGGGCCCTTGAGCGCCGATTTCGACGCCCAGTGCGGCCTGATCTCCAATCTGTCCGACACCGAGATCAATGCCTTCGCCGACGGAGCGGCCGGCAAGGTGATCGAAAACTACTTCGCCAGCGTCGAGAGCCCGATTACGGCGATGTTTTCCCGCAAGCTGAAGCGTGCCGAGGGTCTGGTGCAGAGTTCGCGCGCCGGCATCGACGGTATCAAGGCGGGCGCCGACGCGGTGAACAAGGAATACGCTGCGCTAAACCAGGTTTACGAGGCGGCGCGCGACACCAAGATGGGGCCGATCTACAACGCCTACCGCGAAGCGATCCTGAGGGCGACCTCGATCCTCGACGAGTTCGACCGCTGGAAAGGCGGCCTGTTCATAACGTCGGAAAACATCAACCTGATGCCGAAGATCACCGAACGGTCGGGCGAGATTGCGGGCGAGAAGACTCGCGTCGAAGGCCTAGCGTTCGCAGCCAAGGCGAGCGGCGTGATCACCGACATCAAGCGCATCATCAATGCCGACGCCGAGAACCGCGCCGCAGTCGCCGCGCTTTGCCGCATCTACTTCTGCGAACTGACCAACCGCCGCGCAATGGCAGACGTCATCCGCACCTGCCGTCGGCCGGCGCTCGCCAACAATCCGCTGTGCATCGGCCAGAACGGGCAGATGAGCAATGGAACTCTCAAGGTCGATTTCCAGGGGCCGCACTCGATCTCGGTCAAGGAGCTGTGCCAGTCGGCCGGCCTCGATCCGTTGATGACCGAAGTCAATATGGACCCCACCCGTGCGGCAAGCTGCCTGAGCGAACTGAGATGAGACAGGCGGCCGCATTGCTCACCCTGTTTCTCGCCAGCACTTCGGTGGCCCGCGCCGAGCCGCAGCTTGACGCTTTCGTCACCGATCAGAACAAGGACGTCTATGTCGCGCTTTTCGACGGCAAGGCGGTGGAGCTTGCCGGCTGCGCCAGCGCCGGCCAGGCGAAGCGGCTGCTGCACCTGCCTGACACCGCTATCGTCTCGGAGGCAACGTTCGCCAAGCTTCAGACCGAAAACGGCTTCGGCGCGCAGCCGCGCTTGCCATGCCCCGGCACGGCCTTCGATATCGACTGGCCGGCGACGACCGCCATCTGGGCCGATGTCGAGGCATCGGGCAACTACTATCTCCCCGCCGTCTCGGGCCGCGGTTATTTCGCCGTCCCCGCCGCCTGCGCGGAGATCAAGGCAGCGCTCGCCATCCGCGAGCGGTTGCAACTCCCTGGCGTACTGCAGGGCTTCGTCGCGCCGCCCGATGTCGGGACACCCTTCGTGTTCGATTGCGGGCGCGCCGATCTTGGCGGCACATCGAATGTAGCGGTGGCGAGTGCGGCGCGCTGGAGTCTGCACCGGTTTGAAACCTTCCTCAGCGCCGAAAGCATTGGCGACACGATCTATGTCGTGCGCTACGCGCCGCCGGGCGAAGGTGCGCAGCCCTCCTACCTGCCGATTGTGCGCCTTGACGGCAAGGCGACGCGCGACATCATTGCCGATGCAGCCGGAGCGGAAGCGGCGGAGAAGAAGCTGCGATCATTCTTCGGCATCGCTGAGGCCGAGGCCGTAACCCTGCTCGGCGCCGACGCGGTGGCGGCGCTTCGTTCGGCGCCCTTCGTCGACCTGTGTCTGTCGAATTGCGATGGCTATCAGCGCGAGCACTCGACCTTCGCGCAGCCGGGTATCGACCTCGGCCTGACCCCGCTGTCAGCCGGCCTGTCCATCACCTCGCTTGACTCCCTCGGCAATGCGCGGCTGGATTGGATCTTCGCGGAGGGGCGAAGCCTGTCATTTACGGGTTGCCCGCGTCTGACGTTGGCGCTCGGCCTCTCCGCCCCCGGCATTGGCGACTGGATGGGCGAGACGGATCGCGCGCTGACAGCCGCTCCGGCGCCGGGTACCGGGTTCGACTGTCGGGGTTCGGCCGGCGATACGTGCCTTCGCCGCATCAATGATGGCGGCACGCTGACGCTGGCGCAATTCTCTGCCGAGGGCGATTGCGCCGGGCGGGCGAATCTCAGGCTCGAACTGCCCGCATCGGTCCAGATGCCGCAGACGCTAATCCTGAAGGGATTGCCGTTCAAGACCGTGCACATGGCGCCGGCCCCCGGCGTTGCCCGCACGCGGCTCGTCGGCACCGCCAACCGAGTGCCTGCCGGCACGTCGTCATGCATCCTGTCAGCCACAGGCGTGATCATCGTCGCCGATGGATTGCCGCGGCTCGAACTCGAGCGGATCGATCTGGCGCGGGCAGCCGCTCAAACGACCGACGAGGTCGTCGCCGTGATCGCGCAGAATGGCGCGGTCGCGCTCGACGATGTGACTATCGGCACCGTGGCGGACGGACTGTCGCCGATCGCGCGGGGCGCGTCGCTGTGCCTGGCGGACCTTTATGCGCGCGGGCTCAGGGTCGAAGCAGACATGCTGGCGATCCAAGGCGTTCGGGCACGGCTGCTGATCTCGGCCCAAGCGCCTGCCCGCTCCAGCATTGTGCGCGCACGCTTCGGCGCGGTGCTCACCTCCGACAGCCTGATGCGGATGGCCTTCACCGACATCGCCGCCGCCAATCCGCTAGTTCTGCGCGGCGCGGTCGTGGCGGGTCGCTCGGACGGGCTCGCGCCCATGGCCGCTGGCCTTACGGTCGGCTCCGCCATCCAGCTCGAGCGCGGTTCGTCGGCGAATTTCACCACCTCGACGGTGTCCGGCTTCCGCTGCGCGGTCAGTTTCGCCGACAGCGCCTCCAGCGCCAGTTTCCTGCTGCCGGGCAACGACATTGCACACGACAATACCAGCCGGGCCTGCGGGCCAGGCCGCTTCAGCCTGGTCGAATAGAGCGGAAAGGAGAAACCAGATGACCCGCATAGCCCGATCGCTGCTCCTGCTGGCGCTGCTTGCGGTGATCGGCGCCGGTCGGGCCCGAGCCGAGGAACCGAAGCTCGTTCTGTTGGAGGACCCGACGCTGAACGCCACTCGCTTGCACTATCCCCTGCTCATCTCCGAAGGACGCGGCTACCGCATTCGCTGCAGTGTTCAGGCGGACGAGGAAGCAGTGATCCGCGGACTGGGCTTAGTAACCGTCCCGTCGCAAATGCTGAGCGCCGTCGACAATGCGGTCATCGCGGCCGACCCAGCCGCCAATCCGCTGTTGTGCCCATCCGACGAGCACTACCCGATCAAGGTCTTTGCGCATGATAGCGGCAGCGGGCTCGTCTACTACCTGCAGTTCCCGACCGATTTCGGGTCAACATCCTTTTCCGACCAACTCTACATTCCCGGCTGCGCGCCGTTGGTCGAAGGATTAAAGCTCAACCTCAATCAGGCGATCGAGGCCGACCCCACCCCTTTCTTTGCCGGAAAGGTCCATACCATCGCATGCCTGGCGGGCCCGCCGCTTGTCGGACGGCCGACGACCTTTGCCAGTTGGTGCATCAAGAACGACCTTGATCCTGCCCAGCAGACGACGGTCGAGGAGCTGCTCGAGCTGACACCCGGCGGTGCCTCCGCGTTGGGCAATCCGGCGGCGTGCGCAAGCGCGCAGGACTTTCTCGCGTCGAGCACGACGCTCGACCTTGCCGGGCGACGGCTGACAAATCTCGAGCCGCTGGCGACACTTACCCATCTGACGCGCCTGACCTTGTCCGGCAATGAAATAGCCGACACGCGCGATCTGGAAAAGCTGACCAAGCTTACCTTTCTCGATCTGTCGCGAAACAGGATCAGCAACATCAACGTGACTGGCGTGATGAAGGATTTGGCCGACGCCGACCTCAGTTCCAACCAGATCGCCGACCTGCGGCCGCTCGCCTCGGCGCGGGCGCTGACGCGACTGGTTCTGGCCAGCAACAAGATCGCCGACGTGTCGCCGTTGCGGTTTCTGCAAGAGCTCACGGCGCTCGACCTGTCGAAAAACCGCGTCACGGATGCGCGCGCCTTGATGGGCCTTACCGAACTCACCTCTCTTAACCTGCGCGCGAACCGTCTGGCCACGGTGCAGTCCGTCAGCGCCATCCTGCCATTCAAGCCTTCGCTGGACGGCAATCCGGTCTGCATCAGTCGACCGGAGCAATCGACCGCGGCCACCGGGAAAATTTTCGAAGCCTGCATCACGGCGATCAAGGAGGGAGACGTGGTGCTGGCAAACATGCAGACCGGCAAATGCCTGGCAGTTTCCGAGGGGCGCCTCGACAACAACGCGCCGGCCGTACAGTTCAACTGCGACGGCGACCAGTGGCGCCGCTGGAAGCTGGTCGAGACGAATGACGGTTTTCAGTTACAGAACGTGCGGACCGGAAAATGCCTGACGATTGCCGGCGGTGTCAGCACCGACAACAACATACCGGCCCTTCAATTCGACTGCGACCGAGATCCGTCGCGGCGCTGGAAGCTGACCGCAACCGGCGACGGCTTCCAGGCTGAAAACATGCAGACGAGCAAATGCCTGACCATTGCCGGCGGGGTGAGCACCGATGACAACGTCCCTGCCCTCCAATTCAACTCCGACCGCGATCCGTCGCGGTTCTGGAGCATCCGGGCGGCCGACCCGGAAGTGTTGCTGGTGAACCGGCAAACCGAAAGGTGCCTTTCGGTCGCGGAAGGACGAACCGACAACAATGCACCGACGGTGCAATTCGACTGCGACGGCAGTCAATGGCAGCGCTGGAGGCTGGTCGAGACGGGCGATGGCTTCCAGGTGGCCAACGTCCGGACAAGCAAGTGCCTGACGATTGCCGGCGGAGTCAGTACCGAAGACAACATCCCGGCCTTGCAGTTCAACTGTGACAGCGATCCTTCGCGTCGTTGGAACCTTGTCGAGACGCGCGACGGAGTTCAGGCGGAAAACGTCCAGACAGGCAAGTGCCTGATCATTGCCGGCGGGGTTAGCAACTTGAACAACATCCCAGCCCTTCAGTTCACTTGCGATCGCGAGCCGTCGAGCTTTTGGACCATCAAGACCGCGGACGAGATGTAGCGCTGCCATTGGTTCGGGCTGATTGGGCCGCATCGATCAGCCTGAGCCTCGAAAGGAGAAACCAGATGAACCGCATCGGCCAATCGCTGCTCCTTGTTCTGGTCATGCTCGTGGCCGCCGCCGCCGGCCCGGCCCGCGCGGACGAGCCGAAGGTTGTGCTGTTCGAGGATCCGGCGCTGGAGGCGAACCGGCTGCATTATCCGTTGCTTATCTCCGACGGGCGCGGCTACCGCATCCGCTGCAAGGACCAGGCGGACGAGGAAGCAGTGATCCGCGGACTTGGCTTCGCGACGGTTCCCTCGGAGGTGTTGACCGCCGTCGACAGCGCGATCGTCGCCGCGGATCCGGCCGCCAATCCGCTGCTGTGCCCCTCGGGCGAGACATACCCAATAAAGGTGTTCGCGTACGATAATGGCAGCGGCCTCATCTACTACTTGCAATTTCCCTCAGACTTCGGCGCGACGACATTTTCCGACCGGCTCTACATTCCATCCTGCGCACCGCTGGTCACCGAGTTGAAGCTCAATCTCGACCAGGCGCTGAACGCCGACCCCACGCCGTTCTTCGCCGGCAAGATCCACACCATCACGTGCCTCTCGGGCGCGCCGCTGGTCAACAAGCCGACCACCTTCGCGAAATGGTGCATCAAGGGCGACCGCACGCCGGCTGAAACGGCGACCGTGATGGCGGTGCTCGATTCAACGCCCGGCGGAGTCTCCGCGCTCGGCAACCCGGCCGCCTGCGCCACCGCACAGACCTTCCTGGAATCGATCACGACGCTGAACCTGAGCGGCAAGGGCGTGCAATCACTCGAGCCGATTGCGGTGCTGACGAACCTCACCAGCCTGTCGATCGCCGGCAACAACTCGATCGCCGAACTCGGGCCGCTGGCCAAGCTCAAGACACTGACCTTTCTTGATATTTCCGGCAATCACGTCAGCAACATCAACGCCCTGGCGCCACTGATCGCGCTGACGCGGGCCGACGTCTCCGACAACGACATCACCGACATCCGCGCGCTGTCGGCGCTCGCGTTGCTGACGAACCTCACACTCGACGACAACAAGATCGCCAGCCTTGAGCCGCTGCAATTCCTGCAGGCGCTCTCGATCCTGTCCATCGCCAACAATGGCCTCACGGGCGACATGCTCGATCCGCTCAGCGCGCTCGGCGGCCTGACCAGTCTGAACCTCGCCAACAACAAGATCGAGACCTTCGCCAATCTCGGCAGCTTCCCCTCGACGCTGGCCATCAATCTCAGCGGCAATCCAATCGTGGCGAATGGCGGGCAGAGCTTCGTTGACCTGTGCGTGCTGCACCGCGACGCGGCGACCCCGCTTGGGCAAACCATACGAGCCATGGTCGAACTGGAGGGTGGCGGGACGTGCTTGGTGGTCGGCAACAAGCTGCTGGCGACCACCGCACTCGATCTGTCGTCGAAGATCGTCAGCGACCTGCGTCCGCTCGCCACCTTACCGCAACTCACCTCGCTCAACCTGTCCAACAATGCCATCACGGACGTCTCGCCGCTTGCCGGCCTGACCAATCTCGGCACACTCAACCTGTCGAAGAATTCGATCGCCAATGTCAGACCGCTGGCAGCGCTGTCGGGCCTGATCAGTCTCGATCTTTCCGACAATCCCGTGCAAGCGAGCGACTTCCTGTCGGCATGTATGATGCGGAACCAGACCGACTTTCTAACGCCCGCGCAAACCGCGGAAGTGAACGCGCTGCTATCGATCTCGGGCAAGACTGTTTGCGGCAGAGCCTATGACGATCTCAGTTCGCGCCAGTTCGCCGATGCGAAGAACCGCGGGTTGACCAGCGTCTCGCTCTTCCCAGTGATGGGAAATCTGACCTCCATCGACCTGTCCGACAACCAATTGTCCGACGTCTCGGCGCTGTCGGCGGTACCGGGGCTGACGAAGCTTTGGATCCGCAACAACCAGATCCCCTCGATCCAGGGCATCCTCCAGCTGCGCCGCCTCGAACAACTGAACATCGACGGCAATCCCCTGTCGAACCTGATCGGCATCGGGATGCTCAACAAGCTGACAAAGCTCTATTTCTCGAACACACACGTACAATCCGTGACGCCGTTGGCGGACCTGCCGCTGCTCGAGGATGCCGGCATGCGCAATCTGCCGCTGCAATACGCCAGCTTCGCTGAATACTGCATCGTCTACCGGTTCGATTCTATTGCGCTCGGCGACGCCCGCGGCTTCATGGCGGCGCTCGACAGCCGCATGCAGGCCGACCACGTCGACAGCGCAGATTGCAGTGCAGCGCAGAACTGGGCGCAGTCACTGACCAGCCTGACTCTGAACAAGAAATCGATCATCGCCGTCAACCCCGTGGTCCATTTCCGGGCGCTGGGCGAACTTAACCTCTTCGACAATGTGATCACCGACGCGTCGCCGATCGCTTCGCTGACAGGACTTCAGAAACTGAACCTCGCCACCAACCGGCTATCCGCGATCCCGCGCTTCGGATCGAGCGGGCTCAAATACATCTACCTGAACGACAACCAGATCACCAATGTCGGCAATCTATCGAACATGCCGGCGTTGTCGGATATCGATCTGCGCAACAACCGGGTCTTCGATGCGCTGCCCCTTGGCTCGCTTCCGGCGCTGTCAGTCGTCGATCTGAGAGGCAATCGGATCGAGAACTTCGCTAGCGTCCATCCGGTGATCGGAAAGACCTATCTGGGCAACAATCCGGTCTGCTCCTTCCCGCAGCCGCTCCTCCCTCAAGTCGCCGAAGCCTGCAACCGCGAGCCGTGGCGCATCTTCGATGGAAACATTCACCTGCACGACGCGATCGCCGTCCAGCCCTCGGTCATCTGTCCGCGCCCGAACTGCTTACAGCTCATCATCGTGGGTCCGCAAATTCATCAGTAGTGCCTGCATCCGGAGAGGTAGTCCCATGTTCATAAAGACCCTTACCGCCCTCGCAGCCCTGGCCGCTGGCGCCGCAGTACTCGGCTCACCGGCCCGCGCCGAAGACAAATCTGCGACGTCGATCGTGCAGTTGCCCGCTGCGGGCGGCACTGTCACGCAGGAGGAAGGCAGCTTCACGCTGAACAACAATACGGGATCGGCGAACTTCACCGTGCCGCTACCCACCCTGCCGACGCGCGGCCAGTTCGGGCCGCAACTGAGCCTCACCTACAGCCAGTTCGCGGGCGATACCGGCAACGGGCTCGGTATCGGCTGGCAGTTCAATACCCAGGCGATCGCCGCCAATGACGATCTCGGCACGGCCGTGCCCGGCACCAAGCCAGGCGGCGATTTCTTCTCCCGCCTGTCGTATATGGGCGCGCGACTCATCTTCCTCGGCAACCAGAACGGCGTCTGGGAGTACAAGCCCGAATATGCCGAGGATTTCGTCAAGATCCTCTACCACACTGGCGCGTTCGACGTCCTTTCGCTCGACCTGACGGGCGGCCTACACACCGACACCATCTCCTCCGGTTTCGAGGTGATCAACGCCAACGGAACACGGCTGATCTTCAGCGGCGATTCCTCCGTGGCGGAGGGCAATTTCGATGTAGCCGCGCCCTATGTCACGAAATGGCCGCTGGTGCTGCAGCTCAATGCCAACCGCGAAGCCATCCGCTACGAGTACCAGCGTTTCGGTGGACGCAGCTACCTGACAAAGGCCAGCTTCGCCGGCGGTCAGAGCAGCTATCAGTTCGAGCTGATCGAGACGCAATCGACGCTCGTAAGCCACACCAATGGCAGCAAACAGGAGAACGCCCGGCTCTACGGCAAGGTGACGGCCAAGTTCAAAGACACCGTCTACGCCCAATGGTGCATGGGATATGTCGGCCGTGATACCAGTGACACGTCGAAGTTCGTCGTCCGGGCGCATCCGGACTGCCTGGCGAAGGCTCAGGCCGACCTCACGCCGCTCATCGACGCGCAGTCGGTCAATGTGCTCGACCAGCTGCGCGTGCTCTACCGGTATGGTGACACCGGCGGCGAGGCGCTGGCGCAATCGACGCTGAAGTTCCCGGACATCCATTTCGGCTATTCGTCGTGGACAAGCGCCGAACTGGCGTCGCGCCCCGTCGTGTTCGAAGCGCCGAAAATGGCGTTCGCCGGCGACATCCCGCCGCAGAATTTCGAATTGGCCGACCTCAACATGGATGCACTGGTCGACATCGTGCAGACCAAGGATGACGGCGCGACCGTGCATCTCGGAAGCGGCGACCTGAACAGCGCCTTCGGCGACACCAGCCAACTCGTGCTGTCGCGTCCGACCGAGGCTGGACTAATGCGCCAGATCGCCCCCCGGCTCACCGACAATCGCTTCGCTTTTGCCGACATCCTGGGCGACAGCTTCGTCGATATCGTCGAAATCGAAGACGGGCTGATGCACGTCTATGACGGCAAAGCCGACGGGACCTTCCCTTATCTCGGCCGCTCGATCCCGCTGCCCGGCGTCTCGCCAACGACATTCGCGGGCGGCAACGGCCGCTTCGCCGACGTTAATATGGACAGCCTGTCCGACATCGTCACGACGCGCCTCAATGCTGATGGCCGCACGGAATGGCGGATATTTCTCAATCTCACCCGGCGGCAGGCCGATGGGGGTTACAACGTCAATTTCGGAGCGCTTACCAAAGCGTTCCCATTCAACAGTCAGGACGGCCAGATACTCGGCCGCAACAATGTGCGGATGGTCGACATCAATGGCGACCGGCTGCCCGATCTCGTCGTCATCCGCCCGGCTGACCAGGGCTTCTGCCTCTATGAGAACCAGGGCAACATGTTCTCGAAGGACCCGAATGCGCTGCTGTTTGGCGACGCCGCGATCAACGATCCGGTCTGCGGTCACGGCAGCTTCTCGAAGATTGGCGGCATGCAGCCCGGCGATAACCTCGCCACAATGTGGTACATCGATGCCAACGGCGACGGCATCATCGATTTCGCGTCGATGGGCGAGCGCACTGACCAGATGCGCGTCTGGCTCGGCTTCGGCGACGGGACCTACCTGAAGGATCCGCTCAGCATCGCGCTCAATCTGCGGGTTCAACTGGGCGCGTCGACGCAGACCTTCGCTTCGCGCGTCGCAGACATCGACGGCGACGGCCAGAGCGAAATCATCGTGTTCCAGAAGCCGTCCGGCGACGAGGTGAAGCCCGTCGTCGTGATTGACTTCAACCGCACCGACACGGTGCAGTTGGTCAAGGCCAACCTGCTCACGGTCGTCGACTTCGATTCCGGCCGCCGGCACGACATTCGCTATGCGACTTCGATCGACGAGATGCTGCGCGACCGCGCCAACGGCCAGCCGACGCGCAACCTGCATTTTCCCGTTGTCGTTGCCAAGCAACTCGTCACGTCGCAGGGCATACCCGGCCAGGTTCGCGCCCAAGTGCAGACGGACGAATATTTCTACCACAATCCATTTTACGATGTGATCAATCGCCGTTTTATCGGCTTCTCGGACGTCGAGAGGATCGCGTACGGCGACGAGAACGCGGCCGGCCAGCGGGTCACGCAGCGCTCAAGCCTCGATCGCGAACAGTATTACACCTTCGCGGAAACGGCGGCTGACCTGAACCTCGCCGGCAAACTGAAGATCCGCAAGACCTATGAAGTGAAGCCCGAGGCGACGCTCGTCGCGAGCGCGGAGACGACCGAGACGCTCGATCCGTCGGCGGCGGCGCTGCACTCGCTGTCGACCGCCACGCGCACCCAGAAGCTGCCGACGACGGGGATGATGTTGAAGTGCGAGTCGTCGGTGTGGGAGACGTTTTCGCGTGGCGACGGCTCGTCCTATCTCAGAAAGGTCAAGGAGACGCTGACCGGTTCCGCCGGCGACGCCGAACAGCAGGACCCGGCCGATCCCGAATGTAAGGACCCGGTGAAGGTCCAGACGTATGCCGATTTCGACGAATTCAATATGCCCGCCTCGGAAACTGTGCAGGTTCGCGATATCCCGGGACCCGCGGATTTGACCATTCAGGGCTTTAGCCGCACCACCCAGACCGGGTATGCGCAGTCGCGTGCCGATCTCGCCGCGCTCAGCATTGTCAACGCCGCATCCGAGCGCCGTATCCTAACCGGAACGCGACTGCTCAGCCGTGAAAGCTTCACCTATCTAGCCGACGCGGGCGGTCGCATGGGCACCCGGACACTCGAAGTCTTTTCCGGCCTCAGCAACTTGCCGGCGTCGCTCGAGCAGTTCCGCAACGCCACCCGCACCCTCACCAAGAGAATGGGCTATGACGTCTTCGGCAACACCACCGCGCTGTCGGACGACCTTGGGCAGACAGAGGCCGTTCTCTACGAAGAGACCGGCACCTTGCCGATGAGCCACACCAAGATGGCGGGTGGTGCGCCTGAGCTCAACCAGATCACGTCAATGACCTACGACGGGCCACGGGCCGGAGCTGTGCGAACGATGACGACTCCCCTCGGCATGGTCGTCACCAACGACTATGACGCGCTCGGCCGTAGGATCCATGAGGTGGCAGCCGACGGTGCGGAGAAATTCTACAGCTACAAGATCGGCGAGAGCGGCCTGCCCTCACTGATCTTGACATCGAAGCGCCGTTACGCAAGCGCTGCCCAAACTCCGGAAAGCGAGAGCGAATTCATTGCCGAGCTCGCCGCCTACAACGCCCGCGGCAACCAGATCGCCGACCTGGAAAGCGTTGCCGAGGGGGGCGTGCGGGTCCGCAACTTCGCGCTCTACAATCGCAACGAGAAACTGGTCTTCCGCTGGACCCCATTCGTCGTCAGGAGCTTCGGCGGTATCGACGATCTGAACCTGCAGAAGGTCTTCGAGCTGGGCGACGTTCCGCGTCCGGATCACGAAATCGGCAACACATATACCTACGACGCAACGGGCCGCATGGTGCGTGAGTCTTACCCGTCGGGCAAGGTTTCCGAGATGACCTTCGGGCCTTGGGGCACGCACACAATAACGACCTATGCCGATCAGTTCGACGGTACGGTGCGGAGCGAGGAATATTCGCTCAGCAACGAGAACGGGGTGACCGGCTTCATCGCCGCCAATGGCGACGGCGTGATGCAAATTTCCCGCTTCGTGCGCGATTCCTTCGGCTATTTGAGCGAGATTTGGCTGCCGGGCGAAACTGCGCCTCGACGGTTGATCTACAATTCGGTCGGCGACATCGAATTCCAGTCGATCCCCGGAATGGGCGACCGGTACGCCTTCTACGACGCGCGCGGGCGGCAATCAGCGATCGCGCGCGTCGGCGTGAACGGCGAAGCTTCCGTGCAGACGTCCACCTACGACTTCCTTAACCGCAAGCTCACAGAGGTTGACGACGGTGTCCTCCATCTCGAATACCGCTACGACCGGGGCGTCGAGATAGCCTCTGCGGCCGGGTTCGAAGTGCCGATCGCGTTGCCGCTCGATAAAATAACCGAGGTCATCATCCACGATCCCAACGGCCTGTTCGATGCGGCCGAACGCTACGCCTACAACGCGAACGGCCGCATGACCGCCAACGAGGTGGAGATCAACCACGCAAAGTATGCCGATCGCTTCCATCACACGCTTGATGGCCGGATCGATTCATCGATCGGCCCACGCGGCCTGACGTCGAAATTCGCGCTCGGACCGGACAAGAATCTCCGCTCCGTGACGGTATCCCATCCGGACTTCGCCGGCCCGCAGAAAGTGATCGAGAACATCACGTACAATCCGGAAGGACGGGTCGAGCGCGTCAACTACCGGCTCGGCGCCTTCACGCAGATGACCTACGATCCGACGACGCTGTTCCTGACGCATATCGTCTCGCAAGCGGGAGGCGTTCCGCTGCAGGACTTGACCATGGCTTTCAACTCGAACGGCTCCATCACACAGATCGTCGATGCGCTGGGCAGTGGCGCCGGCGACGCGACCCATGTCGACCGTTCCGGCACCTTTCACTATGACTTCAAGAACGAGCTCGTGAGTATCGATCGCTATGGCAAGCATGCCGAATTCGGCTATTCGCCTGCCGGCACCTTCGCCCGCAATGACGAGCTCGATCCCGGAGCACGGATTGTCCCGGCGGCAGCCAGCGCGACCGGCCTCATTCCGACCGGCAGCGCGTCCAAGCCATATGGTTTCGATGGCTTCGGCCAGCTGGCGACGTCGCCGAACCTTACCGGCACTGTCTTTGACATCAACGGCCGGCTCATCCGAGCGCAAACCGCGACCAACGACGTCTTCTACGGCTACGACCAGACCGGTCGACGCCTATACAAGAAGATTGTCGCTCCGGACGGATCGAAGCCAGACCAGCTTTATCTCTATCCAGTGGAGACATTCGAGGTCGGCCCAAAGGGCGAAGAGAGCTATGTCAACATTGCCTCGACCAAGTTGGTGCGGCTCGAGCACGGCACCGGTAAATGGTTCTATTACCTCAAGGATCATATCGAGAGCAGCGACTATGTGATCGCCTCGGGCGGCGCCCCGGTCGAGCAAATGCTCTATCGGGCATACGGAACCGAGCACAAGCCAGAAGTACTGGCTCCTGCCTGGGCCGATCACTTGACAGACATTTCGGGCGAGTTGCCGCGCGAAAAAACCCACCATCGGTTCACCGGCAAATATCTCGACGACGATACCGGGCTCTACTACTTCGGTGCCCGCTACTACGATCCGGCCCTTGGCCGCTTCGTCTCACCCGACCCGCTGTATGTCGGCGATCCTGAGCGCTGCACCGGCAACCCCACATCATGCAATCTCTTCGCCTATGCCAACAATAATCCGATGGCCTATATCGACCCGACAGGTCTCAAGGAGATCGTGGCCGGCGATGCCGCCTATCGGCGGCAAGTTGAGGAGGATATCCAACGCACAGACCCGACTGCCCGAGTCGACAGCAAGACTGGCGAAGTTTCGCAAAGCTGGCTCCACGGGGCCTGGCTCGACGTCAAGGACTTCTTCGTACCCGGTACCGGGATGGATACAGGGCGCGAACTCACCAAGAGGATTGTCGACAGCCCAGAAACGGTGACGATCCAGAACGTGGCCGGCCGCACCGGAACCGATCTCGCCGATCATACGAAGGATCCGACGACGACACCGGGAGGGGCGGTCATCTCTTACGATCCGGCGGCAGCCCGTATCCGCACGTCGAGCGAGTTCGACAAATCGACCGGCACTGTCGCGACAAACCCGGCCGATCCTGGCATCGTGCTCGCCCATGAGCAGATCCACGCCTCCCACATCCAGGCGGGACAGATTTCCGGCATGGGTCCAGCCACCTACAACGGGCTTGATGGAAAGCCACATACCTCCATGGACGAGGAAGCGCGGACCGTCGGTGTCGGCGGAACGCCGCGGCCTGACGACATAACGGAGAACCAATTGCGCGACATGCTCGGTATCAAGCCGCGCAACCACTACAACTGATTCGCGGCAACGCAGAAGGACGGAGGCATGACATGCGTAACTTCCCTCTCTCTACGGCAGCGCTGGCCGGGCTGGCGATGCTCATCACTGCGGCGGCCCTCGCTCAATCCATGAACCCGCAGATGAAGGAGCCGCAAGCGATGCCACTCGATTTCCTGACCTGGATCGATCGTGACGCAGACTGGCTGCAGAAGCAAATTGCCGCACTTGGCGGGTCGGGAAAGCTCACCATCGATGGCGGCATTCTGGAGACGACCGACCTTGATACGTTGAAGGCAGCCAATCGCATTCGTGCCTTTGCCTACCTCGCGACCAAGGGGCTGAGGCCTCCCTATTTCGATCTGACGATCGCTGCGGGTGACGCGACGAAGCGGTGCGTCACGCAATTCCCCCGCAGCATTGCTCCAGGCATCGGTCCCATGGATTTCGCAAGGAAGAGTTTCCCGGCGGACGCTGCCGACCAAACCGAACTGAAATCCTGCACGGTCGCAGGTCAGGGTAAAGACTATGCCGGGCTTGACCGGGCGACCTTTCGAGATCGCTACTTCGATGCATCAGGCACATTGAAGCCGGAATTTCGCAACCTCGGCGACGATCCCGCTTTCAGAGCCAAGGCTATCGACGAGGGCTTCTTCCTGGCGACGGAGGATTATAGCGGGCTGTTGCAGCTGGACCTGCGGTAGGCCAGCCGCGAGGTAGCAAGCAACACCTGGCGCCGGCGAAACGCTAGACTTGTATTGTCCACGTGCTTTGTGGGGCCGACCAGCGCCAGCACCAGGCGGGGCCGGTCCTTGTCGCCTTCTCCGCGCCCTCCCGGTGTGCCAATGCCAGAGATAGGAATATCGGAAGACCTGTGCGACCTTGGACTTTGGTTTTGGCTCAGAGAGCTCGTCGTGAGATGGTCGAGACTGGGCTCCATGCGGAGACTTCGACCGCAGCGATATCGTCCTTGTTGAGCTCCGCTATCAACTCGACCCGCCTGTCGCGCTTCAACAGCCGGACAAAAACCTCGTAGGCCAGCAGCACGGTGCGTGCGATGACGACCGGATTGCGGACGGAGGTATCTTCATAAGCGCCGAAGTTTTTCTCGAGAGGGCGGCGGCGGTGACGGTGGCGGTCATCGGCGTCACGGGTTTAACCCGGAATAGAGGCGCTTTTCGCGCTTTCCGCGAGTGCCTGGCGCCAACCAAATGGAAACGAGCCCGTGACAAGGCTGCTTGCAAGATCCAGCTGAAATCGCGGCGAGACGGGCTGAAGCCGTCTACGCGCTCAACTGCTTGCCGTCCTTCGACCGCCGGGATCTAGCCGGAGTTTTGACCGACGACGACCACGCCGGCTCGCTCACAAAAACAACAAGGCCCACTCCCGGGGCCTTGCCGTATCAACTCTGCTGTCGGCCCGGCCCTCAGTTTCCCATTATCTGCTTGGCATTTTCCGGCGTGATCGCGGTCGTGTCCACCGTCACCGTCGGCTCCACCGACGAAGCACACTCAAGCAGGATCTTCTTCGACATCTCGACCGCTTCCTTGGCGCCGGTCGGGTAGGTGAAGGTTGCCGCCCAGTCGCCCTTGGCCACGGCCTCGATGCCGCCGGCCGGACCCGGCAGGCCATCGGTGCCGATGATCTTGACCTGCTTGCCCGCGCCCCTGGCTGCGAGCAGCGCACCCGCCGCCATCATGTCGTTCGAGGCATAGAGCACCTTGATGTCCGGGTGCGCTTGCAGCATGGCGGAAAAGGCGGTCTGAGCTTTGTCGGGCACCCAGTCGGCGGCCTGCTCGGCCACCACTTGGATTTTGGCATTCTCCTTCACACCGTCCTTGAAGCCGTTGAGCCGCTCCACCGCTGGCGTCGAACTCGGCAGCCCTTCAAGCACCGCCGCCTCGCCGCCTTCCGGGAGCAGGGTCTTTGCGGTGTACTTGCCCGCTTCGAGCGCGATCTTGTAATTGTCGCCGCCGATGAAGGCGGTGTAGTCCTTGCCGGGGTCGCCTACCGTTTTGCGGTCTAGTTCGATGACGGGAATGCCGGCATCCAGCGCGCGCTTCACCGCCGGGGTCATGGGTGCTGCCTCGAAGGGCGAGATCAACAGCAGATCAACTTTCTGGGTTATGAAGTTGTCGACCTGCGAGGTCTGCGTGTTGACGTTGCCGGCGCCGTCGGCGATCTGCAGCGTGAACTGCGGCACATCCTTGACCGCCGCGGTCAGCTCGTCATTGACATGCTGGCGGTAGGGCTCGGCATTGTTCGCCTGCGAAAAGCCGATGATGAACTGGCCGTCCTTGGCGCAGGCCTTGACCATCGGGTCGGCCGCTTGGGCAGCACCCGCCATGCACAGGCAAGAGCCTGCCAGAAAGGCGACCTGCAGGGCGCGCCTCGATCCTTTTTCCATCGTTGTCATGCTTGCTCTCCTCCTCGTCGGGCCTATGGCCAGACCTTGGTTTCATGGTCTTCCAAATGCTGCCGCCGGCCTCCTATCGTCCCAAACCCTCGCGGCGGCGAACGAGGGATTGAAGCACTGCCGCCAGAACGATGATCGCGGCGGTCGCGAGCAGCTGCATGGCGGGGGTAATGTTGTTGAGCTGAAGGATGTTGGCGAGCGCGCCGAGCATGATGGTGCCGGCAACGGTGCCGACCATCGAGCCGGCGCCGCCGAACAAGCTGGTGCCGCCGATGACCACGGCCGCGATGGCCGTGAGCTCATAGCCCATACCGTCATTGGCGCTGCCGAAGTTGAACTGACCCGCATGCACGATGCCGGCAAGGGCGGCGGCAAATCCGGTAATGGCGTAGACCGAGATCTTGACCATAGAGACCGGAACGCCCGAAATGCGCGCCGCTCGCTCGTTGCCGCCGACGGCAAAGACATAGCGGCCGAAGCGCGTGGTATTCAGTACCAAGGTAGCAATCGCGGCGAAGACGATGAAGACGATGGTCGCCACCGGCACTGTGTTGTTGAACAGGCGCTCGCCCAGTACCGCGAAGACAGGTGGCGCCAGGCCGGGCCCCTCGCCATAGGAAATATTAATGTACTGGTTGCCGGAAACGACCAGCGCGAGACCTCGCGCCGCCTGCAGGCCGGCGAGCGTGACGATGAACGGCTCAAGCCGAAAGCGGCTGGAAATGGTGCCCTGGATCACGCCGAAGACGGTGCCCATTACCAGCACCGCGAGAATGGTCGGGATAAGCCCGAAGCCGCCGGAGATCATCATCGTCGCGGTGACGACGCTGGAGAGACCAAGCACTGCCCCCACCGAAAGGTCGATGCCGGCGGTGATAATGACGAAGGTCATGCCGATGGCGATAATGCCGGTCTCCGACACGGCGCGCACGATGTTGGCCATGTTGTCGGGCGCAAGGAACAGTATCTCGCCATGGCGCCTGGGCGAGAAGATGACGCCGCCGATCGCCACCAGCACCAGGCCGATCAAGCTCTGGAAGCGCACGATCAGCGCGAGTGGATCGCGATGCTTTGCGGCCGGTGCGGCTAGCACCGGACCGCTCGCAACCGAAATCTTCCGTTCGGACATCACGCCTCCCTGCCAGTTGCCGCTGCCATCACGGTGTGCTCGTCAACGCCACCGGTGAATTCCGCTACATTGCGCCCCTGGCGCAGCACCACGATGCGATCGCACAGGCCAATCAGCTCCGGCATTTCGCTGGAGGCAACTAGGATGCCCAGGCCTTGTGCAGCCAACTGCCGCAGCCGCTGATAGATCTCGCCCTTGGCGCCGACATCGACGCCGCGAGTCGGCTCGTCGAGCAGCAAGAGCCGGGGATTGCCAAGCATCTCCTTGGCCAGCACCACCTTCTGCTGGTTGCCGCCGGACAGCGCGCCGACCGCGATGTCGGGATTCTTCGGCCGAATGTCGAACTGGCCGAACGATTGTTTCACCGCCTCGGCCTGGCGGCCCGGTGACATCAGTCCGCCCGGCGATATTCGCCGGATCACCGACATGACGAGGTTGAGGCCAACCGCCATCCTCAGCATTAGGCCACTGCCACGGCGGTCGTCCGTGACGAAGGCGATGCCGGCAAGGCGCGCGGCTCTGATCGAATCAAGCTTGACCGGACGGCCGGAAATGACCACGCCGCCCTCCCATTGGCCGGAAAGGCCGGTGCCGTAAAGCGCGCTCAGGAGCTCGGTGCGCCCTGCCCCCATGATGCCGGCCAGCCCGACGATCTCGCCTTCATGCACCTCGAGTGAAAGCCCTGTCGGGGCCTGCCAGCCGGCGCTGTCGCGCGCTAGCTGGAAGCTGGCATTGCGCAGGCTGAGCAGAGCCCGGCCGACGGCCGTGGTGCGCTGGGGATAGAGTTCGTCCAGTGGGCGCCCGACGAGCAGCCGCACCAGTTCGGCCTGCGGTGTGTGCGGATCGGTGATGCCAGCTACACGTCCGTCCCGCATCACCGTCACCCGGTCCGCGATCTGCGGCACTTCCTCCAGACGGTGGGAGATATAGACGATGCCGACGCCACTGACGGCGAGCTTGCGCATGATGTCGAACAGCCTCTCGACCTCGCCCACCGTTAGGGCCGCCGTCGGCTCGTCCATGATCAGGACCCGCGTCGCATAGGACAACGCTTTGACGATCGCAACGACCTGGCGTTGCCCTATCGAGAGGTCGCCGACTAGCCCGGCGGGATCGATAGCCAGTTCGATAGCTTGCAGACGCTTGCGAGCTTCGCGGCGCATCCCCGCCACATCGAGCAGTCCGCCCGAGCGCATCAATTCGCGGCCAAGGAAGAGGTTTGACGCGACATCGAGCGTTGGAACGAGATCAAGCTCCTGAAAAATGGTCGCAATTCCGGCCGTCTGCGCCTCGCGCGGGTTGTTGAACCGCACCGGCTTGCCGTCAATCTGGATTGTACCTTCGTCGGGTGCGTAAACTCCCGACAGCAGATTCATCAATGTCGATTTGCCGGCGCCGTTCTCGCCCAGCAGGGCGTGGATCTCGCCTGGCTTGAGATCAAAATCGACACCGCGTAGTGCCTGAACGCCGCCGAAGCGTTTCACGGCCCCTGTCACCGATAGAAGCGGCGCGCTCATGCCGGCCTCCCGCAGGATTGACGGGCATGCAGCGTCGCCTGAAGCCGCACCGAGCGGGGCTCTGTATCCGTTGATGCAATTCGGGCGCTAAGCAGCGATGCGGCCTGCCGCCCGATTTCGGCGCAAGGCTGCGCAATAAGGGTCAGTTGCGGCTCAAAACAATCGGCCCATTCGAAGTCGTCAAAGCCGACAAGTGAAAGATCCCGAGGTATTTCGAGACCTTTTTCGCGAACCGCTCGGACCGCTCCGATCGTCGCCATATTGTTGCCGGTGACCAAGGCCGTAGGCGGCGAAGGCAACGACAACATCGCGCGGGTCGACGCCGTAGCGCTCGCCGTGTCGACGTTCCCTGGCTGCAGATATTCCGACACGTAGGCAAGTCCGTTAGCCATCAAAGCTGACTTGAACGCATCGATACGTTCGCGAGTCGTAGCAAGGCCCGGCTGCCCTGCAATGAACCCAATCCGCTGATGGCCGAAGGATGCGACGTGATCGATAAGAGCGCGCATCGCAGATTGGTTCTCAACGCCGATCTGGTCAAATCGTTCGTCGGCAAACCGGTCGATCAGAACGCAGGGAACCATTTTCTCGGCAAGGTAATTGGTGGCTCGCTCTGGGGCACCCGAGGGCGCCAAAATAACGCCGTCAACACGTCGTTGATGGAAGGCGCGAACGACCGCAAGCTCCCGATCAGGATCGTCCTGCGTGTCGGAAAGGAAAACCATGAGGCCAAGACGCGCGCATTCCGCTTCCACGGCACAGATGATGTCAGTGAAATACGGGTTCGAGATCGCCGAAATCGCCAAGCCGACGCTGTTGGTTGAAGCGACCTTGAGGGAACGCGCCAGCCCATTGGGCTGATATCCAAGCAAAGCAATCGCTTCGTTAATGGCTCTCGATTTCGCAGGCGAGACAAAGCGCGTGCGGTTGATCACATGTGACACCGTTGAGACCGACACCCCGGCACGACGGGCTACCTCAACCATCGTTGCCATTGCGGCTCAAACGGAGTGCTACACGCAAGCGCTCCTCCCTGATGTTGCGCTTTAAACCCGCTCTGTCCTGGCGGATACAATAACCATAGTGCCATCGAAACGTTTGCGCAATCGATTCGATAGTCGTTTTGATCTAATTAGACTAATGTTGTCTGGAATGGAGCAAAGCAGACATACGACGTCCGCTCGCTCACCACCCGAACTTTGTGGGCACGTTTAGGAACGGTGCGCGAGCAGATACCAACCCGTCGGAAAGATCACGGTCCCGAGAGACGCTTCAATCTGGCGTCACGCACCTTATCGGCTCGCTGGCGGCACTGGCGGGACATCGTCGGCTATCTCCTGCCTGAGCCTTGGTCCTTTGCTGAGCCGGCGACCGAGCGCATCGACGAAATTGTCGTAGCGCTGCAAGCCCTTGGCGCGCGCCTCCGCTTGCGCCGATTCCGGCAAGGCTGGAGTCGAGTTGAGCCAAAACCGGACGAACAATGCTAGCGTCTCAATAGCAATTCCGACGTCCCGCTCGACCCGCTGCACGCGTCGATCGATCTGGTCGAGGCGGCGAGTGATCGCCGCTTGCTTTCGTTCTTCGGCATCAGGCGACAGGAACGACGCGAGCGCAGCCTCGGCGACCAGTGACAGCGAGACCTCGCGCCGCCCAGCGTAATCCGCCAGTGCCCTCATTATGTCAGGGTCGAGATAGGCAGACAGACGTCTTTTCTTGGCGTTCTTCATGCGCTCAAAGCTCAATGCCATCATTGGGGTCAAGGGCGGCCTGACGAGCTGCGCGTCTCATGGCTTGATCGACACTGCGGCGACGAACGGCGTCATCATCGGGCTCGTCCCTGTCGAGGTCGAACTCATCGTCGCAGCGTGCCGTTCGTTCCGGCGCGATGTCTTCGTGTTCGGGAAGCTCGGGCTGGCGGCGAATGCCGCCATTGGCCGGATCCTCGTCCTGCTGATCCCTGGCAAGCCTCAGCTTGCGAGATTTGCCTTCCGGCCCAGCAAGAAGTGTCGTGTCGGTCCAGTCGTCAGGGCGAGCGTTCTGCGTTGTCCCTCCGGTCCTTGGTGGCGGCAAGACACGCTCGGCAAGACGCGGGTCGGCAAAGTAGCGTGCCTTCTTCGCCCGGATTGGGAACTGGCCCGAGATCATAATGATCGCCTCGGTCGGCGGCAGTTGCATGATCTCGCCCGGCGTCATCAGTGCACGCGCCGTTTCCTGCCGCGAGACCATCAGATGCCCGAGCCAGGGCGACAATCTGTGCCCCGCATAGTTCTTCATGGCGCGCAACTCGGTCGCGGTCCCCAGAGAGTCTGAGACGCGCTTGGCCGTCCTTTCGTCATTGGTGGCGAAGCTCACCCGCACATGACAATTGTCGAGGATGGAATTGTTCGGTCCGTAGGCCTTCTCGATCTGATTGAGCGATTGTGCAATCAGGAACGACTTGATGCCATACCCGGCCATGAAGGCCAGCGCGCTTTCGAAGAAATCGAGCCTGCCGAGCGCGGGAAACTCGTCCAGCAGCATCAAAAGACGCTGCCGGTGATCCTTCGCGTGAAGATCTTCGGCGAGCCTGCGGCCGATCTGGTTAAGCACGAGTCGCATCAGCGGCTTTGTGCGACTGATGTCCGATGGCGGTACGACCAGATAAAGCGTCGTCGGCCGTGCCTCCTCGACAAGGTCTGCGATCCGCCAGTCACAGCATGACGTCACCTTGGCCACAACTGGATCGCGGTAGAGGCCCAGAAAACTCATGGCTGTCGAGAGCACGCCGGAACGCTCGTTCTCGGACTTGTTAAGCAGTTCCCGAGCAGCCGACGCCACGACGGGATGCGGGCCTGCATCACCCAAATGCCGCGTCAGCATCATGGCGCGCAGCGTTGCCTCGATTGGCCGCTCTGGATCGGAAAGGAAGTTCGCCACGCCTGCGAGGGTCTTGTCTTTCTCCGCATAGAGCACGTGCAGTATTGCGCCGACCAGCAACGCATGGCTGGTCTTCTCCCAGTGGTTGCGGCGTTCCAATGTGCCTTCTGGGTCGACCAGGACATCCGCCACGTTCTGCACATCTCGAACTTCCCATTCGCCCCGTCGCACCTCCAGCAGAGGATTGTAGGCTGCTGATCCAGCATTGGTCGGGTCGAACAGAAGCACGTGGCCGAAACGGGCCCGCCATCCGGCCGTCAGTTCCCAGTTTTCGCCCTTGATGTCGTGGACGATTGCCGAACCCGGCCAGGTCAGTAGTGACGGCACGACCAGGCCGACGCCTTTGCCGCTTCGGGTCGGTGCGAAACATAGCACGTGTTCCGGACCGTCGTGGCGCAGATAGTGTCGGCCCAACATACCCAGGATCACCCCATCCTGACCGATCATCCCAGCGGCCTTGATTTCGTCTCGCGTCGCCCAGCGCGCCGAGCCGTAAGTCGTGGTGTCCTTTGCCTCGCGCCCCCGCCACAGCGACATCCCGATCGCTGCGACGATAGCCATGAGGCTTCCGCTCGCCGCAATCGCCGCGCCCTCCAGGAAGACCTTCGGCGCGTAGGCGTCGTAGAAAAACCACCACCAGAAAAAGGCTGGCGGCGGATAAACGGGCTGTCCAGCCAATTCGAACCACGGCGGACCGAGTTGGCTTTGAAAGCCGAGCCGCCCTGCCGTCCACTGTGTTGCTCCCCATGTCGTCGCGACGACGATCAGAAAGGCGGTGAGTATCTGGCCCCATAAAACCTTGCTTGCCGGCATCGATCGTTTCCCAAATGGATGATCGGAACAACCGAAAAGCTCGAATTCCTAAATCCGCAAGAAGAAAGGGGCGGTCGAAGCAGCATGGCGTACCCGGACGTGGAAAGACTTGCCCGATGCGGGCTCGAATGTTGAACGAGCATCGGGGGGCTGCTTTCTTCTGGAGCCGTTGAGCCGCTACTTTGCCCAATGATAATTAGTTGTCTCGGCTCAGATGGCATTTGACGAGATGGACGGGTTCTTGGAGAACCGCGGATTGCCCACGACCAAATGAACAAGAGCCCTCAGCGGCGCGCCGAGCCGGAGAACGCTCTAGTCCCGGCAAGTGGTGGTCAGCCGGAATTGCCGTTCTGCTGAGCTCGAATCTTACCGCCTCCCTGATCGGTAGCGCGATAGATCCAGAGCCGACTCGATGAGCAGACCCATCAAGTCTGTTCAATTTTGTTAATCAATTCAGTCACATAAACTATTGCCATGGACTTTCGTTGGAACTGTCGCGCGCGCCGGCCTCACGGGTCGCGGAATCTATTGGGCCGCACCAAAGTTCCAGATGTCCCGATGCAGGCGCCACGTCCCGTCGTCCCCTTTTTTCCAAACGACAATGTACTTGCCCGCAACGGTGGAAGGGGCACCGCCTTTGCTCGGCACACCGAGCGTAAATGCGCCAACTTCGTAGGCGAGATTCCCGCTCTCTTCCACTTCCAGCGCCTTCAGGGTGAGATTCTTCATCCCGGCCTTGATTGCGCCCTGCCAGAATTCTTCCACGCCCTTGCGGTCATCGACGCGTTTGCCGTCGGGTGGCAGCAGGGCGGCATCGTCGGTATACATTTGACCTACCGCTGCTGCGTTTCCGCTGTTGAAGGCGTCCATGAATTTTACCAACGCCGCTTCGATGTCCTCACGAGCCGAGTGGGCGGCCGCAGACAATGCAGACGAAAGAAGCAGCACAGCAGCAAATGCAAATGACTGAACCAGTCTCATTTCGTCCTCCCTTGCGTGCCCGACATGCCCACCCGATGAATAGCGCCGACCCAAGGGCGCCGCGGCGCGTTCGATGGCCAGGCGCGTATTTTATTAGACTTATCTGATATGACGGCGCAAGCGCAACTGCGACCCTCGGAATGACCAGCGTAGCAGCTGCCGGAGAACTTCAAAGCGGCGGCTACCGCCTCACTGCCCTCCTCGTCTCGACGAAAGAGTTCGTTCGAATGATGCTTTTCCGTGGCTTTGCTCGCAAGTTTTCGTCAGCCAGCACAGGGCCTCCTCTTACGGTCGCTGGTCGTCAAGGCCCAGCGGCCACTAGCTGACAGTCCCCCCCGTAGCCAAGCCGCTGGGCCCCTCGACGTGGGGAACGAGCATTGGAGACGATGTCGCGCTTTCCGTTACAGCCCGAAGGCGGGTGACAGATGACCGCGTCAGCCTCTCCACTCCGAGCTACGATTTCACGCATTCGATCAGGCACAGCTCTCTCGGGCACCAAGCATGAGTCAGCTCCCGAATGAGCAGGTGCCGCCCAGTTCAGCTTCGGCCCTTGCGCGCGCAAAGTATTGGGCGAGATCGATCGGCAGTCCGATCGGCAAATTGGGGCAGCGATGGCGAGAATGAATGCCAGGAACTTCCCTTCGGTGCCGCTTCGTCGATCTGTTTGCCGAGAAGACGCGCGCTGCGTGCCGCCCCCCATACCGCAGAGAACTCACTTCAGGTCACACACACACACGACGCCACCGAGATCCTGCATCACTTTTCTACTCCGACGCCGCCACGTCACCAAGATCAGTCGCGAGCGTGATCGCGGCTATCAAATCGGGATCGCGCACCGGAGCGCTCTATGAGTGAGCCCCGAACGGCGCGCTCGAGCAATCCGGCTCGACGTAAGGCGGGCCATCCGTGCCGGCCTCGTGACTAAGACGGGCGAATGGCGGTTCCTGGACTCACCTTTTTGGTCTGAAGTCGCTTCCTTGAGCCGGTGGCGGAGTTCTTGCTTGATCGACCTCAGCACTGTTTTAGAATCGGTTTTCGGAAAATTTGTCTTGTGGCATCATTTTTCATGGGATAGGATCATTTTTCATAGGTTTTGCCGACTAAACCAAAATTCAATGGAAGGATTCGCGTTTCATGCCTGCGGTGCAACAGCACCAATTTTCAGGTCCTGTTACCGTTTTTCAGGAAATCCGCCTTCCTGAAACGGCGACCCCGGCCGGGTACAGCGCCCTGATCGGAGCCTACAGGCTCGCCGCGCCCTTGCCCCGTAGGTTGTTCGCCACTGGCGAGCATCATCGCATTACCGAACGGGATGGCTGGCGGATCATGACCCCCCGCCATGCCCCAAATCCTACCCTCGAAGGCCACCTGACCTTTGCGCTCAAGTACGAGGGACTGGACCTTGCCGTCCTCAAGCGGCTGTTCCAAGTGACCGGTCCCGCGCCGATCGAGGCGCTGGTCCGTGAAAGCCCGACCGGCAGTTATGCCCGCCGCATCTGGTTTTTATATGAATGGCTGAGGGACGCGCGTATCGATCTGCCGGACGCGGAGGCCGGACGATACATTCCGGTTGTCGATCCCGAGCTGCAGTGGCCCGGACCCGACAAGACCGCTTCGCGCTATCGCGTAAGGGACAATCTCCCCGGCACGCGTGAGTTCTGCCCTCTGGTGTTCCGCACCAAGATTCTCGAAAAATTCATCGGCCTTGAACTACCGCGGCGCGCGGAGGCAATCGTAGCGGACGTGCCGCGCGACCTCCTTGCTCGGACCGCCGCCTTTCTTTTGCTCAAAGACTCGCGATCAAGCTACGCGATCGAGGGCGAGCACCCGCCGCAAGATCGCATCCAGCGCTGGGGCCGCGCCATCGGCGAAGCCGGCCGCTGGCCGATCGATCGCGATGAGCTGCTGCGCCTGCAAAGAATTGTACTTGGTGACGCTCGTTTCGTAAACCTTGGCTTCCGAAAAGAAGGAGGTTCCGTCGGTGAGCATGATCGAGACAACGGTACGCCCTTGCCCGATCACATCAGCGCTCGGCCCGAGGACCTGCCGCGGCTAATCGATGGAATGGCGGCGTTCGATCAGGGCCCCGCGCAAAAGCTTGATGCAGTCGTAGCCGCCGCAATCCTCGCCTTCGGCTTTGTCTATATTCACCCGTTCGAGGACGGAAACGGCCGCATTCACCGCTACCTAATCCACCACGTCCTTGCCATGCGCGGCTTCAATCCGCCGGGAGTGGTCTTTCCCGTCTCGGCCGCGATCCTGGACCAGATCAACGAGTACAGGGGCGTGCTCGAGAGCTATTCGCAGCGCCTTCTGCCGTTGGTGGAATGGGAACCGACGCCGCAATTCAACGTCCGGGTGCTGAATGACACCGGTGATTTCTACCGGTTCTTCGATGCAACCCCGCACGCCGAATTCCTCTATGCTTGCGTTCAGCGGACGATCGAACGGGACCTTCCCGAGGAAACCGCATTTCTGCAGCGCTACGATCAGTTCCGGCAGCAGGTGGACGCCTTTATCGACATGCCCGAGCGGTTGACCGATCTGCTCTTCCGTTTTCTTCACCAGAATGATGGCCATCTATCGAACCGCGCGCGCGAGAAGGAATTCGCCGCGCTGACCAGTGACGAGGCAGGAAGAATCGAGGCGATCTACGCGCAAACCTTTGGTGCCCATTGAAGGTGTGATCATCAGGATCGATTTTAGTCCGACGGTTTGCGATTCCCTTGTCCCTGCCTTCATCTCCGATGCTTGACTTGTCGCCGAGACATGCACGATTTTTTCCGCACGGTCTGACCGGCCGCCGATCAGCCGCGGCCAGAACGCGCTTGACAAACCGGAGCGGTCCCGTCCAACCTCACGCATTCACCAGGGGAGTCCCGGCAAGGGGCTGAGATACTGCTGGCTTTCGCGGCGCAGTGACCCGTTGAACCTGATCCAGTTCATACTGGCGTAGGGACGGTGCAAGCGCTTTGCGGGAGTTTACGCCCGAGGTCCTGTTTCGGCAGGTCGACAGAAGCGTCTTTTCATCCTTCCGGCACAGAACTGGGTCTCCAATGCAACGAGCAAAGGAGCCTCAAGATGAATGCCCTCACCCCCGCCGTCTCGACGGGACCGCTGCCTGCCTCACGCAAAATCCACAAATCCGGTACCATCCACCCGCAGCTCAGGGTGCCGATGCGCGAAATCTCCGTCCATCCGACGGCAGGCGAGCCGCCGGTGACCGCTTACGATCCGTCCGGCCCCTATACCGACCCGACTGTCGAAACCAGCATCGAAAACGGCCTTGCACGGCTTCGCCATGAATGGGTCACCGCGCGCGGCGATGTCGAAGCCTATGACGGCCGCCACGTCCGGCCAGAAGACAATGGGTTTGCGGCAGGCGAGCGCCTAACACCGGAATTTCCAGTCCGCAACCGGCCACTCCGGGCCCAGACCGGCAAGGCGGTGACACAGCTTGCCTATGCGCGCGCTGGCATCATCACGCCCGAAATGGAGTTCGTCGCCATCCGCGAGAACCTTGGTCGCGAGATCCTGCACGGCAAGCTTGAGCGCGACGGCGAGGCCTTCGGCGCGGCGATCCCCGACTTCGTCACGCCTGAATTCGTCCGCCACGAGGTGGCGCGCGGACGCGCGATCATTCCCGCCAACATCAATCATCCCGAGAGCGAACCGATGATCATCGGCCGCAATTTCCTGGTCAAGATCAACGCCAATATCGGTAACTCCGCCGTCACATCGTCGATGGCTGAAGAGGTCGAAAAGATGGTGTGGGCGATCCGCTGGGGCGCCGACACGGTGATGGATCTGTCGACCGGCCGCAACATCCACAACATCCGCGAATGGATCGTGCGCAACTCGCCGGTGCCGATCGGCACGGTGCCGCTCTACCAGGCGCTCGAAAAGGTTGGTGGCATCGCCGAGGACCTGACCTGGGAGGTCTACCGCGACACGTTGATCGAGCAGGCCGAGCAAGGCGTTGACTATTTCACCATCCACGCCGGCGTGCGGCTGCATTACATCCCGCTGACCGTTGACCGGGTCACGGGTATCGTCTCGCGCGGTGGCTCGATCATGGCAAAATGGTGCCTGCACCATCACCGGGAAAGCTTCCTCTACGAGCACTTTGCGGAGATCTGCGACATCTGCCGCGCTTATGACGTCTCCTTCTCGCTCGGCGACGGCCTTCGTCCCGGCTCGATCGCCGATGCCAACGACGCGGCGCAATTCGCCGAGCTGGAAACGCTCGGCGAGCTGACGCAGATCGCCTGGGCGAAAGATTGCCAGGTGATGATCGAGGGGCCCGGCCACGTGCCGATGCACAAGATCAAGGCGAACATGGACAAGCAGCTCGCCGTCTGTGGCGAGGCGCCGTTCTATACGCTTGGACCGCTGACGACCGACATCGCGCCGGGCTACGACCACATCACTTCCGGCATCGGCGCGGCGATGATCGGCTGGTTCGGAACGGCCATGCTCTGCTACGTCACGCCCAAGGAGCATCTCGGCCTTCCCGACCGCGATGACGTCAAGACCGGCGTGATCACCTACAAGATCGCAGCGCACGCGGCCGACCTGGCGAAGGGCCACCCGGCGGCGAAAGTCAGGGATGACGCCCTTTCCCGCGCGCGCTTCGAGTTCCGCTGGGAGGACCAGTTCAACCTGTCGCTCGACCCCGAAACCGCACGGTCCTTCCACGACCAGACCTTGCCCAAGGAGGCGCACAAGCTGGCGCATTTCTGCTCGATGTGCGGACCGAAATTCTGCTCGATGCGTATCTCTCACGACATCCGCGCCGAGGCACAGAACGAGGGCATGGCGGCGATGGCGGCGAAATACCGCGAGGGCGGCGATCTCTACGTGCCAGCGGACGAGACCGTCGCACCGCTCACGCCTCAGCCAGGTAAGCCGTCATGAAGGTGCTGATAAAGGGGGCCGGCGTCGCCGGCCTCACCGCCGCCTTCGAACTCGCCGCCCGCGGCGCGACGGTCACGGTCGCCGAGATCCGGCATGGCCTTGGAGGCAATGCGTCGTGGTTCGCCGGCGGCATGCTGGCGCCATGGTGCGAGCGTGAAAGCGCCGAGCAGCCGGTGCTGGACCTTGGACGTGACGCTGCCGACTGGTGGGATGCGGTGCTGCCGGGTCAGGTGACACGGGGCGGAACACTTGTCGTGGCCGCCCCGCGTGATGCCGGCGAGCTCGACCGCCTCGCCAGCCGCACGTCGGGCCATCGGCGTGTCGACGAAGACGAAATTGCGCTCCTGGAGCCCGACTTAGCCGGCCGCTTTCGCCGCGGATTGCTCTTTCCCGATGAGGGCCATCTCGATCCGCGCCAGGCGATGGCAGCACTTCATGACAAGCTCGCAGCCATGGGTGTCAAATTCCACTTCGGCACCGACGCCCGGCATGTTTCCGGTTTCGATCGTCAGATCGATTGCACGGGAATGGCAGCCGCCGATGACAGGCTTCGCGGCGTTCGCGGCGAAATGCTGATCCTAAACACGCCAGACTTCTCGCTGTCGCGCCCGGTCCGGTTGCTGCATCCGCGCTTTCCGCTCTATGCGGTACCGCGTGCCGACGCCCAGTTCATGATCGGTGCGACGATGATTGAAAGCCGGTCCGCCAGACCGGTCACGGCGCGCTCCATGATGGAGCTTCTGGGTACCGCCTATGCCCTCCATCCGGCCTTTGGCGAGGCCGAGATCGTTGAAACCGGTGTCGGCGTCCGTCCAGCCTTTCCCGACAATCTGCCGCGCGTCGAAATGAGCGGAGACACCGTCGCGATCAACGGGCTCTATCGCCATGGCTTTCTTCTCGCCCCCGCCATGGCGCGCCTGGCGGGCGAAATTGTCTTCAATCACGACAAACCCGTGGAGCTTGCTCATGAAACTGATGGTCAACGGCAAAGTGCATGAGGTTGCCGCCACCACGCTGGCCGAGCTGCTTGCCGCGCTTGACTATGAGGGCGATTGGCTCGCGACCGCGGTCAACAACGACCTCGTGCACAAAGCCAGCCGGGCGGAATTCCAATTGAACGACGGCGACCGGATCGAAATCCTCTCGCCCATGCAGGGAGGCTAGCATGTTCGATCTTCTCGGGACGACGCTTCCCTCCCGCCTGCTTCTCGGCACCGCTCAATATCCTTCGCCGGCCATCCTTGCCGATGCAGTCAGGGCATCGGGCACCTCGGTGGTGACCGTCTCGTTGCGCCGTGAAATGGCAGGCGGCAGGGCTGGCGAAAAATTCTGGTCGTTGATCCGGTCGCTTGGTGTCAGAATCCTGCCCAACACTGCTGGCTGCCACTCCGTCAAGGAAGCGGTCACGACCGCACAAATGGCGCGCGAAGTCTTCGGCACGCCCTGGATCAAGCTCGAAGTGATCGGCAATCACGACACGCTGCAGCCGGACGTGTTCGGTCTGCTCGAAGCCGCCCGCATCCTGTGCGAGGACGGTTTTGCGGTGTTCCCGTATACTACCGACGACCTTGTCGTCGCCGAGCGGCTGCTTGCGGCGGGCTGCAAGGTCTTGATGCCCTGGTGCGCACCGATCGGTTCCGCCCTCGGGCCGGTCAACATCATGGCGCTGCGCTCGATGCGCGGACATTTCCCTGATGTCCCGCTGATCGTGGATGCTGGTCTCGGACGGCCATCGCACGCGGCAACAGTCATGGAGTTCGGCTTTGATGCCGTGCTCCTGAACACAGCGGTCGCCAAGGCGGCCGATCCGGTCGGCATGGCGCGTGCGTTCGGCAAGGCGGTCGACGCCGGTCGAGAAGCTTTCAGCTCGGGGATGCTCGAACCCCGCGACGTCGCGGTGCCATCGACACCAACATTCGGCAGGGCGGTTTTCTCATGAAGCTCGATCCCTTCTACCTGATCGTCGACAGCGCCGCCTGGATCGAACGGCTGGTGCCACTTGGCGTCAAGCTGGTTCAGTTGCGCATCAAGGATAGGGACGAGGCCACGCTGCGGACGGAAATCCGCCGCGCGAACGGCGTCTGCGCGGTCCATGGTTGCCAACTGATCGTCAACGATTATTGGCGGCTCGCCATTGAGGAAGGCTGCGACTTCGTCCATCTCGGCCAAGAGGATTTGGCTGCGGCCGACCTGCTGGCGATTAAGTACGCCGGATTGAAGCTCGGGCTCAGCACGCACGATCATCTCGAACTGGAAACGGCCATCGCTGCCGAGCCCGACTATATCGCGCTCGGCCCCATCTATCCCACCATCCTGAAGCAGATGAAATGGGCGCCGCAAGGGCTCGAGCGGATCAGCGAGTGGAAGCATCGAGTGGCGCCGATCCCATTGGTCTCCATCGGCGGCCTCAACCCCGACCGGCTCGACGGTGTCTTCGAGGCTGGTGCGGACAGCGCGGCGGTGGTCACCGACATCACGTTGAATGCCGATCCCGAAGCGCGCACGCGAGAATGGATCGAAAAGACAAAGCCATGGCGCTGAGGCGAGAACCGCATGTGCTCGTGGTCGGCGGATCAGACCCCAGCGGTGGGGCTGGAATTGCACGTGATATCGAGACGATCTCTTCCATTGGCGTGCGCACCTGCCTGGCTGTCACAGCGCTGACGGTGCAGACGCACGAAGCCGTAATGGAAATCCATCCTTCGCAGCCCGATCTTGTGGCCGATCAGATGTGCGCCGCGCTACAGGCCAACAAGGTGGCGGCAATTAAGATCGGCATGCTCGCAACGGCTGAGATCGTCGTTGCCATTGCCGGCGTGCTGCGCGAAAATCCGCAGGTGCCGGCAGTGCTCGATCCGGTGCTGGCCTCGAGCTCCGGCCGGGCGCTTCTGGAAGCAGGTGCCATCGCTGCCATGAGGCGCGACCTGATGCCGCTTTGCTGCCTTGTGACCCCCAATCTCCTGGAGCTGGCGCTCCTTGTTGGTGCGGAACCGCCAGCCGACGAGAGCGACGCGGTGAGACTGGGACGGAAATTGCTGGCAGCCGGCGTGCCGGGCCTGCTGATCAAAGGGGGCCACGCATCAGGACCTCGATCAACCGATATTCTGTTGCGTTCCGATCAAGAACCAATCCGCTTCGACGCACCTCGTCTTGTCGCATCAATGCGCGGGACGGGTTGCATGCTGGCTAGCGCGATTGCGGCGCATCTGGCGAAGGCGAAGCCGCTCGAAGACAGTGTGCGCGAAGGCAAGCGGCTTGTCTTGGCCATGTTTAAGAAGAATGCAGCAGACCGACGAAATTTGTAAGATTTTCCAACTCTCGAAAGACACGCCTGCCTCTCGCGGGTCCGGGCTGGTAATTTACCCTCGTAATTCACCTCACTCGACAGGAGTAGTTTGACGGCCTCGCCAGGCGGCGACCGCGAGATCAACGATGGCGAGGCGGCCGTCGTGCGCCGTATCTAGTGCGTTGTGTGGCATCCTTTCCTCCCATCCGACTGCGATCCTGGAATTCACCTTGGTCGCGAGCTCCTGCTAAACGATGCCCCTCGACGGGAGCGGTCGATCCCGCGTCTCGGCTGCGGCGGCGCTAGGCTGACGCTCCTTATGCCGTCCTGTTGAACCGGACTCGGGATCACGAACTGCTCCATGCGGCACTCGTTGACAAGCCTGCCGTGATATGAACAGGATTATACAGGATCACTGAACAGGTACCCATATGAAGCGGCGCTCGGTTCAACTGTCTCCCGGCACGGGCAAGCCCGAACAGATCGCCACCGTTCTCGAACATGAAATCCGCTCCGGTGTTCTCGGCTTCGGCGACCGGCTGCAAAGCGAGAACAAGCTCGTCCAGCGTTTCTCCGTCAGCCGCAACACCGTCCGCAAAGGCCTCGAGGAACTGTCCAACCGCGGGCTGATCACGACCAAAGTCGGCATCGGCTCTTTCGTCACCTTCGATGGCAAGCCCGTTGATGACTCCATCGGTTGGTCGCGGGCGCTCGCCAACGCCGGCGCCAACGCCGAGACGCGGACGCTGCGGCTCGAGGTGATCGAGGACCCCCGTCTTGCCGCACTGCTTGGTATAGAAAACCCGTTTTTCATCGCTGTCGACCGGGTGCGCACCAATGCCAGCGACGGCCACGCCATCTCCATCGAGCGCAGCCGCCTGCCATTGTCGCCGGAACTGGAGGACGTGCCGTTGCGCGGCCTGCGCGAAGGCTCGCTGCACCAGACGCTGCGCGGCGCGGGCCTCGTTCCCGACCATGGCGAGGAATGGGTCGGCATCGAAATGCTCAACGCCGAGGACTCTGCAATCCTCGGTTGCCCGCAAGGCACGCCGTTCCTTCGCGGTCGCCGGTTGACCCGCGCCGCCGATGACCGGCCGATCGAATATGTGACCAGCCTGCTCAACCCGGCGCATTTTGCGCTGCATATGAGGTTCTGAGAGATGCCGGACGACACCGGGAGCATAACCGATCGGGCCATGGGAGCGCTTGTGGGCGGGGCACTGGGAGATGCGCTGGGAATGCCGACGCAGCTTTTGTCGCCGGCGCGGATTGCCGAACTCTACGGTCATGTCGAGGACTTCATTGCTCCTTTCCCCGACCATCCGGTGTCGAAGGGACTCCCGGCCGGGACGATCACCGACGACACAGAACAGGCGCTTCTGCTTGGCCGTATCCTGGTCGAATCCGGTAACCGGTTCGACCATGCGAGGTGGGTCAGCGCGCTGCTCGACTGGGAACGCGATGTCAAGGCGCGCGGCAGCTACGATCTGCTGGGACCATCAACCAAACGCGCCATCGACGCGATCAATAACGGTATGCCAGCCGAGGAAGCGGGACGCAGCGGCGACACAAATGGTGCAGCCATGCGCATCGCGCCGGTCGGCATCATGATGCCGCCAGAGCCGCTTGACGCATTGGTCGGCAAAGTGGCCGAAACTTGCAGGGCGACGCACAACACGTCAATCGCAATCGCTTCGGCCGCAGCGGTCGCTGCCGCCATCAGTCGCGGCATCGCTGGCGGTGACTGGCGCGCCGCTTCCGACAGCGCCATCGCCGGGGCGAGGCACGGAGCAACGCTCGGCTATTGGGTGACCGGCGGTGACATCGCCGCGCGCATTGGGTGGGCGCAGAAGCTCGTACGCGGCAAGGAGACGAGTGACGCGATCCGGCTGATCACCGATCTGGTCGGCACCGGCGTCGCCAGTCAGGAGTCCGTTCCGGCTGCATTCGCGGTGCTGGAAGTCGCCGGCGGCGATCCCTGGCAAGCGGCAGTCATCAGCGCCAATCTCGGTGGCGACACCGACACGATCGGCGCCATCGCGGCCGGCATGGCCGGTGCCTGCACTGGCTTTTCCCGATTGCCACAGAAACACATCGCCCGGATCAAAGGCCTAGACATTGGGCGGGTGCGCGCGCTCGCCGCCGACTTGGTCGCCCTGCGGGCGGCGAAGAGCAGGTCCGGCAAGGAGGCGGCAGCATGAGCGGGCGTCTCGTCCATATCGGCAGCGCGGTGGTCGACTATGTCTACCGCATCGATGCCTTGCCGGCACCGGGCACGGAGAAGACCGCGTCAAGCTATGCACAAGTCGCCGGCGGCGGCTTCAACATGATGGTCGCGGCCAGCCGCACCGGCATGAAGGTGGTGTTCGGCGGCCAGCTCGGCAGCGGACCCAATGGCGACTTCCTGCGCGCGGCCTTAGCCAGTGAGGGGATCGAGACACTGACGACGCCATCGGCGGTTATGGACAGTGGCAATTGCGTCGCCATGATCTCGAGCGATGCCGAGCGCACCTTCGTCTCATGGCCTGGTGCGGAGAGTGTGCTCAGCCTTGACATGATGGCGCTCATCTCGGTCGCACCGGGCGACTGGGTGTTCACCTCCGGCTATACGCTTAGCTATCCGGGAAGCCGAGAGGCGCTTGTCGACTGGATCGAGGTGCTGCCGGCGGAAATTCCTTTAGTCTTCGATCCGACGCCGATCATCTCAGACATTCCGCGCACCATTCTCGACCGGGTGCTGGCGCGCACAAGCTGGCTGAGCTGCAACGCCGCCGAAGCGGCTGAGATCGCCGGCACCGGCGATGTAAAGGCTATTGCTGCCCGGCTGCTGGCCAGCCACTGCCCCAACGCGGCAGGCGTTGTCGTCCGCGCTGGCGCAAAAGGCTGCTTCGTGCGGCTGGCCGACGGCACCGCCCAAGATGTGCCCGGGTTCAAGGTCGCGGCGGTAGACACTAACGGCGCCGGCGACACTCATATCGGCGCCTTAGTCAGCGCGCTGTCGCACGGCGTGTCGCCGTTCGAAGCGGCGCGTTACGCCAATGCGGCGGCGGCGCTCTCGGTCACCCGCCATGGCGGGTCGTCGGCGCCGAACGACCAGGAGATCCAGCGATTCCTCAGCCATGACGATCGACCGACGACCGTGCATGGCCGGAAGCAAGAGGCCCATTTGTGACAGCCTAATGGGATAACAAGCCCGCCAACCGGGCAATAATGAGAGGAACGAACATGCGCATGCCCAAACTGACTGCTTTTCTGACGGCAACCGCTGTCTTCGCTTCGGCGCTTACGCTGGCCGCCAGGGCCGACGAGGTGCACGTACTCAACTGGAAGGGCTATGGCGCCGACGAGCCGTGGGCCATAGCCGCCTTCGAAAAGGCAACCGGCAACAAGGTCGTCAACGACTTCTTCAATTCCGAACAGGAGATGCTGACCAAGCTCAGGACCAATCCCGGCCTTTACGATGTCGTCATGATCAACGCCGCCTTCAACGATCAGGCGATGGCGGAAAAGCTCATTCAGCCGATCGACACGTCCAAGCTGCCGAACTATGCCGACATCAGCAAGGACAAGGCCGGATCATCGATGCTTGTCCATGACGGCAAGGTCTATGGGGTGCCGTGGGTTTGGGGGCTGACGGCGCTCGCCATCAACGACAAGTCATTCGACAAGCCGCCGACGAGCATCGCCGAAATGTGGGATCCCGCTCACAAGGGCCGCGTCACCATCCGTGATGATGCCGTCGAGGCGGTTCAGTTCGGCGCCATTGCCACCGGCCAGAACATCAACGACATCAAGGATATCGAGGCGGTCAAGGCGAAGCTCACCTCGCTGATGCCGCAGATCAAGACGTTCTGGAGCTCGGAGAACGACTGGAACCAGATGGCTGCCTCTAACCAGATCGACATCGGCACCTATTGGAGCGGCTCGGCCGATCGCGCCAAGACCCATTTCAAGCTGCCGGTCTCGCTCGTGATCCCGCAGGAGGGCGCTGTCGCCTGGCTCGACGCCTTCTCCATTCCGGTCGGTTCCAAGAATGTCGCCGGCGCCGAGGCCTTCATCAACTACATGATCGACCCGAAGTTCTATGTCGAATGGGTCACCAAGGTCGGAGCCCCGGTATCCGCCAACACCAAGGCTGTAGAAGCACTTCCCGGGGATGCGTTCAACCGCAAGGTGATGGGTGACCCGGCAGTCGCCAAGCGCATTCAGTTCCAGGCGCCGATCACAGACGCCCAGCGCGAAACCTATCTGTCGCTCTGGCAGCAGCTCAAGGTCGACGTGAAGTAACAGCAGAAGCCGGGATCAGCCGACCATCCATGTCGGCTGATGCTTCCCCATCCTGGGAGGAGGATGTCATGGCAGCACAGGTTGCGGCCGCGTCGCGCAGCGGATTGAGATCGGCCTTGCCACTGCTGGCGCCTGCCTATCTCTGGCTGACGGTTGCGATCTTCCTGCCGCTCTCAGCCATGGTCTTCTTCTCCTTCATGACCGACCTGCCGCTGTCGGGAAAGCCGTGGGCGTTCACGCTCGAAAACTATGCCGCCTTCTTTTCACAAAGCCTTTATCTGACATTGCTTTTGGCCTCGCTGCGCCTCGGCCTCGAGGTGACGCTGTGGTGCATCGTCATCGGTTATCCCGCCGCTTATGTGCTGGCCAAGGTGCTGAAAGGCCGCAGCCGAGAGGCGATTTTCCTGCTCGTCATCCTGCCGTTCTGGTCGAACGGGCTGGTGCGCATCTTCTCCTGGGCGATGGTGCTGCGTGAAGGAGGCATGCTCGACACCGCGCTGAACGCAGTGCTGCCGTTCAAGATCAACATCGACCTAATGTATTCCTATCCGGCCGTCATCATCGGGCTGGTGCACTCCTACGTGCCTTACATGGTGCTGACGTGCTACTTGACCCTGCAGGCCATCGATGACTCGCTGATCGAGGCCGGGCGCTCGCTCGGCGCCTCGCGGCTGCAGGTGCTGAATCGAGTCATCATTCCGCTGTCGATGCCGGGGCTGGTGGCGGGCGCAGCGCTCGTCTTCGTCCCGGTTGTTGGTTCGTTCATGGAACCGCGCATTCTCGGGGGCCGTACCGGCACCTTTTACGGCACTGTCATCGAGGACCAGTTCGTCGCCGTGTTCAACTGGCCGCTGGGTGCTGCGCTCTCCTTTATCCTGTTGGCCGTCGTGCTGGTCATCCTGGCGGTTGCCTCGCCGGTGCTGCGGAGGGCTACGTGATGGCGACGACACGAGTTCTCGAATGGCTCGGCCGCCTTTACATCTGGCTATTGCTCGCCTTCCTCTATGTGCCCATCATCATCATGGCGCTAATGTCTTTCAACGTTTCGCCCTTCTACCAGCTGCCGTTCGAATGGACGGCGGAATGGTATGTCTCGCTGTGGCAGAACGACCAGCTTATCTCAGCCACCTGGAACAGTGTCGAAATCGCAGTCATCACTACCATCATCTGCGTCGTGCTTGGCTCGGCGGCGTCACTTGCGCTCTACCGCTATGAGTTTCGCGGCAAGAAATTCCTGCAGGCGCTGCTGTTTCCGCCAATCGCCATTCCGTGGCTGATAACCGGCACGGCGATGTTGATCTTCTTCTTCGGCGTCGGCATTGGGCGCGGCCTGTTCGCCATCCTGCTTGGCCATGTCGCGCTTGCGCTTCCCTACGTCATTGTCGTCGTGTCGGCCCGACTGCAGACCTTCGCGCACGAGCTGGAAGAGGCGGCGCGCTCGCTCGGCGCCAATCAATGGCAGTTGACGAACCGCGTCACGCTGCCCTGGATCATGCCGGGCGTCATTGCCGGTGGGCTGTTCGCCTTCGCCGTGTCCTTCGACCAGTTCGTCGTATCCTACTTCTTGTCGACGCCGGGCCAGACGACGCTGCCGGTCGAAATCTACGCCGCGATCCGCAAGGGTTTCACGCCCGAGATCAATGCGGTCTCGACGGTCATCATTGTCGTGTCGATGGCGCTGATGCTGCTGACAGCGCGCTTCTTCAAATTCGGCGGAGAGAAATAATGGCTGGCGTCCAAGTAGCGAACGTGTCGCGCGCTTTCGGTGCCCACAAGGCGCTGGACGATGTGTCTATCGATTTCGCCGACGGCGGCTTCTACGCCCTGCTCGGTCCCTCCGGCAGCGGCAAGACCACGCTGCTGCGCCAGATCGCCGGCTTCGACTTTCCCGACTCTGGCCGCATCTCCATAGGCGGCGAAAGTGTCGAGCGGGTGCCGGTGGAGAAGCGGCGCATCGGCATGGTGTTCCAGAACTACGCCCTGTTTCCCAATATGAGCGTTGCTGGCAATGTCGCCTTTGGCCTGTCGGTGCGCGGCGAGCCCAAGGCGGTGATTGCCAGCGAGGTACAGCGCGCACTCGACCTCGTGCAACTCGGCAGGCTCGGCGGCCGCCGGCCGCATCAGCTGTCCGGCGGCCAGCGCCAACGGGTTGCGCTCGCTCGCGCGATCGTCATCCGGCCGCGCGTGTTGTTGCTCGACGAGCCGCTCGGAGCGTTGGACAAGGCGCTGCGGGTCGACATGCAGATCGAGCTCAAGCGCATCCAGCGCGAGATCGGCATCACCACCATCTTCGTCACCCACGACCAGGAAGAAGCGCTGACGATGAGCGACCGCATCGGCATTCTGCGCGATGGCAAGCTGGTGCAGGAAGGCTCGCCCGAGGAGATCTACGATCGGCCGAAGAGCGAGTTTGCCGCCACTTTCCTGGGCGACGCCAACATCCTTCGCGGCGACAGCACCGGCAACGGCATCCGACTGCCGGACGGCACAGCGATTGCCTCCGGCGCGGGTGCCAAGCTTGCCGCTGGGGCCAAGGCAAGCTGCGCCGTGCGGCCCGAACGCATCCGCATCTTCACCGATGCCGAGGCTCCGGATGCGGCCAACGCGAATCTGCTGCGAGGCCAGGTATCGAAGCGCATCTTCGCCGGAAATAGCAGCACCTACTTTGTCGAGCGTGCTGGCCAGACGCTCAAGGTGATTGTGCAGAACACCGGCGCTGGCAGGCTGGCGGAAGGTCAGGATGTCGTGCTGCATTGGTCGCCGGAAAGCACAGTCTTGATCGTCGCGGGGTAGCAGCCAGAGATAGACCACTGACCGACTCAGATGGGGCTTTTGTGATGGTAAAAGATTGCGACCTCCTGGTTGAGGTCCGCGCCAGAAACGCCGATACGTCCCGCCTACGAGACCATGCCATTTTTTGGTGGTCTTGCGGCCCGGAGCAACCGATCCCGGCAATGATGATGGACAACGACATGGTTGGCATCGCCAAGGTCTTGCCGATTGACAGTTTCACTCAGAAGCGGTGCGCCGGGCTTGCGGCTAGTGCGCCGTTTGCTGCTGTTTTGAGATTTGGCCAGGCGCGTATTCATTGGCCTCGAAGACAAGCCTCCGTCAAGCCAGGCATCACGATCTTTGCCTCTAATCCTCCCAGATTCAATGTCGCTTTCGGGACCCGGCAAACCGATCCAAGGCACGGCTGCGAGCACGCGCCCTGGGGAGCCGGAGTAGACCTTTGAGCGGGGTGCGGATGGCAGTTTTGAACGTGCGATCCCATCGTCCCGAACGATGTGGATTTACCAGCAAGTCGTTATTGTTCCTGGGCTCCTTCGCCACGTTCGCTCACGACTGGTCGCGTTTCCTTTCGCCGTTTCTGTGGGAAACCTGTGGGATGAGCACACCGCGTTCGTGTCTTGTGATTTGAGCTATACTCGGAACGGTTTGCGGCGACTTGGAGAAAACCGGCTTCTTCGTGATCTTCTCGGCGGCGTCTGCCAAGAAATTAGGATGATGATGGCCGTAAGTTTCGATCAGGACATCCACTGTAATGCCAAGAAAGCCCGCAGCCTGCCACAGATCGGTGCCGGCCTGCATCATCCAAGTCGCCGCGGTGTGGCGGAACACGTGCGGAGTAACGTCGGGCCCTAGGCCGGCGATTTCGCGCGCCGTCTTAAAGCTCTTGTCTATCGACCGCACCGGCTTTCCATTCCATTCCACGACAAAATCCTGCGATATCTTGCGACCGATGTTCGCACTTTTGCCGCGCGATTTGGTCTCGATGTGAAGATCAGTGCGCGCCCAGCGCCGGAGGTGCGCCAGCAGCCGCTCGGGCAACGGTACAGGGGGTTGGCGCTTCTTGGTCTTCCTTGCGCCGGTGGCACCGCGATAGAAGATACCGCGGTCTAGGTCCACATGACCGCGCCCTTTCGTTGGGCGCATGGCGGCACCGCAGATTGCGGCCGAGCGCGTTCCTGTATAAAGTGCGACGAGGATGAAGCGCGCGAGATGTCGCCCAGTGCGCCGGCCACTCTCTTGGCCCTTCCATGTCTGCTTCATTCGCCAAGCTGCCCAGATCAGTGCGGCCGCCTCACTGCGGGTCAACCAGCGTTCGCGGGCGGCGGCCTTGTCTGGCAGGGTGATGACCGGTGCGGCGGTTGTATAACCCTCCTTGCGGTAGTAGTTGATGGCGGCACGAAGATCCTCGAGTTGGCGGCGCGCCGCGGCTTCGGTGGGGCGCGACGCAATGTACTCGCGGCAGAGTTTGCCATTGATGGCGGCGAGAGTTTTTTCCCCGAAGTAATCAAGGACCTTATCCAGCCGAGCCGCCGTCTCTTCTGGTGTCGCGTGCTTCGGTGCAACCTCTTTAAGGTAGAGGTTGACCACATCGGCAATTAAGACGTCCTCGGCTCCCCGCGCTCGGTGGTATTTGCTTCCAATGTAGGCGGCGAGCGCCTTTTCAGCTTCAGTTCCTGGACGGCCTTTTTCGCCGCCGCCAGCGCTGATGAAGCTGGTTCCATCGCGGATAAACCATCCAGCTTTGTTTCGGCGCGTTCCATCTTTTTTCCAACTTTCGTCACGCCATACCAGGCGTGGCCCTTTCGAAGTCCGCGGCATAGTTCCCTCATCCTCGCGATTGCCATCAAGCTGACGTATTCCTTTCCGGCGATTAGCTCCGTTTCAAGTCGACCGGCGTCACGTTCCTTGCGTAGGCCTGCTGCGCTTATCGAGCCGTCGGGAAAGGCAATTCGCGCAGCGATTTCGACGCGCAGTGGTGTGGTCTCGTCGAATTGGTCGGGGATTTTCATAAGAAGTCCTCAGCAGTTCTTAGGTCTGAGCTGTTCGCCGACCTCGTTGAGCACTCCGTCCTGTCTCGCCGTTCTGGACACGGTCCTGCCGGAGAACTCTTCTCCAAAAAACCGGCTGCGAAAACCGCCCGCCGGAGGTGCTGCGGCGAAGAGGCGCCTTCGACCTGTCAATCGGAGTGGTTGCGCAACAAGTCTATGGCTGGCCTCTGCTTCCAGTCCGGCCAGACACACTCCTAAAGGGATCCGACCATCGTTTCAGTATCGATACGGCCGGCAGGGCCTATTGCGTCGCAACGCCCGCGCGCGCCGCGCCGCGTTCAGGCGAGCAGGGCAGCGGAGTACCTCCTTCGCTTCTTGGCTGGCAGCGTCATTGCTGGCGACGATTAGCGGCAAGCCGCCCGTGATGACCAACCACGTCCAAATCGATTTCCCGTCGCAAAAAGCGCTCTGTTCGCTCTCGAACTCAGCCGCATGCCCTCGGTGTCGCACGCCACAGCGCCGAAGGCGTGATGAAGAACCCAGATACTTCCAATGGGGCGACCGGCCCGCTCGTCGTTCATCGCCGCGCTGTGGTCCTTAATCGCTACTGCTGCACGTTTGTATGTTGCAGCCGCGTTTGTAAACAGGAACGCCGTCACTGAGTTGCTACCCCGCAACAACCTCGGTTGGCTGCCAAGCACAAGAGGACGAGGAGTGCCGGGATCTCCATGACGAGTTTGAAGGTCGAGAGAGAGGCTCTCGACTGCCCGTCTCGGAGTACATCCCGATGGCGACTACCCCTCAGAAAATTACCCTTCTGTCCTCGCGAGACATTGCCTTCAAGAACGTGGAGTTCTCCATGTCCCAGGTCCGCGTCAAGGCTGACATCTGGATCGAGGACCTACCTGACCTCGTAGCCGAAGTGACGACCCACTCGCACCTCCTCGTGCGCAAGACGACCAGTGGTTGCATCGAGCGCCTTGCCGTCGAGATTCGCGCAGGGTCGGCCAGTCCCACTGAGCCACAGGCGCCCGAACCCGCAATTCTGGGCAAGGTGCTGGAGCGCTATCAGCGCATCGACTCGCGGGAGGATGCATGATGCCCCGACGCGACGCGTCCGAACTGGCCCACCGCCTGGGCCGACAGGCCGAAGCGGTTTGTCGCCACTATCTTTCGAACGGACATCGCGAGGGACGCTACTGGCTTGTTGGCGATGTCCGAAACACGCCGGGTCGCTCTATGTTCGTGCGGCTCGTCGGCTCGCAGAGCGGAAAGGGCGCAGCCGGCAAATGGACTGACGCGGCGACCGGGGAGCATGGCGATCTTCTCGATATCATCCGCGAAAGCCGCGGTTTGAGCGACTTCAGGGACGTTGCCCATGAGGCAATAACGTTTCTCGGCCTACCGCATCCCGGACCAGAGCAGACATCAATGCGGTCGAAGTTGCTGGCCGCGCCGTCGGAAATGTCGGAGAAAGCGCGTCGGCTGTTTGCGATGTCGCAGCCGATTGCGGGTACGGTCGTAGAGGCGTATCTGCACAACCGCAGTATTGCCGCTTTGCACGGGACCGGAAGCCTGCGTTTTCACCCGCGCTGCTACTACCGGCCCGACGAACAAGCGCCGACTGAGACCTGGCCGGCGATGATCGCTTCCGTTACCGATCTCGACGGCCATTTGACTGGCGTACATCGCACATGGCTTGATCCTTCCGGCAGGGGCAAGGCACCGGTCAGTACGCCGAGGCGCGCGATGGGCGATCTTCTCGGTCACGCGGTTCGCTTTGGCCTACCGGGCGACGTCATGGCGGGCGGCGAAGGCATCGAGACCGTCTTGTCGCTTCGGTGCATCCTGCCCGATATGGCCATGGCAGCGGCACTCTCGGCCGCCCATCTTGCTGCCATTCTGTTCCCCCTCACACTGAGACGGCTCTACATCGTGCGCGACGCCGATCCAGCCGGTAACGGCGCGCGTGACACCTTGATCGAAAGAGCGAATGCTGCCGGGATCGAGCCGGTCGTGCTCTCGCCGGCACTTGGGGACCTCAACGAAGATCTCTGTACGCTAGGCTTGGATGCCGTTCGAGCAGCAGTCCGTGTTCAGCTCGCCCCGCAGGACATCGCCCGTTTCATGGCAGTGGCGGGATAACTCGGAACGAACAGCCTGTCCGCTGTCGCTATCATCACTTGGATGCTCCTGAAGTCGGAGAGAACCGCGCCTGCGGGCCTTCGAGAGGGCGATCGGCCAGCAAACGACTCGGCCCCGCAATGTCTCCGGCCGACTATTTTCCGGCACGCTCCTCAAGGGAGCGCTTTCCATCGCGAAGCAAAATAGCCGGCCTTCACCCTCCTCCGCTGACACTCCGGCCCTTCGCTTCGCTGCGGGTGCAGGTCCGTCCCGTCCGCCGGCTTCCGTCGCCATGAAGGCCGCGAGGGTCGCGGTCCAACCGGCGGAGCATCCAATGAGCGAGCATGACGACTACGAACCACAGCACTCGTCTTCACCCATCGACCACGTCCTCACCGAACTCCAGCTCTATGGCTACCGTCCCTTCGTGGATGAGCCTGATCCTCGACCGCTTCCAGAGGGCCACTGCGTCGCCGGCGCGATCGCCGACATCTTCGACGCCCTCATCGTGGCACTGCAAGACACTCGCCTCGAGCCCGATCTCGACGATCTTCTGTGGTCGACCGTCAACATCTTTCACCGCGCCGCAGATCGGATCGAGCGCGAACTCGATCACAACGAGCAGGCGCAGCGCCGCAGCCAGCGTGAGCAGGACGGCAGCGAAGTGAAATCCGTCGAGCTGGAACGCCTGACGGCCGAAGGGCAGACGCTGATCGAACGCCAAAGCGCCTTCGAACTGATGCGTGATCAGGCCGCGGAGCACTACGAGCGCCACACCGGATCGAGTTGGCGACCGCGCAGCGGATCGATAGTCAACCATCGCAACATGACCTCTGCGCTGATCGACAGCCGCGATTTTCTCAGCGCCAAGAAACGCGCCTCGCAGGAAGTCCTTCTGCCACCTGGCCCGAAAATCGCCTTCACCGCTGGGCTCGACTTCAATGACCACCAGCTGATCTGGGCCAAGCTCGACCAGGTCCACGCCAGGCATCCCGACATGGTATTGATGCACGGGAAATCGCCGAAGGGTGGCGAAAAGATCGCCTCCTGTTGGGCAGACCATCGCAAGGTACCCCAAATCGGCTTTGCCCCTGAATGGACAAAGCATGCCAAAGCCGCCCCGTTCAAGCGCAATGATGCAATGCTGGAGGCGCTGCCGATAGGCGTCATCGTCTTTCCCGGGACCGGAATTCAGGACAATCTTGCAGACAAGGCAAAGAAGCTCGGTATCCCAGTCCTCGACTTCCGCCCCAAGGGAGGCGGCACGTAAGCGCTGCCCGCCCCTACCCTTTTTTCGATTGTGCGATACGGCCGCGATCGGGCAGCGGGTACTGTATTTGCAGCTCGCTGGAGTGCTTGGCCCGGGATGCCCGATCTCCGGCTTCCTGCGCCGCCCGTCTTTTTGCGATACTCAAGTCCGCGCCCTAGCAAAGGCGCGCGACGCCGTCACGCTTGCCGTCAACGTTCAGCTGCGTCGCAGCTGGCATCACAGCTGCGAATAACGACGCCCGTTCAACCGAACAGGGCCTGGATCTGGGCGAACTCACCGAACAACCGGCGTGGGCAGGATGCTTTTTTTGCCCGTCGCATTGTTAGCGTCGTCGCTGACACGGCATCGCGCGACGCACAGTTCGAATCCACCACGGGGTTCCGACCCGTTCTAAAGATAGCGCATATCCGGTGGTGCACGTCAGCCGTGACTTGAACCATCACGTGCGTGTCTTATGCGCGTTGCTGACAACAGCTTGCGACTTCGCGATGCCTGTACAGAGGAGCATCGACGCCGGTGACCATCGTAGCCAGGATTTCGCCAGCGACGGTATCGCCAGGTTCTCCGTTGATGTCTCTATCTGGTGGGCCGCTCCAAACGGCCTCTCTAATGGGCTGATCTGGCCGAAGGTCGGCTGCGCCTCGATCGCCTAAGCCGCAATGGCGCCAATCGACTTTCTTCCCCTGCCAGCTGCGCCGTCATTCCTCGCCAAACAACAAAGTCGCTTGGCTGCCATCCTCCGCTGGCGCTGCGGTCGCAAGCGATGCGGCGTCGATCGCCTGCGGCCCGCCGATCGCCATTGAGGCCGCAATGGTGCGGGCTCGAAACAGAGTTCAAGGAGAAAACTCATGGCGATAATCGGAAGCTTCAAGAGGACCGGCAACAACGAGTTCACCGGCGAAATCGTCACCCTCTCGCTCCAGGCCAAGAACGTCCGCATCGTCCCCGAGGCCAACCGCTCTGGCGACAACGCCCCCAGTCACCGTGTCTTCGTCGGGCGGGTCGAGATCGGCGCCGCCTGGTCCAAGCGCTCCAATGAAGGCCGCGACTTTCTCGGCCTGAAGCTGGACGATCCGAGCTTCACCGCTCCGATCTACGCCAACCTCTTCAACGATGAGCAAGGCGAAGACTACAGCCTCATCTGGTCCCGCCCCAACGGCCGCCGCAACGCGGAGTAAAGCCCCGACCAAGGCTCCGCCCGGACGAACAGGGCGGGGCCGTCCTCCTTTTCACGACAAGATGAGCGCAGTCGCTGCGCAACGAGCTCCGTCGGACTTCGGGGCGACTACCTGTCGTGTTCGCGACTGGAGACTTCATTCCTGCATGTCGCCTCGCCGATCATCGAAAATTCGAGGTGTTTCCCGCGTCAACTCACGGTGCCGATTTTCTGATCAACTCGCATGGGTCCACATTCAGCGCAGTTGCGATCCTCCCAAGAACACTGATGCTGGCCGAGACCCGAGCGCGCTCGATCGATCCGACGTAACGCATGCTCAGTCCAGAGCGGGCGGCCAGTTCCTCCTGCGTCACGTTCTGGTCATGGCGCAGACGACGCATGTTGGCCGCCATGATCTCCTTGAGATTCATGGCGGATTAGGGACCAGAAAGGGAACTATCGTTCTAGGAATGATCGTTCCTATTCGCTATGATTGGTGCTCGATCTAAAGGACGGCTCCTTCGAGATCGCGATCGAAATATGAACGGTCAAATACCATGCTTAAACCGCTGCTCGATCCTGATGTCGCCGACATTGCGCCGGATGCCTCGGTCCTGACCGGCTATGACGAGGAGCGTCTGCTCACCTACATTCGCCTGCTTGACGCGGCGGCGGAAGATGCCGATTGGCGAGAGGTGGCCAGGATCGTCTTGCATATAGACCCGGAGCAGGAGCCGGAACGAGCGTTCCGGTCCTGGGAAACCCATCTTGCCCGCGCGCGATGGATAACGACCAGCGGCTACCGATATCTTCTCGCTGGCGGCGCTCCGCACTGACGCGGCCGGCGCTCCACTTTGCTGAGTCGGCATAATGGTTTGTCGACTCTCCAACTATTCAACTTCCTTATCCGCCGGGAATGTTGACGCCGACGCCTCACATCCGGGTACGCGGAGAGGACAGGAACAGTGCAAGGCGATTGGACCGATCCGGCGGCGTATGCACACATGTGCAGCTACCAGGCTACGGAATTCGCTGCCGAGTATCTGATCCGGAATGACGAATTCGTGGCAGAGTGCAGCCAGCTTGCATCGCAACTCGCTGGTTCTGGAGAACCTGCCGGTCAGCCCGATCTCGCCGCCCGTTGGGGCGCGCGATTTCAAAACTGCCGGTGCCGGACTTCCGAAAGCTGACAATATCATCTGGACGGAACAGGCCTCGCCGCGCGTGCTCCGGGTCATGCGGGTATCTACATCCCATCAAACAGTTCGACCTTCCAGCCTTGCCGGAGCCAGCGTTTGGCCGCAGGACGAAGGCCTTCACATTATTTGGTCTACCTTAATTGGGAAAAGTCATCTCGTCGCTGATGACCGCGCCGGTGAATTCAACGCTACCCTTCTGCCGCTCGACGCTGCATTCGAGACGCGGCTCGATGCAGCGCGCCGGTTCTGGCGCGCACTGAACGGCCGGGCAGGAAGTTCATCTTACGGCGCGCTGCCGCAACAGACCAAGACCAGGCATATCCTCAATTTGCGCGCACATGATGGTCACCGCATGGGTGCAACCTATCGTCAGCTCGCGGAGGTGCTGTTTTCGCAAGAGCCGATTGTGCCGCGAGATTGGCGTGATCATCATCTCCGCCACAAGGTCCGAGCTATCTTACGCCGTGCAGCTTTTTTAGTCGCCGGCGGCTATCGCGATCTTCTCTTCTATCCCCACAACCGCAGCGAAAAGTCCGGCCGCCGAAGTCCTTCTTCGGGATAGCAAAGGGGTAGCAAAAACGCGCCCCCCAATCTTTGCCCTCCCTCGCCTTTCCTCATTTCGATCATGGTCCACTTCGCGCGTCCCGGCAGGCCAGGACGACAGCAGAACCGAATGGAGATCGAGCGATGTCGAAGGGTCCCGCGGACGCGCCCCAAAAGTATTTGCGCACGAAGGAGGCAGCACCCATCGTCGGGCTCTGCGTCCGCACACTCGAAAAGCACCGGACCTACGGCACCGGCCCAAAATACCGGAAGGTCGGCGGGCGCGTTCTCTACGACATCAACGACCTGCACGCCTGGATAGAGCTGGGCGCACGCACCTCCACCAGCGATGCCAACGCGACCTATGTTCCGCCGGCAAAACCCCATGCAGCCCGCGCGCCCGCCTATGTCGGCCGGCGCGACCGCAGCTCCTGATCTGTGGCGCACCGAAAATGCAGTATCGCGAGACCGTTCAGCAGCAATTTGCGCTGTCTTATGTCCCCTCAACCGGCTTCCCTCCACGCGGCACGCGGGACGTCGTGGCGCGGCAGCTCGTCTTATTGGTGAAATCCCGCCGCCTGACACCGATCCACCCTCATGCGGGCGAAGAATCGACCTGCGTTGAGGCGGCAAGTGTGCACGGCATGGGAACGATTTGGAACGCTGCCATCCTGGTCTGGGCTGCGTCGCAAACCATCCACGCGCAAGCCAGGAGATTGCAACCGCGCCGCTTGGTAGCGGCGAAACAGCAGCAAATCCTGACCTTCATGTCGCCGCGTCAACGGCGGCACGTCCACAGCCGGATAGCCGCACGCGAGCAGCCGAGTCCATACACCGGCAAGCGTCGTAAAGCTTTCCTGCTGCGCCCCGGGATCGAGTCATGAGCAAACGCACAAAGATCATCGCCACCATGGTTGGCGGCGCAGTGCTCGCCGCGGCGCCGGCATGGATTAGCCATCCGCCGCTGTCCATCTGGAACGCATCGGCGAGCATCCCCGTCGGGCTCTATCGCGTCCAGCCGGCCGACAAAATCGGTATTGCCAATATCGCCGTCATCATGCCGCCCGAGCCATTGGCGGCCTTCATGGCAAGACGCGGCTATCTGCCGAAAAATGTGCCGCTCCTCAAGCATGTTTTGGCACTCGGGGGCGCAACCGTCTGTCGCCAAGGCACAATGATCATCGTCAACGGCAAGACGTATGGACATGCGCGCGAGCGTGACAGTCGTGGTCGATCCCTGCCCATCTGGCAGGGCTGCCGCGACGTTGCCGAGGCCGACGTCTTCCTTATGAACCCGGGTGCAGCCGACAGTTTTGACAGCCGCTATTTCGGCCCGCTCCCGCTCTCATCGATAGTTGGCCGCGCGGTTCCAGTCTGGACCACGGAGCGCACCACTCCGGTACTGGATATCACCAACGATCCCCTCGCTAGCGAGCCGTGAGGGCTCGGCTCGACGCGCACTAACACTCAGAAAGGAGCACTGCAATGACCCAGATCGGAACCTTCACGCGCAATGATGACGGCTTCTTCGGCAATCTCTCCACGCTAACAATCGAGGCGAAGATTGCCATCCTGCCTGCCGAGAAATCCAAAACCGAAAACGCGCCCGACCATCTGATCTATTGCGAAGGGATGGCGGTCGGTGCGGCTTGGGACCGCGCCGGAGACAAGGCTGGGGATTACCTCTCCGTCTCAATTGACGACCCGTCCTTTACGCAGCCGATCCGCGCCAAGCTGTTCCGGTCCGATGCAGAGAACAGCGTCTGGAGCCTGCACTGGAACCGATCATCGAAGCGCGACGGGCGAGGCTGAACAGATGCTTCTGGAGCCCTTCGACGAATCTTTCTCGCCAACCCTTTTGATCCATTGCGCGCCGGTCAAACCCTTCGACCCGACCGCCCGCGAGGCAGCCCAGAGGGGGCCGGACACTTGCTTGTGGCTGCGGACGCCGATTTCATCACAATTTTGGCAAAGCCGGTTCGATTGGCGAGCCCCTGCCCTTAACGGAAGCGAACACCGTCGCAGGCTGGCGGCGCATCGGTTCTGCGGTCTGCGGGACGCAGCCCACAGAGGCATGACGACGTTTGCCGCATGTGTGATGCTCGGCTTCGTGGCGCCCGAAACTGGTGCAGCGGCTTCCTCTGGTGGTGAACGGCCGGCGCACTCCGAGTCGACGATCTTGTCGGCTGGCCCGTGGTCGCGGCATATCCGGGAAGCGTCAAAACGCTTCGCCATTCCAGAGCAGTTGCTGCGCGGCGTCATGCATGTTGAGAGCGTCGGCGATGTTCGTGCGCTTTCAAGCAAGGGCGCAATGGGCTTGATGCAGATCATGCCGGCGACGTGGCAAGAACTGCGCATCAAATACCGTCTCGGTGACGATCCGTATCAACCGCGTGACAACATTCTTGCAGGTGCAGCATATCTTCGCGAAATGCTCGACAGCTTCGGGCGCAGCGGCTTTCTTGCCGCTTACAATGCCGGTCCTGGTCGGTACACGGAACATCTCTTAACCGGCCGTCCGCTGCCACGCGAGACGGTCGACTACGTCAGGAAACTTGCGCCGCTGCTCGATGGTGCAGTTCTCACTCCGCGGCGCGCGCGGCACGGAAGGGGCAGAGCCAGCTCACTCCGTGCAACGATCTTTCCGCATCCCCATGACATTCGGAACGCCGCTGCATCGGATGGCAATGGTTATGCCGAGACGATCTTTGCGGCGATTCATTCGTCTGCAATGCGGTCGCCAATGGGCAATCCTGTTGCGGACCTGACCGCGATCGAGCCACAGCCGGGTGAAACCGATTTCCAATCGAACCACGCTGGTTCCGGCCTATTCGCTCAGCCCTCTTTAGCCATATCGCAATGATCGCCACGTTCCTCCTCAATTGCATTCCGGCCTGTTCCGTCGCGGAAATTCCGGCGGAAGGGTTGGCTGTGGATGAGAACAGAGAGATTGGCAGGATAAAGGGCCGCGAGGTGCGGCTCGGTTCGGCCGATTGTTTTCCTTACAATTTTCGTCTCATTTCGCAATGTGCTGGCACAATCAGCGATGTGCGCTATTCCCAATTTTTCAGTGTTTCAATGGAAACCGCACCTCGTGGCCGTCTAGCATGAAGCGTGACGATAGCTTTCGCGTCCGCCCTGGTCGCATCCGCTCCCGCGCCGGCCAGCGCGCACGACCCTTCATCTTCCAGGCTCTTGCGGCCACACAGCGCGCCGGCGGTCACCTTACACGCCAGGATCGGATCACCTCCCCGCGAGCTTCAACGTTTGGCCGCGGCAGGTCAGCGAGCATCCGCGCCAGTCGCCTCATCTCTGACCGGTCACGCGGCGCCGTCGTCAAGACCCGTGTGGTACGGCAGTTCAGAGGGTCTGGGCCACTCGCCACCCATCTCAAATATCTTCGCCGCGAAGGTGTTACACGTGATGGTGAGAAGGCGAGGATGTTCGGTCCCGACACCAAAGATGCAGATCATGACGCCTTCTGCGACCGCTGCAAGGATGATCGGCATCACTTCCGTTTCATCGTTTCGCCAGACGATGCAATGGAGCTCGGCGACCTCAAGAACTTCGCTTGTGACCTGATGGCCGACATGGCGCGCGACCTCGGCACGAGGCTCGACTGGATAGCCGTCGATCACTGGAACACCGAACATCCGCACGTTCACATCCTCGTTCGCGGCGTTGCCGACGATGGCGAGAGCCTTGTCATCTCGCGGGACTACATCCGCCAGGGCATGCGCGATCGGGCGAGCGACATTCTCACCCAGACGCTTGGGCTCCGCATGGACCTCGACATCCGCCGGGCCATCGAGCGCCAGGTCGACACTGAGCGCTGGACGCAGCTCGATCGCCAGCTTGTTCGTGACGCCGACCGTCATGGTATCATTGATCTCGCGCCACATCCTGATCGCCGGCCCGACGAGTTCCTGGGGCTCAAAGTCGGCCGGCTGCGGCAACTGGAAAGCCTGGGCCTCGCGAACGAGATCCGTCCCGGCCAGTGGATAGTGGTCGAACAGGCCGAGCCCACTTTGCGCGCCCTCGGTGAACGCGGCGACATCATCAAGCGCATGCACCGCAGCCTCACTGTGCATGGGCTAGAAAAAGGGACGGCCGACTATGTGCTAGCCGCCGAAAGGATTGATGCGCCCGTGATCGGCCGACTGCTCGAACGCGGTCTTTATGACGAACGGCGCGGCGCGGCCTATGCCATCGTCGATGGCATTGATGGACGCACGCACCACATTCGCTTCGATGACCCTGATGCGGCCGGAGACTCCGACCCGGGCTCGGTCGTGGAGTTGTGCCGCGATGCGAGTGCAAATGGCGGTGGCCGGGTCACGCTCGCGGTCCGCTCCGACCTGTCAATCGAACAGCAGGTCCATGCTTCCGGCGCGACTTGGCTCGATCGCCAACTCGTTGCACGCGAGCCTGCCGAATTCGGTGACGGCGGCTTTGGTAGGGACGTAAGACAGGCACTGCAAGATCGGGTCGACCACCTTGTCAGCCGCGATCTGGCCAAGCGCGAGGGACAGCGCGTCATTCTTGTGCGCAATCTGATCGATACTTTACACGATCATGAGGTGGAATCGCTCGGTGCCCGCCTCGCCGCCCAGACGGGCCTCTCGTTCTCGAAGGCTGCCAACGGCGATCATGTGGCTGGGATTTACCGGCGGCGTTTCTCGCTGGCTTCAGGCCGGCTCGCGATGATCGACAATGGACTCGAATTCAAGCTCGTGCCCTGGTCGCCGTCGCTCGAAAAGCGATTGGGTAATCAAGTCATCGGGGTCGTGTGCTCGGATATGGGGGGCGTGGATTGGAACCTGGGAAAGAAGCGCGGCATCGGGCTATGAAGGTTCCAGGCGTATGCTCTATCCTGATGCTGGGAAGCCAGCACGGTCGCACATTCTATTTGTACCTGCACAGTGAAGCGCCGATTGCCTCGCAAAAAACAGGGACTTTGCGCATCCTCGATTCAGTCTGGCGCCGGCAATCGCGGCACTGGCGCTGTTTGCCTTCGTCTATCACTGGAATAGCTATGTCTGGCCGCTGACCGTTCTACAGGGCAATGCACACGAATATCCGATCGTCATCGGCCTTAGTCGCCTGCTCAGCTACAACAGAGGCGCTCTAAACACGGGACTGGTGATGGCTGGCGCCACGCTTGCCGTGCTCCCGCCACTGGTGCTCTTCGTCTTGCTGCAGCGCTTCTTTGTGGATTCGATCGTCGGCTCGGCGGTCAGGGGATAATGAACCAGCGCGGCGCTCTGTGCTAAGGTGTACACCGATCAACACAGGACACCGCTATGGCCGCTAGCACCACTATGACAATTCGCGTCAGTCCCGATGTAAAGGAAAAGCTCGACCGGATCGCAAACCGACACCCGGCGTAGCAAGTCATTCCTCGCAGGTGAAGCCGTCGCAGCGTAAGTCGATCGCGAGCTTGAAATCATTGAAGGTATCAAGCGCGGCCTTGCTGATGTCGAAGCTGGGCGCATCGTGTCCCATGATAGGGCTATGGCAGAAATTGTATGCCGCGATTGATGCCGGCACGGGCCGCAAGGTGTGACGCGAGCCGTTCAGTGGTCTCGCGGTGAGCTGGACGACATCAAGGAACAGATCGCCTATATTTCGCAGGATAATCCGCGCGCTGCGCGCCTGGCAGCAGACCGGATTCTGGACGCAGGGGCCGCGCTTGGGGAAATGGCAACCGGGCGGCCCGGCCGTGTATCCGGCACCTATGAAAAGCCTATGAGTCGCCTGCCCTACATCATCGCTTATGCCGTGACCGCCAAGGGCGGCCGAGAAAGCATTTCAATTTTGCGGGTGATCCACGCAGCGCGCGATTGGCAGGACGAGGAATGGCCGAACTGAACGAAATCTCGCGACGAAGGGGCTTTAATCGCGAGCGGATTTGCTGCCAACAATTTTGACAGCAAGCTGCCGGGTATTGCTCCCGAGTTTAACCGGAGACCTGGGTGGGAGCATATACGTCGAGCACGTTCTGAGTTTCGTCCGTTCGCAATGAGTTATGGCTGCTAACGATCTGGCAAGAACCACGATTCAGTCCGCGGTCAGCACGACCTTGACACTCTGTGAACGGTCGGCGGCAAGTCGGAAGGCATCGGTGGCGCAAGAAAGCGTGCGCTCCGCTGTCATCAGCTTCAGGACGTCCACCTCCCCCGACACGATGAGATCGACCGCCCGGCCGAACTCCGTGCCGAAGCGGAATGTGCCTTTGAGGTCGATCTCCTTGGCCATTACTGCATTGGCAGGCAGCGGGATGTGGCCACCGGGAAGATTGCCGACCTGGACCACCGTGCCGCCGCGCCGGACACTGGCGATCGCCGCGGCAAGGCCGGCGGCAGTGCCTGAAATCTCGAACGCGACATCAAGCGAATCCCCGGCAGCAAGCGCCTGGAGTTCGGCGTCGCCGCCGGAAAGGTCGATCGTCCTGTCGGCGCCAAGCCGGCGGGCGAAGGCGAGCGGCGCGGCGGCGATATCGACGACGGTCAGTTCAGCGCAGCCGGCAAGCCTGGCCGCGAGCATGGTCAAGAGACCGATGGGGCCGGCACCGAACAGGACGACGTTGCGGCCCCTGACGTCGCCCACCCGCGCGACGGCGTGCAGACTGACCGCCAACGGCTCGGCAAGTGCGGCCGCCTGGTAGGCCACGTCAGATGGAACCTTGAAACATTGCGCGGGCGTGGCGTCGAACAGACTGGCGAATCCGCCCTGCATATGCGGCGTCTTCGATGCCGAGCCCATGAAATAGATGTTCTCGCAGAGATTGGCGCGGCCTTCCAGGCATCGCGCGCAACGCCCGCACCAGCGCGACGGATTGACCGCGACATGGTCGCCGATGCCGAGGCCGGGCGCGGCGCCGTTGATCTCGACGATTTCGCCTGAGATTTCGTGGCCGAGGACAAGCGGCGAAGTGACGACGAAGTCGCCGGTACGGGCATGGCGGAAATAATGCAGGTCGGAGCCGCAGATGCCCCCTGCCCCAAAGCGCACCCGCACCATACCTGGTGCCAGCGGTTCAAGCGGACGCTCCACGACGCGCAGGTCCTGCGGGCCGAACAGCGTCGCGGCAATCGCCTGGCCACTCACCGGATCAAGCCCATCTCGGTCGGCAGCCAAAGCGTGATGGCGGGTATGAAGGTGATCAGAAGCAGCGCCACGATAAGCGGCACCAGCCACGGCAGGATCGCCATGGTGGTGCGCTCAACCGAGAGCTTGGCAACGCGCGACAACACAAAGAGCACCATGCCGAGCGGCGGGTGCAAAAGCCCGATCATCAGGTTGAGCGTCATGATCAGCCCGAAATGCACAGGGTTGATGCCGTAGACGGCGGCGACCGGCAGCAGGATCGGCACCAGAATCGTGATCGCGGCGATCGTATCGAGGAAGCAGCCGACCACCAGCATCAGGATGTTGACCAGGATCAGGAAGACCCACTTGTTTTCGGTGAGCGCGAAAATGAAGTTCGAGAACAGCTGTGCTGCCTGGCTGACGGTGAGCAGCCAGGCGAAGATCGATGCGGCGGTGACGATGAAAAGCACCGAGGCGGTCGTCTCGATCGTGTCAAAGCTGGCCTTGGCAAGCAAACGCAGCGTCATCGTGCGGTAGCGCACCAGCCCGAGGAAAAGCGACCAGATCACAGCCGCCATCGCCGCCTCGGTCGGCGTGAACCAGCCCATCGTCATGCCGCCGATCAGGATAACCGGCGTCATCAGCGCCATGACCGCGGAGAAATCGAAATACCAGTCCGCCACGATCAGCACCAGCAGCGCTATGCCGACCGCGATATTGATCGACAGGCCAAGCTGCACCAGCACATAGCAGCCAATCGGAAAGGCAGCCACCACCAGCACCTCGCCCGCAGCTTCGGCCAGCCGCCGAAGCTCGAAGGATGTGTCGGAGCCCCAGCCGCGCCTGTGGGCGAAGATGGCGACCGTGATCATCATCAGCACGGTCATGACCACGCCGGGCAGGATGCCGGCCATGAACAGCGCGCCAATCGAGACATTGGCCATCATGCCGTAGATGACGAAGGGCAGCGAGGGCGGAAAGATCGGCCCGAGCGTGGCGGAAGCGGCGGTAACCCCGACCGCGGCGTCGATAGGATAGCCGTGGTCCTTCATCGCCTTGATCTCGATGGTGCCGATGCCGGCGGCGTCGGCGAGAGCGGTGCCCGACATGCCGGAAAAGATCACCGATCCGATGATGTTGACCTGCGCCAGGCCGCCTTTCATCCAGCCGACCAGGGCAAGGGCGAAGGAATAGATGCGCCCGGTCACGCCGGCGATGTTCATGAGGTTGCCGGCCAGGATGAAGAACGGAACGGCGAGCAGCGGAAAGCTCTCCACCCCGGCGATCATGCGCTGGGCCGCGATGATATCGGGCGCGACGCCGTAGATGACGAGGTAAAGGATCGACGCGGCCGCCATCGAAACGGCGACCGGCACGCCGATGAGCATCAGGACAAGAAAGCCCCCGACCAGAAGCAGCATCGCTCAGACCCCCGCCGTCTCGAACGCGCCAGGACGCTCGAGCACCGAATAGCCGCGCCTGTAATTGCCGATGAAGACCTGGATCGAGCGCAGTAGCATCAGCACGAACCCGGCCAGTACGGCGTAGAAAAACCAGCGCCGCGGCAGGTTGACGGTGACCATGCGCTCATGCGCCACGATCGTGACGTAGCGCCACATCAGCCAGGACCCGTAGCCGAAGAATGCAATGCGGATAACATCGACGGCGAGCGCCAGCCAGCGGCCGACGCGCTCCGGCAGATAGTGGTAAAGCACGTCGACATGGATATGGCGCGAAAGGCGCACGCACATGGCGGCGCCCAGAAAAACGACGACGACGAGCGCGTTGATGGCGATCTCCTCGGTCCACGCAAGGCTGTTGTTCAGCGCATAGCGGGTGAAAAACTGCAGGAAGACACACACGACCATGCCCCAGAATACGGCAAGCGTGATCCAGTCCTCGATGCCGTGGTCCGACAGGTCGACGTGTACCGGCACCTCCTCGAAGGCGTGCGCGATCTCTCCGACGGTGATCTCGATGTGGTGTTCCTCGGCCATCGGCGCGGGCTCCCGAAGCTGGTGGGTCGTCAAGGATTGAAAAGGCCGTCCGGCGCAATTTGGAGCCGGACCGAAGAGCAGGTTAAAGCAGCAAATCCGATTGCCGCTCTATCCTCTTGATTAAGCATTCGATTTGCCGATGGCCTACTTGATGGCGCGGATCGCTTCCCAATCGGCCTTGTTGTAGCCGAACTCCTCGAAGGTGACCTTCTCCAGCACATTCTTCTCGAAGTCGGCACGGTCGACATCGGTTACGCTGATGCCGCGGTCCTTGAATACCTGCACCAGTTCCTTTTCGCGGGCGACGATCTTTGCCGTGGCGCGGGCGGCAGCCTCCTGCATCACCTCGGTGAAGATCTTCTTGTCTTCGTCGGAAAGCGAGGCCCAGCGCGACGCCGATATGATGGTGTTGAGATGATCGACGATATGGCCAGTGAGCACGATGTTCTTCTGCACCTCGTAGAATTTCTTCGCCTCGATGGTGGTCAGCGGATTCTCCTGGGCCTCGACCGTGCCGTTCTGCAGGGCCAGATACACCTCGGCGAAGGCAATCGGCGCGGTGTTGGCGCCGCAGGCACGCGGCATGGCCAGATAGGCCGGCACGTCGGGAACCCGCATCTTCAGGCCCTGCATGTCGGAGCACTTGGCGATCGGACGGTTCGAGGTGGTCTGCCGCGTCCCGTAATAGGTGGTGGCGGCGATGTGATTGCCGGTCTTGTCCTCATAGCCCTTGGTCAGGGCCTTGTAGACGTCGCTCTTGGTGTATTTCAGCAAATGGTCGGCATCGCGGAAAGTGTATGGGAAATAGGTGACGCCGATCGGTGGATATTCGCGCGCCGCGAAGCTCGATCCGGAAATGATGATATCGACGGTACCGAGCATCAGGCCCTGGTTGATGTCTGCTTCCTTGCCAAGCTGCGAGGCCGGATAGACGTCGATGGCGTAGCGGCCCTGGGTGCGCTTCTTGATTTCGTCGGCCGCCCACACGGATTCGGTGTGGAAGGGCTCCGTCGTCTCGTAGACATGCGCCCATTTCAGGACCGTTTCCGCCGAGGCCGACGCCATGGGTATGGCAATTGCGGCGATCGCACCGAGCAGAACTGCGTATTTTCTCAGCATCTAATTCCTCCCTGGTTGAACTTGACGGCCGGATCTCCCCCCGGCCAACTGCTATTCCGCAACCTCCTTGGCCGCGGCTCTCTCATCGAAATTGCGTGAGAATCTGATTTGCGACTGGCGCAGATGCTGTTGCATGGCGGCCTTGGCCCGCTCGGGGTCGCGCGCGGCAATTGCATCGCGCACAGCACGATGTTCCTTTGCCGCGACCTGCCAGGAATCGCTGGTCTCGAAATGGATCGACAGGCGTTCGAAGTACGGGTTCATGCGCTGGTCGAAAAGCTCGCCGATGAAGCGCACCAGCACCGCGTTCTCGAGAATGCCGGCGACAGCGGTGTGAAATTCCCGGTCGAGCGCAATGGTCATCTTTTTGGGGTGACGCATGGCCTCCATCCGTCGCAGCACGTCGTCGAGCCGTTCGATATCTGCAGGCCGGACATGGAGGGCCGCTTCGGCGGCGATCGCGCCTTCGACAAATTCGCGCGCGCGCAACAGCTCGAACGGGCCTTCCTCGACTTCGGGTTCGGAGGCGGCGGCGCTCGGCGGATCGGTGACGTAGATACCCGAGCCGACGCGGATGCGTATGCGGCCTTCGACCTCCAGCGCTATCAGCGCTTCACGGACTGTCGGGCGGGAAATTCCGAGCTGGTCGGCCAGATCCCGCTCGGTCGGCAGGCGGTCGCCGACGGAAAACTCGCCGGCATCGATCAGCTGCCTGAGCTGATCGGCGACCTGTCGGTAAAGCCGGCGTGGTTCAACGGCCTGGATCGGCATGTGCGTTTAGTTCCCTCCCGGGCCAACCCTGGTACATTGGTCTGACCCATTGACCGCAGCTTAGACAGAGGACGCGGAGAGTCAAGCTCGATGGAACCGCGGCCCGCACAACCGGAACGCGGCGGCATTGCGCAAGCATTCCATGCGTCAGCGCCGTCCCCCGCGAATGACCAGGACGTTCCCGGCGGCGACGAGGGCGAGCCCGGCAACCGCGTAAGCGGTCCAGGCATAGCCTTCCAGCGCCGTGGAGATCAAAAGCGCAAAGACGGGAAATATGACGGTCGCATAGCCGGCGCGGGCGCCGCCAATGCGTCCGAGCAGCGTCAGGTAGGCGGCGAAAGCGACGACGGTCGATATGACGGCGAGGAAGACCAGCGAGCCAATATAAGAGGCGGTCGTCGCGAACACGAACGGCTCACCAAGCAGGAAGGCCAGGAACGTCGACCACAGAGTGCCATAAAGCATGCCCCAGGCGCTCGTTGAAACGAGCGGCAGGCCGCGGCGCTGGTTTGCGACGGAGACGAGATTGCCGGCGCAGAAGCTCAGCGTGCCACAGAGGCACAGAAGAAGGCCTACCAACGTGCCGCCGGAAAGCCCGTTGGCGGCGATTTCGGGAAAGAACATCAGCGCTATGCCGGCGAAGCCGATGAGGCCGCCGGCGAGAATGCGCGGCGCCGGGCGCTCGCCGACGACCAAGGCAGCGAGCAGCATGTTGATGACCGAGGCGAGCGAGAAGACGACCGAGAGCAAGCCGCTGACGAGATAGCCGGCGCCGTAATAGAAAAACAGGAAGTTCGACGAGAAGATGAGGATGCCGAGCACAGCAAAGCGCAAATGATCGGTGATCGGAAAGCGGAGCCGCCGACCGGAAAAGCCCGCCCAGGCAAACATCAGCAGCGTGGCGATGGCGAAGCGCCAGACCAGATTGACCTCGTTCGACACGCCGCTGCCGACCTGAAGTTCGATCGCGAACCACGATGCGCTCCAGGCAATGACCGTCAGCGCGTAAAGCCCGTAGTCGACCGGTTCGAAGGGGCGGTCGTGCGTCGTCAAGCGCATTTCCACGCTAGCCGGTTCCGCGGCGCCGTTTGGTTCTCTTGTTACTGACATGCTGGCCAAGACTCTTCCGCTCACAAGACGCTTACGGAGCGATTGTCCTCCTTCGCCGCTTCTGAACCCAGAAGACGAGACCGACCAACAACAGGGCCGGGATGGTAAACCAATAGCGCGATGGCCGTTCCGCAGGGACTAGCACCTGGTTGATCTCGTCGCCGGGCTGCAGGCCGAATTTGGCCGCCTGACTGCCCAGTCGCACCACGCCGACCGTCACGCTATCGCCAAGCGCACTGACGTCCAGGCCCGCAGCCTTCAGGCGTTCGGCCGATGAATTTGCAGGCCCGAGCTGCAGCCGAACCAGCTTCGATATCTCATCGCCGTTGAGGTTCAGTGTCGTCAGGCGCAAGCGAACCGCGCCTCCCTCGGCCGTCTCGTCGACGATACGGCTGAGTTCGGTGGCGGGTACTGCCCGATACGGTTCACTCATCTGATCGAGCAACAATCCCGGCCTGAACAAGATGAAACAGGCCACAAGCAACGCAATCGTCTCGTACCAGCGGTTGCGCACGAGCATCCAATTCTGCGTCGCTGCTACAAACGAGACCATGGCCAGCGTCGATGTCACCACCATCGCGACGAAATCGAACGGACCTTCGAGATCGATCATCAGCAGTCCGGTGTTGAAGATGAAGATGAACGGCAGCAGGCCGGTACGGATCTCGTACTTGAAGCCCTGAATGCCGGTCTTCACCGGATCGGCGCCGGAAATTGCCGCAGCTGCATAAGCCGCCAGGCCCACTGGCGGCGTCACGTCCGCCATCAGCCCGAAATAGAAAACGAACATGTGGACGGCGACCAGCGGCACGGCAAGATCGTTCTGCGCCGCCAAATCGACGATGACCGGCGCCATCAAGGTGGCGACGACGACATAGCTTGCAGTGGTCGGCATGCCCATGCCGAGAATGATGCAGATCACCGCGGTGAACAAAAGCATGACGATGAAGCTGCCGCCCGAGATGAATTCGACCAGCTCGGTCATTACCAGCCCGATGCCCGTGAGCAGAACCGTGCCGACGATGATGCCGGCCGTCGCAGTGGCAATGCCGACCGTCGTCATGTTGCGTGCGGCGGCGGACAGACCACCGACCAGATCGTCGAAACCGTGAAGCCAATGCTGCGCCAGCGCGCGGTCCTTGCGGAAAAAGGCGGTGAGCGGCCGCTGCGTGACGATCAGCGCCATAAGGGCGACAGCGCCCCAGAATGCCGACAGGCCGGGCGACAACTCCTCCACCATCAGGCACCAGATCAGCAGGATCACAGGCAGCAGAAAATGCAGGCCGGTGCGTGCCGTCTCGCCGAAGTGGGGAATCCTGACGATCTCGCCCTCCAGATCCTCCAGCGGCAGGTCGGGATAACGCGCCCGGTAGGCGACAAGGCCGATGTAAACGGCGATCAGCGCGGCAGTGATCATCCAGGTCGCGGCCGTGCCGAAAACGATCTTCGTCCAGCCAATGCCGTAATAGACAAGCCCTGCGAGGATGATGAAACCGCATACGCCCATCAGCCCGCGCAGCGCGCCCTGAAATGCGGAGTGCGTGCTGCGTGACGGCAGGCCCTTCATCCCGGTCTTCATCGCCTCGATATCGACGATGTAGAACAACGAGCCGTAGGTCAGCAGCGCCGGATAGAAGGCGTGCTTGACCACCTCGGCATAGGAAATGCCGACATATTCCGCGATCAAGAACGCGGCGGCGCCCATCACCGGAGGCATCAGCTGACCATTGACGCCGGCCGCGCATTCGATGGCGCCCGCCTTCACCGCAGAATATCCGACCCGGCGCATCAGCGGGATGGTGAAGGTTCCGGTGGTCACGACATTAGCGATCGACGACCCGGAAATCATGCCGGTCAGGCCGGAAGCCACGACACCGGCCTTGGCCGGACCGCCGCGGTATCTGCCGAGCAGCGAGAAGGCAAGCTGGATGAAAAAGCCGCCGGCGCCGGCGCGCTCCAGCAATGTTCCGAACAGAACGAACATGAAGACGACGTTGGTGGACACACCGAGGGCAACACCGAAGACCCCCTCCGACGTCAGCCACATCTGCGAGGCTGCGCGCGATAACGTCGCGCCCTTATGGCCGAGCAGGCCAGGTAGGTGAGGCCCGGCAAAGATATAGATCAGCATGCTCGCCGCGATGACGGTGATGGCAGGCCCGACGGCGCGACGGGCGGCCTCGAGCAGGATGAGGACGCCGGCGATCGAGACGACCAGGTCAGCCGTAGTAGGAAGACCCGGCCGATGGGCGATATCGCTGTAAAAGACCAACAGATAGAGGGCGGACGCCGCCCCGGCGATGCCTAGCACCCAGTCGGACAGCGGCACCCGGCTGCGCGACGAGGTCTTGAAGGCCGGAAACGTCAGCATCGCCAGAAACAGGGCGAAGGCCAGATGGATGGAGCGGGCGATGCCGTCGCTGACGACACCAAAATTGAGCATGAACGGAAGGGGCGAGGCATACCAGAGCTGGAACAGCGACCATGCCAGCGATACGCCGAGGATCAGCTTCGCGGTGCGGCCGGTCGGCTTGCGCCCACCGGTGTCGGCCTCGGCGACGATCTCGCTAAGCTTGTCAATGTCGATAACGGGTTGGTCAGGCCCTGCCGCCCGCTGGCTTTGATCTGTCATCGTTCCCCACAATTATTTGCAATGCGAGGCGCCTGTGGCGCCTCGCATTGAAGGCCTAGAGCCACCCCTTCTCCTTGTAATAGCGCTCCGCGCCCGGATGCATTGGCGCCGACAGACCGGTCTTGATCATCTCCTTGGGATCGAGATTGGCGAAAGCCGGATGCAGTTTCTTGAAGTCGTCGAAATTTTCGAAGACCGACTTCACCAGTTCGTAGACCACCTCATCGGGCGTGCTGGCATTCGTCACCACGGTCGCGCGGACGCCGAATGTCGTCACGTCGTCCGGATTGTTGGCGTACATGCCGCCCTTGATGGTGGCGACTGAATAGTACGGATGAGCTGCCAGCAGCGCGTCCACTGCCGGACCGGTCAGCGCGATGAGTTTGGCACCACAGGCCGTGGTCGGATCCTGGATCGCCGCGGAAGGATGACCAACGCCATAGAAGAAACCGTCGATCTTGTTGTCGCACAGCGCGCTGCCCTGCTCGTCCGCCTTCAGCTCCGCGGCAAGCGAGAAATCGCCGAGCGTCCAGCCCATCTGCTTGAGCAACTCCTCCATGGACGAGCGGGTGCCTGACCCGGGATTGCCGACGTTGAAGCGTTTGCCTTTGAAGTCCTCGAATTTGGTGACGCCGGCGTCTGGCCGCGCCAGCACGGTAAACGGCTCGGGATGGACAGAGAACACGGCCCGCAGATCCTTGAACGGCTTGCCGTCGAAATTTCCGGTCCCCTCATAGGCCTGGTACTGAACGTCCGATTGGGTCAAGCCGAAATCGAGGTCGCCCGTCTGGATGGAGTTGACGTTGAAGACCGAACCGCCGGTCGACTCCGTCGAGCATCGGATGCCGGTTTTCTGCCGGTCCTTGTTCATCAGTCGGCAAATGGCGCCGCCGACGGCGTAGTAGACGCCGGTGACCCCGCCGGTGCCGACCGTGACGAAGCGCTGCTCGGCTCCGACGGATGGCAGCGCCAGCAGCATGCAGGCCGCCGCGCCGATCAGGGTTTTCATTGAACTGTACATGGTTGCTACCTCTCTGGTGGGTGTCCCGGCCCGTCGCCGATGACGCGTTGGAACTGGTTGAGGCGGTCCGCGTCGTGCGGCTCAGGCCGCTGAAGCGATCGCAGCGTCGATCGCCTCACCGAGCCGTTCGACGATCCGATCGATATCCTGTTTGGAAATGATGAATGGCGGCGCCACAAGCACATGAACGCCCCGCACACCATCAATCGTCCCGGCCATCGGATAAATCATCAGGCCGCGGGCCATTGCTTCGCGCTTGATGCGGGCGTTGAGTTCAAGCCTCTGGTCGAATGGTTCCTTGCTGGCGCGATCAACCACCAGCTCGATTCCCCTGAATAGACCCCGCCCGCGAATGTCGCCGACGTGATGGTGGTTATCGAAGCGTTGGTGCAGGCGTTCGTCCAGCTGCGCGCCCATTGCGCTGACGTTGTCGAGCAAACCGTCACGCCGGATGACCTCCTGCACGGCAAGGCCGGCCGCCGCTGCCATTGGATGGCCCATATAGGTATGTCCATGCTGGAAGAAGCCCGAGCCTTGGGCAAAGGCATCGAATATATGCCGGCCGAGCAGCACCGCGCCAATCGGCTGGTAGCCACCGCCGAGTCCCTTGGCGATGGTCAGCAGGTCGGGAGCGATGCCGTCCTGCTCGCACGCATGCAGCGTGCCGGTACGGCCCATGCCGCACATCACCTCGTCGAGAATGAGCAGCACGCCGTAGCGGTCGCAAATCGCGCGAATGTGCTTGAAGTAGTCCGCGACCGGCGGCACCGCGCCGAGCGTGGCACCCACCACCGGCTCGGCGACAAAGGCGATGACCTCGTCCGGGCCGAGTTCGAGGATCTTGTCTTCGAGCTGCTGGGCGGCGCGCGCCGCATAGGCTTCGTCGCTTTCGCCATGCTTTTGATAGCGATAGGCGTAACAGGGGTCGATATGGTGGGTCTCGATCAGCAACGGCCTGAACTGGGCGCGCCGCCATTCGTTGCCGCCGGTGGCGAGAGCGCCGAGCGTATTGCCGTGATAGCTCTGCCGGCGTGCGATGAGATGGCGCCGTTGCGGCTCGCCTTTCTCGACAAAATATTGCCTGGCCATCTTGAGCGCGGCCTCGACCGCCTCCGAGCCGCCGCTGACCAGATAGACGTGGTCCAACCCTTTCGGCGCGTCCTCGACCAGCCGGTCCGCCAAGCGCTCCGCCACCTCGGTGGTGAAGAAGCTGGTATGGGCGTAGGCGATGCGGTCAAGCTGGGCGTGCAGCGCGGCAATCACGTCGGGATGGCCGTGGCCGAGACAGGACACGGCCGCGCCGCCCGATGCGTCGATGTAGGACTTGCCCTCTGCGTCGAACAGTTCGATGCCTTGGCCGCGAACGGCGACCGGCAGCGTCGAGTGGATGGTTCGATGAAGAATGTGTGTCATCGACGGTCCCTCAGGGGCATTTTCTTCGGCGCACGCTGGTTCAGGTGGGTCTTGAGGGCGGCGCCCTGCTCATCGAAGCGTCGCAGCGATTCAACGGCGCCCTCGCCTGCCTGTCCTGCGACAAGAGCACCGAGGATCTCAGCAACGATGAAAGCTGGCGTCATGGTGTGGAAAAAGGACGGGCTGCCGGTCGGCACGACGACCAGGTGATCGGCAAGCAGCGCCAAGGGGGCTACCCCGCTGTCGGTGATCGCAATGACCGGTACGCCGCGGCCGGCAGCATACTCGACAAGCTCGATGGTGAAGCGCGTGTAGGGCAGGACGCTGGCGGCGATCAGCACGTCGTCCTTGGTCGCATGGGCCAGAGCGTCGCCATCGGTTCCGCCGATGCCGTGCAACAGCACCGACTTCTCGCCGATCAGCGACAGGATGTAATGCAGATGCCAGGCCACCGCATGGCTCGAGCGCAGGCCGAGGCAATAGACGCGCCTTGCCGCACTCAGCGCCCTGGCCGTCTCGACCAGACGGTGGATCGACCTGCTTTCGGCGAGATGGGCAAGCTGGCTGGAAATCGAATCCAGAATATCGGCCGCCAGCGCGTGGTCGCCCTTGAGCTTTTGGCTGGCCACCTGAAGGCCCGCCTTGCCGGCGAAACCGATTTCGCCGTCCCGGATCGCGGCGGCGTAGATATCGCGTACCGCCTCGTAGCCATCAAGGCCGAGATGCTGGGCCAGCCGCGTCATCGTCGCCGGCTGCACTCCTGCGTGCCGGGCCTGCTCGCGCATGGACAACAGCGCGACATCATACGGCTTGTCAAGGACATAGCGCGCAGCGGACCGAAGCTGCGCCGACATGCCGTCGAAGGCAGTGACGATCTGTCCAGCAAGCTCTCCCTGGTCCATGGATATTGCTAGCTCGCCAGCCCAGCGATTGCAACGTCTGTTTCAGTGTGATCAAAGATTGATTCATATGAATCTTGTCGCTCACAGAACGTCCCCATGAAGCCGGCCACTGGTCTCGACCGCATCGCCATAGCCGTCGCCCCGAATGGGGGACGTCGCAGCAAGGCCGACCATCCGGCGATTCCACTGACACCAGCCGAACTTGCGAGGACGGCCGCGGAATGCGCCGATGCCGGTGCGGCTATGATCCACGTCCATGTCCGCGACAGAAGCGGCAATCATCTGCTCGACCCCGACGCCTACCGCCAGACGATCGCCGCCATCCGCGGTGCTGCCGGCGACCGCTTGATAATTCAGATCACCTCCGAAGCGCTCGGTATCTATTCGCCGGCCCAACAGATGGCCGTCGTACAAGATGTGAAGCCGCAAGCTGTCTCGTTGGCGCTTCGCGAAATCGTTCCTGATGCCGGATCGGAACTCGCCTGTGTGCGCTTCATGGCCTGGCTGCACACCGAGGGGGTTGCGCCGCAGATCATCCTCTATTCGCCCGAGGAGGCCGTCAGGCTTTCGGACATGCAGCAGCGCGGACTGATCCCCTGGGCAAGCATACCGGTTCTCTACGTGCTGGGCCGATACACGCCGGGACAGGCGTCCGTTCCTGCCGATCTCCTGCCATTCCTCGCGGCGAACATGCCGCGCTTCGACCATTGGAGCGTCTGCGCCTTCGGCCGCAACGAAGCGGCGTGCGTGACCGCCGCCGCGTTGCTTGGCGGCCATGTCCGGGTCGGCTTCGAAAACAATCTTTTCCTTCCGGACGGCAGCATAGCCTCGTCCAACGCCGAACTGGTAGCGACCGTCGCACGCATACTCGCCGACTGCGGCGTCAAGATCGCCTCGGCCGCCGAGTTGGCGGCTCAATGGAACGCGCCGTTTCGTTCCATATGACAAACCAAAGCCTATTTTCGGCGGCAAGCTCGCGCAAGACATAGAGAGGCGGCTGCAATGTCATCGCCACGGAAGAACGACGTGTCCCCGCCCGCGGCGCGGCGATTGCAACAACAGTGCCGGTCGTTGTAACCATTCCGGCCGCTTGATATTGGAGGAGACGCAGCATGGACCGATTCACCGGCGGTTGCCTGTGCGGCAACGTCCGAATTGTCGCGTCAGGGCGCCCATACCGGGTCGGCCTTTGTCACTGTCTCGACTGCCGCAAGCATCATGGCGCCCTTTTTCACGCTTCCGCGATTTTTCCTGAGGATGCGGTGACGATCGACGGCGAAACACGCGACTACGCCGGGCGGTTTTTCTGTCCCCGCTGCGGCTCCTCCGTTTTCGGACGCACCGCAGACGAAATCGAAGTAAACCTGGGGTCCCTGGATGCGCCTGACCAGCTGATGCCAACCTACGAAAGCTGGATCATCCGACGCGAGTCCTGGTTGCCGCCGTTTCCGCTCACCAGACGGTACGAGCGCGATCGTGACGCCACGGGTCGCTTTGAGGAATAGGTCGCAGGAACGGTGCCGAGGAGGCAACGACATCAGAACATGGATTTTCACAGGCCGCCTGCTCACGCCGCTAAAATGTGAACTTGCATGCTTACAAGGTGCGCTGCCTTCATCCACATTGCCCCATGGGCATTCGTGAGCGCCTAAGGCGACCCGTGACAGCCAAGGCGCCGGACCTTAGAGGAGGATCGCAGGGGATGGGATTCATCGTCGCGATCCTGACGCAGGCTTTGTACAGAGCGCCGCGTTCAAAGCTGGCCGTTTAGGAGGTCACGCCGGAAGATCGGCCTTGCGGAAGCCATCAACGAAATGCCCAAGCAGCGCAGCGTCGTGGAATGGCTCTGTCGTGGTCCAGTGGCCCGCCGCCTCGAAACGATGATCACAGGCTAGTGGTCGCGGCGACAATCAACCCGCCCAAGACGGCGACATTGATGGTGAAGCCGGTACGAAGCGCTTCGCGTTCATCGCCGCTGTAGCGCCAGAAGTTGAGCGCCATGAACGACGCCGCAATGGTGAATACGGCCAAGGTCGCGGCGGGAAAGGGTCCACCAAGGCCCGCTGCTAGGCAAAAGCCGCCTGCGATCTCCAGCACCGATCCGGCCGCGAGAAGAGGCCTGGGAGCAGGAAAGCCCCGCTCGGCCAGGGACGCTGTAACTGCCCGGAACCTGAGGAAATGCTCGGCGCCCGCCCAGATAAAGACGCCGCCGAGCAAAACCAATCCAAGGTGGTGGAGGAACGCGATCATTCCTTGCTGCCGTCCTCGGTGTAAACCGCTAGCTCGTAACCATCCGGATCCGCGAAATGAAAGCGCCGGCCGCCGGGGAACCCATAAATCGGCCTGACGATCGTGCCTCCCGCTTCCTCGACCCGCTTGACCGTTGCCGGCAAATCATCGGCATAGAGAATGACGAGCGGGCCTCCTCCGGACCTCGCTGGGCCAGCGGCGAAGCCACCTGACAAGCGCCCGTCGTTGAACTCGCAATATTGCGTGCCGTAGTCAGTGAAGGTCCAGCCGAAGGCCTTTCCGTAGAAGTCGCGTGACCGCTGAATGTCTTTCACGTTGAATTCGACGTAGTCGATCCGTTGATCGTTGTTGTTGCTCATGATGCATACCTCTCGTGTGGTGTACGACGGCGAAAGATAAGCACGCATCTCGCCTGCCGGATTGAACAAAACGGCCATCGACGTATGGCTTCACACGGCGCCGCCGAGGCGATGCATCTGACATGATTATTCACCTACCCTCTTCCTTCCGGCCGGAAGAAACAACCGATTCTTGCAACCGTTTTCGATTGGCAGACGTTGTCGGTCGTGCAGATTGTTGTCTCGAGCGACGGCGGGCGCAGCCACTGCGTCGGTTCACCGCCGGTAATCCGAAGAGGAGCGAGATGAGCGATCCCGTCCCAGCGCAGGCAACGGGTTCATTTCAGCAACGTCCAGCGTCGGCGCGGCTTCACGGGAGCTTTGCTTCGGTGTGGGCGCATCGAATGGACCCGGCGGGCGCACCGCCAATCGTCGTCATGCCCGATGCAACGATCGACCTGCAATGGATCGGAGGCAGCTTCCGAATTGCCGGCCCCGACAAGGAGCCGCAGACCGAGGTCCTGGCGGCAGGCGAGATCGTGATCGGCTTGCGCTTTCATCCTGCCACGGCGGCGGCATGGCTCGGCGTGCCACAAATCGAGCTTGTCGGCCAGAGGCTGTTGCTCGACGATTTATGGGGCGCGCGAGCCCGGCGCCTCGCCAGCCGCGTGCGCGCAGGCGACAATCTCGAGGATCTGGCCTGTTCGCTCGAACAGGTCGTCGCCGAGGAGGCGGCCTCCCGCGCGCCAGACGTTCCCATGCAGGCGGCATATCGCCTGATCGAGCGCGGGCCGCCACCCGACGCGCCGCTCGTCCCTTGGTTGATGCGCGCACTCGAGATGAGCGAAAGGACGTTGCGCCGGCGCTTCGACGAGAGCTTCGGCTATGGCCCCAAGACGCTTGACCGTATCCTCCGCTACCAGCGCTTTCTGCGGCTTTCGAGCCAATCAAACAGCGCCACGGCCATCCTGGCAGCCGAGGCGGGCTATTCCGATCAGGCGCATCTTGTCCGCGAGAGCCGACGCCTGACGGGAAGCACCCCGCGACAGATTCATCACCTGCTGCAGAACGGGTGAAACCACGTCGCGCTCTTCATTGGCCGTTTTGTTCAATTCGTCACTGTCGCCCGACTTTATCCTGGTGTCTCCGACAACCAGAGGAGATCGCCATGAAACCGCGCATTTCGGTTTTGACTATCGCTGTCGCCAACCTCGAGAGTTCTCTGGCGTTCTACCGCGACGGTCTCGGCTTGCCGACGGAAGGGATCATCGGCCGCGAGTTCGAGCATGGCGCCGTCGCGTTCTTCACGCTGTCCGGCGGGTTGAAGCTCGCGATCTGGGCGCAGGACGACCTCGCCTACGACACTGGCCTGCCCAAGGCGCCGATCAGCTCGACCTCGTTCACAGTCGGACACAACGTTGTGCGCCGCGAAGAAGTCGATCAAGTGATGGATGAGGCCGCTCGCGCCGGAGCCGAGATCATCAAGCCTGCCCGGGACACGTTCTTTGGCGGATATGCCGGATACTTCCGCGATCCGAACGGACACCTGTGGGAGGTCGTCTGGAACCCCGCCAACATACCGAATGAGGACGCTCTCTGAGGGCAGGTATGGCCCTGTAGGATCGGGCCGTTCCGGTCATTCCCGGTGCTGGCAAATTCTATCGGCATCGGGGCGGGCGGCCTGCTTTCCCTGGCAAACGAAGCCAGTTCGACGGCAGTCCACCAGCATAATCTTACGGGGCTGATTATGTAGCTCTATCCAGATTCGCCTCGCCTGCATGGCGCATCATGCGGCGGAAGCTCATTGAGATATGCGCCCGCCTTATGTGCCCGATGGACTCCCAGTCGCCGATTTCGGCCGCGGCAAGGACCTCTTCCATTTCGCGGCGGAATGCGGTGAATTCCTCGACGAGGCCCAATTGCGGCATCAGCTTCAGGACGACGCGCGCGACCTGAAAATACAGGCGCTCGCTGATCTCGCGCAGTGGCTGGTTGCCGGTCATCGCCGTGAGCTCGTAGAAAAAATCCATGTTGAGGCGCAGGAAAGCGCGCTGGTCGGGATTGAGTATATCGGCATCGCAGCGCGCGATGAGCGCCCGTATCCGGTCAAGATCGTCCGCCGTGCGCGGAATCGGCGAAAGCTTGCCGACGAGGAGCGCCAGCTCCAGGCGCAAATGATAGACCTGCTGCAATTCCTCGATGTCGACGTCGGTGACGATCGTGCCGACGCCGTGGACGGATTGAACCAGACCCTCGGATTCAAGGCGCGCCAGCACGCGCCGGACCGGCGTGCGGCTGATCTGGAATTCCTGGGCAAGTTCTTCCTCGGACAGGTGGCTTCCCGGCGCATAATCGAGCAGGCAGATGCGGTCGCGCAATATCCGGTAGATGCGCTCGAACCGCTCCCGCGCGGAGAGCGGGCGCGGCGGCGCGGCGGTCACCGTCGTGGGCGGCTTGGCCTCTGTCTCGATCGTCACCCAGCCTCCAGGACAGCATGCAGGAATTGCCGTGTCCGCTCGTTCTTGGGAGCACCAAACAGTTCGCTTGGCGGCCCCTGCTCGCAGATCTTGCCTTGATAGAAGAAACAAACGCGGTCGGAAAACTCCTTGGCGAAGCCCATCTGATGGGTGACCATCAGCATGGTGAGATCATGCTCGCGCCCGATTTGCCTTATCACCTGCAGCACTTCGCCGACAAGCTCCGGGTCGAGCGCCGACGTCACCTCGTCGAACAGCATGATCTTGGGCCGCATTGCCAGCGCCCTGGCGATGGCGACGCGCTGCTGCTGGCCGCCAGAAAGCTGTGACGGATAGTGGTCCTTCTTCTGGGCCAGACCGACCAGCTCCAGCAGTTCGGCCGCTCTTGCCTCGGCGTCCGCCCGCTTCATTCCGAGCACCGTTATCGGCGCCTCGATGCAGTTCTGCATCGCTGTCATATGCGGAAACAGGTTGAACGACTGGAACACCATGCCGATTTTGGCGCGGATCTTGCGGATGTGGGCGAGATCGGCGGGAACAAGCTTGCCGTTCCTCTCCATATGGGTCAGCGGCTCGCCTTCGACCCAGATGACGCCGTCATTGATCGTCTCCAGCGTCATCAGCATGCGCAGCACCGTCGTCTTGCCCGAACCCGACGGACCGATGACGGAGACTTTTTCGCCGCGCGCTATTTCGAGATTGAGCCCGTCGAGAACGGTTAACGTGCCGTAGCGTTTCGATACATTGTCGAAGCGGACCATCGGTTGTTCAGTCATCGGGTGGTCCTCCGGTTGAGCAGCCCTTCGAGGGAGCGGATGAGCGCCGCCGAAACCAGGCTCATGGCAAGGAAAAACAGGCCGACCAGCGTGATCGGCTCGGTGTAGCGGAACGTTTCGGAGCCGATGATCTTGGCGGTCTGCATCAGTTCCATCACGGCGATTGCGGAAAGCAACGGCGTTTCCTTGAACAAGGCCACCAGATAATTGCCGAGCGCCGGAACGATCGGCGGGATCGCCTGCGGAATGATGATGTCGCGGAACGTCGTCCAGGACGAGAGATTGAGCGCGATCGAAGCTTCCCACTGGCCGCGATGGATGTTGTCGAAACCGGCGCGATAGACCTCGGAGCAATAGGCGGCGTAGTGGATGCCGATGGCCAGCACCCCGGCGGTGAAAGCGTCGAGCACGACACCGAATTTCGGAAAGACGAAATAGAGAAAGAATATCTGGATGAGCAGCGGGGTCGAGCGGATCAGCTCGACCAGCACCGAAATCGTCCAGCTGGTCCATGGCACGGCGATGCGGACAACGGCCAGCACCAGGCCGAGCGAGGCGGCAAGCGCAAAGCCGATCAGCGTCGCTTCGATGGAAATGACGGCGGCGCGGGCAAGCACCGGCAGGATTTCCAGGGCAAATCCCCAATCCCAGATCATGCCGCCTTCCCCCGCGCCAGTCCGAGCGACGCTCGCCTTTCAAGAAGCCGCATGCCGATGGTCACAACCAGCGACATTGCCAGGTACATCAAAAGAACGAGGGTGAAGATCGGAATGGTCTTGAACGTGTTCTGGTTCATTTGCTGCGCCTTGAAGGCGAGATCCGAAAGCGTGATCAGCGAGACCAGCGCCGTCGATTTCAGAAGCTCGATGAACAGATTGCCCCAGGGCGGGATCATCGCGACAAAGGCCTGCGGCAGGATGATCCGGCGCAGCATCTGCGGGCGGCTCATGTTCAATGCAGTACACGCTTCCCACTGGCCGCGGGCGACGGACTGGATCGCGCCGCGCACGCACTCCGATCCGTAAGCGCCGACATTGAGGCCGAGCGCCAGCACCGCCACAACGAATGCGTTGATCGTGACGCCGAATTGCGGGAGCACGAAAAACAGCCAGAACAATTGCACCAGTGCCGACGTTCCGCGGAAGATCTCGACGTAAACCGTGGCCAGCCATCTGAGCGGCGTCGGGCCATACATCCTTGCAAGTGCCGCAAGCACGCCCATGATAATTGCCAGCAGGCTGCCGAGGACGGCGATCTCGACCGTCAGGACCGCGCCTTGCAGCAGCCCCGGCATGAACACTCTATAGCTTTCCTGTGTTGCCAACGCGCCGATCACGACTAGCGCGATGACCAGCATGGCAATGAGCGTACGGATTCCCATGCGATTCCCCCGGGAAAAAAGGGCGGCGCTTTCGCGCCGCCAGCAGTTGGGAACCTATTTGCCAGCGCAGAGCTCTGCGGTGGTCTTGTTGGGCAGATAATCCTTGCCGAAGCCGAGTGGCTCGACCAGCGCGATATGCTCCGGCGAACCGATGAACTTCTTCAGCTCGGCGTTGAAAGCCTGCTGCAGGTCGGTGTCTTCCTTGCGGAAGCCGAAGCCGCCATGGCCTTTCACCGACTTGCCGGCGACCTCGCCGAAGGGCTTGGTCGATTCGACACCGTCGGCCTTCTTGGCCATGTCGGCGATCGAAAGGGCGGTAAGCGCGGCAGCATCGGCGCGGCCCGACTGGACGGCGGCGACCAGGCTGGACTGGTCGGGCAAGGAGACGATCTGCCCATCGGCAACGCCCGCTTCCTTGGCGAAGCCGCCTTCGACGGCGCCGGCCATCACGGCAAGCTTGAGATCCGGATTGTCCTTGATGCTGGAAAAATCCTTGATGCCTTTCGGATTGCCTTTTGCCACCAGCATAGCCTCGCCGATGCCGTAGGACGGCTCGGAGTAGTTGATCTCGGCGCAGCGCTTCGGGGTGATGAACATGCCGGCGGCGATGATATCGAAGCGGCCGGCCTTGAGACCTGGAATGAGCGAGCCGAATTCGGTCAAAACACCGTCGACCTGCGGTATGCCCATCTTGGCGAGCACCGCCTTGGCGACTTCCGGCGCCTCGCCGGTCAGCTTGCCGTCTGGCGTGGCGTAACCGAACGGCGCCTCGTTGGCGAAACCGACGCGGATGTAGCCGTCCTTCTTGGCCCGTTCGAGGGTGGTTTCCGCGTGAGCGGACAGCGAGGTCAATGACGTCGCGGCGAGCGCGATGCAGGCAGCCGCTTTCACGACCATGCGGCGCGATATCGATGAATTGAACATGCTTTTCTCCCATTGGACAACTGTGGATGGTTCCCAGGGCGCGGCCTTCTTCGAGGTCGGCGCCTGCTTGATCAGACGTATACAACTGCCCTAGACATTTCGCAAGCAGAGATATAGAAACCATGGAAATTCGGCGATAATTCGTAGTTAGCCAACAAATTGACGTCGAGTTGTGCACAATTTGGGCCTGCTTGCCCATATTTTATCAAAGGGCAAGCGGCGTACTGGAAGGCAGGATTTCGGTGGCGACCGCGAAGGGCTTCGGGACATTCACGCAAGCGGAGTATGGGCAGCGCCTCGCCGGCGTGAAGACACGCATGCAACAAGCCGGCTTCGATCTCATCGTCTGTCAGGATCCAGCCAACATGTGCTGGCTGACCGGCTATGACGGATGGTCGTTCTACGTTCCGCAGTGCGTGCTCGTCCATCTGGAGGAGGACCGGCCGATCTGGTTCGGCAGGGCGCAGGATGCCAAGAGCGCACGCCTGACCACCGGCCTGCCCGAGACAAACATCGTGCCGTTCTCGGAACGGCTGGTGCAGCAGCCCGTCGAACACCCTTATGACGAACTCGCCCAACTGATCCGGTCGCGCGGCTGGGGAAAGGCCCGTATCGGCGTCGAGATGGACGCGCATTATTACACTGCGCGCTGCCACGCCCACCTTGTCGAGGGGCTGCCCGACGCGCATTTCGCCAACAACCACGATCTCGTTAACTGGGCGCGGCTGGTCAAATCCGAAGCCGAGCTGGTGCTGATCCGCGAGGCGGGTGCGATCTGCACGCATGCCATGAACCGCGCCATCGGGAAAATGCGGCCCGGTGTGCCTCAGAACCATGTCATTGCGGAAATCTATCACGCGCAGATCATGGGGGTGCCCGGAGCGGGCGGCGACTATGCCGCGATCTGTCCGCTGATGCCCGTCGGCGAGGGCACCAGCACGCCGCATCTGACGTGGTCCGACGCGCCGCTGCCGGACAGCGGCCCCGCCATTCTGGAGATTGCCGGCGTGAGGCGCCGCTATCACGCGGCGCTGACGCGGACCATACATTTCGGCAAGCCGCCGCTAGCCATCCTCGACATGGCCAAGGCAATCGTCGAGGGTGTCGACGCCGGCCTCGAGAAGGCGCGCCCCGGCTACACCGCCGAACAGGTGGAAGCCGCCTGGCAGGCAGTCCTGCGACGGAACGGGCTGAAGAAGGAAAGCCGGGTCGGCTATCCGGTCGGGCTCGCATACCCGCCCGATTGGGGTGAACGCACCGCAAGCCTTCGTCCCGGCGATACTACCGAGATGCAGTCCGGGATGTGCTTCCATTTCATGGCCGGCGTCTGGCTCGACGATTTCGGCATCGCCATCTCGGAGTCGTTCGTCGTCACGGAACGCGGCGGCGAACGCCTCTGCGACGTGGCGCGCGACCTCATCGTCATCGACTGACATGGCGGCCGGGAAACCGGCTGCCGAAAAGACCATGCCCGCCAGCAAGCCGGCAACAAGCACGAGGACGCCCGATGGACCGCAATCCGTTTTCCGAAGCCGAAATCGCCGGCCGCCTGGCAAAGGTCCGTACTGCACTGATCGAGCGGGAGCTCGACGCGGCGGTGTTTGCCTCGCCGGAGAACGTCTTCTATCTCACCGGGCTTGATCACTGGGGGTATTTTGCCCCTCACCTGCTGATCGTTCCACTCCAGGGAAACCCCGTCCTGGTCACCCGCTCGATGGAGAAGGTGACGATCGAGAAGCAGGTGAAGGCAGCGGAATTCCGCGGCCACTCCGACAGCGAAACGGCGGCCGACCTTGCCGCGCGGGTGCTTGCGGAGCTCGGCCTGTCGGGCAAGCGGATCGGCCTCGAATACTGGACGGCCGGCCTTAGCCATGGACTTGCCGTGGCGCTCCAGACGCAAGCCGATGCAACGTGGAGCGATGTCTCCGGTCTGATCGACGAGATGCGGCGGGTGAAGAGCGCCGAAGAACAGGCGCTGATGCGGCGTGCCGCAAAGGTGACGGACGCCGCCGCCGGTGCCGCGATCGCCGCGATCTCCGATGGCGCTTCCGAACAGGAGGTCGCCGCCCAATGTGTTTCGGCAATGATCCGCGCCGGCGGTCATGCGCCGGGCTTCGGACCGTTCATCCGCCCGGCCGCGCGCCTGGGTGAAGAGCACACGACCTGGGGCGACGGAATCTACCGCAAGGGCGAGCCGGTCTTTGTCGAACTGTCCGGGTGCATCTCGCGCTACCATGCCCCGCTCGGCCGGCTCGTTCGCATCGGCCACATCAGCGATGAAGACGCCGCAATGGCGGAGGTGACCGCCAAGGCCTTCAACGCGGTCGTCGAGGCGCTGCGCCCGGGCGCCAAGGCGCGTGATGTTTACGCCGCCTGGCAGGCCGTCGCCGACGAGGCCGGCCTTTCCCACTATCGCCGCCATCACTGCGGCTACCTTGTCGGCGCCGGCCAGCCGCCGTCATGGACCGGCGGCAATTCGGTGACCGGCTTGCGACACGATTCCGACCTCGAGATCGAAACGGGGATGAGCTTCCACATCCTGTCATGGCTGATGGGAACGGGTCACGGCAATGACTTCGTCTCCAACACGGTGCTTTTGACCGACGCGGGCGCCGAAGTGCTCACCCGCACGCCGGCCGGCCCGATCGTTCGATAGGCCCGCACGCATGGCGCGCTACTCGGCACTCTCGATTTTCCGCAACGCGCTCGCCGGCCAGAAGAATTGGCAGCGCGCCTGGCGTGCGGCGGAGCCAAAACCGTCCTATGATGTGATCGTCATCGGCGGCGGCGGACACGGCCTCGCCACCGCCTTTTACCTCGCCGAGAACCACGGCATCCGTAACGTCGCCGTACTCGAAAAGGGCTATGTCGGCGGCGGCAATGTCGGCCGCAACACCACCGTCATCCGCTCCAACTACCTGCTCGACGGCAACACCCAGTTCTACGAATTCTCGATGAAGCTCTGGGAGGGCATGTCGCGCGCGCTGAACTTCAACGTCATGTTCTCGCAGCGCGGCCAGCTCGTCACGGCGCATTCGGCCGATCAGCTCGACGGCTTCAGCCACCGCGCCAATGTCATGCGGCTGAATGGCATTGATGCCGATATCCTCGACCGCGACGAGGTGCGCCGTCTCGTGCCCTATCTCGATTTTTCCGACACCGCCCGCTTTCCGATCCATGGTGCCATCTTCCAGGGCCGGGCGGGCACGGCGCGCCACGACGCCGTCGCCTGGGGCTATGCGCGCGCCGCCGACAGCCATGGCGTCGACATAATCCAGAACTGCGAAGTGACAGGCTTCCTCCGCGACCGCGACAGTATCGTCGGCGTCGAAACGACGAAAGGCCGGATCGGCGCCGGCAAGGTCGGCCTCGCTGTTGCCGGTCATACATCCGTGCTCGGTGCCAAGGCCGGCCTTGACCTGCCGATCGAAAGCCACGTCCTGCAAGCCTTTGTCACCGAGCCGCTGAAGCCGCTGGTAGATCACGTCGTCGCTTACGGCGCCGACCATTTCTACGTCAGCCAGTCCGACAAGGGCGGACTGGTCTTCGGCGGCAATCTCGACGGCTACAATTCATACGCCCAGCGCGGCAATCTCGGCGTCGTGCGCGAGGTGGCGGAGGCGGCGATTGCTTTGATGCCGTGCATTTCACGCGTCCGTCTGCTGCGCCACTGGGGCGGCGTCATGGACATGACTCCCGATGCCAGCCCGATCATCTGCCCGACGCCGATCGACGGCCTCTATCTCAATGGCGGCTGGTGCTATGGCGGCTTCAAGGCGACGCCGGCTTCCGGCTGGTGCTTCGCCCACACGATCGCCACCGGCAAGCCGCATCCCCTGATCGCGGCCTACGGACTCGATCGTTTCCGCACCGGCCACACGCTCGATGAGGCCGGTGTCGGCCCTTCCGCCTGGCTGCAATAGGAGGCGGGACAAAATGCTGCGCATCGAATGCCCCTGCTGCGGCCCGCGCGACCATGACGAGTTCCGCTATGGCGGCGATGCCTCGGTCACGCGTCCAACCCATGACGATGCCGATCCGGAGGCCTGGTACCGCTACGTCTATATCAGGACAAACCCGGCCGGCCCGCACCGTGAATTCTGGCAGCACGTGACCGGCTGCCGGCAATGGCTGGTGGTCGAACGCGACACCCGCAACCACGCGATCGCATCCGTCGACTTCGCCAGGAAATCGACTGTCAGGAAACAACCGGCATGAGTTCGAACCGCAAACGCCTGCCAGCGGGTGGCCGCATCAGTCGCGAGGTGCCGGTAGATTTCACCTTCGATGGCCGCAAGCTGATTGGGTATCGCGGCGACACGCTCGCCTCCGCGCTGCTCGCCAATGGCGTCACCCTGGTCGGTCGCAGCTTCAAATATCATCGCCCGCGCGGCATTTTTTCCGCCGGGCCCGAAGAGCCGAATGCGCTGGTTACGCTCGGGAGCGCCGGCAGGCGCGAGCCGAACCTGCCGGCGGCGACGCTGGAACTCGCCGACGGCATGGTCGTGGAGAGCCAGAACCGCTGGCCGTCGCTTGCCTTCGACGTGCAAAGCGTCAACGGCCTTTTCGCGCCGTTTCTGTCCGCCGGCTTCTACTACAAGACCTTCATGGGCCCGACGCGCCGCGCCTGGATGTTTTACGAACATTTCATCCGCAAGGCGGCCGGCCTGGGCAGAGCCGCCACCGGCCCCGATCCCGACCGCTACGAGGTTCATCATGCCTTCGCCGATGTCGCTATCGTCGGCGGCGGCCCGGCGGGATTGTCGGCGGCGCGGGCGGCCGCCGCGGCCGGCGCGCGGGTCGCGCTGATCGAGCAGGATTTCCTGCTTGGCGGCCAGCTTCTGGCGGAACCGTCCGACAGCGCAGCGGCCGCATGGCTGAGGCAGGCCGCGGCCGAGTTGGAGGGCTTCGAAACCATCACGCTGATGAAGCGGACGACGGCTTTCGGCAGCTATGACGGCAATGTCCTTGGACTGGTCGAACAGCGCGATCCGACCGATCCGAAGCCGGCCGGCGAGGCCCGGCAAACGGTCACTATGCTGCGCGCCCGCTCGATTGTTTTCGCCACCGGCGCCATCGAGCGGCCGATCGTGTTCTCGAACAATGACCGGCCCGGCGTGATGCTTGCCTCGGCCGCCCGGACCTATCTCAACCGTTTCGCCGTCCTGCCGGGCAGGAAAATCGTCGTCGCCACTAGCAATGACGGTGCCTGGCGCACCGCCTTCGACTATGCCGCAGCCGGCGCGGAGGTGACGGTTGCTGATCTGCGCGCCGTCCCGCCCGCAGCACTTGCCGCGGAAGCCGCACGGCTCGGCGTGGTGGTGCGGGCCGCAACGCGCATCGTCGACCTGCACGGCCGCCATACCGTCAGGCGCGTAACGCTCAATGGACCGGAGGGACAATCCTCGGCCGCCTGCGACCTGGTCTGCATCTCCGGCGGCTGGTCGCCAACCGTGCATCTCACCTCCCACCTCGGTGTCAAACCTGTCTATCGCGACGACATTGACGGCTTCGTGCCGGGCGTCTTTTCAGCCAGCCAGTTCGGCGCCGGCGCAATGATAGGAGCTTATGCGACCGCCGCTGCCGTCGAGCACGGCCATCGGGCCGGCATCGAAGCGGCAGCCTCCTGCGGCAAGTCGGCGCCGGTGCCCGCTCCATCGAAACTCGATCTCGATGAGACCGCCTCGACCGTGCTTCGCGAAGCCCTGCCCGCTGGACGCGGAAAGGCCTTCGTCGATTTCCAGATGGACGTGACGACCGGGGATATCGAGCTCGCCCATCGTGAGGGCTATGAATCGGTCGAGCATCTGAAGCGCTACACCACGCTCGGCATGGGCACCGATCAGGGCAAGACCAGCAATTTTCCCGCACTTGCCGCCATGGCAGCGCTGCGCGGCGCAACGATTCCCGAGACCGGCACCACGACCTTCCGCCCGCCCTATACGCCGGTGGCGATCGGCGCGCTTGCCGGACGCGCCGTCGGCCATCATTTCAAGCCGATCCGCCGCACGCCGATGCACGACTGGCACATGGCGAATGGCGCCGAGATGCTCGAGGTCGGGCTCTGGATGCGGCCCTATTTCTACCGGCAGTCGGGCCGCGACGTGAACGAGGCCTATGTTGCCGAAATGCGTACCGTGCGTCAGGCCGCGGGGCTGATGGACATCTCCACGCTCGGCAAGATCGATGTCCAGGGCCCGGATGCGGCAATCTTCCTCGACCGCGTCTATGCCAACGGCTTTGCCAAACTGGCGATAGGCCGCGCCCGCTACGGCGTCATGCTGCGCGACGACGGCATCGTCTTCGACGACGGCACCACGACGCGGCTAGCGGAAAACCGGTTCTTCATGACCACGTCGACCGCCAAGGCCGCCGATGTGCTGTCGCGTCTCGAATTCCTGCTCGACACGGCCTGGCCGGACTTGCGCGTGGCCGTTACCTCGGTCAGCGATGAATGGGCGGCGATGTCGGTTGCCGGGCCCAACAGCCGCGCAATCCTCGGTGTTGCTTTTCCTGGTCTCGACGTTTCCGACGCGGCGCTTCCGCATATGGGGCTACTCGAAAGCGAGTGGCAGGTCCGTGGGCTCCGCATCCTGCGCCTCAGTTATTCCGGCGAGCGCGCTTACGAAGTCTATGTCGGCGCCACTGCCGGTGAACAGCTCTGGAGCCGCTTGCTCGAAGCCGGCAGACCCTTCGACCTGAAGCCTTACGGTGTCGAGGCGCTCGGCGCGCTGCGGGTCGAAAAGGGCCATGTCGCCGGACCGGAGATCGATGGGCGCACGACGCTCGACGATCTCGGCCTCGGCCGCATGGCCGGCAAGCGCAGCGGCTTCGTCGGCGATGTACTGCGCCGCCGCCAGGCCTATCAGGCGCCTGAGCGCCAGCGGCTGGTCGGACTGGAATGCGCCGAAGACGGCAAGCGCCTCCGCGGCGGGGCGATCCTGTTCCTGCCCGACGACAAGATCGAGGGCCATGGCCGCGGCCGGGTGACCTCGATCACCTTTAGCCCAGAACTCGACCGCTATGTCGGATTGGCCCTGCTTGCCGGTGATGTCGCGGCAGAAGGAAGCGAGGTCGTGGCGGTCTATCCGATGAAGGCCGAAACGGTTCGCGCCCGCGTTGTCTCGCCGGTATTCATCGATCCGCAGGGAGAACGGCTGCATGGCTAGCTTGACCTCTTCTCGGGATTTCAGTCTGTCCGTGGCGGATTGTCCGCTTATCCAGATCGAGGGCTGGGACGCGACACTGAGACAATTCGAAAAGAGCGTCTCGGCGTCGCTCAACACGAAACTTCCCGCTTCGGTGGGAGAGACGGTTCGCCACAAGGGCCTTTTGACCATCCGCGTTGCACCTCGCCGCCTTTGGCTGGCTCTCGACGAAGGCACAGAAGCGCCAGCCCTTGTCGTCGACCCCGATCTCGGCTGTTCCGTGCCCCTTGGGGAAGGTCGTGTTCGTTTGAAAATGGCCGGCCCTGGTATCGCAAGGCTTCTGTCCGGCTGCATTGCCGTCAACTGGCACGCGCCGACCGCCGCTCCGGGCCGCGCCGTGCAAACATCCTTCCATCACGTGCCCGTGCTCTTCCTGCGCACCGGCGAGACCGCGTGCGAACTCATCGTGCCGCGAAGTTTTTCGCGAAGCCTCTCGGATTGGATTGCCGACGGCTAGCCAATACCGGTTCTTCGGGCAAGGGCCGGCTTTAGCGGCGATCCAAGCCGCCATCACGAAGCCATCTACTCTCTTGCCGGCCAGTCCTGCAGGAGCGTAATCCCAAACTTCGGCGCGGCTACTTTGAGCCGCTCGATATCGGCAGGCGTCGGCGGCCCGACCACCTCTCCCTTGCTGCGTTCATGGCCACCTTCGGCAAGAAACTGCTCGAACACACTTGGCGTGTCTATCAGGATATAGCGAACGAGCTGGTTGCCGGGATTCATAAGCTGGTGCGGGATGCCCCGCTTCAAAAACATGCTCTCGCCGGGCGAGAGCGTTCGGACCACACCGTCCACAATTGCGGTCAAGTGCCCTTCGATGACGTAGACCGTCTCGTCGTCATTCGCATGAACATGGATTGGCGTTTTGGTGTGCCCGTCGCTTCTGTTTTCGAACAGACTCAACAAGCCTCCCGTCTGTTCGCCGGAGACCAGTCGCTTCATGACGATGCCCGCGAGCACGAATTCTTTTGGTTCAACATCCGTCATTGATCCAATCCTGCCAGGCACATTTGGTGGGCCGTCAAGCAGACGAGCTGCGCAGCGACATCCGGCAAACGTCGAACTGGCTCGCGGGTTCCCGGTCGCCGGAGTTCCCTCTTCCCAAGCTCCGTTTGGACGAAAAGACGGCTTCGTTGTCACCGGACATGCAGGCCGACATCCGCCAATTCGAGGGCGCCGCAGAGGTCCGCCTAACTGACGGCAAAGCTGCAACGTGCTGCCAGGCTCTCGCCGGGCCCAAGCACCGACAGTCCATTCCATTTGTCGATCGAACCCCGATTATGAGCATCGACAACATGACTGACCGGTTCAAAACAGAAGAAGTCGCTCTCGTCCGATGGCGAATAGACCAGGTACAAATTCAAGGGCGATGAAGCTTCAATCCGCAGGCTGCAACTGTGCTCTGGCCAAGATATGGAGGCGACACCATCCCAGCCAGCGAACACATTGTTTATCCATCCGCTCGGCAAGGCGGCCGGGGCGCCGAAATTCCAATCGGGATGGGTTTTGATATCCACAAACCGTTCAGGGAGGTGGTTGGGCCGTTCGAGGCAAACCTGTGATGCCGCGGCGTGAAGCGTGGTCAACGCTGTTCTCGGGAACCATGGATGGATGCCAAGCCCGAACGGCAATCTGATCGATGCCCGATTGACGATGCGAAGTTTCAGCTCGAGCCCCTGTCCGGCCAGCGCGTAGCTCACCTCGGCGCGATATCGGTATGGGCCAGGCCCGTTGCTGATGAGCGACAGCTTTGCGTTGTCCTGCGTTACGCTGTCGACGTCCCACTCGCTCGAAAATCCATTGCCGTGAATGGGAAATGGCTCGCGTGCAACATTGGCAGGCAGTTCGTGGAATTTGGAGTCGAATGTGAACCCGCCGCCCGAGATGCGATTTGACCATGGCAAAAGCAGGTTGCAGGCAAGGTCGAACGGGTTGCTGCTCCCGCCGTTCGGCCAAGGCCTGAAGAGCGGCACGCGTCCATGGTCCAGTCTCGCAAGACCTGCCCCAAGCGATGGGACGATTTCAGCAGACAGGTCTCCGCTTCTGATCTTGATCGTCCCGACCATCCGCTTCAGACGGTATTGGCCTTGGCAGCGGCGATCGGCTGTTGATGGCGGCCTTTGCGAGCCACTGCAAGAAGGTCGTTCGACGCGATCCCGATGAGCGCCTTCATCTGATCGTGTGCATCGTCGGCCCTCCGCATCCTGATTGCCTCCAGCACGTCGCCATGCGCGCTCAGCGTCTGCTGGTAATTAGCGGTGGCCGATGTGGTCAAGCGGAAGGAGAAGCTGAGGGCGGCCGCAAGCATATTGCCGAGATTGGCGAACACCGGGTTGCGGCTGGCACGCAGGATGGCCGTATGAAACCTGACGTCGGCATCGAGACACGCAGCGAGATCATCCTGCGGAGCAATGCGCATGGCTTCATAGGCCGCTTCGATGACCGCGAGATCGCCTGACGTCGCCATCTTGGCCGCAAGTTGGGCGGCAGCGGGTTCAATGACCAGCCGCGCCTCGATCAATCCGCGGACGAAATCGAGATCGGGCTCGATATCGCGCATCCATTCCAGAACCTGTGCATCCAGCCTGTTCCATTCGCTCGACACGCGCACACGCGTCCCGGCCCGCTTGCGCGCCTCGATCAATCCTTTCGCCGAAAGCGTCAGAAGAGCATCGCGAAGCGCGGTGCGGCTGGCCCCGTAGATAACGCAAAGCTCGGCTTCCGTCGGCAGGACGGAGTGCTGGGCGTAGGAGCCGGCGAGGATGCGCTGTCCGAGATCGCGTGCGATGCGATCCTTGAGCGATGACGTGGTGCCATCTGCGGCAGGAATGTCCTGCTTGCCTTGGCCAGTCGAAGCGATCGCCGCGTCCATCGTCATGTCCTGTTCAAGTGGTACTCGGCAATTACCACAGCAAGTATCAGCAGCGAGCCCTTGGCAAGCAACTGATAGAAGGTTGGCACGGACGTCAGTATCATTCCGTTGTTGAGGACGCCAATGATGGCGACGCCCAGCAGTGCGCCGACGATCGTGCCCTTGCCGCCCTGCAAGGCGCAGCCACCAAGAACGGCCGCTGTGATGGCCTCGAGTTCCAGGCCTTGGGATCCGGATACGGGCTGCCCGGAGCCGGTACGGGCAGCCAACAGAATCCCGGCCAATCCGGCCGCCACTCCACTCATGATATAGATGCCGACGCGGTAGCGGTTGATGTCGATGCCGGAGAAGCGTGCGACAACGGGATTGCCGCCCAGGGCATAGATGTTGCGGCCAACGATCGAGCGGGCAAGGAAGAGATGGAACACGATCGCGGTCAGCAAGAGAATCCAGATCAGCAGAGGCAGGCCGAGGATTCGTCCGATCCCGATGAAGCGGAAAGTCTCGCTGAAAATCGCGATCGATTGCCCGTCGGACATGATGAACGCGATGCCGCGGAAGATCGCCATCGTACCGAGAGTCGCGATGACAGCGTTGACCCGCCCATAGGTGATGATGATGCCGTTCACGAGGCCGGCAAGACCGCCCAGGACCAGGCCGGCAAGAATGCCCGCGGCGGGTGATCCGGTGGCCTGGATGGCCATTGCCGTCGATACTGTGGTCAGACCGACAATTGCGCCGACGGCAATATCGAGCCCTCCGGCGACAATAACCACGGTCTGGCTCATCGCCAGAACGCCCAGGATGGTAATGCCTAGACCGATGTTCAGCAGGTTTCGGCTGGAGAAGAACACGTCGCCTCTCAGGGTGCCGAAAATGAGCACGAGAATGGCGAGAGCAACAAGAAGGCTTATGTTGTGAATGCCGATGCGCTCTGCGATGCGCAAGGAAGCGCGCCTTTTGCCGGTTTGCGTTGTTGCTGTCCTGAGCTCAAGGCTGTTCACTGAATTTGTCCTCCAAGCGATGCTGCAGATTGAGGCATGGCATGTCTCAGGATCGTGGCCTCGTCGATGTCAGGGCGGGAAAGTTCGGCCGTGATCCGGCCTCCAGCCATAACAAGCACCCTGTCGGCCAGCCCGATCAGTTCCGGCATTTCCGAGGAAATCAGGATTATGCCGATGCCGCTGGCGGCGAGTTCGTCGATCAGGCGATAGATTTCCGCCTTGGCGCCGATGTCGATGCCGCGGGTCGGCTCGTCGAGGATGAGAAGCATCGGCTGCCGCGCAAGCCAGCGCGCGAGAACGACCTTCTGTTGGTTGCCACCCGATAATTTCGAAACCTGTTCGTCGAGGTTAGGCGCCTTGATCGACATCTTTGCTGCAAGCGGTGAGACGATCTCCAGTGCCTTGCGCCGGTTGAAGAAGCCGAAGGTCGACGTTCTGTCGGGCACGCAAAGCGAGGCGTTATCAAGAATGCTTCGGAACAACAGCAGCGCCTCGTGCTTGCGGTCTTCTGGGGCAAAGCCGATGCCCGCCACGATCGCTGCATGCGGACTGTTGGGGCCAACGGGCACACCATTCATCGTTATGGTTCCGTCGAGGCGCCTATCATAGCCGACAATCGCCTTTGCCAGTTCGGATCGACCCGCACCCATAAGGCCGGCAATGCCGAGCACCTCGCCACGGCGGACCTTGAGGCTCACATCGGTGACGTGATCGGTGGTCAGGCCCGCCACCTCCAGCAACGGTTGCCCCGATTGCCACGTCTCGCGCGTAAACAGATCGGCTATGTCGCGGCCCACCATGAGCTTGGCTATGGTCTGCTCGCTGGCACCGGCAGCGGGGGAATCATCGACCAGCCGGCCGTCCCGCAACACGACAATGCGATCCGCAAGGTCGATGACCTCGTTCAGCCTGTGAGAGATGTAGACGATCGAAGTGCCCTCGCCGCGCAGCCGGCGAATTACTGAAAACAGACGGCGCGCTTCGTCGTCGGTCAGTGACGAGCTCGGCTCATCGAATGCGATCAGCCGGCCGCCGGCACGTATGGCGCGCATGATTTCGATCATCTGGCGCTGTGCCGGACCGAGTGTGCTGCAGAGTTGACGCGGCAGCATATCCTGCTGCATGCCGAAGGTCGCAAGCACCTTATCGGTCTGGTCCTCGAGCCTGTGCCAGTCGAGCAGGACGCCTGCCAGCCGCGGCAGTTCGCCGACGAAAATGTTCTCGGCCACGGTCAGGTTCGGAACGATCTCCGGCTCCTGATGGATGACGCGTATTCCGGCTCTGTGGCTGTCGCGCGGTTCGCTGAAAACGATCGGCGTGGAGCCATGCAGCACGGTGCCGGTGTCCGGTGCGAACACGCCCTCGAGAATTCGCATCATTGTCGACTTGCCGGCGCCATTCTCGCCAACCAGGGCAAGCACCTCTCCTGGCCGAAAGGCAATCGAGACATTGTCGAGCGCCTGCACGACGCCGAAGCGCTTCGATATCCTGTCGAGCGAGAAGAAATCCGATTGCGTCAAAAGCTCACTCCCGAGGATCGATCCCGTGTGCCCGTCGACGAACTGCCGGCCCAAAGAGCGTCATGCGCACTGCGGCGCATGACGCATATCTGGTTCAGTGGCAGAGCTTGGCTTTGTAGTCCGACGCAAAATTGTCGGCGGTGATGTATTCCGGGTCAGTGAAGGATTGAACGGGAAGCTTGGTTCCGTCCTTGATGGAGGCCAAGAGAATCTTCACCGCCAGCGCGCCATGATTTTCCGAATTGAGCCACATCGTACCACGGAACGCCGAGGGCTTTCCGGATCCGAAGGCATCGCAGGCGCGGCTCCCGTCGATGCCGATCCCCATGCCCTGGTCTGCGGAATAGCCAGCATTCTCCAGTGCTCGCGCACCACCCAGCACGCCGTCATCGTTGCATGAATAGAATATCCAGTTCGTGACGCTGGGATTGGCCGTCAGTGTGGTGGTCATCACGTCGATGGCGTTGACCATCGTGTTGTCGTAGGGGACGCGAACGATGTTGCCCGGCTTGAAATCGGGCACCGCCTTCAGGAACGCTTCTTCCGCGCCCTTGTTGCGCTGCATGCAGGTATCGGCCTTGCGGTCCTCGATCGAGGCGATGCGCACCTCTTTGCCCGCCCAGCCTTCAGCCTTGTAGAGCTTGGCAAGCTCTTCGCCCACCCGCGCACCGATATTGTAAGCATTCATGCCGACATAGGGGACCTGGGTGCCATCCTGGTAGTAGATATCGTCGTCCACCGCCACCAAGGGAATTTTTGCGGCCTTTGCTTTCTCCGCGATGACCGGTCCCAGTGCCTTGTCGGGGACAACGATGGCGATGCCTTTCACGCCATCGCCGACCATCGTATCGAAGGTCGTGATCGTCAAATTGGCGTCGAACTGAACGTCCTGCGACACGAACGCGGCCCCTGCCGCCTCAGCCGCTTTCTTGGCGCCGCCGACTTCGGCGACGAACCATGGGTGGTCTCCCATCTTGTTGATGTAGCCGATCTTGATGTCGTCTGCGCTTGCTGCGCCACTCATCAGTCCGGCAGCCAGTACCGCAAATGTCGCCAAAGCCTTTGTTGTGGTTTTCATGAAGATCCTCCCTGAGCTCAATGGTGGTTGCTAGTCGTGGTAGAGAACCGAGCGCCCACCATCGATGGTGATCGTCTCGGCATTTATGAACGGCGCTTCGTCCGAAGCGAGGAAAACCGCCGTCATTGCAACCTCGTCCGGCCGGCCAATTCGCTTGGGCGGATGGAGGTCGTAGGCTCGCCGCTTCTCCTCGGCGGGGTTCGGGAATGTGTTCCAGTAGGCTTCCGCGATCGGCGTCTCGATATAGCCGGGTGCTATCGCGTTCACCCGGATACCGCGTGCGGCATATTCGATGGCCAGCGAACGGGTCAGGCCCAAAAGTGCATGCTTGGCGACCGGATACGGGAACGTATGGGGAATGATCTGGAAGGCGTGGCAACTCGCTATGTTGACGATGGACCCCGAGCCCTTCGCCAGCATCGTCGGCAAAACCGCCTTGGCGCAGAACCACGCGGCCTGGAGGTCGAGCTTGAGGCAGCGCTCCCATTCCTCATCCGGCATCAGCAATGGTTCGTAGAACACGTTGGCACCGGCATTGTTGACCAGAATGTCGACGCCGCCATAGGCCGTGATCGTGCCGGCGACCATGTCCGCGACCGCGGATGTGTCCGTGACATCCGTCTCGACGAACAATACGTCGGCGCCTCCGGCACGCAATTCGTCGGCGACCGCTTTGCCGCTTGCCGCATTCAGTTCGGCAATGACGGTCTTTGCCCTATGTGTTGCAAAAGCCCGGGCGGTGGCGGCACCTATGCCTTGGCCGGCGCCCGTGATGATTGCGATCTTTCCTTGCAGCCGGCCTGCCATTGCATTCACCAGTCGACCACGGTGCCGTCCGGCATGACGGCATTGCGGGCATGCAGCACTTCCTGCTTGAAGGGGTGACGCGCGATGACGTCCTCATTGACGGTGACGCCAAGGCCCGGCAGATCGGGCAGGTCCCAGCGGCCTGGTTTACGCCGAATTGGCCAGGTAACGACGTCGTCGTACCAGGCGACGGCACCGGACATCTCCTCCTGAATGACGACGTTTGGCGTCGATATGCCGAAGTGAAGAGCAGCGACGCCAGCGATCGGACCGAGCGGGTTGTGCGGCGCAAGGCCGATGCCTGCCGTTTCCGCCATGGCCGCGATCTTCTTTGTCTCCAGCAGACCGCCAGTGTGGCAAATATCAGGCTGGGCAATGTTGAAGGCACGGGCTGCGATCGAGTGCGTGAATTCGCGACGCCCGATCAGCCGCTCGCCGGAAGCGATCGGCACGGCCGATCGCGCCGTGATATGCGCCAGTCCGGCAACATCTTCGGGCGGCACGGGTTCTTCCGCGAACATGATGCGGGCCGGCTCGATTGCTCTGAGGTAGTCCATCGCAGCGTTAACGGATGCAGGGCGTCCATGGAAATCGACCATGATGTCGATGTCCGGACCTATGGCCTCGCGAAGTGAGCCAACCATGTTGGCGACAGAATCAACGGCTTTCGCAGGCGATGCGTAGTGGGTGTAGGGAATGCAGACGACCTTGACCGCATCGTAGCCTGCCTGCGTCACGATGCGTCCGCGTTCCACGATCGCGTCCGCGGATCCGGTCTCATAGACCGCCTTCATGTCTCCGAGGCCGAGATGCGTATAGGTGCGCAGATAGTCGCGAACCTGTCCGCCCAGAAGGCGCCAGACGGGGACGCCCAATGACTTGCCCAGGATGTCCCAGAGCGCGATCTCGATGCCGCTGACGGCAGACATTCCCTCGACGCCAAGACGCCAAAATCCGTGGCGCGTAAGTATCTGGTAGCACTGCTCCACGTTGCGCGGATCCTGCCCGATGAGCAGGGCCTCAAGGTCCTGAAGCGCCCCAACGACGGCTCGGGTCTTCCATTCCAGCGTTGCCTCACCCCAGCCAAACAGCCCGGGCTCGTCGGTTTCGACCCGGACGAAGACCCAGTTGCGCATTTCCGCATTGCAGACGCGCGCCTTGATGGCCGTGATTTTCATCGGTCCTCCCAGACCTGCCGCCTTTTTTCGATGGCAATATGTATGATTTATTACGGATAATATGGACGAGTCAAGCGCAACGTCGATGTGGACCAGCGCCGCCAAGGGACTGGTCCTCAGGAGGATCCGAGCAATTTTCGATCAATCCTTGTCCGCCGATGGAGGGCTGTCAGCCTCCGATCCGCGAACATCGCGGAAAAGGCGCGGCTAAATCACCGCGCAGACCGTTTTCGTTTCGAGATAGTTCTCCAGGCCCGGTGCGCCGTTCTCATAGCCCCAACCGGATTGCTTGTGGCCGCCCTTCGGCAGTTCCGGCGAGAAGTAGGAATGGCAATTGATCCAGACGGTGCCCGACCGGATACTTGCGGCAAGGCGATGCGCAGTGGATAGGTCGCGGGTCCAGACGCTTGCGGCGAGGCCGTAGGGCGAGTCGTTCGCAAGGCTTATCGCCTCCGCGACATCGTCGAACGGTGTCACGGCAACGACTGGGCCGAAGATTTCCTCGCGCATCATGCGCATGTCCGGGCGCACGCCGGTAACCACGGTCGGCTCGAAGAAGTTGTCGAAGCGCCGGCCGCCGGCGATGATCTCGGCGCCGCTGGAAGCACCATCGCCGACGTAGAAGGCGACGCGCGCAGCCTGGGTCCCGTTGACCAGCGGACCAAGGTCGGTATCCGGGTCAAGCCCGTGTCCGAGACGCAGCTTTCGCGCTTCTTCCGCCAGCCCCTCCGCCAGACGGTCGTAGATCGAGCGATGCGCATAGACACGCGAGCCGGCGACGCAGACCTGGCCGGCATTGGCGAAGATCCCCCGAGCCACTCCGGGGATTGCGAGCCCCATGTCCGCATCGGGCATGATGATGGCCGGCGACTTGCCGCCCAGCTCGAGCGTCAGCTTCTTCAGATTGCCGCGCGCTGCGGAGACGATCATCTTTCCGACTTCCGTCGAGCCGGTGAAGGCGACCTTATCGACATCGGGATGTGCAGCCAATGCTGCGCCCACGGTTTCACCGAGACCGGTCACGATATTGACGACGCCGTCCGGCAAGCCGGCTTCGATCATCAGTTCGCCCAGCCTGAGGGCGGTGAGCGACGTTTCCTCAGCTGGCTTGAGCACGATCGTACAGCCGGCGGCAAGCGCCGGGGCGAGCTTCATCGAGGCCATAAGCAGCGGCGAATTCCAGGGCGTTATGGCAGCCACGACACCGATCGGCTCTCGCACCGTGTAGGCGAAAATCTTGCTGCCCACCGGTTGGTAGCTGATGGAGGTGGGGATGGTCGTGCCGAGGATTTTCGTGGCAAAACCGGCAAAATAGCGGAACTGCTCGGCCGAGGCGGGAATCTCGGCGAAGCGCGAGGTCTTCAGCGACTTTCCTTGGTCAAGCGTCTCGAGTTCTGCAAGCTCATCGGCATGGCGTTCAATCAGGTCGGCGATGCGCCATAGCAGCTTGCCGCGTGCCGACGGTGTCATGTCGCGCCAGCTCTCGCCTTCGAAAGCAGCACGCGCCGCAGCAACGGCGCGCCCGGCGTCATCGGCTGTGCCTTGCGCCAGCAGCGCGAGCGTGTCGCCATTCGCAGGATCGGTCGCGGGCAAGGTTGCGCCATCGCTGGCGTCGCACCAGCCGCCGCCGATCAGGTGCCGCATTCTGGGTTTGGCCAGGAACGCCTCGACGCCTGCGTGCCTGGCTGCACCGTTTCGAATGATGACCGTCATGTCCGTGCTCCGCAAGCGAACGCCTCGACCGCCGCGAGGGCACCGCGGATGATGGAATGATAGCCGGTACAGCGGCAGATATTGCCTTCGAGCGCAGTGCGGATCTGAGACTCGTCTGGAGCCGGATTCTCCAGCAGCAGAGCGGTCAGCGCAACAGTAATGCCGGGTGCGCAGTAGCCGCACTGGAAGGCGTTTTCGGCCGCCAGAGCCTGGCGCAGGACAATGGCTTCGGGAAGGTCGTCGAAACCCTCCGGCGTGATGATGGTGGCCCCGTCGAGTTGCCACGACATGAGCAGACAGCCATTGACCGCGCGATCGTCCATCAGCACGGAACAAGCGCCGCAGCGGCCGATGCCGCAAGCCATCTTGGCGGCAGTCATGCCGAAATGATCGCGCAGCAGGTCGATCAGGCGCAACTCGGCGGGCACGGCCAGCGCCTGGCGGCAGCCGTTGAGGTTAAAGGTAATCGCGATCTCGCCACTCACGCTGCACTCCTCTGCAGGGCGTCGAGTACCCATTCAGGATCGACCGGGAGGCGCTCGGGCCAAGCCCCTGTGGCGTCCGCAATCGCGTTGACGACGGCTGGCGACACGGCACCAATGCCAAGCTCACCAACTCCGCGCGGGCCGAACGGGTCGTCCTCGTCCAGATCCTCCAATGCGAAGGTCGCGAAGCTTTCCGGCGTGTCGGCAATGCCTGGCAGCATGTAGAAGTCGAGGTTGCCGGCAAGATACCGGCCATCCCGCATCGCCGCGTCCTCAGTGAGGGTGAAGCCCAGCCCCTGGACGCCGCCGCCTTCGATCTGGCCAAGATAGGCGGCGGGATCGAGCATCGGTCCGGCCGCGGTGTGCTGATGGAGGTCGAGCACACGTACCTGTCCGGTGATGCGGCTCACGGCAACGCGCGCCAGTGTCGCGCCGAAGGCGAAGATCAGGCGTGCATTGCCTTCCAGATAGTCCGATTTCGGAAACTCGAAGCTGACGGCAGCAGCTGGCAGCCGGTCGGGAGGCAACGCCTCGGCAAGCTCGGCGAAACTCATGAGCAGTGAGCCGCTGTTGGAATGTCGCTCGACGATACCGCCGGTTGCCAGCGCCAGCGTCCCGGCTTCGCGGCAAAGCAGCTGGCCCGCTGCTGCCAGCAGGTCGCGCGTAAAAGGTGGTGCGGCGACTGCCGCGACCCGCCAAACCACGTGAGTGCCGCGCGAGGCGGTGGAGGAGCCGGATTCGGGCGTCGCCGCCGTATCACCGGTGACCGGCCGGACATCGTCGCGGCCGCAGCCGAGCGCTCCGGCGACCGCGGCCTTCACCGAGGTGAGCAGGCCTTGTCCCATCTCGTCCAGGCCATAGAGCGCTTCGATCATGCCATCCGGAGCCAAGCGCAACGCGCCTCCGGCCGGGTCCGGCGGCAGCGTGCCTAGTCCATTGCCTTGATAGTTCATCGCCATCCCGACGCCGATCGTCTCAGAGCCGTCGAACGACGGACCACGCGGCTTGGCCCAGATCGGGTCAGCAGCGGCGGCTTGCAGCATCTCGGCCAGACGTTCGGACGGCGCGACCTGCTGGCCGAGATGGCCTCGCGTGCCAGGCTCGCGCAAATTGCGGCGCCGTATCTCGATAATGTCGATGCCGGCGGCTTCGGCCAGCCGGTCCAGCTGGCACTCTACCGCGAAGGCCATCTGGTTGGCACCGAAGCCACGAAACGCGCCGCAGACGCCGTTATTGGTATAGGCGAGCCTGCCCGAGCTGAGGACGTTGGGAACGACATATGGCCCGCAGGCGTGTTCGAGCGCCGTCTCAAGCACGCCCGGACCGAGCGACGCGTAGGCGCCGGCATCCGCGATCACATCCACCTGTTGGGCGAGCAGACGACCCTCGGCGTCGCAGGCGGTGCGCATATGGATGTGCATGGCATTGCGCTTGGTACCCGCGATGACGGATTCCGCCCGGTCGAGATGCAGCCGCACGGCGCGTCCGGTCTTCAGCGCCAGCAGGGCCAGGGCCGGCTGCACGGTCAGCTCGTCCTTGCCGCCGAAAGCGCCGCCAGTCGGGCTGGTGACCACCCGTATCCGCTCTTGCGGCATACCGAGGATGCGCGAGAGCTGCATGCGGTCGCGGCGGCCATGCTGCCCACCGGCAAAGACGTTCAGGGTACCATCCGTGCCGACGAAAGCGTAGCCGCCCTCCGTCTCCATAAAGCCGTGCATCTGGCTCGGCGTTTCGTAGACAGCCTCGACGATATGAGCTGCCTTGGCAAAAGCCGCGGCGGCATCGCCACGCGTGAACTCGAAGCTGCACTGCAGATTGCCTGAGGCGTGGACCGGCTCGGCCCCAGCGGCGAGTGCCTGTTGGGGATCGCTCACAATTGGCAGCGGCTCGTATTCGACGCTGACGAGAGCAAGCGCGCGTTCGGCCGTCCGTGTGTCAACAGCGGCAACGGCAGCAACAGCGTCGCCGAAATAGCGGACCTTGTCGAAGCACAGTGCCGGCTGATCCTGCACGACAATGCCGAAGGCATTGCTGCCGGCAATGTCGCGGTGCGTTACAACCGCCGCGACTCCTGGCAGCGCCTCGGCCGCGCTCGTATCGATGGAAACGATCCTTGCATGGGGAATGCCGGCACGCCGAATGCGCCCGACCAGCATGGCGGGCTCGCGACGGTCGGTCAGGTATTCGAGCCTGCCTGCGATTTTCGGCGCAACGTCCGGCCGCTGGTGCCAGCGTGCGCCGATCTCCGATCGCGACACGAGAATTTCGGCAGGTGGATTTCCGGACGGCACGGTCCGCCGGCGCGGCGAATGTGCTCCTTGGGACAACTTTCCGCCGAGCCCGAAGACCAGCGCATTCGCCACGACACTGCGCCGATAGCGGTCGGACCGCCATGCATCATCGATCGCCGGCGCCTCTTCGAGAATTGCGGCGTGCAGCTCGGCCCAATCGATCTCTTGGAGGCGCCGGCCGATGAGCAGCGCTTCGGCGTGACCGAGACGGGCTGCTTCCCCGCCGCCGCTGGCCGCGAGCCGCGCGATCGTGACACGATCGTCCGCCGTTTCGATCAACCCGGCGACACCGGCCACGCTTGGGGTGAAGGCGGCGCGCAGGCCGACTTTGCGATGGGTCCAGCGAGCGGCAGGCTGCGGTGGAACGATGACCGTCTCAATGAGGCCCGCTGACGGTGCGTCGGCCAACCATTGCGCGAGCGGCACGACGGCGCGCCCAGCCGGTGAGACGATCTCCAGCTTCGCATCGATCGCGAGCAGGGCCGGCAGAAGGCAACCCGTGCCCCCCGCGACGTTGCCGCCCAGCGTTGCGAGATTGCGGACGGCGGGTCCCGCCGTGGCGCGGACTGCGGCTGCGAGCAGAGGCAAAGTCTCGCCTATCGCCCGGTCACGCTCCAAGGCACCCAGGGTCGTCAGTGCGCCGATCCGAAACCCGTCGCCGGCCAGTTGGATGCCCTTCAGGCAGGCGATACGGCCGATGTCGATGAGGCGCCGCGGCTTTGGCAGGCCCTTCGCCCAGCCGAGCTGCAGCGCCGTGCCCCCGGCGACCAGTTGCGACGCGCCCTCGCCTGCCAATGACAGCGCCTCGGCAACGGAGGTCGGGCGAAGCACCTGGAGACCCGATTCGGTCATGTGGCTCTCGCGGTCGTGCCGAAACGGATGCCTTTTTCCTTCAGCCAGCGGCGGTAGGCGATGGAGGACCCGTCGGCGCGGGTCGGGATTTCCATCCGCGGCTCGAGTGGAAGGCGCAGCGGCCGCTGGTTCTCCACGATGATCCGGTCTTGCAGGAAGATGACCTGTTCGAAGTTGAGCAACGCCGTCTGCGTCGAAGCCGAGTCGACGAGATACATGACCGGCTGGGCGCGGCAGCGGTCTTCCTCGATGGGCTGGATGAACAGCGCGATTGCGTCGAGCCGGTCCGGCGCCACGGGGCACACGCGATAGAGCATCACCACGAATGGGCTCGGCACGCGATAGGTCAGATGCACGAACGCGCCGGAGCTTTCCGTGGCGGCAATGCGCGGCTGGAAAAACGTGCAGTTGGTCGCCCAGACCTCGTCTACTTCGCGACGTATCTCGCTCAGATAGGCCGGTACTTCCGTGTGCGGCTCCGAGCCGAGAATGTCGGTATGCACGAAGGGGAAATGCGCCATGTCGAGGAAGTTCTCTACGACACGCAAACCCGACGCCCGCATCGTCACCCAGCCGCAGGGCACGTAGCGGCGGTCGGGTTCCGATGCCTCGGCGATCTCGAAGATTTCCTTCCCGGGCAGGCCCAGCGTCGTCCAGACGCAGCCGTAGCGCTGCCGGACGGGCAGCGCGGGGCCGCGGTTGCCGTCGTCCAGGACCTCCCGAACCGTGATTTCGCCCGTGATGTCACGGACCAGTTCGATGTCCTGGCCGAGCAGCCGCGTATGGCTCGGCGCGCCATCCAGGTCGGCGACCGTCTCCACCGCGTACCAATCGTCCAGTGCCGCCCTGTCCGTCGTCTTCATGACCGGGGCTCGCCTTATTGAGTCCATTGCAGGCTGCCGCCGGAATTCTGGGCAAGGAAAGCGGCGCGCCGGGCGAACAGGCCAGGCGCGACGCGATGGATTTCGGCGATGATCTCGCGCAGGTCGCCGGTGCGCAGCGCGCCGTCCTCGGCCAGGATCTCGCCATCGACCATCGTCAAAGACACGTCGCTGCCGCGCACGGCGTGGACAAGATTGTGATGGAAGTTGAAATAAGGTCCGTCGCGGAAGACCGGCGTCATGCGCGGCGTATCGGTGCGGACCGCGATGATGTCGGCGCGCTTGCCGACTTCAATCGAGCCGATCTCGTGGTCGAGACCGATCGCCCTGGCGCCGAGAATGGTGGCCATGCGCAGCACCTGCCAGCTATCCATGGCGGCGGCGTCGAAGTCCTTCAGCTTGCCCAGCAGCGAAGTCACCTTCATCTCTTCGAACATATCGAAATTGTTGTTCTCCTTCTCGCCGTCGGTGCCGATCCCGACAGGCACGCCGGCCTTCAGCATCTCGGCCACCAACGCGATGCCGCTTGCCAGCTTCATGTTGGAAACAGGATTGTGGGCCACCGAAACGCGGCGCTTGGAAATAAGCTCGATCTCTTCCCGATCGAGCCAGACGGCGTGGGCGATCATGGCGCGCGGCGTTTCGAAGAAGCCAAGGTCGTCCAGCGCGAACATCGGGCGTTTGCCGTAGCGCCGCTTAAATTCCGCGATCTCGATCTCGGCCTCGCTGCAATGCGTGTGGAAGCCGGTGTCGTGTTTCCTTGCGAGTTCGATCGCCCGGCGTTGGCCGGTTTCGTCGGCATAAAACAGATGCTCCAGCCCGACCCACACATTGATACGGCCGCCCGCCTTGCGATGCCAGCCCTCGATCATCGCCTCGTTCATGTCGAGCGTGTCGAAGTAGTTGTAGTCGGGATGCTCGCCGACGTAAGGCACGGCGACCAGGCGGTTGCCGATCGCCTCGGCCGCCCTGGCGCTGCCTTCCATGAACCGCCACATGTCGACGACGGTGGTCGTGCCGCCGAGCACGGATTCCGCGTAGCAGAGCCACGATGCCGCCTCGGCCTCGTGCGGCTGCAGCACGCGATGCATCGGATTGATATGGAGCGTCAGCCAGTCCCAAACCGGCAGGTGCTCCGCCGTGCCGCGCAAAAAACCGGAATGCGCATGCGCATTGACCAGCCCAGGCAAAAGCACCGCATTGTCGAGTTTCTTCACGGCCACGGCCGGATACGCAGCGCGCAATGCTGCGAGTGCGCTGACCGCGGCGATACGACCATCCTCGACCAGCACGGCGCCATCAGGCAACGCGTGGTTATCTTCATCCATGGTGAGCAGCGTGTCGGCAGCAAGGATGAGGCTTTGGGTCATCGCGGGTACTCCGTGTGCGGTCCGTCGGTCATGACATCCTCAAGCTGCCGCCGCGAGCAGGAAATCGGCGGCGCGCTCGCCGATCATCGTGGCGGGCGCGTGGGTATTGCAGGTCGGGATCGTTGGGATCACCGAGGCATCGGCAACGTGCAGACCGTCCAGCCCGTGCACGGCGAGACGGCTGTCGACGACGGCCATCGCGTCCTCGCCCATCTTGGCTGTTCCGCAGGTGTGGAAGAACGTCGTGCACGCCTCGCGGATGAAGGCGATTGTCTCGGTGCGGGTCAGTCGGCGGTCAGGTGCGGCAAAGTTGCGGAAGACACCGGCGTTCGCCCTTGCAGCCGCCATCTCCATCACCATCTCGATCGCAGTGACCATGGCGTCGAGGTCTTCCGGTTCCGCCAGAAAGTTCGGTTGGATTTCGAGCGGCCCGCCGGGCTTGCCGTCGAGCAACTTCAAGTGCCCGACGCTCTTCGAGCGCATCAGGCCCGCACCGAAGGAAAAGACATCGCCGGATAGATCGTAGCGCGCGCGGATCGCCGGTTCGGCGCTGTTGCCCTGGACGGGGAAGGCATGCAGGTCGGGCTGCGGCAGGTCCGGCCGCGACTTCCAGTTGACCATCGAGCCACCGCCATTGCCCACTATCGGTCCGATCGGTCGTTTCGCGCGGAAGACGCAGGCCTGCGCCAGCGGATGGTCCTGAAGATTCCTGCCGACACCCGGCAGGGCGCGAACGAGCGCAATGCCAAGGCGCTGCAGTTCGATCGGATCGCCGATGCCCGACAGCATCAGCAGGCGTGGCGTGTCGATGGCCCCGGCCGCGAGCACGATGCTCTCTTGCGCGCGCGTTTCGCAGATTTCGCCGCCGACGAGGTGCTTGACCGCGACGCATCGGCTGCCTTCGACCGTCAGGCCGATGGCCGCGGATCCGGTCAGCACCGTCAGCATCGGGTGATCCAGGATCGGCACGAGATAGCCCGTCGCCGAACTCCAGCGCTTGCCGTCGCAGATGTTGAAATTCGCGGCCGCCGCCCCCTCGTTGCTGGGGCCGTTCGGATCGTCGATTACGGGGATGCCGATCTCGGCCGCGCCATCGATCAGCGCATGCGCGACCGGGTGCAGTGCCGCCGGCCGCTCGATGTGGAGCGGACCGCCCGCCCCGCGAAACTCGCTTGCACCGTCGCGCCAGTCCTCGCAGCGCCGGAAATAGGGCAGCACGTCGGCGAAGCTCCAGCCCTTGGCGCCGCCAGCCTCCCAGGCATCGTAATCTTGCGGATGGCCGCGATACCACATCATCGCGTTGATGGCGCTTGAGCCGCCAAGCAGGCGCCCGCGCGGGATGCCGATGGTACGCCCATTCACCCTCAGTGTCGGAGCATAATCATAGCCCCAGTCATAGGTGCTGCGGCCAAGCGGCACCCACTTGCCGGGGTCCTCGATCTCTTCGAACCCAAGACCCGTCGGGCCGGCCTCGATCAGGAGGACGTCGGCGCCGGCATCGACCAGTCGCCGCGTCACCGCACAGCCACCGGAACCCGAGCCGACCACCACGTAATCGTAGCTGCGTTTCAGTGCGCGTCGGGGGACGACAGGTCCGAGGGTGCCCATGATCTCGTCAGTTGTGCTCGCTCGGGCCCATGATGACGATGCCTTCGCTCGCCTCGACATGGCGGACGAAGATATACTTGTCCTCGCGGCCGTCGCTGTGTTTGCGCTTGATGTCCGGCTGGACCGTTCCCGAGACCTTGGCGACCACGATATAGGGCGCATCCACAGCGAGCCCCCTTGCACAATGTGCGTCGAACTCCTCCACCGTGCGCGCCGTATGGGCGTTCTCGAGGCCGGCGCCGCGCGCGATCGCGGCAAGGTCGACGCGGCCCAGCGCCGTATGGGTCGGCGGGCCGCCGATCGACTGGTAGCACTCATTGTCCCAGACCACGACGAAGAGGTTCTTCGGCTGCTCGTTTCCGAGCGTGGCCAGGATGCCCAGGTTGAAGAGCAGGCCGCCATCCGTATCGAGCGAAATGACGCGGCGGTGCGGCAGGCCGGCGGCGAGCCCGAAGGCCTGCGGCGTGACGCAGCCGAGTTGCTGCTGGAACAGGCTCGCCTCGCGCATATGCGGCGCGGCGTTGTACCACTCGTCGACGCTGCCGCCGAGCGAAAGGACCACCAGCTCATCCTTCAGCCGCGCGGCGAGTGCCTTCATGCAGTCGAAGCGTCTCACCGCACCACCTCGCCGCCGAGCGCCACAGCCGAATGGTAATAGGACGCATAGGACCAGGAATAGGCGTCAAGGATGGCGCGCTCGATCTTCGCCTCCTCGGTGACGATCCGGTACGGCACGCGCAGCGCGTTCAGCACCGGCTCCATGGTGATGCCATGCGGGACTGCCCACCAGTTGTTCTCGCCGAGCTCGCCGCGATAGCTCATCAGCATCATGACCGGGATGCCGGCTCCAAGGCCCATGCGGGCCAGCGGCTCGACCGAGGCGCGCAAGCCGGAATTTTCCATGACCAGCGCCGCGCGCTTGCCCGACAGGAAGACCCCGCCACATATCGCCGCGCCCTCACCCTCGTTGGTGACGCGGATCGTGCGGATATCCGGATCGGCATCAAGGGCCGGGTAGAGCTCCTTGAACAACGAATCGGGCAGATAGCAGACGATGCTCACTCCCGCCCGCTTAAGCCCCCGAATGACCGCGTCGACCGCACTCTGCTTCATGACATCCCCTTCGGCCGGGAAGTCTCGCAAAGCTCAGTTGTTCGAGATAGGGACAAATTACTCTCTTTATCGATGCGCAAAATGCAACAACTAATCATGCAACGCCTCGACCATGCGGGCCAGCAGCGCCGCGAATGCGGAGGCCGCATCCGACATTTCGCGTTCAAGCCGGGCGAGCAGCATCAGCCGGTGCGGGTTCATGCGAGAATCGCGCAACGGCACGAAAACGAGCGATCCGTCAGCCACTTCCGGCTCGATGCCGAGCTTGGTGCGAAGCACCACGCCGAGGTTGAGGCGCACCATCTCGGTCATCAGTCCGATCGAGTTGGTCCGTGACCGTCGCGTGATGTCGATCATGGAGCGCCCGATCGCATCGTCGATCGAAATGCCCAAAGCAAGGCTGTTGTCCGAGACGATGACCTGTTCGCCGGCAAGATCGAACAGCTTCACTTCCTTGCGGCCGGCAAGGCGGCTGCCCGGATGAGCGACGACGCCCAGCGGCAGAGGCGTGCTCGCGATCTTGCGCACGTTGCGCGGCACGCGCACGTCGAAAGCAAGCGCCAGATCGCATTCGCCGTCGGCAACCGCATCGCAGGCGCGCTGCGACCCGGCGACATGCACGTCGACCGATATCTGCGGGTGGCGCTTCCAGAATTCCTTCAGCGCGTTCGGCACGAGCCCGCGCGCCGCGCTCTCCACGATCGCCACGGACAACGAGCCGCGGTTGAGGCCACTGAGATCATTGATCTCGGACGAGGCGCGCGCCAACTCGGTGATGCTCTGACGCGCGTGGTAGAGCAGAAGCTCGCCTGCGCTGGTCAGTTTCAGTCGCTGGCGCACACGCTCGAAGAGCGGCGTGCCCAGTTCGTCCTCCAGGCCCTTGATGACGCGGCTGATGGAGGATGGCGCCACGTTGAGCGCCTGCGCGGTCTGGCGAACCGAGCCCAGCCGCGCGACCATTTGGAAATAATGGATGCGCGGTGAGACCAGCCCAAGTCGGAAGGGATCCACTCAGGCGGCCTCAAAGGCGGGGACGATCTCCATTTCCGGCACCAGCACGAGACCTTTGTCGGTGATACGGATTTCGGGGATGACCGAGAGCGGGATGAGGTTGAAGCCCATATAGGGAATGCAGCAGCCGGCCGCCTCCCATTCCCGTTTGAGGATCTTCACCTCCTCCGCGACCTCAGTGACGCGCTTGTCGGACAAAAGGCCGGCGATCGGCAGTTCAACCATGGCAGTCACTTTGCCGTCGACGACGACACAGACGCCGCCTTGCGTTTCCTCGATCGCCCGCAGCGCCACCTGCATGTCGGCCTCGTTGAGGCCGGCGATGATGATGTTGTGGCTGTCGTGACCGACAGACGATGCGACGGCGCCGCGTCGCAGCGTGAAATTGCTGAGCAGCCCGTAGGCGACGTTGCCGTCCGACTTGCCATGGCGCTCGACCACAGTGACGAAGCACAGGCCGTGGCGGTCGAAATGGTTCTGCCAATCGTTGGACGGATCGAGCGTGATCTTCTGGTGGCCGAGCGTGATCCCCGGCAGTTCGGTGCGGATGGTATGCGCCACCACCTTGCCGGTTGGCAGCTCCGGCGTCAGCTTGATCTGCTTCGGCAGCTTCACTGTGTGGTAGGCCGTGTCCGGATAGCGGTAGCGGGTCGAGAGGGCCTGGTCGAGCAGCGGCATGATCTTGCCGTCATCGACGACGAGTTCGCCGCCATACCACGTGCTAACGGGATCGAAGCCGTCGTCGAGCAGCACCAGGTCGGCACGGCGGCCACCACCGAGGCCTCCGATTTCGCCTTCCATTGCAAAGCGCGTCGCGCCATGCAGCGAGCCCATCGACCAGGCCTGCTCCGGCGTCATGCCGGCCTTCATCGCCTCGCGCGTCACCCAGTCCAGGCCGAAGAGCATCAGGTCGTCAGCATCGCGGTCGTCGGTGCAGACCGCGATGCGCTTATGCGAGGCTCCGAGTTCCGTAATCGTCTTGATCGCTGCGGGCAGGCTGTGCCACGGTGTCGTCGGCGGGCCGCCACGCAGGAACAGCCAGATGCCGGCCTCGAGCATGTCGTCGGCGATCTCGCGGTCGATCGCCTCATGGGTATCGGTGACGCCGGAGGCCGCATAGGCCGACACGAATTCGCGTCCATAGACGTGTCCCGACACCGGGCGGCCGCGTCTCAGCGCCGCAGCGAGGATGGCATGGCTGCGTTCATCGCCCATAGCCACTGGCACGAAATCCATCTTCTCGCCTAGCGCCACGGCTTCCGGCCATTTGTCGAACAATGCGCCGATCTTCTCGGCTGTCAGGTCGCCACCGGCCGTTTCCAGCAACGGCGAAGTTGCCGGGACGGTGCTCGGAACCGTCAGGAAAATGGACAACGGCGCCAGGCGCGCGTCCTCCAGCATCGCCTCGATGCCAGCAACGTCCATGACGTTGCCGATCTCGTGGCTGTCGCAGAAGAGGGTCGTGGTGCCGTTGAGCAGCGCCGCCTCGGCATAGGCGCAGGCCGTCACCATCGAGGATTCGATGTGGATGTGCGGATCGACCAGGCCGGGGGCGACGATGCCGCCCCTGGCGTCATATATCCTGGCGCTGCCACCCTTATAAGTGCCGGCCGGCTTCACAGCGGCGATCCGCCCTCCCGACAACCAGATCTCGCGGCCTGGAAGCACGCGCTCCGAATAGGTCGACAACACGCGTGCGCCGGCAATGACCAGATCGGGATCGGCTCGCCCGGAAGCGACGCCGGCCAGCCGCCGGGTCATGGACGAGAGCGGCTGGACGGAAAAGCGCGTGAGAGAGGTCATTCTGTTGCTTGCCTCGTTCTCGTCGAATGTTGGGCGTCAATGGTAATCGGGGATGCCCGGCATGGTCGTGAAGCCCGGAAGCGCGCGGAAGCGACGCACCCAGCGGCGCAGCGCCGGATACTCGTCATGGTCGACGCCGAAATCGCGGCTCAGCGCAAACGCCGGAAAAAGCGCGATGTCGGCGATGGTCGGGCGGTCCGCAGCGAACCATTCTTTCTTCTCGAAACCCCGCGCGGTCATATGGTCGTCCATGGCGCGGAGTGCGTGCGCGGCACCGGCCCGCAGCGCAGCCTCGTCGCCGCCGGCGCCGAACATGGCATGGCGGCGCGCGGCGCTGGCAACGCCGAGATCGCCGGCCGCGAAGAAAAGCCACTGCATCACCTTGGCGAAATCCGAACCATCCGCCGGCAGCCATGCACCCGTTGAATCGTGGCTGCGCGCCAGATGGACGATGATGGACTCGGCGCCGAACATCGTCACCTCGTCGTCGCGGAGAATGGGCAGGCTGCCCGCCGGGTTCATGGCCAGGAATGGCGGCGTCTTCTGCTCCGCCCCCGGAAATGCATCGACTGCAACGGTCTGCCATTCCAGGCCGAGCATGGAAAGCGCCAGCCGCACCTTGTAGCAGTTTTCGTCCAGCTCGTAGTTGTAGAGCGTGATCCTCGCCATCATGCAGCCCGCGTCGTCGAGGTCGCGCCGGTACGCCCGGTCTCGAGATGATGACGCAGCTCGCTCGTCCAAGCGAAGAAATGCTTCTGCCCCTTGCCGGCATACTTGGCTGCCGGTCCGTCAATCACGATGTGTAGGGCCGATCGTTTGTCGGTCAGTTCCTGCAGGCCAAGAAGCAGCGTGTCTTCGCCGACCGTCAGGCTGAACAGCATCCCGCTCAGCGCCTTCAGCTCAGCGAGCCCGGATCCGCGGGAGAAGGGCCTGGGCGGCATGGCCCTCACGACATCGATCACCATTGCGGCGGGACTGTCGAGATGCAGGCTGCGGACCGGCACCACCTCCTCTGCCAAGGCAGGCAATTCGGGCAATGCTGCTGCCGGATCCAGTGCCGTCCAGACTATCCCAGCCGCCTCGGCCGATCTGTGGGCAGACACGGTAATGGACGCCGGCACCCTGAGATCGGGGTGGGCCGGAATGTATCGGCACTGGCCGGCCGCATCGTACTGCCAGCCGTGATAAAGACAGGCAATATGATCGCCGCGGACAAAACCGAAGCTCAGCTTCATACCGCGATGCGGGCAGCGATCCTCCCACACATGCGCTGCGCCACTGTTGTCGCGCCAGACCACCAGCTCGTTTCCGCCAAGGCGGATTCCGGCCGAACTGCCCGGCTCGATCGATCCCGACAGCGCCACTGGGTGCCATCCAGCCTGTATCGTCATTCTGCGTCTTTCCCTCTGGAATATTCCCAAATTTCGGCCCGTTCGCAGTCCATCACCAGACAGTCGATTGGCCCCAAGCTACATGCCATCTCGAAGGCATCGATGAGATCGGGCTGGCCCGAAACCTGGACGACAAAAAAATCGTCCGCGGCTTCGTGCACCAGCAGATCGAGATTGAGCCGAGCGGCACGCCTGTCGGCGAACTCGCCAAAGCTCGACGACACCAGTCGGCCGATGAAGCGCAGGCGCGTTGTTTGAGGCGGAGGCGCAGGGTTCTGCGCTTCCCGTAGGTGCTTCATGCCTATATTTCTCCCGGCCTGCACATTTTTTAAGCAGTTTTAGAATGTGTCTAGTTAGGCATCATTTTTTGGCTTGTGCAAGCCCCGTTTCCCTGACATCTGTTGCGTATCAGGTGATCGGACAGTTGGAAAAAGCCGCGATTATCGAACAACTCGGCAGCCGTCCGTCGCCCAAGAAAACCAGGTACGGCTTTGGGGTTGCCGATCCGGGCGAGTGAGCGTCGATGTCGTTGTCAAGTTTCATTCAGCTCATGCCGAAGGTCGAGTTGCACTTGCACCTCGAGGGCGCCGTATCCGCGGAGACATTCGCCGAGCTGGCGGCGCTGAACGCGGTGCCGCTGCCGGACGGCAGACTGACATCGGAGCTCTACAGCTACGGCAACCTGCTGGATTTCCTGAAGATTTACGATCTGGTTTGCGCCTCGATCAGGACTGCGGACGATTTCTCTCGCATCACCTTCGAGGCACTGGAGCGCTGCGCTAAAGCCGGTGCGCGCTACGTCGAACTGTTCTTCAGCCCGCATGCGCATCTGGCTCATGGCGTGGCCTATTCGACTATGCTCGAAGGCATCCTCGACGGCTTTCACCGCGCAAAGGAGCGCTATGGGCTTATGGCAAAGCTGATACCGGCGCATGCGAAGCCGCTCGGCGCGGCAGGTGGCGAGCGCTTCCTGGACATGGTTCTGGCCGAGCGCCCGGCTGAGGTGATCGGCATCGGCTTCGATTACGACGAACGCCCGAACCCGCCGCCGATGTTTGCGCGCATCGTCGAGCGAGCGCGGGCTGCCGGGCTCAATGTCACCAACCATGCGGGCGAGGATGGCCCGGCGGACTATGTCCGCGATACCGTCGACGTCCTCGGCCTGAGACGGGTCGACCACGGCTACCATGTCGTCGACGATCCGGCGCTGATGGAGCAGTGCAAGGAGATGGGCATCGTCTTCACCTGCTGTCCGAGCACGACGCTGGCCACCACCGTCTGGCGTGACCTCACCGCGCCCGACCACGCGATCCGCCGCATGATCGAGGCCGGGCTTACCGTGACGATCCACTCCGACGATCCGCCCATGTTCGCCACGACGCTCGACCGCGAATACGCGCTGATCGCCGAAAATTTTGCGCTCGGGCCGTCGGCACTGAAGCGGATCGCGCTGGCTGGCCTGTCCGCAGCATGGCTCGATGACGACATCAAGCAGGCATGGTCGGCCGACTGGTCGGCAGAAATCGACCGCCTCATGGAAACCGAACTGTCTCTCCCGAACTGAACACGACACGGAACAAAGGACCGAAGCATGATCGACCTGCGCAATCTCTCCCGCCGAGGCTTCCTCAACATGGGCGCCGCGGCCGGCGCCTCGCTGCTCCTGCCGAAATCCGGCCTTATCACGCCCGCCAATGCACAGACGCCGCTCGCCGCCGTCGCCGAGGAAAACGCGGTCATCGCCTTCGGCCACACCGGTCCGGTGACCGATGAAGGCTGGACCTGGAGCCACGACCAGGGCATGAAGGCCGTGCAGGAAGCGTTCCCGAAGCTGAAGACGCTGTTCGTCGAAAGCATCCCCTATTCGGCCGACGCGACCCGCACCTTCCGCCAGTTCGTCTCGGAAGGTGCCAACATGGTGTTTGCCACCTCCAACTATGGCGACTTCCTCTACGACGTGGCCAAGCGTTCGCCGGACGTCGCCTTCTATGAATGCGATGGCCGCAACCCGCTCGAAAATCTCTCGACCTACTATCTCGCCCACTGGTACCCAACCTACGTCACCGGTGTCGCCGCGGGCCTGATGAGCAAGAGCGGCAAGCTCGGCTACGTCGCCTCCTTCCCTGTTCCGTCGGTCTTTTCCGGCACCAATGCCTTCCTGATGGGCGCCCGTTCGGTCAATCCCAACGCCACGATGCAGACCATCGTCATCAACTCGTGGTTCGATCCGCAGGCTGCCACCCAGGCCGGCACCGCGCTCATCGACAACGGCGCCGACCTTCTGTTCGGCATCATGGACGAAGCAGGCTATCTGCAGGTGGCCGAGCAGCGCGGCGCGAAGGCCGTGATGTGGAATACCGACATCCGCCGCTACGGGCCGAAGGCCTACGTCTCCTCGATCGCCATCGACTTCAAGAAATTCTATGTCGACCAGGTGCGCCTGCGCCTCGAAGGCAAGTGGACGCCATCGCAGACCATCCTGCCGATGGGCGGCGGTATCGACCGCGATGCCTGGGGCGAGACGGTGCCCACCGAGGTCGCAAAGCAGGCCGATGCCGTGCGCGACAAGATTCTCGGCGGCTGGAGCCCGTTCGAGGGCGAGATCAAGGACACCAAGGGCAACGTCAAGGTGGCTGCCGGCCATCGCATGACCGAAGAGGAACTCTACAACTGGGATTGGTCGATCGAAGGCGTCAGCGGCCTCCAAGCGTAGTCCTGAAAGATTGCAGAGTTTTCGGATAGACTATGCGGCAGAAGGCAAAGAGCTAAGCGGGATGAATGATTTTGTTCCAGTTCATCATGCTTCGAGCGAGCACCGCTACGGCGGCATGGAGGTGCCGTCCACCTCCCCGGGACGTTACGAGCCTGGCTCCGGCGCACCGCCGCTCGTGCTGCTCAAGAGCATCAGCAAATATTTCCCCGGCGTCGTTGCCAACCAGGACGTCGACCTGGACGTGATGCCGGGGGAGATCCACGCCTTGCTCGGCGAGAATGGCGCCGGCAAATCGACCTTGATGAACATCCTCACCGGCATCTATCAGCCGGATGCCGGTGAGATCGTCGTCGACGGCTATGCCAAGCATTTCGCATCTCCAGTCGATGCGATCTCCGCCGGTATTGGCATGGTCCACCAGCATTTCAAGCTGGTGACCGCCTTCACGGTCGCCGAGAATATTCATCTCGGCTGGTCCGAAACGCCCAAGCGTATTGGCTCGTCGGTGCTCGAGGCGCGGACTGCCGCACTGGCCGAGAAGCTGAACCTCGCGGTACGGCCATCCGCGCGCGTCGCCGATCTTTCGACCGGCGAGCAGCAGCGCGTGGAAATCCTACGCGTGCTCGCGCGCAATGCCCGTGTTCTGATCCTCGACGAGCCGACTGCAGTGCTTACTCCGGCGGAAGCGCGCGAGCTCTTCAAGGCGCTCAAGCAGTTCGTGTCCCGGGGCAATGCGGTGATCTTCATCAGCCACAAGCTCGACGAGGTCCTGGAAATATCAGACCGCATCACCGTGCTGCGCGGCGGCCGCAAGGTGGCCACCGAAAATACCGCGGACTGCGGCGAGAAGATGCTGGCGCGCCTGATGGTTGGCCGTGAGATCGTGCTCAGCAATCTGCGTGCCAGGCAGCCAGGCGCGGCCGGCATCTCCGCCGAGCCGGTGCTCAGCCTCAAATCCGTCGTCGCGCGTGACGACGTGGGCGGCATCCTTCTCGACGAGGTTTCGCTCGACATCCATGCCGGCGAGATTCTCGGCATCGCCGGTGTGGCCGGCAACGGCCAGAAGGAGCTGACCCAGGTCGTCACCGGCTTGCGGCCGATCCACTCGGGCCAGATACTGCTCGGCGGAAAGGGCGTCACGACCGCCGGCGCGGTCGATTACGCGAAGTTCGGCGTCGGCCACATTCCCGAAGACCGGCTGCACAGCGGTCTGGCGCCGGCGCTTTCAATCACCGACAACGCCATAATCCGCGAATATGCGTCGGCGCCTGTTTCAAAGGGCTTCGCGTTCCGACCGCGCCTAGCGGCTGCTCTTGCGCGCACGATCGCCGAAGCGGCATCCGTTGCGGTGCCCAATTTCGGCATGCCCATGCGCAACCTTTCCGGCGGTAATCAGCAGCGCCTCGTCGCACGCCGCGAGATGCGCATCGCAAGCAAGGTTCTGATCGCCGCCTATCCGAGCCGTGGCCTCGATGTCGGCGCGATCAACACGATGATGCACTATCTCGTCGAATTGCGCGATGCCGGCGTCGGTGTGCTCTTCATTTCCGAGGAGCTGGAAGAGCTGTTCAACCTGTCGGATCGCATCGCCGTAATGTTCCATGGCAGGATCATGGGCGCGGTGGAGACTGCCTCCACCGACATCGAGGAAATCGGCCTGATGATGGGCGGGCAGATGCGGTCCAGTGCTGGCGCCCAGGCCGCTGCCGGGAAGCACTGACCTTGGCGATCAAGCTCCAGCGCGTTCCATCCGCGCAGCCCTCCGTTGCCTTTGCGGCACGTGCCCTGGCGATCGTGCTGGCACTGGGGGTCGCCGGCCTGGTTCTGGCCGCTCGCGGCAATGCTCCCGTCGAACTCGCCTGGGAGGTGCTCAACTCGACTTTTGGCTCGAGCTTCGGGCTGGAAGATGTCGGACTTCTGGTCACTCCCCTGATCCTGACCGGCCTGTCGGTCTGGGTAGCGCTGAGAATCGGCGCCTGGAACATCGGCGCGGAGGGCCAATTCTATGCCGGCGCCTTCAGCGCCACGGCAGTCGCGCTGTTCATTCCCGGCCCGACCTGGCTGATCCTGCCTGTTATGTTCATCGCTGGCGCGCTCGGCGGGCTGCTCTGGATACTGGTGCCGACGCTGGCGCGCGCCTACGCCGATGTCAGCGAACTCATCACCACCCTGCTTCTGAATTTCGTGGCGACGCTGATGGTCTACTACGTCGCCACCGGACCATGGCTCGACCCGAGCGGCCATGCGCTCGCGACCACTGCACGTCTGCCGCATGACGTGCCTGAATTCTGGGGTATCGTGCACTACGGTTTCCCGCTGGCGATCCTGCTCACCTTTGTCATCGCAGGACTGCTCAACTACACGCGCTGGGGTTACGAGGTGCGGGTCGCTGGGTCGAACCCGAGCGCGGCGCTTTATGCGGGCATGCCGTTCCGCCGCCGCCTGATCGTCGTCCTGCTGATGTCGGGAGCGATCGCCGGCATCGCCGGTATGCTGGAAGTAGCTGGCACGGTGCATCGCCTGCAGGGCGGCATTTCCAACAATTTCGGCTATCTCGGCATCATGGTCGCGGTGCTGGCGCGCGGTTCCTCACTTGGCGTGCTCGCAGGCGCGGCTTTGATGGGCGTCATCCTGAATTCGGGCATCATCCTGCAGACGCAAGGCATCACCGTCTCGGCCGTGCTCGCCATCACCGGACTGATCCTGTTCTTCACGGCGATCGGCAACGAACTCGCTCACTACCGCATCACGCGGACCGAACCGGTCGCGAGCTGAGGAAACACCCATGGACATGATCGCCGGACTGATCCAGACCTCCATTCTCGCCGGCGGCGTGCTGGCGCTGGCGGCGCTGGGCGAGACGCTCTCCGAGCGCGCCGGCGTCGTCAATCTTGGCGTCGAAGGGCTTATGGCGCTCGGTGCAATCACTGGCATCGCGGTCGTCGTCGCCACGCCGCACCCTATGCTCGGCTTCGTCCTTGCGCTTGCCGTCGGTTTCCTCATTGGCTGCGTCTTCGCTCTTGGCACCGTCGTCATTAAAGCGAACCAGGTGTTGTGCGGCCTGGCGCTGACGCTGATGGGCACCGGCATGGCCGCAACGATCGGTCGCGCCTATTCCGGCATGCCGGCGCCGGCGACCTTCGCGCCGATCGCTATTCCCTATCTTAGCGACATCCCGCTGCTCGGTCGCGCGATCTTCACGCAGAACATCCTTGTCTACCTGATCTACATCGTCCTGCCGGTTGTGCTGCACTACATCATGTTCCGCACGCGCCACGGGCTGAACATGCGCGCGGTGGGCGAAAACCCCGCGGCAGCCGACGCCGCCGGCATTTCGGTGCTAAGCATCCGCTTCTGGTATGTCGCCGCGGGCTCGGCGCTGGCGGCCGGCGCCGGCGCTTACCTCACGCTTGCCTTCGTTCCCTCCTGGTCGGAAGGCGTCGTGGCCGGCCGCGGCTGGATTGCCGTCTCTCTCGTCATCTTCGCAGGCTACCGGCCCCTCAACGCCGTGCTGGCCGCTCTGCTGTTCGGTCTCATCACCTCGCTCGGCTTCGTCGGCCAAGCACGCAACTGGCCGATCGCGGCGCCGATCCTGTCGATGCTGCCCTATCTCGGCACGATCGCCCTGATCATCGTGCCGGTGCTTGCCTGGCAGCGCATGCGCCGGGTAATGGCCGCGCCGGCTGCTCTCGGCGAACCCTATTTCCGCGACATGCGTTGAGACCGTCATGCCCCGCCTGCTTGTCAAGAACATCGATCTGCTCGCCACCTTCGATGATACGCGCCGCGAGATTTCCGACGGCGCCTTGATGATCGACGACAACGTCATCGAAGCGGTCGGCACCACCGCGGAACTCAGTGCCTCCAGTGCCGACGAGGTGCTCGACCTATCGGGCCATGTCGTCATGCCGGGCATGGTGAACACGCATCATCATATGTACCAGAACCTCACCCGTGTGATGGCTCAGAACGACGAACTGCTTGTCTGGCTGAAGACGCTCTATCCGATCTGGGCCGAGCTCGACGACGATGCGATAGGTGTCTCGGCGCGCGTAGCGATGGCCGAGCTTATCCATTCGGGCTGCACGACCAGCTCCGATCACCTCTACATCTTGCCCAACAACTGCACGCTCGACGCGACGATCGGTGCGGCCCGCGATATCGGTCTGCGTTTCCACGCTGCGCGTGGAGCCATGTCGCGCGGCGAAAGCCAGGGCGGCTTGCCGCCGGATCGCTGCGTCGAAAAGGAAGAGGATATCCTGAAGGATGCCGAACGGCTGATCGGCGGCTATCACGACGCGTCGCGGCATTCAATGAGCCGAATCATCCTGGCTCCTTGCTCGCCTTTCTCGGTGACTCCGGAGTTGATGCGCGATGCGGCATCGCTGGCGCGCAGCCACAAGGGCGTGAACCTGCATTCGCACCTTGCCGAAGAGCTTTTCGAGGAGAAGTACTGCCTCGAAATCTATGGCAAACGGCCGGTCGAGTTCGCCGAATCCGTCGGCTGGCTCGGTGACGACGTCTGGTTCGCCCACTCGATTTTCATGACCAGCGACGAGATCGACCGCTTCGCCGAAACCGGCACCGGGGTCGCCCATTGCCCGTCGGCTAACATGCGCTGCGGCCAGGGCATCGCGAAAATCCGCGAGATGCTCGACAAGGGCGTGAAGGTCGGCCTTGGCGTCGACGGCTCGGCCTCGAACGACACGTCGAACCTGTTCATGGAAGCGCGGCTGGCGCTGATGCTTCAGCGTGTCGCGCCGCACCACTACCTCTCCGAAAAGCCCGGCGGCCGCGGCGGTTTCGGCGGCACGCCGACGGCGCTGTCCGCGCGCGAGGCCCTCGAAATGGCGACGCGCGGTGGCGCTGCCCTGCTCGGCCGCAATGACATCGGCCATCTCGCGCCCGGCATGTGCGCCGACTTCATCGCGGTCAAACGCAGCCAACTCGGCCTTTCCGGCACCGAGCGCGACCCGCTCGCCGCGCTGGTGCTTTGCGGACCCTTCAAGGTCGACTATTCCTACATCAACGGCCGGCAGATTATCGCGAGAGGCGACTTCGCCTCTTTCGATGTCGAGGCGGCGATGGCCGACCACCGGGCCGTGATGGACCGCATCTATCGGCAGTGAGATAGCACAGGAAGGACGCAACAATGACGATTAAGCGAGCTGCGGAGCAGGCGGCCCTCGACCAATGGTATTGCATTGACGCGCTGAACGAGATTCCGGTCGGCACGATGCCGAACCGGCTTCTGGGCGTCGATCTGTTGGTAGCCCGCGATACGGCAGGCCCGGTCAATGTGTCGCGTGCCGGCGACGGCAGCCAAGTCCCGGCCAAGGAACGCTACGGCTATCTATGGATCACGCTCGGCATGCCGGCCGGCGATGTGCTGTCGATCCCGGAGGCCTATGAGGACGATCGCCGGCCTGTCGTTTGCGGAGCGATCGCGGTAAAGGCGTCCGGCCTGCGCATCGTCGAGAATTTCCTCGACATGGCGCATTTCCCCTTCGTCCATACCGACATATTGGGCGCCGAGCCGCACACGGAAGTGCGGCATTACACAACCGAAATCCGCCGCGACGTGGATGAGGTGTGGGCGACCAACTGCGAATTCTTCCAGCCGCAGGCAGCACTCTCGGCGACCGGCGGCATCATGACCCAATACATGTACCGGGTCGCCAATCCTTTCGCGGTGATGCTCTACAAGACCTGCCCCAACTCGGCTACCCGGTGGGACGTGATCTGTCTGTTCATGCAGCCCCTCGATCCGGACCGCTGCCGCGCGCACCCCGTCATGTTCCTGATCGACGACGTATCGACCACGACCGAACTTGTGCAGTTCCAGCAGCTCATCTTCCTGCAGGACCGCATCATCCTGGAGAACCAGCGGCCACTTCTTTTGCCGCTCGAGCCGCGCGCGGAAATCCCGACGCGGGCCGACGGCTCGTCGATCGCCTATCGCCGCTGGCTGAAGGAGAAGGGCATCACCTACGGCACGACGGCGCAAGCCGCATGAGCGGCAGCCCTTCCGATATTGTCATCGGCATCGACGGACGGGCAATCACGCTCTGGCGCTTCGCGACGGCAGTGCGTAGCTGTTCTTCGGCGGAGGACAGGTGAGCGACCTGAGCGGCAAGACGCTTCTGGCCAGCGGCTTTCACGCGCCGGAGCGCGGGCTCGTGGAAGAGTTGCTCCATGCCCTGATCGCAATCGATCAATCAGGCATCATCGCCTCGGTGCTGCATCCGCATGATGCCGGCTATGACGAGGCGCTGGAGGCCGCGCGCCGGACCGGTTCGCTGGCGACCTTGCCGGCGCAGAGTTATCTGCTGCCCGGCTTCGTCGATCTTCACGTGCACGCGCCGCAATATCCGCAGCTCGGCAGAGCGCTGGACGTGCCGCTCGAGGCCTGGCTCCACAAACACACGTTTCCCCTGGAGGCGCGCTACGCCGATCTCGCCTTCGCGCGGCGCAGCTACGGCCTGCTGGTCGACGACCTGATCGCTAACGGCACGACCACAGCGCTCTATTTCGCAACCATCCACCAGGACGCGACAAGGCTGCTCGTCGACATTTGCCTCGAACGTGGGCAACGTGCGCTGGTCGGTAAAGTGGCGATGGACAATCCCGACGAGTGCCCGGCCTATTATCGCGATACCTCGGCGGACGCGGCCATCGATGGCACGCGCGCTCTGATCGACTACGTGCATGGGCATCCGGACAATGCCACGGGACGGGTAAAGCCGGTCATTACGCCGCGCTTCATCCCCTCCTGTACCGACGCCGCCCTCAAAGGGCTCGGCACGCTTGCGCAGGAATGCGGCTGCCATGTGCAGACGCATTGCTCGGAGAGCGACTGGGCGCATGGCTACGTGCTGCAGCGCCACGGGATCAGCGACACGTCTAGCCTTGATCGCTTTGGCCTGCTGCGCGCCGGCAGCGTGCTCGCGCACGCCAATTTCATTACGCTTGCCGACATGGAGACGATCCGCGTGCGCAAGGCGGCCGTGGCGCACTGCGCCGTCTCCAACGCCTACTTCGCAGGCGCCGTGTTCCCGTTGAGGGCGGCCCTCGAGAAGGGTGTCAAGGTCGGGCTCGGCACCGACATTTCCGGGGGACCGAGCGCCTCGATGTTCGATGCGATGCGCGCGACGGTCATGTCGTCGCGCATGCTGGAAACCGGCACCGACCCGGCGCTAGCGGCCGAGACGCGCGGCACGGCCGGAACAGCACGCGTCGACTTTCGCGAGTCCTTCCACCTGGCGACGGCAGGCGGTGGCGCGGCACTCGGCTTGCCTGTGGGGCGATTCTCGCCTGGCTACCATTTCGATGCGATCCTGGTCGACACCGCCGCGCCCAGAGGCACAATTCACCTGTGGGACGAACTCGACGACGGCGACGGCATCCTTCAGAAGATCGTCTACTCCGCTTCCAGGGCCAACATCGCGTCGGTCTGGGTCGGCGGGAGAGCTGTTCTCGCCTAAGCGGACCGGAGGCTGTGCCGAGAACCAGGACTCTTCCCGTTTTATTCCTTGCGGTCGGGGGCACGTCATGGATTTTGATCAGTATTCGCCGACGTCGATGACAGCCTGGGCAAAGGCTTGCGGGGCTTCTTGAGGCAAGTTGTGGCCGATACCGCCGGTGATGATCCGGTGCGTGTATCTGCCCGAGAATTTCTTGGCGTAGGAACTGCTGTCGGGATGGGGTGCGCCATTGGCATCGCCCTCAAGGGTAATGGTCGGCACTGTGATCACGGGAGCTTCGGCCAGCCGGTTTTCCAGAACGTCATATTCCGGCTCGCCCTGTGCCAGGCCGAGCCTCCAACGGTAATTGTGAATGACGATGCTGACGTGATCCGGGTTGTCCAGTGCTGCGGCGCTGCGCTGGAAGATGTCATCATCGAAATTCCACTGCGGCGAAGCGAGTTGCCAGATGAGTTTGGCGAAATCGCGCGTGTATTTCTCGTAGCCGGCGCGGCCGCGATCCGTGGCGAAGTAATACTGATACCACCATTGAAGCTCCGCCTCCGGTGCCAGCGGCACCATGCCGACCTGCTGATTTCCGATGAGATAGCCGCTCACCGAGACGATCGCCTTGCAACGCTCAGGCCAGAGCGCGGCAACGACATTGGCCGTTCGAGCGCCCCAGGCGCAGCCGGCGATCGTGGCCTTTTCGATCCCCAGCGCATCCATCAGGGCGATCGTATCCGCGGCGAGCGCCGACTGCTGGCCGTTGCGCATCGTCTCGTCCGACAGGAAGCGCGTAGTGCCGTAGCCGCGCAGGTAGGGCACAATCACGCGGTACCCCTTTGCGGCAAGCAGGGGAGCGACATCGGCGTAGGTGTGAATGTCATAAGGCCAGCCATGAAGCAGGATCACTGGGGCACCTTCGGCGGGCCCCAGCTCCGCATATCCGACGCTCAGATTTCCGGCATTGACCTGCCCGAGCGAGCCGAATGATTTCTGCGTGGCTTGCGTAGCAGATGCCCTCGCCTCGACCGTCCAAGTGGCCGCCGGCTCGCTCAAGCCGAGTTCGGTGGCGGCGAACGTCATTGCTGCAGCACCAACAATGCGCCGGCGGCGATGATCGACCGTGTCGGGAGCCTTACTCGCATTCATGATGAAGCCTCTGTAATGACCAACAAGCAGGAACGACCGGACCGCCCGCCTCATCGGCCGACAGGAAATGTTGCCTATTTCGATGGTGACTGCGGGCGGCGGACCAACCACTGTAACACTCGGCCAGGAGGCAGTGCGGCGAACTCTGATTGAATGCCGGTCAGGTCAAGCGTTTCCTCGATTTCCCTCCTCAGAAATTCGAGACCTAGGCCGTCCCCGCGCTTGGAAGCGGCTGGATGTAGATGTAGCATCCGCAGGAACGGCAGCATGAGAATGACTCCTGATCTTCTGTTTGGGCGAGAGGACATGTTGCATCTGGTCTTATGCTCGAAGTCGCCCTCAGCTTCAGACGAGGCCCTCACGATCCATTGCGATGCGCACGGCCGGTCGGGCAGCCATTCGGACGCGAAGGGCTTGCAAAGGCGCGGGAACAGGGACTTGGAAGCGGGCCGCCCAAAGCAGCATCACGAAAAGATAAAAATCCGCGACGCTCGGCTTGTCGCCGAACAGATAGTCGGTCTCGAGCCCGTCAGCGACGAACTCGAGTTGGCTCGTAATCGTCGCGCTCGCCCTGGCCTTTTCGGCATCGCTGCTTTGGTGCCACATCGGCTTGAAGCTTCGGTGTATTTCAGTTGAGATGTAGGTCAGCGCTTCGAGAAGGCGGGTACGGCCCAACGGCCCCGCCACTGCCAGTGGCGGGTATTGCGACGCAATCCAGTCGAGGACGGCGATATTTTCCGTCAGCGTTTCGCCGCTATCCAGCACGAGGGCTGGAACATAGCCCTTGCGCGTGACGGTAGTGAAATCATCCCCGGAGCCTGTCCGTTTGGTCTTGAGGTTCACACTTTCGCGCTCGAAGGAAACACCGGCCTCTTCCAGAGCGATGTGGTCCGCCAGGCTGCAGGCGAGAGGGCTGTAGTAGAGTTTCACCGCTTTTCCCTTTTCTGAACCCGATTGAATCCCGCAACTGGTCGTCGCCGAGCGGAAAACCTGCCCCGCGCCACGCGAGACAACCGCTCCAGAAACTCGCACTTGGCGGAGACGACGACTACGACACCGACAGCTAGACGTGCCTATGCCGAGGTATGGTCGGACTGAAGTTCGGGATCGCCGTGCGCAATGCCGGGACGTATGCCAGCTCAGCGGCCAACGGTTATCTGGAGGAATCCAGAACCTTCCATAATGGCATCATCGCCGGCCCGGCCAGTCCTTCGCTCAGGAAATCCTAAACGAAAGTATTGGACGCACGTGCCGTTGGCACGATGGCTCACACCCGGCCACGGCCGGCATATTCCGCGCGGCACGAGCAGACTGGAAACGCGAAAGCCGTGGTCTGACTTTTGCTCGATTGCCACCAACGCGATGACGCAGCTTCCGACAATAGGAGTCGCCATCATGGCCGACCTTTCCGAAACCTCCACAGCCGAGCACACATTGCGCGTCGAGGCGCCCGCCGCGATCGAGGTCGACGTCTCCTCGCTGACGCCGGGAACGTCGCTGATCGTCGACTGGCACGGCAAGCCGGTTGTCGTGCGCAACCGCACCGAAAAAGAGAGGAAGGACGGCCAGGCAGTCAGTCTCGCCGAGCTCAAGGATCCAATTGCCCGCAACGCCAACCTGCCGGCCGATGCGCCGGCAACCGACGCCAATCGAACTATGCCGGGCAAGGAAGCCTGGGTGGTGATGATCCAGGTCTGCACCCATCTTGGCTGCATCCCGCATGGTCAGGGAGGCGATTTCGACGGCTGGTTCTGCCCCTGCCATGGTTCGCAATACGACACTGCCGGCCGCGTCCGGAAGGGGCCGGCACCCGAGAACATGGCGGTACCGGTGTTCCAATTCGTTTCCGACACCAAGATCCGTATCGGCTGAGGCAGGGGGCATTTCGATGAGCGGCGGCAAACACTCGACCTATACGCCCAAAACCAGAATCGAACGTTGGTTCGACGCCCGCCTGCCGCTGCCGCGGCTGGTCTATGACAGCTTCATCGTCTATCCCGTCCCGCGCAACCTGAACTATGCCTATACGTTCGGCGGCATTCTCACGATCATGCTGGTTTCACAGATCCTGACCGGCATCGTGCTGGCGATGCATTACGCCCCTGATACGGGGCTGGCCTTCAACTCGGTCGAGCAGATCATGCGCGACGTGAATTCGGGCTGGCTGCTGCGCTATCTCCATTCCAACGGCGCGTCGTTCTTCTTCATTGCCGTCTACCTCCACATCTGCCGCGGGCTCTACTATGGTTCGTACAAGGCGCCGCGTGAGCTGCTGTGGGTGCTCGGTTGCACCAACCTCCTGCTGATGATGGCGACGGCCTTCATGGGCTACGTGCTGCCTTGGGGACAGATGTCGTTCTGGGGCGCTACTGTCATCACCAGCTTTTTCACCGCCATCCCACTGATCGGCGACTGGCTCCAGCAGCTTTTGCTCGGCGGCTTCGCGGTCGATAATCCGACGCTGAACCGCTTCTTTGCGCTGCATTACCTGCTGCCATTTGTGCTTGTGGGCGTGGTGACCTTGCATATCTGGGCGCTTCACGTCGTCGGCCAGAACAATCCGACCGGCATCGAGGTCAAATCGAAAACCGATGTCGTGGACTTCACGCCCTATGCCACCGTCAAAGATGCCTTCGGCATCCTCGTGTTCCTGTTCTTCTTCGCCTATTTCGTCTTCTACCTGCCGAACTACCTCGGCCATCCCGACAACAACAGCATCGCCAATCCGCTGAAGACGCCGGCCCACATCGTGCCGGAATGGTACTTCCTGCCGTTTTATGCGATCCTGCGGGCCATCACCTTCAATATCGGGCCGATCGATTCCAAGCTCGGCGGCGTGCTCGCGATGTTCGGCTCGATCGCCGTGCTGTTCCTGGTGCCGTGGCTCGACACCTCGAAGGTGCGCTCGGCGGTCTATCGGCCCTGGTACAGGGTGCTCTTCTGGCTGTTCGTTGCCAATGCCCTCTTTCTCGGCTGGCTCGGCTCCCGGCCGGCGGAAGGCGCATACGTCGTCATGTCCCAACTGGCGACGCTTTACTATTTTGCGTTCTTCATCATCGCCATGCCGGTGCTCGGGCTGATCGAAAAGCCGCGACGGCTGCCGAATTCGATCACCGAAGCAGTTCTCGAAAAAGACAAGGCCAGCGCCAGAGGCCCGATCGCCGGGCCGGAGACCAAACGTTGAACCGGGCATCGCGGTGATCGTTCATGAACTGGTGGAACTCTCCTCTGGTCTACATCGTGTTGCTCGGCCTCGCCGGGATCGTCGTTTGGTCTCTCATCCCCAGACGCTTCGCCAATGCGAAGCTGGTCGTCCAACTCGCCTTTTTCGTCGCGATGTCGGCCATGGTTCTCCACCTGCGCGTCGTGCCGTACGAGGCCGCAGGGGACAACGAGACAACCGGAGGAGCGATCCTCATCGGCTCGGTCAAGCTGCTCTGGTGGGTTCACCTTGCCTGGGCGCTGATCGGATTTGTCCGTATCTATCTCGTCTTCGAGCGAAAGCCGCGCGAGGCACGTCTCCTGCAGGACGTCGTGGTCGGTGTCGTCTACGCTGGAATGTTCCTGTCGATCCTGGCGTTTGTCTTTGCAGTGCCGGTCGGAACGCTCATTGCCACGTCGGGCGTGTTTGCCGTCATCCTGGGACTGGCGCTCCAGAATACGCTTGGTGACGTATTTTCGGCGATCGCGCTTAACCTCGGCCGCCCTTACGTGCTTGGAAACTGGATCATTCTGGACGACGGAACCGAAGGCCGCGTTATCGAGACCAATTGGCGGTCGACCCAACTTCTGACCCCGACACACAATGTCGTGGCGCTGCCAAACAGCCTTCTCGCCAAGATCGGGGTAACAAATCTAAGCGGTCCGGACGAGAGCCATGGACTTGCCGTAACCGTCAAGGTGGCGCCAACGAAGACGCCGGCGATCATCGTAGACCTCATGCGCACTGTCTTGCTGAGCTGCAATTCGATCCTCCAGGACCCTTCGCCTTCGGTCACCATCAGAAGCCTGGATGCCACAGCTATCGAGATCGAGTTGTTTTTTCGCGTCGCAAGTATCGACCAGCGAAGTGCCGCTCGGAACGAAATCTTCGATCTCATTTATCGCCATTCAAAGTCGACCGGCATGCTGCTGGCGGAGCCATTTTCAGGCTCGATTGCCATGACCAACCGGCCGGGCCACGAGACGGCGGCCTCCCAAGGCTTCACCCCGATCGAACTCATCAATTCCATACCGGTATTCTCGGCGCTAACGGATACCGAGCAGGGTTCGCTCGCCAAAGCGGCCTCGGTTCGCACCTACCATAAGGGCGAAATCATCGCACGACAGGGAGAGATGCTGCCGTCGCTCATGATCGTTCGGACGGGCGTCATCGTCCGGCAAATTGGCGAGGACGATGATCAACTGCAGGAGATCTCCCGGCTTGCACCTGGCGATTTCTTCGGCGAGACCGGCTTGCTCGCCGGTATTGGCGAGATGTCGAGTTTGCGGGCAATGACCCCTGTCACGGTTTACGACATAGACCAGGAAAGCTTTGCGCCGCTGCTGCACGACAGGCCCGAAATGGCCGAAGATCTTGCCGCGATCCTGTCGATGAGGGTGTCGGCTTTTAATGAAAGCGGCATCGCCGGACAGCACCACGCGAGCTCCAAATTCGCGCTCCTCAAAGCCATTCAGACAGTCTTTCGAGCCGCTTCGTTCAAGCGCGTTCGAGCACCTGGCTGACAAGGCATGCAGAAGGACAGAGATCCATGACCATCCGCCAAAGCGGTATCACAGGCATCGATACACTCATCCAGCCAGCTATCCGTGATTTTGCGGACGGACTGAAGATAAGGCGCGTATTGCCGTCCTCGGATCGCCTGATGATCGGGCCCTTCATCCTGTTCGACCATTTCGGCCCCGCTATATTCGACGCAGGTCACGGTTTCGATATGGGACCGCATCCGCATATCGGCGTTGCGGCCGTGACCTACCTGATCGATGGCGAGATCGTCCATCGCGACAATTTGGGAAAAGTGCAGACCATCCGTCCTGGCGAGGTCAACTGGATGACGGCCGGGTCGGGCATCGTCCATTCCGAGCGCACGCCACCGGAAGTCCGGGCGTCGGCAAGCAATCTCTTCGGCGCTCAGGCTTGGATCGCCCTCCCCTCCCGCTATGAAGAAATTGCCGCCGACGTCGCACATTTTGGCGCTCCCGAAATACCGAGGATCTGTGCCGACGGCGTCGAGTTTACGTTGATCGCCGGCGCGTCCGACCGGTTGGTCTCGCCGGTAAGGACGTTCTCCGACATGGTCTATGCCGAAATTGTGCTCACGAGCGGTGCGCGCTACCAGGTGAAACCCGAACACCGTGAGCGTGCGATCTACATCGTCGCCGGTGAGGTTGGAATTGTCGGCCAGTTCGGTACGTTTCATGAGGCCGAATTAGTAGCTCTGGCGCCCGGCGCTGAGATTGTGCTCCAGGCGCCTGCCTTCCATGCGGCGAGACTGATGCTGATAGGAGGTGAGCCCCTGGCCGAGCCACGTCATATCTTTTGGAACTTCGTCTCCTCTTCAGCCGAACGGATCGAGCAGGCAAAGGCGGATTGGCGCGAACGCCGCTTCCCCGGCGTGCCGGGAGAGCACGAGCTCATGCCTCTGCCAGATGGCAGCGTGTGAGGGATAAGGCAGCGGATGGTGACCTCAGCGCCGCGACAGCTTTACGCCGGGTGGCGCAGGCAGACCACTACGATATCAAGTAGAGATCGTTCATCGTTTCCTCATCGAGCAAACCGTCGAACCAGACGTCGAAGATTGTCTCGAGCAGGAACTCGTCGTTGCTTGCTTCGGAAAACAGCGTGAGGGACGCGTGCAACTTCTTCGCATCAACGTCACCGAAGACAGCGCGAGCGCTTAGGCCGGAGAGCCGTTGCAGGGTGCCAACGCATTCCCGATAACGGCCTCCGAGGATCGGAAACGAGAGATAGGCGCTGGCTTCGTCGAGCGATGTGATTGCATATGGCTCAGGCGCTGTACCACTTCGCCTTGTGGCCAACCTTGGGAAGATGAACTCCATGTAGGGAGTGCACATCATCCCTCGAGGTAGAATGGCCAGCGCGTCGTCGTAGACCGGATCCTGTGCGCTGACGAATCTCTGCAAATCATACTCGTCAGGCATTTGGATGGATCCTTGGGAAACCCTCAACATTCGTGCCCATGACTAGCCGCCGACGACATCTGCATAGTCCGGGTGCTTGGCGAAAAAGCGGCTCATGAAGGGACATTTCAAGATCGCTTTACGGCCGGTCTTGCGGAGCAGTTCGAAGGTTCCTTGGGCCAATTGCGACGCGATCCCTTGTCCGGAAAATTCCGACGGGACTTCGGTGTGTATCAGCGCAACCTTCCCGCCCTCGAGCCGATAACAGGCCGCCGCAAACATATCACCGGCGATCGGCAGCTCGAAACGGTGCTGTTGGACGTTTTCAACGACTTGTGCATCCATCTTTATCTCTCGATTGTATGTCACGTGTCACCGGAGGCAGATTGGCGGGCCGCTATCGCATCGCAGGCAACCGCAGAGTGACGGTCGTGCCTGCCCCAAGTGTGCTCTGAATATCGATGCTTCCGCCTGATTGCTCGGCAAAGTGCTTCACCATCGGCAAACCGACGCCGCCGAGGCCTTCGCTTTTGGTGGTGAAGAACGGATCGAAGGCGCAGACCATCGTCTCGCTGGTCATCCCGATACCGTTGTCCGCGACGCGGATGTCTACCTGACCGGCGGCAGAGTTCTCAGAGGCCAAGCCGGCATCGATCGAGATGAAACCGCCGTCAGGCATTGCATCGCGCGCGTTGAACAGAAGATTCAGAACCGCATTTTGCAATCCAAAGCGATCGCATCTCACCAAAGGCAGGTCGGACCCAACCCGAAGCTCAAGACCGAAATTGGCATCCAAGGCGCTCCGTACGAGGGTTTCGATCTCAGCCAGGCAAGCACCTACGTTTGTGTATTCGATTTCCGCGTGGCTCTCTCGGGCCAGGCTGATGGTTTGCCGGACAAGGCCACCAGCCCGCTCCAAAGCCGTTTTGGCGCCGGCTATTACAGGCCCGAGCGCCGGAGCCGCTTGGATGCTCGGATCGCGGGCCAGGTGGTTCAACGCCGACGAGGCGACCTGAATGAGATTGCCCAGGTCATGGACGATGCCGGCCGTCGACATTTGCACGGACATACCACCTCCAGGGCCATCGGGCGGGCCGTCGAAGACATCTTCTTTTATGTCCGGACGAAACATTTCGTTCCCCGCTGGCTAAGTCGGCACCTATTGGCTTCAACACGCTATAATTTATGGCTTTTATTTTCCATTATATCTAAGAAGACGCCGATACATACTTCCGTATATTCAATCGCGAGACGATGCTCTATTGATAGCCGATCCCGCTGATGTAGTTGGCAAGCAGCCGTTCCTGCAGTTCCTCTTGTTTGAAGAGCGCCTTCATCGCATCACGGATATCGAGGACGCCTAGCGGTTTCGAGTCGGCCCCGAGCACCGGCACATTCTGAAGGCCTCGCGCGGCCATGGTCTGCCACACTGAATGAAGGTCGTCATCGGGACCACAGGACACGATGGACCTGCTCATCAAAGCCGCAATCGGCGCTTCTGTTGGCCCTGAATTCGCCAGATGGCGGACAAGGTCGGACTTGCTCAGCACGCCTGCCGCCTCCCCACTGCCGAGGCACACCACGACCAGGCCTATTGCGGGCCTGGAAAGTGAGAGTGCCGCACTGCGGAGTGGAGCGTCGACATCGACCACCATGAGACGGGCCGATATTACTGGATGCAGACTGTCAATTCGCATGACGCCCTCCTGAGAGCGCCTCGCGGCCGCGGCCGCGGGGCTGGGATCGGTTCCAGTGTTGGTCGCCGAGCTCGGCGCCTTCGTCCGGCCGGTCAGAATGGCGCGCAAACAAGCGCCATTCTGACCCATTCCAAAGATTAGCTCAGTGCTGCTTTGCTCAGGCCAAACTTCGCATCGCCCGAGCCCGGGACGGGTTTGAAGCCGATATTCAGACGGTTCCAAGAGTTGACCGCCATGACAACGAAGGTCAGATCGGAGATTTCCTTCTCGGAAAGCTGCGACCTGACCCGATCGTAGATCTCGTCGGGGACACCCTGCTCGGGCAGCTTGGTCAAGACTTCCGTCCATGCCAAGGCTGCGCGCTCGCGAGGAACGAACAAGGTCGAATCCCGCCAGGCTGCCAGGTGGTAAAGGCGCAGTTCGCGCTCGCCATGGATCTTCGCCTGTTTGACGTGCATATCGAGGCAGAAGGTGCACCCGTTCAGCTGCGCGGCTCGGACTGCAACAAGGTCGCGGATTGGCTCTTCGATCGACCCCTCTCGCGTCGCACCAAGAAATTCAATAAATTTCTTCAGAAGTTCCGGCGACTGCTCCGCATAACTCGCGCGTTGGGCGACGGCTTTTCCTTTCGGAGCGACCGGTGGCGCTGCAATATTCATTACTTATCTCCTTGAGGTGTTTGCAATCCATTGCACCGTAAGGATGACCGGTGAGACGAACTGTTGCTATCGTGCCGATGATATGTATTGCCACTCGATTGGGTTGGGGCGCCTAAACCGAAGTATAGGAGGTGGAAATTGGCACCTGACCGCTGCCCTCGGCAATTCGCTTTGCCGCATGCATCCGACAGACGCACAGCGTTTGGGTCACTTGAAGGGCAAGGCTGAACCGACCGGTGTCGATAGAACCTGGATCGAAACTGCGGTCACTCTTCAAAGGGAGCGTTCATCACAAGATCAACTGCCGAAGTCGCCTTGTAGCCTGAAACAAAGCGCTCGCCGAAGTCCCGGGCAAAGTTGTCGTAGGTGGTTTCGGGCCTGATCTCGGCGATATGGCAAAAGCATCGCGTCATCCGCCGCTTCATCCCGAGGCGCGGAAATTCGCCAACGATCTTTGCAATCTCGGCTGACGAAACGAGGCTGTATTGCAAGCCGACGACATCGAGGCAGATGCCGGCTGTGCACAGCGCCACCTCAGCCTCCTTGTAGAGGCCAATCGACGGCGTCGAGTTGAGGGCGACGCTGTCCCAGATCAATTGGGCGCGCCGCTCGTCGAAGCCGCCCTCCCGAACGAAGGCGCGGGCGAGATCGGCGCCTTCCACTTCGAAACGGCGCGGCCCGGCGAAGTCCTCATTGAGCGTGACGTCATGCAACAGGGTTGCAACCGCAACAACCTCCGCGTCGTGCTGGATATTCTGAATCTGTCCGATCCGGGCCGCGAAAAGCCAGGATCGGACCACGTGGTTGAACAGGTAGGGTTCACATCGAGCGCGGGCATGTTCGATCGCTCGGCCAACAAGCGGAGTATGGGGGACCAAAATCCCCGCAAGTGTGCGGATGGCGATCGAATTCATGTCACTGACCGTCCCTTCGCGTACGCCCCGATGGTCCTGGGGGCTACGATTTCATTTCGCGTTCGTCGTCAGTTCCGTCTCGCTGGTGTCGACGACGAAAATAGCAAGCAGACGAGCGCCTTCCGTCTTGCTGGCGTTTTCGCTGACGGCATGACGGTCGCCAGGGAATTCCGAGAAACTCTCGCCGGCGCGATAAGTCTTCACCGGCCCGTCATTGACCTGGCTTCGGATCGCCCCCTGCAGGACCGTGGCATAGATGAACGCGGATTTGGGATGGGTATGAGCCGGCGACGTACCCCCAGGCGCGTACTCGACGAGCACGGCTTTCATGCTCTTGCCGGGCACGTTTGGCAGAGCCTGGTCGTAGACAAGCTTCACGCTGGCGGCGTCATTGGCCATTGCTGCGGTGACGGAAGCGGCGGTGAGCGCGGCGCAGAGAAGTGTTTTGATCATGTCTGGTCTCCTTGTTGTGCGAATGGCGGGCCTATCCGATGATTACTTACTTCGGTGGTGTGTATCGGCTGAGCCAATCATCGAAACGCACGGCGCCGATGCGCGCGTTCTCGCCGGGCACCAGCGTTCGATCGTCGATTGCCACTTGGCCGTAGTAGAGCGCGCCGGGATCCGGGACGACTTTGCGCGGGTCCTTGGTGGCCTTCAGGAAGCGCTCGACAAGTTCGCTCATGCGAACACGCTCCGGGCCGGCAATTTCGATCATGCCGTTCAACGGCGCGGCAAGCGCGACGTCCGCCATCGCATCGGCAACATTATCAGCCGCCATGGGTTGGAAGTAGGCCGGCGACATATGAATGGTATCCCCGACGGCGCCCGTGTTTGCGATGGCGGCGGTGAATTCGAAGAATTGAGTGGCGTGAACGATGGTGTAGGGAATTCCGGACTCCCTGATCAGCTTTTCCTGAAGCAACTTGCCGCGGAAATAGCCCATGCCCTGCAGCCGGTCGGTACCGACGACCGACAGCGCCACGTGATGACGGACGCCGGCGGCCGTTTCGGCGGCAAAAAGATTACGCCCGGATGCCGAGAAGAACTCCAGGGCAGCCTTTTCCTCGAACGACGGCGAGTTCGCGAGGTCGATGACGACCTGCGCACCGGCAAGCGCGGCCGCCAGACCCTCTCCCGTAACGGTGTTGACGCCCGAATTCGGCGACGCCGCAAGTACGTCGTGGCCTTTGTTTCGCAGTCTCTCCACGGTCTTTGAACCGATCAGCCCGGTTCCGCCGATGACGACGATCTTCATGTCTGGTCTCCTGGTGTTGCGTGTCTATTTTCGTTGCTCGATCGGATGCTGGGCGTTTCCGGCCTGCTACTGACTGACCGATGCAGCAGCATCCTCGATGAGTGACGTGACCTCGTCGGGATGCGAAACCATGAGCGCGTGGGACGCACCTTCGATGACGACGGTCTTTACCGCGTGCGCACGCTTGGCCATGAAGCTCATGACGGCTGCCGGGATGTTGCGGTCATCCGAGCCGTAGATCATGTAGGACGGCAGCGTCTTCCATGAGGCGACGCCCGAGGCTTCAGCCAGAGCCGCCTGCGCAACAGGGCGTTGAGTGGCAGCCATCAGCAAAGTCTGCTCTTGCGGAACGTCGGCGGCGAACTGCGCGCGGAACTTGGCCGGCTCGATGAAGAGATCTTGTCCGCCGTCCGGCAACGCGACTGGAGCAAGCGCGCTCCCCAAGGTGCTACCGGGAAACATGCTGGACAACGTAAGGCTCGATTCGCCCGTATCGGGCGCGAAACCCGCCACGTAGACCAACGCCTTCACATTGGGATTGCCATTGGCGGCCTCGGTGATGACGGGCCCGCCATAGGAATGCCCCACCAGCACGACCGGCCCGGAAACCGACCGGACGATGGCTGAGACTGCTTTCGCATCGCTGGCAACGCCGCGGAGCGGATTAGCTGCGGCTTTCGCCACATAACCGTCTTTGCTGAGCTTGGTGATGACTGCATCCCAGCTCGACGATTCCGCGAAGGCGCCGTGCACCAGTACGATCGTCGGCTTGGGCTGAGAATTCGCGGCCTGCGCCATCCCGCCGCCCGACGCGGCAAGCGCTGCGGTGAGGGCCAGGACTCGAGTTATGTTTCGCATTTGCTTTCTCCCGTGTCGCCTGTGGTGACCAATGCTCAGGAGAATGCGCCGACGCGGCCCGCCAACCTATTGTGCGGAAGGGTCTGTCATACAATGCCAAGGTGCAGGGTAGGTCACCGGGGAGATCAGGTGCCCTGCAGCAAATTGAGGTATCTATGCCGGGTGTGCATTGTCGGCGGTCGCCGGAACAGACACTGAGGGCGCGCCGCAAAGCCTCCTCTCGTCAACGACATAGTCCCTGGCCTTCGGCCTGAATCGCCCAATGCCTTCGTATGGATCAAACAGCCGGACCGTCTGATCGTGTCGCTGCGTCACGACATTTATATTTGTATGGGTGAATACCATCCAAGCCATCAATGGAGTTACTGAAATGAAAATGACAGTCCTTGCTGTCGCCGTGCTTGTTATTACAGCAGGAAGCGCCACTGCCGGAAGCGACCACTATGGATCAAACGGATCCCAGCAGCCTGCGACTGCGTCTTACAACATGTATACATCCTCGATCAAGAAAATGAACAATGATATCGGGGTGCCGAAAACCGTACGCAAGCCGACTGTTCCCAACGATGAATATGGCTAGGGCATCTGGGGTCACTGATCCCGACCTACAGAAAATTGAAGGACCGGGGCGAGACCTCGGTCCTTCCGCCGTATCGGCGAGCCGACTTCTCTCTTGCGCGTCGATCCCTGCAATGCGACTTGCTGCTTACGTGGCTCAATTTGCGCCACGTCGACAAAACGTCTCGCCTCCGACCTATTTGGCGCGACTCGTGCGGCAGCTTCCCGGAAAATCGTCTTGAGGATGACCGATTGCTCAGCCATTTATTCGGAAGTCTATTGGCGCGACGACATCGCAGTCGTGGCTCAGAGCACTGCCATCCCGCCGTCGACCCGCAGATTGATGCCCGTTACGAAACTGCTCGCGTCCGAGGCAAGGAACAGGGCGGCTTTTGCCAGCTCTTCCGGCTGCCCCATCCGGCCCAGGGGTATTGCCCCTGCCATCGCCTTTTCAAACAGCCCGCGCTGCTCAAACGGTATGCCTAGCTTATCGAGAATAGCCGTATCCACCGGACCTGGGCTGAGCACGTTGACCCGGATGCCGCGAGACTTCAGTTCGATCGCCCAAGCGCGCGCAAAGGCATTTATGGCCGCCTTCGAGCCCGCGTAAACAGCATGACCGTCCAGAACCTTCTCGCTGGCCAGCGAGCCTGTGAGGATGATTGCGCCGCCATTCCGCATGATCGGAATCAGCTTCTGGACGCCGAAGAAGACGCCTCGCGTATTGACGGCAAATTGCGCATCATATTCCGCCTCGGAGACGTCGGCCGAGTGCGTGATGGTGTTTATGCCGGCGTTCGCCATATAGATGTCGAGCGCCCCGAACCTCTGACGGATCTGTTGCGCTACCTCGTCATGGTGCGACACCTCGGCCACATTTCCCTGAATGCCCAGCGCGCCTGCCCCGATCTGTGCGACCGCTTCCTCGACCGCCTGCCGCCGGCGGCCGGTAATGACGACTTGCGCGCCCTCGGCCGCAAAGATTTTTGCAGCCGATAGTCCGATCCCGCTGTTCCCGCCGGTGACCACCGCGATCTTGCCCGAGAGTACGCCCATTTCGTTCCTGCCTTCGAAAAATAGCGCCGGTGCTGCTGCGATAGTCGCAACTGCTGGCCAAGAAAATTTCACGCCTAATTGAGACCGCCAAAATGAGCGGCAATCGCAAACGGCTAGCGATTGATAAACTCCCGGTGCTTAGCCAGTTTGACGTCTTGGAGAGCGCTTTGGCCATCAAGGCAGAACAAGCGCGCGGCGGCGACCCCCGACAGCGCGACGTAGTGTCGAACGCCGGCGATCGCCTCCGGGCTGCACAGGCGCAGTTGCCCGAGTGGCAGCCGTGGCGCAGCATATGTTTCGCGCCCCTGCCAGCGCTCCAGCTCGATGGCGCAGTGGTTCGGTTCCACAATCCGGGACATGAGCCGACAGAAGCTATCCTTTGATGAAGGCGAGCAGGTCAGCATTGACCTGATCTTGGTGCGTGGCCGTGATCCCGTGGGGCGCGCCGGGGTAATAGATATCCTTTGCGCCTTTGATCAATCGGGCCGACTTGACTGCCGAGTCCTTGACGGGGACGATCTGGTCGTCTTCGCCATGCAGGACGAGGGTTGGTACGTCGAATTTCTTGAGGTCCTCGGTAAAATCGGTCTCGGAGAACGCCTTGACGCTTTCGTACGCGTTCACGAGACCCGCCTGCATGCTCCAGAGCCAGAACTGATCCAGAGTCCCCTGGGAAACCTTGGCGCCTGGCCTGTTCGCGCCATAAAACAACGGTGCGAGGTCCCGGTAGTACTGCGACCGATCCTTGACGAGGCCAGCCCTTATGCCGTCGAATACCTCGATCGGCAGGCCTTCCGGATTGGCCGGCGTCTTCACCATGATCGGCGGAACAGCGGCGATAAGAACAGCCTTGGCCACCCGCTTCGTCCCGTGCCGTCCGATATAGCGAGCAACCTCGCCTCCTCCGGTCGAATGGCCGACCAGCGTGGCGTTCCGGAGATCCAGCGCCTCGATCACGGCTGCAAGATCGTCCGCATAGCCGTTCATGTCGTTGCCGGACGTGGCCTGGCTCGATCGGCCATGGCCGCGCCGGTCATGCGCAACGACGCGAAAGCCGTTATGGGCAAGAAAGAGCATCTGGCCGTCCCAGGCGTCGGAATTCAGCGGCCAGCCGTGCGAAAACGTGACGACAGGACCCTTGCCCCAATCCTTGTAGTAGATTTCGGTGCCATCCTTGGTCGTGATGGTGCTCATCGTCTTGGTTCCTTTGATTGAGGGGGAAGAGGGAAGGTTTTGTTTTCGGCTCGTTGCCGAAGCAGCGCGGGGCAGTCCGGCGGCTGCCGTAGAGATCAGGCCTGCCAACATGACATCGCGGCGAGATCCGCCGACGGAGAAAAGTCCGTCTTTGTTCATCGTGTCCATCCATGTGCTTTGAACGTCCTGCTCACCATCACGACCGTCGAGTCGGCCTGAGCGGTCGCGTTCGGGGAGGAGCGAGCGAGGAGCGGTAGAAACGCGACGGTCGTGATGGCTTGCGAGGAACAGGATGCACCGATCCGGGCCGCGAACCTACTCTACGGAGGCATCTGTCATACGATGCCAAGGTGCAGGGCAGGCACGCCGAAGATAGGGCCGGGCTAAGGCAAGCTCTTATAGACACACGTCAATTAGGCTTGGGTAGCGGCGCGGGGACCGACGCGGCATGGCCGGCGTCAGTTGCTGTTGCATGAAATGTTGCGCGTTTTTCGGTCAGGCTGGCGCTGCCAAAGAGCGCCGCTCAGTAGTAACCGATGTTTGGCGCGGGCCTTGCCGCGAAACACCAAACAGGACCACCGATGTACATCAGGATCACCCGCAGCAGGACGAGCGTATCAACAGGCAGGAAGGCCTGGGCGCGCTGAGAAAGCACCTGAAATGGCCCGGCGCGCCGGGCGATCCTATTGGATGGGGCATGGATCGGCTTGTGCCAAATTCTAGACCTCGCGCATCGGCGCGGGCAGCGTTTCCCACGCCCGGATCAGCTCACCGATGGAAGCGGCTTCCATCTTGCGCATGACATTGCCGCGGTGAAGCTTGACCGTCACTTCACTGATGCCGAGGTCGAAGGCGATCTGCTTGTTGAGGCGCCCGCGCGCCACTTCACGCAGGACCTCGCGCTCGCGCGGCGTCAGCGTCTCGACGCGCTCGATGTTGCGCTTGACGATCACGGCATCCGCCCGCCGCTTGGCATCCACCGCAATGCCGGCGATCACAGCGTCAAGCAGCGTCTGATCCCGCACCGGTTTGGTGAGAAAGTCCACGGCGCCGGCCTTCATCGCCTGGACAGTCATCGGGATGTCGCCATGCCCGGTCAGGAAGATGATGGGTTTGGGGTTGCCGTTTTTCGCAAGATGGTGCTGCAGATCGAGACCGCTCGTCCCTGGCATGCGCACGTCGAGGATCAAGCAGCCGGGGCTCTCCAACACGTCGGCGTCAAGCAATTCACGGGTTGAGGTAAAGCACACCGGCAGGAAACCCGCCGACAGGATCAATTCAGACAGCGCCTCCCGAACAGAGGCATCATCATCGACAATAATGACCAGCGGCTGCTCGGCTTCAGCCCTTCGCTGCTGTGATGACGGCGTCGATCTCGGTAAGGGCAATTGGTCAACTCTCATGTTTAGCCTCCGTTTCTGGGTTGCGCAAAGCGTCGCCGATCGCCGCAAGCAGTGCCTGGCCATCGAACGGCTTGCGGAAAAGCCTGCCAATGCCCTTGGCGCGGTGCTGATCCACTATCTCGTGGCGGCCGGTGATCAGGAACACAGGCAGATCCGGACGCGCCTTCTTGACCAAGTCGCGAAGTTCAAAGCCGTCCATGCCGGGCATCCCGATGTCGGTGATAAGCATGTCCAATCCAGACAGGCCGCTGACCAGTAACGACCCTGCCGACGAGAAGCTGCGGGCCACATAGCCGGCGGACTCCAGAAGGTCCTCCAGCGACTCGAGCAGCCTTGGGTCATCGTCGACAATCGCCACGACAGGCCTCCGCTTGCTCACCCTCAGTTCCCCCCTGCCCGGCGCGAGTGCGTGATCGGTATTCCCAATCGCTCGGCGATGCGAACGAGGTCGGCGAGCGACGCCGCGACCATCTTCTGCATGACGTTCCTTCTATGAATTTCCAGCGTAACTTCGCTGATCCCCAGTTCAGCGGCCGCCTGCTTGTTGAGCAGACCGCTGACCACCAGCGGCAGCACCTCACGTTCGCGCGGCGTCAGCTCGAGATAACGTTGCTTCAACACGCCCAGCTCGGCGCGCTCCGATCGCTGTACCCGATCCTGGGCAATCGCCGCATGGATTGCGGCCATGAGGTCTGCATCGCTGAAGGGCTTAGTCAGGAAATCCACGGCGCCGTGCTTGATCGCACGCACCGAGGACGGGATATCGCCATGTCCCGTCAGGAAAACGATCGGTGGATGATCGCCCTCGGCAATCTGCCGCTGCAGATCGAGGCCGTTAATATCCGGCAACTCGATATCGAGGATGAGGCAGGCAGGGACGTCCGGCTTGTCAGCGCGGATATAATCGCCCGCCGATCCGAACGCTACGGCACACATGCCGTGTGCAGCCAGCAGCTCGCTGAGCGCCTCCCGAATGCGTTCATCGTCATCTACGATGAAGACAATTTGGCCGTCCGTCGTCATGACGCCGCTTTCGCTTCAATCGGCAACGTGAAGATAAACGTCGCTCCACGTGGTTCGTTCTTCTCGACCCATAAACGCCCGCTGTGCGACTCGATGATCGAACGGCAGATCGCTAGTCCCATGCCCATCCCTTGCTCTTTCGTGGTAAAGAACGGTTCGAATATCCGGTCGGGAAACTCGATGCCCCGGCCGCGATCTCTGACTTCGGTCTGGACAACATCCCCGATATGGCGCACGCGGATGCTGATGACTCCGTCATCCGCACCAGAGTCCATCGCCTCCATGCCGTTGCGGATGAGATTGACCAGAACCTGCTGGATTTGGACGCGATCGAACGCGACTAGCGGACTGTCGCTTCCGACATCAACGCTGGTGCGAACGCCCCGCCGCATCGCTTCCTCGGCCACGAGGTCGCGTGCCTCTGTGATGACACTGCTGAGCGTCGCATTGGTCCTCGTCTCGGTGGATTGCTTGAACAGCGCGCGGATGCGGCCGACGACGTCCGCCGCCGAATTGGCGTCCCGGATTATGCGCTCGGCCGTAATCTTCGCGCGTTCGACGTTCGGAGGGGCGGCGGACAGCCAACGGTGGCATGCATGGGAATTGGCGACGATCGCGGCCAGCGGCTGATTCACCTCGTGCGCGATCGAAGCGGAAAGCTCGGCGAGACTTGCAGCCTGAGTGGCTTGCGCGAGTTTGTCGGAGGCTTGTCGCAGCGCTTCCTGGGCGCGCACCTCTTCGTCGATGTCGAGGGAAACCCCGTACCATTGCACAACCGCCCCGTCTTCATCACGCCGCGGCTCCACCCTGCACTCCGCCCAGCGATAGCCATCTGTTTCGCGCCAGCGAAACCGCATCGCGGAACCGCCGCCTGTTTCGAAACAGCTCAGCAACGTGCGCAGCACCTCGGGAGCATCTTCGGGATGAACCAGTTCTTGCAGCAATTCCTCGATGCGCGGCTCTCCGAGTGTTTCGAAATTGGCGATGACGGCGCGGAAATGGTCCTGGTATCGCTTGTTGAAGTAGACCGGCCCGCCGGTCGGCACCGCGCTCCAAATGCGGACCGGCACAGCGTCGATCATCTGCTGAAGCTGCAATTCGCTCCGCCGCAGGGCCTCTTCGGCTTGCATCTGATCGTCTATGTCGTGACAGAGGCCGTACCACTGCGCGATCAGGCCAGCGTGATCGCGCATCGGCTCCGCCCGGCTCGACATCCAGTGATAGATGCCATCGGCGCGGCGCAAGCGATACCTCATGGAGAAGCGCTCACCGGTGGCGAGGCAGTGACTGAGCGTATCGCCGAATGCTGCTGCGTCGTCCGGATGGACGATGGCCGCTATCATCGCCGCCAGCCGGCTGATGCCCTGTTTGTCCAAATCCGTTACGTCAAGGCCGAGAAAGTCGACCATTCGCTTGTTGAAAAAGGTCGGCTCGCCGTCCGGCGTCAGGCGCCAAACGTGGCTCGGAACCATGTCGACAAGCTGTGAGAGCTCCCGCTCCCGGTCGCGCAATGCCTCCTGCGCGCGCACCTCATCGTCGATGTCGATGCTGGCCGTGTACCATTGCACGATCGTCCCACTCTGGTTCCGCAGCGGCTCGGCGCGGCCCTCCCTCCAGCGGTACACGCCGTCCGCGCGACGCAGGCGATACCTTATGGGATAGGGTTCGCCGGTGGCGAGCGAGCGGCTGAGCCATTCTCTCATCCTGGGTCCATCGTCGGGATGGACGGCTGCCGCGACCAAGGTCGCCAGGCGGCTCGTGCCCGGCTCGTCCCAGTCCGCGATGTCGTTGAGGCCGATATAGTCTGTCGTGCGCTTGCTGAAGAAGGTTGGTTCGCCGTTGGGCGCCATGCGGGCGATGTGAGCGGGGATCATTTCGACCAGCAACGAGAGTTCTCGCTCCCGCTCCCGCAAGGTCTCCACACTTTGGCGCAAAGTGAGCACCGCCGCCTGATGCTGCCTGGAAATGGCGGCCACGACGAGCGCCGAAAATGCAGAGATGGCCAGAAAAAGCTGCAGCATGATCTGGTTGTGCTTCTGGGACTCGGGATCGCCGGCAAATTGGCTGGCGCCGGATATCGTGAATACCGCCGTGATCAGAGCGAGGACGGTCAATGCTACGGCGGCGCCTCTGAACTCAAAACGCACCGCGGCCCAAAGAAGAGGCGGCATGATGATGTAGGCGAAGGGCAGATAGCCGCTCAAGGAAAGGGCGGCGATACCAAGAAAGATCAGCCCCAGGACGCAAGCTTCCATCCATCGCGCTGCCGAGAGCTGCGCTTTGCCGCGCCAGTTCTGGAACACGACCAGCGCCAGTGGCGCTACGATCAGGACTCCCGTCGCGTCTCCGATCCACCACAGCGGCCAAGCCGTCACAAAGGTTTGCGATTGTATGCCAAACCAAGCAAGCGCCGCACTTCCCACCGTTGCGCTTGCAACTGGCGCAATTCCAGCGGCCAGTACGACGAATGCGAGAACGTCCCGCAACGTTTCCAGCCGAACTGGGCGCTTGCAGGTCTGGTTCACAAGCCATGCGCCGGATACCGCTTCAAGAGCGTTGCCGGCAAAGATCAGGAAGGCTGCGGGCAGCGGAGTGTGGAACCACAAGAAGTTGCTGAACAGTTCTGCCACACAGGCCCCCAGCACCCACCACGGCCAGCTATACCTGGAGGCGAAGACAAGAGTAGCGATGAAAAGCCCGCTCGGAGGCCAAATGGAAATCCCTGTTCCAGGTATGATTGCGAGCGACTGGGCGAAGCCGCAGCCCAGGACATAGGCCGTAATAAAAAGCCCCAGATGCGGGAATTGGGGACGGTGCGACCAGACGCGCGACAACCTGCCTCTTTCAAGATCGCTGACCATGTTGCCGCGAATCAGGCCCGGTTCATTCGTCGCGAAAGGTCGGCCATTTCCCGGCGCGGATCGGTTCAAGTCATGCGCTAACGCGAGCGTTGCGCTGGAATCGGTCTCGCCAAGTGAGTTGGGCGCTATCGTCATCGGGTGCCCCTGACGGACAAACAAACTCTGGAGATTGTCGGCGCTTCGTGTAGCACTTGCTCTTGATAGCTGGACTGGGCTGACGGACTCACGTCGCCACCCTAATCCCGCCACGCCCCAACCGCACCTCATGGAAATCCATGCATTGCATGGGGCGGCGGCGCCCCTTCACCGAGAGCCGAAAAACCAAGCGCTTACTGAGCGCCGCCAGTTATTGCGCAGCTTTCGCTTCAACCGGGAGGGTGAAGATGAATATCGCCCCACGCGGCACGCTATTCTCCGCCCAAAGGCGTCCGCCGTGAGACTCGATGATCGAACGGGAGATCGCGAGCCCCATGCCCATTCCGTTCCCTTTCGTTGTAAAGAACGGCTCGAATATCTTGTTGGGACGTTCGATACCCGGGCCTCGGTCGCTGACCTCGGTCTGGATCGTGTCCTCTATCCGGCGCACGCGCATTCCGAGAACCTTGTCGCCCGCCGTGGTGTCCATCGCCTCCATGCCGTTGCGAATGAGGTTGACCAGGACCTGCTGGATCTGGACGCGATCGAACGCAACCAGCGGAAGGTCGCTTTCGACGTCGATGTCCATGCGAACGCGACGCCGCATGGCTTCCTCGGCCATAAGGTCACGTGCTTCGGCAACGACGCTGGGGATCGGCGTGCTGGTTCTCATTTCAAGCGAAGGTCTGAACAAGGCACGGATGCGGCTGACGACATCCGCCGCCGAGTTGGCATCGCGGATGATACGCTCGGCCGTGATCTTCGCGCGCTCGACGTTCGGGGGCTCGGCGGACAGCCAACGGTGGCATGCGTTGGAGTTGGCGACGATGGCGGCCAGCGGCTGGTTCACCTCATGAGCGATGGATGCGGAGAGTTCGGCAAGGCTCGCCGCCTGGCTCGCACGCGCAAGTCTCTCTTGTGCCAGCCGAAGCTCCTCTTGTGTCCGCACCTCATTTTCGATGTCGAGGCAGATAACGTTCCACTGCACTATGGCGCCTTCAGCGTTGCGCATCGGCGCGGCGCGCGTCTCGACCCAGCGATATTCACCATCGAAGCGCCGCAGACGGTGCCGTCGCGCATACGGCTCGCCTGTGGACAGACAATGGGCATATCTCTCTTTGACACCTGTCAGGTCGTCGGGATGAACACCGGCGTCGAGTGTGCCAGCCAGCCGGGACTTTCCCGCTTCGTCCAATTCCTCAAGATTGTATCCGAGGAATTCGCGGAGCTGCTGGCTGCGATATATCGGTTCGCCATCCGGCGCGGCGCAATCGATCATTGCCGGCAGCGTTTCAACGAGCTGCCAGAGAGCCCGTTCTCTCTCGCGCAGCGCCTCTTCGACGCGCAGCTGATCGTCGATGTCGTGCGTAAGGCCGTACCATTGGACGATGCGTCCACCCTGGTCCCGCAGCGGCTCCGCGCGGCCCTCCATCCAACGATAAACGCCATCGGCACGGCGCAGGCGATACTTCATGAAGAAGCGCTCGCCGGTGGCAAAGCAGCTGTCGAGTGCTTCCTTCAGGCTGGCTGCATCGTCGGGATGGACGACGGTGGCAATGAAGGCCGCCAGCAGGCTCGTGTCCGGCTTTTCCGCGTCCGCTATGTCCAGGCCGAGAAAATCTATCAGGCGCTTGTTGAAAAAGGTCGGCTCACCGTTGGGAGATAGCCGCCAGAGGTAGCTCGGAACCATGTTGACGAGTTGCGAGAGCTCTCGTTCCCGGTCGTGCAACGCGGCTTGCGTGGTCACCAGGTCATGGATGTCGACGCTCACGCCGTACCATTGGAGAATGCTGCCATCTTCGTCGCGCAGCGGCTCGGCGCGAGTCTCGGTCCAGCGATAGCCGCCGTCGGCCCGCCTCTGGCGATATCTCTGAACGTAAGGCACGCCCGTTGCGAATGAATGGCGGATCGCCTGTCGTGCGGTGTCGATATCGTCTGGATGGATCACGCTCAGCGACGGCGAGCCGTCCGGGGCGGTGATGTCGCGGAGCGTGGCCCCGGTTACATCGGTGAACCGTTTGTTGACGTAGGAAGGCGTCCCTTCCCGTGTCGTACTCCAGATCAAAGCGGGCACGGTGTCGATCAGCTGCTGAAGGCGCCGCTCACTTTTGCGCAACGCCGCCTGCGCGCGCACCTCATCGTCGATGTCGAGAGAAACCCCGTACCACTGCACGACCGTTCCATCGTCATCGCGTCGCGGCTCGACCCTGCACTCAGCCCAGCGATAGGTGCCGTCTTTTTCGCGCCAGCGAAACCGCATCGCGGAGCCGCCGCCAGTTTCGAAACACCTCAGCAACGTGCGCTGCACCTCGGGCGCATCTTCGGGATGAATCACCTCGTGCAGCAACGTTTCGATTCCCGGCTCGCCGAGCGCGTCAAAGTTCGCGATAACGGAGCGGAAATGGTCCTGGTATCGCTTGTTGAAGTAGACCGGCCCGCCGGTCGGCATCACACTCCAGATGCGGACCGGCACGGCGTCGATCATGTGCTGAAGTTGCTGCTCGCTCTGCCGCAACGCCGCTTCGGCGTGCATCTGATCGTCTATGTCGTGACAGAGGCCGTACCACTGGACGATGCGGCCAGCGCCATCGCGCATCGGCTCCGCCCGGCTCGACATCCAGCGATAGACGCCATCGGCACGGCGCAGGCGATAGCGCATGGCGAAGCTCGCACCGGTAGCGAAGCAACCACGAAGTGCATCGCCGAATGCTGCTGCGTCGTCCGGATGAACGGCGGCCTGTATCATCGCCGCCAGCCGGCTCATGCCCGGTCGGTCCAGATCCGCTACATCGAGGCCGAGAAAGTCGACCATGCGCCCATTGAAGAAGATCGGCTCGCCATCGGGATCGAGCCGCCAGATATGACTCGGGACCATATCCACGAGCTGCGAGAGTTCCCGCTCCCGGTCGCGCAATGCTGACTCGGCCCGCTTCTGGTCCTCAATGTCTATTGTCGTGCCGTACCATTGAACGATGCGCCCCTGGCTATCGCGAAATGGTCGTCCTGAGCTTCGAAACCAGCGATAGACGCCATCGGCGCGCCGCAGGCGATGCTCGGTATCATAGGGATCGCCGGTTTCGAGGCAATGCCGCCATCTGGCGGCTACAGGATCATAATCGTCGGGATGGACGGCTCGACGCCAGCCGAACTCGTCGTTGTCTTCGGAAGTGTTGAGACCCTCATGCGTGTTGCCGAGGAACGCCAGGGTGTTTGGGCTGACATAGGTGAATCTTCCGGCGGCATCGGCTGCCCACGCGTGGCCGGGCATGCTCTCAATGATTTGCAGCGCAAGCGTTGCTTCGGGGTCGATTTCGCCAAGTGAGTTGGACGCTGCTGTCATTGGCTTCTCCTGTCGGACAAAAAAGCCTGGGGACGGTCAGCGCTTGATATAGCACTTGTTTTCAATATCTGGACAGGCGAACTCACCGCCTAAATCTAGTTCCGCCATGCCTCGGCTGCATCTCATGGAAATCCATGCATTGCGCGGAGTTATCGCCGCTACGGGGGCCCTAACGATGGCCTCGCGCGAGGAGCGACGCGGATCGATGCATCAACACCTACCACTGGGAATACGAGCCGGACAGGTAAGACGCTCGGCTGCCTCTTCGTCGGCTGCAGAGTGAAACCGGAAAAACCTCTGCATTCGTCATCCCTGTCTCGTCCGGTTAACACGGCTCATGAGATAATCTGGAAGCCTCTCCCGACCAACACATCTGCTCCAAAGTATAGGGCGTGGACGCGGTTTTAGTTCTGCGGAGCGGCTTGGCGGCCGAGCAATTGTTTGGCGACAATGAGACAGGGCGCAGCGACCGCGAACAGCAGGACGAGCGCGAAGAAAGCTTCGTCGAACGAGATCGTGGCGACCTGCTTCTCAAGCGCGCGCTGCAGCAGCGGCAGGGCGGTCTTTGTCGCCGCAGTGCTGTCGACACTGTTCGCCAGAGCGTTCGCAGTTGCTCTCAAGCGCTGGTCTACGGCTGGATCGCCATTGACGAGGTGGGACGCCAGTATCGTCCGGTTGTGGACATTCTGGTGATCAATATACGTTTGCAAGAGGGCTGTGCCGGTCAGACCGCCCACCTGCTTGCCGAAGTTGAACAGCCCGATGCCAAACGGCAACGCATTGGCGGCAAGGCCCTGCAGCGTAACCAGCGTCAGTGCCACGAACAGAAGGCCGAGGCCGAATCCTCGCAGCAGCAGAGCAAGGGTCAGGTCCGGTGATCCGCTACCGCTCGTCGAAGCGGACAGCAGCCACATGGCACCTGCGAAGAGCAGAATGCCAAATGGCGCAAGCGTGATCGGGCGCATCCCGGTCCTTTGGATGACGAAGCCGGACAACAGAAGTCCAAGCGCGAGCATGGCTCCGCTGGGCAGCAGAAGCACTCCTGCGCCCGTCGCGGTAAAATCGAGCACGTTGAGGGCAAAAGCCGGAATAAGATAGGCGCTGCCTGAAAGGGCAGAGCCGGCGACGAAGCTGACGAGAAGGCCAAAGCGAAAGTCCGGATTGCCAAGGGGCGAGATGGCCAGCAGTGAGCCTTCTGAACGAAAGCGGGTCTCCCAGACGGCCAGGAGGCCGGCAGCCGTCATACCGGTTGCGGCAAGGAAGGTGATGTCGGTGTCGTCGAACCAGTTGAACCTGCTGCCTTGCAGCAGGACGTAGGTCAAAAGCGCGGCGCTGATGCCGAGCAACAATATCCTGACGGCAGGAAACCTGGTTTTCCGCCAAAAGGTCCGATCGCCGTCCGCCGCCAACAGGACAAGGGAGACGATGCCGAGCGGAATGATGCTCAGGAATATCCACTCCCAGGTCAGATGGTCGACAAGCCAGCCCTGCAGGGCTGGCGTGACGGTCGTCGGAGCCATGACGGCGCCTACGGCAAAAACCGCCTGAACGACCGGCTGATGCCGGTGCGGGAACCGAAAGAACAGCAGTGTCTGGCCGGCGACGAGAACTGTGCCGCCAGCCAGCCCTTGGACAATGCGGCAGATGCAAATCCAGGTGAGGTCCACTGACAACGTCAAGGCCGCGGATGCCAGCAGAAGGGCGACAACCGCCGCGCGCAGGCAGGCGGTCGGCCTGGCTGCCGTCACAAGTAGCGGAGCGACAAGGAACGCCGTCAGCTTGGCCGCGATGAAAACAACGTCGATCATCGCCAGTTCGTCCAACGTTGCGTAGGTGTCGCCGAGCATGTCGATCCGGCCGATGGACAGTGCAGTGGATGCGACCGCGTCCATGAAGGCGGCCAGCACGACGCCGGTTGCTATCAAGCAAGCGCGCAATGTACCGGGATGGCGCTGCACAGCCGCCGTTTCGGCGAGGTGCATCATTGTGCTGAGCGCCCGTCCGCAATCCCGCCTGTCTGCATTTCCTGCGCTACAGCCGGAGCATCCCTGGTGCCGACGGTGATGGCAACACGAGCCGAGAGTCCCGGAACCAGGCGGCCGGGCAACGGATTGCGCGTCATCCTGATCTTGACCGGCACACGTTGGACGACGCGGATGAAGTTTCCGGTGGCGTTGTCCGGCGGCAGCAGGCTGAATGCCGCGCCGCTACCGGGAGCGAAGCTGTCGACAAGGCCGTCGATTTGCAGATCTGGATATTCATCAACCATGACGCGAACCCGTTGGCCGATCTCAACCTGCTTCAGCTGTGTTTCCTTGAAGTTGGCAACGATCCAGACATCGTTAACCGGAACGATGTCCAAGGCTGCTGTCCCTGGGGTGACATAGCGGCCGACACGGATCTGGCGATTACCGACGATGCCGCCGACCGGGGCCCTCACGACGGTGTTGGCCAGGTCGAGCATTGCCAGGTCGAGCGCTGCCTGTGCCTGGGACAGGGCTGCCTGCGCACCGGACAACTGTGCATCCAGGACACCGAGCTTCAATTTTTGAGCCAGCAGATTGGCCTCTGCACCGTCCAGCGATGCCTTTGCCTTGTCATGGCCGGCCTGCGCATCCTGCAGCTTCTGATCGCTTGCGGTCCCGTTCTTCTGCAGCGTGACGTAGCGGTTCAGGTTGGCGCGGGCGAATTGCAGGTCGGCTGCGGCAGATTGCTTCTGCGCCTCAGCCTGCGCGATCAATGCGTCCTGCAGTTCACGGGTCGCCTTGATGTTGGCGATTTCCGCCAGCCGGGCGGCGACGTTGGCTTTCGCCTGCTCGGCCTTGGCCTTGTAGTCGCTGTCGTCGATGCGAAACAGGACAGCACCCTTTGACACACTGGCATTGTCGTCTATGTTGACTTCGACGACGTAACCGGCGAGCTTCGGCGCGATGCTGGTAATGTCTCCGCGGAGATAGGCGTTATCGGTCGTTTCCTCGAACCGGCCCCGCGTGAACCATTGCCAGCTCCAAATAGCTGCCATTGGAATCACCATAAGGGCGACGATAGCGATTGCGATCTTGCGGGCTCGGCTCATGATTGCCTCGACACCCGGTCGATGCGCTCGCTATCGAAGGAGGTATCCGCCTCCCGAAGAGCGAGATGTTCGGCAAGGCTGCAAACCCACGGTGCGCAGTACAGTTTCACGAGAACGTCTCCGTCGAGCTGCGGCTCTGCAGCAAAGCAGAACTGCAGAACGATCGCGGATTTCACGCCTCGCCGCTATCACGCGGACGAACATCCCATCTGCCCTGATCGGTAGTTCGTACTGAACCTCAGCACAGGTCGTATTGTCAGTCAGCCGGATTCAGGCGCGCGAACATGCCGGCGCGGATCTCCGTAGTGCCGAAGACCGCCCACGAGAAAATTCACTTTGAAGCGTTTCCGGATCATCCTGTGGCAGCAATGATCGCAGAGAGCGCCCCTCGCGGCGCGCGCGCCATGCTGGAAACTCTGCATGTTTGCCGAGGGCAGCCGCTACCAGGAGCAACTCTGCGCTGTCGGCGGCGACGGAAAGATCGAATGTCTGGTTCCCGGACCAGGCCGTTTCTGGCCGACCCAGCTTGGCCCTGCGCCAGTGCCCCAGTTGATCGTCAGTCCGCGCAATCCGCCTGGACCACGCCTGCTGGAGATTCCCGTCGACCCCCGGCTGCTCGAGGCAGGCGACCATAGCGGTTCGACTATTTCGAGCACGCCCGCTTCACCGCTGCGGTGCGCGAACAAGGCAAAGTGGAAGTGACCTTGCAAGACGGCTGGTGGGCCGTCGTCATGGGTCTCGGCGCCCAGAGATCGGCCAGCGAAGGCCGCGCCATCGAGGTCGCCGATGAATTCGCGTTGCCGACCTAAGGCCGACCACGCATTCACCAGACCATTGGGTCAGATGCGCCGACCGGTTGCTGCGTCGAACAGATGCGCACATGCGCGGTCGATCTCGATCCCCACCCCTTCGCCCTGCCTGAGCGCAAGCCTTTCTCGGAAAAGGCAGGAAATTTCTTCACCGGAGCAGTCGACCCTGGCGAAGATTTCCGAGCCTGTCGCCTCGAGAAGCGTGATCGTACCCGGCACGCCTTGCCCCGTCGCCCGGATATGTTCCGGTCGAATGCCGTAGACGAGTTCGCGTCCTGCGGCATCCGCGGGCTGGGCGCCTTCCGGCAACGGCAGGACCAACCCGCCGGCGCTGCGGAACACGCCCTCCTCGATGCGGCCGGCAATGAAGTTCATGGCGGGCGAGCCGATGAAACCGGCAACGAAGAGGTTGGCCGGATGGTCGTAGAGGTCCAGCGGCGCGCCGATCTGCTCGACCAGGCCGTCATGCAGCACGACGATCTTGTCGGCCATCGTCATGGCCTCGATCTGGTCGTGCGTGACATAGATCGTCGTGGTACCCAGCCGCTGGTGCAGGGCCTTGATCTCGCCGCGCATCTGGACGCGCAACTTGGCGTCGAGGTTGGAGAGCGGCTCGTCGAACAGAAAGACCTGCGGGTCACGTACGATCGCGCGGCCCATGGCGACGCGCTGACGCTGGCCGCCCGAAAGCTGGCGCGGATAGCGGTCAAGCAGCTTTTCCAGGCCGAGGATGCCGGCTGCCTTCCGGACCCGGCCAGCGGTGTCGGCCGGGTCGGCTTTCTTGATCTTGAGGGCAAAGCCCATGTTGTCGGCAACGGTCATATGCGGATAGAGCGCATAATTCTGGAACACCATGGCGATGTTCCGGTCCCGCGCGCGCAGATTGTTGACCATGCGTTCGCCGATGGCGATCTTCCCGCCGGAGATCGTCTCAAGGCCTGCGATCATGCGCAGCAGCGTCGATTTTCCGCATCCCGACGGGCCGACCAGGATGACGAATTCGCCGTCGGCGATGTCGACGCTGACGTCGTGAATGATCTTGGTGGCCCCGAAGGCCTTCTGCACGTTGTTGATCGTTACCGATGCCATTGGATCTTTCCTGGAAAAAGAGTGATGTCCGGGCGCGCGCTCAACCGCCCTTGACGGCGCCGGCGGTCAGCCCCGCCACGATCTGCCTTTGCGCGAACATGGTCAGGATCAGCACTGGCAACGTCACCACCAGCGCCGCCGCGGCGAGCGGCCCCCAGCTGACCTGCTCGTAGGACAACATGTTGTAGACGGCGACCGGCAGTGTGCGCGTCTCACGGCTGGCGAGCACGACGCCGAAGACGAAATTGTTCCACGAGAAGATCACGGACAGGATGAAGGCGACGACGATGCCTGGCTTGGCGATGGGCAGGGCAACCAGCCGGAAAACCTGCCAGGAGCTGGCGCCGTCGATGTTGGCCGCCTCCTCCAGTTCCATCGGCGTGGTCTCGAAATAGCCGATCATCACCCACACCACGATCGGCACCGTCACCACCAGATGGATGATGATCTGCGGCCACAGCGTGCCGAGTATCCCGATCCATTGGAACAGCAGAAACAGCGGGATGAGATAGGATAGCCCAGGTGTCATTCGGGCGATCATGATGACGACCGCCGATCGTTCAGCCTTGAGCCGTGCGATGCCATAGCCGGCCGGTACGCCGATCAGCAGCGCCAGCAAGGTCGCCGTGCCGGTCACCAGCACCGAATTCCAGAGATAGAGCAGGAAATTGTTCTCCTCGAACACCTTTACATAGTTCGACCAGGCGAAGCGTTCGGGGATCAGGATCGGCGGATAGGCACCGTTGTCGATCTCGAATTTCAGCGACAGCGAGATCATCCAGAGGAAGAACAGGATCGCCGGGGAGACGAAAACCAGGGCAGCGAAAAACAGACCGATCTGGTTGAGCAGCCGTGAACTCATCTATTTGCCCTCCGTATCGATCCACTGCGAGCGTTGGCGCAGCATCAGCAGGACAAACGACAGGGCCACGATGACAATGAAGAACACCACGGCCATGGCCGAGCCGTAGCCGATATCGTAGTAGGAGAAGGCGGTGTTGTAGAGATAGATGTTGATGGTCTCCGACGCCGTACCCGGCCCGCCCTGGGTCATCGCGTAGATGATGTCGAAGCTCTTCAGCGCATCGATGGTGCGGATGATGACCGCGATCATCAGGAACGGCGCGATCATCGGCAGAGTGAGATAGCGGAATTGCTGCCAGGCATTGGCGCCGTCGATCTCGGCGCTTTCGAAGGGCTCGCGCGGCACCGAGGCCAGCCCGCCAAGCACGATCAGCATGACGAGCGGCGTCCACTGCCAGGTCTCGACCGCAACCAGCGACGGGATGACCGTGTTGGCGTTGAATATCCATTCCTGGGCCGGGATGCCGACCAGCGACAGCAGGTAGTTGAGCACGCCAAGCTGAGGATGGAACATCATTGTCCAAACCAGTGCGACGGCAACGGGTGTCGCCATCATCGGCATGACGAAGACGCCGCGCAGCAAGCCGCGCAGCGGAAACCTGGCATCGAAGATCAGGGCGGCCAGGGTGCCCAGCAGCATCGGCGCTGCAACCGAGAGGAAGGTGTAGGTCAACGTATGAACAAGGGATTCCCAGAAACGTGGGTCGCTGGCCAGGCGGAGATAGTTTTCCATCCCGGCAAAACTCCGCGACTGGCCGAGCGTCCAGCGATTGACGCTCATCCACAGGGTGAAAGCCCAGGGGAAAACGATGACGGCGCCGACGACGACGAGTGCGGGGACGACGAATGGCCAGTAGTTGGGAGCCAGCCGGATCGTCTGGCTCCCGTCGATAACCGGCATCGTCACCCCGGTGTGTTCTGGGGTGGTGGCCGACATCAGCCCTGCTCGCTCCTGTCGAGAACCGGCTGGAACTGTTCGGTGGCCTTCTTCAGCTCCGCGGCTGGATCGGCGCCGGCAATCATGTTGGTCAACGCCACACCATAAATGTCGCGGAATTCCGTGACGGGGATGATGACCGGCAGTGCCAGCCGACTGATATTGCCCGAGCCGACCACGGCATCAAGCCAGCTTGCCGGCATGGTGACGCCTTCGCGCACCTTGGGATCCTCCAGCACGGATTTGCGGAACGGAACGCCGGCGCCGGCCTGCAACAGCCGTGCACCCATGGTTGGCGATACCGCCCACTGGCAGAACAGATAGGCAGCCTCCTTCTTCTCGCTGGCGGCGGTAACGCCAATCCCGTCGCCGAAGGTGCCCGAGGCATGCGCCTTGGGACCCTTGGGCATCACGCCGTAACCGACCTTGCCGACCACCCTCGATTTTTCCGGATCTTCCATCGGCGGGGCAAAACCCACGCCGTCGAGCCACATGCCGATCTTGCCCTGCAGGAAGGCCGACTGTGCTTCGGCCCAGTTGAACCCGGTAACGCCCGGAGGGGCGGACTTGGTCATCAATCTTTGATAGAGCGCGGCAGCCTCGATCGCCTCGGGAGCCTCGGTGCGCAGCTTGCCCTTGTCATCTAGCGGCGTCATGTCGTAGCCGAGCATCAGCGACGTCCACACCGGCGTGTTTGCGTTCTTGAGCCCGCGGGCGACGAAGCCGTATGTATTGGTCGAGTGGTCGGTCAGCGCTTCGGCGGCTGCCACCAGTTGCTCGAAGGTCTCTGGGTATTTGAGGGCCTTGGCCTCGAACAGCTCCTTGTTCCAATACAGGATCCAGTAGTCCACCGAGAACGGTAGCGAGCGCAGCACGCCCTGGCCGTCCTTGGCAAACAGCATGCCGGCTTCGGCGAAGTCGCTTTCGACCAGCGCCGGGTCGGTGAGCGACGGATCGGCGAGATAGCCGGCGATGTCGGCCAGCCAGCCACCCTTCTCGAACTGGCGCTTCTGCACGTGGTAGCTCAGATGCACGACGTCGAAGCTCGGCTTGCCCGAGCTCAACTCGATCACCGTCTTCTGGCGCTGCTGCTGCTCGGGCGTTGCCTCGGCATTGACCTTGATGCCGGTCAGTTCCTCGAACTCGGCGAGATATTTCAGGATGGTGTCGCTGCGCGGGCTTTTCACCAGATTGACGTCAAGCGTCGTCCCGGCAAAGCGTTTCCAGTCAACGCCTGCGGCAAAGCCGGGGCGAAGCCCCACAAGGCCCGCAGCGGTTAGCGCCGCGGTTCCGGCAAGGAGTTGCCTCCTGGTTGGGTTGAACAGATTGGACGACATTTCTTCCTCCCGGTTGCTGTCGTTGTGGATGCGCCGCAAACCGCGGCGCGGCTATATTTCCTCAGATCTGGAGCGCCAGCCGGCGCGCATTGTCGATATGCAGACTGATCGCTTCAACCGCTCTTTGCGGATTGCGGCTCTCCATGGCTTCGATGACCGCCAAATGTTCGCGCATCACCGGCACCACACGACCGTCGATGCGGAAACGCTCCTGGTGGATCAGCCGGATTTTCACCGAGTTGACCAGATAGGCCTTGGCGATAATCTCGTTGCCGAGCGCATTGATGAAGGTGTCGTGCATCGCCCAGTCGATGTTCTGGGCCTTGGCTTCCATTTCCGGCGTCGGTGCCTGCCCGAGAGCTTGGGCCAGCATCTCTTCATGTTCGCGCCGCATGCGGGCAAGTTCGGCATCAGAAGCGCTGGTCGTGAATAGCGCCACTGCCTCGCGTTCCATGAACAACCGAAACTGAAACGCCTCGCGGATCAGATTGATATCGATATGCGCGATCTGCATGCCGCGCTGCGGGATGGTGGTCAGCAGTCCCTCGGCCTCGAGACGCGGGACGATCTCGCGAATGGCACCCAGCGGCAGCCCGGTGAAAGCGACCAGTTCGCGCTGTGACACGAACTGCCCCGGCCGCAGATCGCGGGCCAGCAAATGCCGCGTGAAGCTGGCATAGGCCTTCTCCCGGAGAGTGATCGGTTCGCTGCCCTCTTCCACTTCAGCTCGCTTCCTTGTCGGTCAGCCCGGCCTTGTCGGTCAGGCTGCCTCTGTCGCAAACAGCCTGTCGAAGGCAGCGGCAAGCTGCCGCTGTCCCTGTGGATCGATCGCCTCTAGGGGCGGGCGGACCGCCAGCCAGCGCTCGTCGCCGGTCTTGCGCGCGACCATGACCTTCACCGCCGGCGTGACCGGGTATTTGAGCAATTCGAGCACGAAGTCTTCGACGCGTGGGTCGTCGCCCCCGTTTTCGACCATTGCCCGGATTTCGCCGGTAACAAAATTAGCCATGCCGGAAATCGCGCCCTGTCCGCCGCGGCGCACGCTTCTCGCGAGATGCCGTTCGTCGCCGATGAGGATCACCAGATCGCCGTGCGCCTCAAGCAGCGCCTCACTGTAGCTCCAGTCCCCGCCGGAATCCTTCACCCCGGCCACCACAGCGGGAAAGGCGGCGCGCAGCCGGCCGATCAGCCCAAGCGGGAGCGGCACCATGGTGACTGAGGGGATGTTATAGAGCAGCACGTCGCGCGCCAGCGGACCGAGTGCGGCGAAGACGGCGGAAAACCATCCGAACAGCCCGTCCTCGCCGACATTCTTGAAGTAGCTCGGCGGAGCGAGCAGAATGTTGCGAACGCCGCGCTGCAAAGCGTGCCGGGCCTGATCGGCGGCATCTTCGGCTGCATCGACCAGCACTGCGGCGACGAGCTGATGTGGCGGAATACCGGCCGCCAGCATGGCCTCGGTGACGATCCGTCGCTCGTCGGTGCCGACCGAGGCTCCTTCGCCGGTGGTGCCGAACAGCGTCGCGCTGCTGCAGCCGGCGCCAAGGCAGGCTCGGGCATGCGCGATCATCGGCGCGAGCGCTATCTGCCCCGACGGGTCGAAGGGTGTGGTCAGGGCAACCGAAAGACCAAAGCGGGAAGCCAATACGATCTCCGTTGAAATCAATGTGGATGTAGCGTTAGCACGCTAACATGTCAGGTGTAAACGGGTGATGTTGCCAACTCGGCATCGCCGAACGGCGCTGCCGCGGCAGCGCCATCGCCGATCATTTTCCTCCGCTCGAACATCACATATGCAGCTGTCCCCGAGCCTCTGCGGGATTGGCTGCACGAGGCAGCCTAAGCTCGATCAAGTGGCGACGAGGTGGCCGTCGCCAACATCTTCGAGCTTGAGTTTCCGGGGCTCGTCACCGATGCGCCGCACAGCGCTTGGAATTTCGCTGTCCAAACGGGCGAACCGGGCGCGGCGCCGGCCTGGATCGGGAACCGGAACGGCTTCGATCAGCCGCTTTGTGTAAGGATGGCGCGGGTTGGAGAAGATCTGGTCGCGGGTGCCCATCTCGACGATCTGCCCCAGATACATTACCGCCACGCGATCGGAGATGTTCTCGACCACCGCCATGTCGTGCGAGATGAAGAGATATGCGACGCCGAATTCGCGCTGCAGCTCCTTCAGCAATCTTAACACGCGCGCCTGCACCGACACGTCGAGAGCAGAGACGCTCTCGTCGGCAATGATCAGCTTTGGTCGCAGCGCCAGCGCCCGCGCAATGCAGATTCGCTGGCGCTGCCCGCCGGAGAATTCGTGGGGATAGCGCTCCATCTGGTCAGCCGAGAGGCCGACGCGTTCGAACAGGGCGGCGATCTGGGCATGCCGTTGCTCTCTGTCGCCGAGGCCGTGGATCAGCAGAGGCTCGGCGACGAGATCGCCGACCCGCATGCGCGGATCGAGGGACGCGAAGGGATCCTGAAAGATCATCTGCACATTGCGGCGGACAGCCTTGCGCTCCTTGCGGCTGAGCGCCGACAAGTCCTGGCCGCCGATTAAAATGCTGCCGGTGTAGGGCACCAGCCCGGCGATCGCCTTGGCCGTCGTCGACTTGCCGCAGCCCGATTCGCCGACCAGCGACAGGGTTTCGTGCGGCGCGATCGAGAAACTGACGCCTTCGACCGCGTGCACCCTGCGGTCAACGCGGCCGAAGAAGCCGCCGTGCAGGTCGAAGCGGACGTGAAGATCGCTGACAGATACAAGCTCGGCCGGCATGTTGGCGGCGTCTTGTCGTTCTTCGACGGTCCGTCCGCCGCCAATGCGCGGCACGGCGGCCAGAAGCTCGCGTGTATAGTCGGCCTGCGGGCGATTGAAGATGTCAGCCGCGCTGCCCTGCTCGACCATCCGTCCGTCACGCATGATGATGACGCGGTCCGCCATCTCGGCGACGACGCCCATGTCGTGCGTGATCAGGATAACACTGGTGCCGTGCTCGCGCTGCAGGTCGCGCAGCAGTTCCAGCACCTCACCCTGAACCGTGACATCGAGGGCGGTCGTCGGCTCATCGGCGATCAGCACGTCCGGGTTCAGGGCCAGAGCCATGGCAATCATCACGCGCTGGCGCATGCCGCCTGAGAGTTCGTGCGGATAGTGCTCGAGCCGCCGTTCGGCATCCGGAATTCGGACTGCCTTCAGCGCCTCGAGCGCCCTCAGCCGCGAGTTGGAGCGCGACATCGAGGTGTGTGCATCGATCGCCTCCGTGAGCTGACGGCCGATGGACAGCACCGGATTGAGCGATGTCATCGGTTCCTGAAAGATCATGGCAATACGGTCGCCGCGGATGCGGCGCATGCCGCTCTCGCTGAGAGCCGCGAGGTCCTGATCGCCGAGCCGGATGGAGCCTGATCCGATGCGTGCCGCCGGCTGCGGCAGCAAGCCCATGATGGCCAGCGCCGTCATCGACTTGCCGGAACCGGACTCGCCGGCGATGCAAAGCGTTTCGCCGCGCGTCAGGCCGAATGTCAGGTCGGAAACGACGTCGCGCTCGCCCTCCTCGCCGCGCACGGCGACGCTCAGGCCTGAGACGCTGAGTACCGGCCTGAGAGAGCCACTCTCCGCGGCGGCCTGCCTGGATCGTTTGATGTCCTCCACCTTCATTCAAAGACGCAGCGGGGGAAGTAGAACGAAACCACCCAGTTGGGCATGTCGACGATCTCGCTGATGCGCAGGTCACCGCAAACCGAGACGAGCATATAGGCATCTACCGGATCCATGCCGTAGCGGCCGGAGAGCAGGTCGATCATCTGGGAAACGGCACTCCTGGCGCCGTCCATCAGATCCGGCCCGATACCGGTTGTCACCTCGTAGCCCTTGGCGTCGAGATGCCGCGACACCGGACCGGGCGTTGTGAAACGCGGCGTCCGCAGCCGGGCATCCTTGACCAGATCGAGCGTCAGCACGGCGTTCATGGGGCTCTCGATCGCCGTGCCGCAGACCTCGCCATCGCCTTGCGCGGCGTGCGTGTCGCCGACCGAGAACAACGCGCCCGCGACCTCTACGGGCAGGTAGAGCACCGTGCCGGCGGCGAGATCGCGGATATCCAGGTTGCCGCCCACGCGCCGCGGCGGAACCACCGAATGCAGACCCGGCTCAGCCGGGGCATTGCCGATGGTGCCGGCGAAGGGCTTGAGCGGCACCCGGCCGCTCTTGCCGAACAGCGCCGGTTCGAGCGAGGCGGCGTCGTACTTCCAGATATTCAGTGCCGGTTGGGAGAAGTCATTCGCCAGCAGACCGAATCCCGGGATGTTCGCCGTCCAACCGAAGCCTGATGGCTTGAACGCCTCGATGGTGATTTTCAGGGCATCGCCCGGTTCTGCCCCGTCGACATAGATTGGCCCAGTGACCGGGTTCACCTTGGCAAAGTCGAGCAAAGCAACGTCGTCGATGGTGCTCTCCATCGTCAGCTGCCCGCCGGACGAGTCCAAGCACTGGAACTCGATCGTCGCCCCTGGCGCCACCCGTTCGGCCGGGACAAAGGAATTGTCCCAGCCGAAATGATGGTGGCGCCCGTGGATGGTGTAGTCGCAGTTATTGCACATCGGTCACATACACATTGTCGTAGTTGATCGGGATGTGGACCGGGTCGACATAGAGGTTGTCGGCGCCACCCATGCGGGTTGATTTCATGGTGAAACGCTGCTCGTTGAAGACCGGTGCCCAGGGCGCGTCTTCCATGATCTTGCCGTAGATCTCGCTCCACATCTTGGCGCGTTCGCCAGCCCTGGCCGGGTCGACGATGGAGTCGGCTTCGGCCGCCTTGGCGTCGAGCGCCTTGTTGCAATACCACGACCAGTTCCAGCCGCCCGGGACGGCACCAGCACAGCCGAGGATCGGGCCGTAGAAGTTCGACGGATCGGGGAAGTCGGCGATCCAGGCCATGCCGCCGGACCAGATCATCGGCGCACCCGCCTTGTCGCCGCCGGCGGCGATGACGTTGGCCTGCGCGAGCGACTGGATGCTGGCCTTGATGCCGACCGCCGCCAGATCCTGCTGAATGGCCTGCGCGATGCGCGGGTTGGGATCGGTGTTCATGGCAAACAGCTGCGTGTCAAATCCGTCGGGATGCCCGGCCTCGGCAAGCAAGGCCTTGGCCTTGGCCACGTCATAGGGATAGCCCTTGAATTCCTTGTCATAGCCAGGCATCGACGGCGGCAACGGCTGATTGGCCGGCACCGCACGGTTGTTGATCAGCTGGACGATGCGGTCCTTGTTGATCGCCATGTTGACCGCCTGCCGCACCTTCACGTTGTCGAAGGGCGCCATGGTGGTATTCATGGTGATATAGCCGGTGTGCAACTGGCCGCCCTCGACGACACGGGCCTTCTGCTCGGGATCGGCCATCACCTCCTGGAATTTCGCCGGCGGAATGCCGTCGCCGGGAACGTCGATCTCGCCTTTCTGGAGCCGCAGCAGCGCCACGATCGGCTCCTGGCCGATCTCAAAGGTGATCTTGTCGAGATGCGGCAGACCCTCGTGCCAGTAATCCGGGTTGCGCTCGAATACGACGCGCTGGCCGAGCGTCCATTCGGCGAGCTTGAAGGCGCCGGTTCCGACCGGATGTTTGCCGAAGTCTGCGCCGTATTTTTCGACTTCTTCCTTCGGCACCACATGCGAGAAGTTGATCGCCATGACATGCAGGAAGGTGGCGTCGGGCCGGGTCAGCTCGAACTTGATCGTGTAGGGATCGACGACGGTTATGCCCGCCAGGCTCTCCGCCTTGCCGGCAGCGACGTTGTCATAGCCTTTGATCGAGCCGAAGAAACCGGCACCCGGGCTCTGTGTCTTTGGATTGGTGACCCGGTCGAGCGAATATTTCACGTCGTCGGCGGTCATCTCGCGGCCATTGTGGAACTTCACTCCGTGGCGCAGCTTGAAGGTGAAGGTCTTGCCGTCGGGCGCAATCTCGTAGCTCTCGGCAAGGTCGGGCCGCAGGTTGGTGGTGCCCGGCTCGTAGTCCATCAGCCCGTCGAACAGGCTCTTGATCATCGACCAGTTCTGCCAGTCATAGCCGATGGCCGGATCGAGCGTGGCGACGTCGTCCTTGTAGGTGATGGTGATCGCGCCGCCCTGCTTGGCATTCGGATCGACGGCGTCTTCGGCACGTACGCTTGTCATGCCAAGCACCAGCGCAAGCGCCGATGCCGCCACGGTCGATATTAGATATTTTCTCATGTCATGTTCCCTTTCTCTGGTTTTCTTGGTTTTCATCTGAGCTTGATGCGTGGATCGATGAACGGTGCGACAGTGTCGGCCAGGAGATTGCCGAGCACGATGGCAAAGGCCGAAACCAGGGTGACCCCCATGATGATCGGAATGTCGATGCGCTGAATGGCCTGCCAGGCTAGCTGGCCGATGCCTGGCCAGCCGAACACGCTTTCGACAACCACGATGCCGCCCATGAAGATGCCGATATCGATGCCGATCATGGCGATGACCGGCAGGATGGCGTTGGGCAGCGCGTGCCGGAGGATAATGGCGCTGCGTGCAAGACCCTTGGCACGCGCGGTACGCACGTAGTCCTGGCGCAGCACGTCGATCATCGACGAGCGCATCATGCGGGCGTACCAGCCGGCGCCGAGAATTCCCATGGTCAGCGACGGCAGCACCAGATGACGCCAGGTGCCGTAACCGCCGATCGGGAACCAGCCGAGCCGCACCGCGAACACATAAAGCAGCATCAGGCCGACGACGAATTGCGGCGCCGAGACGCCAACGAAGGAGGCGACCATCAGCGACTGGTCGGTGGCGGTGCCACGCTTGACGGCGGCGATGAGGCCCATCGTCAGCCCGATCACGACTTCGCAGGCAATGGCGCCGACCATCAGCAGCAGGCTTGCCGGCAGCCGCGAGACGATAAGCTCCGTGACCTCCGAGCGCTGAATGTAGGAGCGCCCCAGATCGCCGCTGAGAAGGCTGGTCAGATAGTGCCAATACTGGACGACGAAGGGCTGGTCGAGGCCGAGCTGCCGGCGGATGTTTTCGACCGTCTCGGGTGTGGCGCTGCGGCCGGCGATCTGGCGGACGGGATCGGCGGGCAGCAGGTAGAGCAGCGCAAAGGTGATCAGAGAGACGCCGAGCAAGATGAGCACCGACTGGACAACGCGGCGGCCGAGATAGGCGATCATGCCCGCCCCCTTTGCGTCGGATCGAGGATGTCGCGCAGTGCGTCACCGATCAGGTTGAAGGCCAGCGCCAGTGCCAGGATCGCCGCACCGGGAAAGAAGACCAGCCAGGGCGCGGCCTGGAAATAGGTCTGGTTCTCGAAGATGATGTTGCCCCATGACGCGGTCGGCGGTTGCACGCCGATGCCGAGATAGCTGAGCGTCGCTTCGAGCAGCACCGTGGTCGAAATACCGAGCGTGCCCCAGACGATGATCGTCGGCAAAAGATGTGGCAGGATATGGCGGAACAGGATGCGTGGAGCGCTAGCGCCGATGGTGCGCTCGGCATCGATGAACTCGCGTTCGGAGAGCGAACTTGTCTCGGTGTAGATGACGCGGGCGGTCTGCACCCAGTTCACCAATGCGATCACCATGGCGACGATCCACAGGCTCGGCTGGAGCACCGCCGCCAGGCAGATGGCGAGCAGCAGCGCCGGGAAAGCCATCATCAAATCGGTGAAGCGCATAAGCGCGCTGCCGATCCAGCCGCGGAAATAGCCGGCGGTGATGCCGACCAGCGTGCCGATCAGAAGCGCCACGCCATTGGCGACGATGCCGATGATCAGCGACGTGCGCGCGCCGAATAGGAGACGGGTCAGCAGGTCGCGGCCAAGCAGGTCGGTGCCCAGCCAGAACTGGGCTCCCGGCGGCAGTGGCGCGCCTTCAAGCGTGAGCCCGTCGAACATCTGCTCGTTTGGATCGTAGCCTGTCAGCCACGGTGCAAGAATGGCGCCGGCCAAGACAACGGCAATAATCCCGAGGCCGAGCAAAGCGAGAGGCCGTTTTAGCAGACGTCGCCAGACGCCGGCGCGAGGCTTGGCTGGCATACGCCCGGCGGCCGAAAGCTCAGGCGCGATCGGATTGGTCATCGTCGCCTTCTTCTTGTGTCATCGCCACGATCCTGCGCGCGGCTTCCTCGACACTGATTTGCCAGCTCATCGCCAGCGAGCGGAGCTGCGCATAGGCACGGCCGTCCTCGGCGCCCTTCGACAAGACCTCTACCGCGCGTACGATGGTCTGGCGCTCCGCGACCCGCTGACGAAGCGAGGCAATCTCGCTGGCCAGAAGCTTGCGCGCCTCGAAACTCTGCCTTGCGATTAAAAGTGCGCTATAGACGCCGGCATTGCCGACCGGTTTCAGCAACTGCGCATCGGCCTTGTGCGACAATGCCCATTCGACGCGCCCCGGCGCCTCGGAGCCGATCAGTGCTATCAGCGGCATCGGCGCCTCGCCCGGCTTCCACGGAAATTGCTCGTCAAAGCCGAGATCGACGTCGAAGAAGACGAAGTCCGCCGCCAAGGCTTCGGCCGGCAGTTCCGGCCAGAAGCCAATCGCCTCAAGGCCGATGGCCGACAATTGCCTTGTGATCGCCTGCACGGTCGGATGTGGACGATGCAGGACAAAAGCCCTGGCGCCTCCAAGGTTCGGGATACGCGCCATCTTGCTCACGACACCACCCGCAGGCGTGGCCGCCCGAACGTCTCCGTCCGGTCATAGCGGGAAAGGTAGGGATCGGGTGCCACGCCCTTCGTCAGTGTGACCGTTTTGAACGATGTTCCATCGATACGTCCGATTAGCACCGGCAAGGTAGCATGCTGGGTTTGCTGGTCGATGGCGATGTCGCCCAGCGGCGTTCGAAATGATGTTTCGGAAAAGACCTTGGGAAGGTCCGTCCATTGTGCACCGGGGTTAAGGGTGAGGATCTCGGCGAGCATGCGCACCGAGGCATAAGCCGCCGCCTCGAAGGATGAGGCCGGCATGACGGAAGGCACTGGAACCGCACCGCGATCCGCCCCCGAGATGTCGTGAAAATAGGGCCCAACGGAAAGGTGGCCATCGCCTGCCCCGTTGAGCGCCGGCAATTCGCATTCCGTGAGATTGCAGGACAGGATCGGGCAACGCTCCGGCCTGAAATGCGGGTCGCGCCGGCCAAGCTCCGCATAGGCAGCGATGAAGGCATAAGAAGAAGGGCCGATGAGATTGTTCAGAATGAAATCAGGTCTCGTCGCCTGTATCTCCGCGATCAGCCGCGCAACATCGACCTCGCCGAGCGGCAGATAGCGTTCGCCCAGCACCTTGCCGCCAGCGTCCGCAATCAGGTCGCGCGCCACGCGGTTGGTCTCCCAGCCCCAGATGTAGTTGGAACCGAGCAGGAAGCCATCGGCGCCGAAACGAGGCACGACATAGGCGAGCAGCGGTACGAGATGCTGATTGGGGCAGGCGTGTGTGTAGACGACATGCTCGTTGGCTTCGAAGCCCTCGTACGGGCAGGCGTACCACAGCGTGCCGCCTGCCCTTTCCAGGATTGGAATGACCTCCTTGCGGCTCCACGAGGTGACGCAGCCAATGATGTGACGCGCGCCGCTGTTGGCGAGAATGTCCGCGCAGCCGCTTGCATAGCGATCGATGTTGCCCTGCGGGTCGCGCTCGATCGGGATGAATTCGAATGGGATAGCGAGATCGCCGTTGACGTCGGCGATGGCGTTCATCGCACCCGCACGGCAGGATTCGGACACCAGCCGGTAGTTGCCGGACCGCGAATAGAGAATGCCGATGTCGATATGCCGTTTCAAGCAATGCCTCAAAAATGACAATGCCCCGCAGCCACCGCCGCAGGGCGAGGCATACGAGGCATTCTTGCCGCCCGGCGGTCGGAGCCGGTATTTGTCCTCACCGTATTACGCCCGCGCTCCCAGTCAAGAGCCGCCACGCGAAACTTTGGCCAGCCGAAACGGTTCGGCGCGCAGCACGCAACTCATGCCGCTGGTCGTTTAGAGTCCGCCAGGAACCAAAATTGCTGATGTCCAGCTATGGGGCCCGGACAAACCCGGTTCGCTACCATTCAAAGCAACGACTTTAATATCGGTTTACCTGAATCTGCTAGCAGCAATGACGCCGGTTTTCGTCGGTCAAGCAAAGGGTTCCACCTTGCCGCAGCAATTCAGCACTCCGTTCGGTCACCGGGGCGATGCCAACTGGCCGAGGTTGCACGGCTTCATGGGCGTCGAGTTGGAACGCGCGCCCGATGTTCTCGTGCCTCGCGTCGCCTTGGCCCGGAAGCTCGGTGGATGGGACTTTGGTGGCGGGAGCCGGGCTTGAGCGTCATTCGCGCCTTGCAAGGCGCCGACCTCCCGGCAGTTGCGAACATGTTTCAGCGCGTGCTGTTGAAGGAGAGGACCGAAGCGCCGGCCTCTCTCGTGGAATACATGCAACGGTTTTATCTGGATGCGCCCGGTTGCGCAGACAACCTCCGGTCGCTTGTCCATGTCAACGACGCCGGTCGCGTCTCCGGATTTGTCGGCGTCCACGTCCTGCCGATGACGTTCAACGGCCGACAACTACGCGCGGCCATCTGTAGCTCGCTCATGGTCGAGGACCATGAGCACGACCCGCTGGCCGGCGCCCGCTTGCTGAAAGCTTACCTGGATGGTCCGCAGGACATCTCCTTCAGCGAGACGGCCAACGATATTTCCGTGAAATTGTGGACCCGGCTGCGCGGCGTGGTCCTGCCGCAATACAGCCTTGACTGGGTCCGTGTGATGCGCCCCGCGGCCTTCATGCTCAGCCTTTCCGCCAATCGCATGGCGCTTGCGCGAATGCTCAATCCGCTGGCGCGTGCAGTCGACCGATTTTACTGCAGAAGGATGACGTCCAGCGAACGACGTTGGTCGGGTGTGGCGGTGGACGGGGCAGGCCACGGAGCATTTCGTACATCCGAAATCGACAGCCATGCATTTGCCAGGCTCATCGAACCGTTTACCGCTCAATTCGCCCTGCGGCCTGACTGGACGGAAGATCAACTCGACCACATCCTGACAGATGCGGCACAAAAGCCGGATCTGGGGGAGCTTGTCTACGTTTGTGTGACGTCGCCAGTCGGCACCAATGTCGGCGCTTTCGCCTACTACGCACGGAAGTATGAAATTGGTCGCGTGCTGCAGATCTTCGCCCTTCCCGGCCAGGCGGGCCCGGTGATTGACTGCCTGATCGATCACGCCGCCGCGCGCGGCGTCAGCGGCCTGCGCGGACGTATTCAACCTGCACTTCTGGAGGCGATGCTTGGACGACGCATTGCTTTCCTGACCGTTGCCTCAACGGTGGTACATTCACGCGATCCAGAGCTTTTGGACGCGATGAAGAACTCGCAAGTCTTCCTGAACGGCCTTGCGGGCGAGCAGTGGAGCCGGCTTATCGGGAGCCGCTTCAGCTAGAGCGGGATGCGTTCAAGTTGAAGCGGGCATCCCGCTCTAACTATTTATTTTAGGCGCGTTTCCACTTGGCTGCAGAATGCTTGGGTCAAAACCCAATCACTCTGAACGACCGAGTTCGACCCTTTGCCGTCATCCAGTTGGGAGCGTCGCATGACGCTCCGTGACCCAATCACGACGCTCACTCCGGTCAGTGGTAACGTCCGGATTTGGCGCGCGATTCCGACCTCAGCGAACGAAGTTATGACACGCCATTCCAGTGTATGCTTGCTTCGCCAAATTGGGTGTGCGCTGCAATAGCAGCCCGAGACAGTCGCGCTTGCCGAAGGGGCTGTCGGCTTTGACGGGATTGGCGTAAGCTACAGTTAAGGGGGTGCACACATGCACCGCATCATCGCCATACTGATCTTGGTTCTCGCGGCCGTGTTCAGCTCCGCACGGGCGGAGGTGCTGATCGGCGTCTCGGCTGCGATGACGGGACGGCTCGCCTGGATCGGCGAGCAGGGACAGCGCGGCGCGGAGATGGCAGTGGCCGACGTCAACACGGCGGGCGGCGTGCTCGGCCAGAAGGTGAGGCTCATCTCGGTCGACGACTTCTGCGATCCCGAGCAAGCTGTGGCGGCCGCCAAGAAGCTGGTGGCTGACGGGGTCGTGCTCGTCGTCGGGCATTATTGCTCCGGGGCCTCGATCCCCGCATCAAAAGTGTACGAGGAGGCGGGCGTCGTTGAGATATCCCCAGGCTCGACCAATCCGCAGCTGACCGAACAGGGCCGTGCCAATGTCTTTCGCACCATTGGCCGCGACGACGCGCAAGGTTTCATCGCTGGCAACTACCTTGCCGATCGCTGGGGCAACAAGAAGATTGCGATCCTCCACGACAACTCGACCTATGGGAAGGGTCTCGCCGACGAGACCAGGAAGCAGCTGCACAAGCGGGGCGTGACTGAGGCCGTTTACGACGCATACATTCCCGGGAAGGACGACTATTCGGCCGAGGTCGCTACGTTGCGGACCGCCGGCGTCTCCGCCTTATATGTGGGTGGGTATCATGCCGAGGTTGCGCTGATTGCTCGCGCTGCACACGACAGTGGCTACACGGTTCAGCTCATATCCGGAGATGCTTTGGCGACCGAGGAATTTGCCCTGATCGCCGGCCCCGCGGCGGAGGGGACCCTCTTCACGTTCCCGGCGGACGCGAGGCGAAGCCCCGAAGCGGCCGCGGTCGTTGAGCAGTTCCGTGCGGAGAATTTCGAACCCGCGGGCTACACGCTGTTGAGCTACTGCGCGGTCCAGGTTTGGGCCCAGGCGGTCTCGAAGGCAGGTTCGCTGGAGCCGAAGGCCGTCATTGCGGCACTGCACGAACAGGAATTCGACACGGTGATCGGCCGGGTCGATTTCGACGACAAGGGCGACCTCACGAAGCAGAGCTGGGTTTGGTACGTCTGGCGCGGCGGAGAGTACGTGCCGGTTGAATAGGGTTCGCTGATCGCCGGCGTGCCGGCTGAGATGTCTAGTCTGATGCAGACCAGTGTGGCCGGACTGTTCCGACTCGCCGAGATGCTTGAACGCCTCGGCATACGTGGCCGGCTGTTGCTCGCCTTTTTCGGGATCAGCGCCCTTGCGGTGCTGGCAACGGCTGCGGCGCTTTATGCCTTCCTCCAGGTTGGCGACGTCGTGGACCGAATTACCACGGATCGAGTGCCGTCGGCGCTCGCCTCCCTCCAGCTGTCGCGCCAGGCCGAACGGGTCGCTGCTGCCGCGCCATCGGTGCTGGCAGCGACAAGCAGGGCTCAGCACAGCGAGGTCTCGGCTGCCGTCGCGCTCGAGATGTCCCGCCTCGAGGCCCTGCGCACGGACCTCCGGGATGCCACGTTGGGCACAGTGCCTTTGGCCGAGATTGAGGAAGCCGCGATTGTTCTGAGGCGCAACCTGAAGGAGCTCGACTCTCTTGTTGTCGCCCGGCTCGACGTGGTCGCCCGCAAGGAGGAGCTCCTGAACCGCCTCGCCGCGACGACAACCGGAAGCCAGCGCCTTGTCGCCACCGGCATCCTAGTGATGGATTCCAGGCTGCCGCAATGGCGGGCGGTCGCGGCCGACACGTCGCTATCGCCCGATCGACGCGCAGCGGCGATGGCCGACCTGGTCCAGGCGATTGCGGCCTACATCCCCCAGCAGAAGGCGCAGCTGGAGATCTCGGCAGTCAACGACGCGCTGGTGAAGGTCGCGAACGCGCCGACGCCGGGCGACCTGGCGTTGATCCTTTTTCCGCTACGCCGTTCGCTCACTGCTCTTGAAAAGGTTTCCACGGAGATCGACGAAAAGCTGCGGACCCGCTTTCGGCAGCGTGTCGATGAGTTCAAGGGCTTGACCGACGGCGAGGACAGCATCCCCAAGGCGCGGGAGGACGAGTTTGCTGTCCTGGCACAGGGCGAAAGGCTTCTGGCCGAGAACAATCGACTGTCGCGCAATCTCACCGCTGGCGTCGATCGCCTGGTCGCCACGGCAGACCAGGAGATCGCTGCGTCCGGTCGCGAAGCCGCGCTCGTCCAGCGCTACGGCACCGCGGTTGTGCTCGGCTCCGCCTTCCTCAGCCTCCTGAGTTCGGTTCTGGTTGTCTGGCTCTATGTCGACCGCAGCCTCCTCGCCCGACTGGGGGCCGTGAGCCAGGGCATGCTCGCGATTGCGGGGGGCAACCTTCGTGCGCCGCTGCCAGCCGCGGGCAGCGACGAAATCGGGCGCATGGCCGAAGCGCTGAGACTTTTCCGGGATACTGCCGTCGAGGTCGAGGAAAAGAACCTGCGCGACGTTGCGGAAGCTCGTCAGCGGCTCATCGATGCCATCGAAAGCATCTCCGAAGGATTCGCTCTGTACGACGGGGAGGACCGGCTCGTCCTCAGCAACAGCCGCTACCGCGAATTGCTCTACGCCGGTCTGGAGACCGAACTGACGCCCGGCACGATATTCGAGCAAATCATTCGCCGATCCGCTGAGCGCGGCTACATCAGGGACGCCGAGGGGCGGGTCGAGGAGTGGGTCGCCGAGCGCCTCTCGCGGCACCGCAACCCTGGCGAACCTTGGGTGCAGCGGCGAGGCGACGGGCGATGGGTCATGATCAGCGAGCGGCGGATCAGCGCCGGCGGCACGGTCGCCGTCTATTCGGACATCACTGAGCTGAAGCAAAGGGAGGAGAACCTCGCCGAGAAATCCGTGGTTCTGGAGGCGCTTTCCAGCAAGCTGGCGAAGTATCTGGCGCCCCAAGTGTATCGCTCGATATTCACCGGCCGCCAGGAGGTCAGGATCGCCAGCCAGCGGAAGAAACTGACAATATGCTTCTCCGATATCGCGGGCTTTACCGAGACCACTGACAAAATGGAATCCGAGGATCTCACCCAACTCCTCAATCACTATTTGACGGAAATGTCGAAAATTGCTTCGGATCACGGCGCGACGATCGACAAATATGTCGGCGACGCGATCCTGATGTTTTTCGGCGATCCCGAGACTCGCGGCGTCAAGGAGGACGCGCTGGCTTGCGCGCAGATGGCACTTGCAATGCAAAAGCGGATTAGCGAGCTTGCCGAAGTCTGGCGGGACATGGGGATCGAAACACCGCTGCGCTGTCGCATCGGCATCCATACCGACTACTGCACCGTCGGTAACTTCGGCAGCGAGGACCGGATGGACTACACGATAATCGGCGGCGCCGTGAATCTCGCCTCGCGCCTGGAGCAGGAGGCGCCGCCGGGGACAATCCTCATTTCCTACGAGACGTTTGCGCAAGTGAAGGACGCAATCGACTGTGAAGAACTGGGGCAAGTCCAGGTCAAGGGGATCGCTTATCCCGTCGCCACCTACCGCGTCATCGATCTGAAGGCCAATTTGGCGGCCGCTCGTCGTGCTGTTCGGACCGAGCTGCCGCACTTCAGGTTGGAACTTGAACCGGAGCTGATGTCCCCTGACGAGCGTGGCGATGCCGCCAATGCACTTCGAGACGCGCTGGATCGGCTTCGTCACAAGCCTGGGTAGTAGGGCTTGGTCCACAACGACCCCTCCCAATGGACACAAGGAGTGGGATGTGGGACGCCGCTCATTGGCGCTGTCGATGCGAAGGCCGCAGAACGGTCGCGGTCAGTCTTCGAACTCGGGCGGAACGTCGGCATCGGAGCCGAGACTTAACATTCACGGCATCACTGGCATGGGTCCGGATATGGCGCAACGTGCTCGTTCTCGCAGATGAGACGAACGGCAACTTCCCGCCCATCTCGGCCATGACGGCGGCCTGGGACGTGGCCGGTCTCGAAGCAGGTCAGGTACCGAGTTCTTCGACTTCCTCGACGAGTTGCGGACGCATGTGCAGATAACGCGTCGCCTTGCGTTTGGCGATGATATCGGCCCAGACGTGTTCCACTTGTGAGGCGGCCAACCCCGCCGCCTGCCCCACCACCTCAGCCGCCACGCCGTTGTTGAGACCGTAAAGGCAAAGATCCATACGGTCATAGGGAAGCGAGAAGTAGAACTCCTCCTGGGTCTGCGCCAGCGAGTAGGTATCGGTGGTCGGAGGCCGGTTGCGGATTTCTTCCGGAATACCGAGATGGGCCGCAAGCGCATAGACCTGTGTTTTATAGAGGTGGGCAATCGGCTTGACGTCCGCGGCGCCGTCACCGTTCTTCACGAAGAAACCCTGATCGTATTCCAGCCGGTTCGGGGTTCCAAGAACGGCGAAGTTCAGGCGATCCGCATGATAGTATTCAATCTGCTTGCGGGTGCGCTGCTTCATATTGGTAGCGGCGACGACGCCGAGATAGACAGGCAGCGGCATTCTCCGTTTCGTCTGCTTGCCCTCCGGGTCTTGCACCACCAGGGACGAGATATTGTAGCCCCCGCCCTCAAGGGCGTTCGCGATCACGATCTTCGAAGCCCAGCCTTCGCCGTATTCCGGGACCAATTCGCGGATGAAGGCGTCGCGACGCCTGTAGCAGCCCATTGCGCGCAGGATCGGCCCGATATCCTCCGTCACAGCCTCGACACCGAAAGTTTCGGCGACGAGGCGGCCGAGCCGCAGACTTTCAGGATCGGAATCGCTTTCCGGCATGAACAGGCAAAGCACATTCTTGGGGCCAACGGCTCGTACCGCCAACGCGACCGACACGCTCGAATCGATCCCGCCCGAAAGACCGAGCACAAGGCCCCGCTTGCGAAGCCCGCGCAACTGCTGGCGCAAGGCCGTTACGATACGGTCCGTTTCGGTGATCAGGTCGATTGCCAGAGCCTGCGCCAGAAAGGTCCGCGCATCCTCGGTCGGGCGAACATTCATTGCGCGGCCTCCATGGTTTCTGCCGCAAGCCGACGGCTGACCTTGCCGGTATCGGTCTTCGGCAGCTCGCGGCGGAACTCGACGACCTTGGGGACCATGAAGTCCTCAAGGTGGCGTGCACAGTGACGTATGATATCCTTTTCGGTAAGCGCCGGGTCGGACCGTACTATAACTGCGCCGATCGCATGCCCGAGCACGGGATCCGGCACACCGACAACCACCGCTTCCGCGATGCCCGGATGAGCGTGAAGCACGGCTTCCACTTCCTTGGGCGCCACCTTCTCTCCCCGCGACTTTATGATGTCGTCCTTGCGGCCGACGAAATAAAGAAAGCCTTCCTCATCGGCCCTGAAAAGATCGCCGGTGTAGAGAACCTTCTCCCAAGGGTTCGGACCCCGGCGCAGGGCTCGTGCCGTCGCAGCTTCGTTTCGCCAATAACCCTGCATGACGTGCGGCCCGCGAATGACCAGCTCACCCGCTACGCCCGGCGGCACCCGTTGCCCCTCGTCGTCGACGACAAAGGCTTCGGTGTTCGGAATGGCTATTCCGACCGAGCCCGGCCGGCGGTCGAGCTCCTCGGGCGGCAGATAGGTGCAGCGCTTGCATTCCGTCAGGCCATACATCGAATAGAGCCTGACACCGGGGAAAAGGAACCGAAGGCGTTCTATGTGAGGCGGCGGCAAGGCAGCCGCCGTGTTGGAAATATAGCGAAGGCTGGGCAGGAAGCCCGGCGCCAGGTCCCTCAACTGCAGGATCATCGCTGCCATCGTGGGCACGAGCGGAAGCCCGGTGACGCCTTCCTGGCGGATGCGTTCAAAGACCGCCTGGGGAAAAGCGAAGGACTTCTCGAGCACGAGCGTGGCGCCGAGCCTGACGGCCATCAGCAATTGATAGAGGCCGTAGTCGAAAGCGAGGGGCAGAACATTCAAGATGATGTCGTCGGGCGAGTTGCGCAGGTAGTTGGTGATGGAGTCGGCCGCCGCGTCGCAATTGCGGTGCGTCATCATCACACCCTTGGGCCGGCCGGTCGAGCCCGAGGTGTAGATCAACATCGCAAGATCGACGTCAACGCCGCGATGGTCAATCTCCCTGACTTGGACCGTCAAGCACTCCGCCAGGGATGTGGCCCCTGCCGGGCATTGGCTATCGGCAGCAACGGTGGAAGCCACGAAGATGCCGGTCTTGCCGGAGGACGTCTCGCCGGAGGATCCGGACGCCTCGGCGACCACGGGCATCAGTCTTGCTTGCGTGAGGATCGCGGCGGCATCGCAATCGGCGATGATGTAGGCTAGCTTTTCGGCCTTGGTGGATGCGTTGATCGGACTGAAAGTCGCGCCTGCTTTAAGAACTGCGAAAATCGAAACCGCAGCCTCCCAGCAATTGTCCATGAAGATCAGCACCCGGTCGTCGCGCCTGACGCCATTCAAAAAAAGCGCGGCGGCCAAGCGGCTCGAGAGATCGTCCAGCTCTTTGTAGCACAGCCTTTTGTGCTCGGTGATCAATGCCGTTTTGGCTGGATGGGCAGCGGCCTTCGCCGTCAGAAAATGTTCGATCCGCACGGACGCTCCTCACCGATGGCGCCTATGCTGCCAGCGCTTCTGCTTTTGCCTTGACGAAGGCTGAGATACGGTCAATCGAATCCAGATTGGCCGGTACGATGTCGGCATCGACCATCGCTATGCCAAAATCATCCTCTATGAATGCCACTAGCTCCAACACGGCCGTCGAGTCGATGATGCCGTTCTCGATCAGTGATGCGGTGTCTGCAAGCTCGTAGGACGTGTCGCCGAACAGGAAGTTGTCGACGATAAAGGTTTTGACCTTGTCCTTGATTGCTACCATGATTTTTCATTCCCTCGATTTCTCAGGCCGCTCGTGCTTCACCGACCTTTTCGCCGGTGAAAATCTTCTGCCACAGTTGCGCCGACAAAATGCCGACGAAAGCCGCATTGTCGCGGAATCCGGACGCTGGCTGCAAGCGGCATTTCTCGTGCAGGTTCGCCACCGCCTTGGCGTTGAATAGTCCTCCGGAGGCGATACTCGCCTCGCTCAGCGAGTCGCGTACGTAGTCCAATTCTCCGGCTCCCACGAAGGAGCGGGCTTCCGGCGCCCGGTAAGGCTGTTTGGTGCGCTCGCGGATGGCCGTCGGAAGCAGGTGCTTGGCAGCTTTGCGCAATATGTGTTTTTCCACCAGTCCCTTCAGCTTCATCTCCGGCGGAAGTCTTGCCGCAAACTCCACCAAGCGATGGTCAAGGAAGGGGAACCGCCCTTCGATACCGTGCGCCATGGCCATGCGATCGCCCTGGCTGGAGAGGATGTAGCCCGGCAGGAGGAAGCGGGTTTCTAGATATTGCGCCTGATGCAGCGGATGCCACCGGGAAAACGCCTCAGGCAACCGGCTGGCCAGGTCCTCGGCTGCGTCATACCCCTTCAATGTCGCGCGCAGGTCACCGGAAAAGAACATCTTCGCCGCTGATGTGGTCTTGAAACGCGGCCGATGCGAGAACAGCGGATCGTCCAGGGCAGCGCTGCCGGTTCCGAAGAACGCAGCCAGGTACTCCACGGACTGCTGTTGCAGGCCCGGCAGATAGGGATAAAGCTTGCGGAACAGTTGTGGCCTTATGCGCGATGCCGGCTGTCGCGCGCAGAAACGGCGAACCCGCGCTTCCTTGAAGACATCATAGCCGGCAAAGACCTCGTCGGCGCCTTCGCCTGTCAGCACTACTTTCAAACCGGCCTGGCGAACGAGGCCGGACAGTTGATAGAGGGGGGCTGGGGCCGTGCGGATGATCGGCCGCTCGGTAAAGCGGATGACTTCGGGAAACGCACCGGCGATATCGCCGGCACGACACGCAATGGTTCGATGGCGTGTGCCAAGTGCTGACGCCATTTCGGTCTGGAAGGCGCTTTCGTCATGCTCGCCGCTGTCGAACGTCACGGAAAATGTCTGCAGCTTAAGAGGAGTCATGCCGGCCGCGAGTGCCGAAACGAGGGATGAATCGAGCCCGCCCGAAAGGTAAGAACCGACCGGCACGTCGGCGCGCATCCGAAGCCTCACCGCGTCGGTCAACAGGGCCTGCAGTTCCTCGGCCGCGTCGTCCTCATTGGTGATCTTCGATGGCCTATCCGGATACGGGTAGTCTAGGTGCCAATATGGTTTGACCGTGACTTGCCCCTGTGTCGCGATCATCACGCTTGCCGGCTCCAGCTCGTGGATGTTGCGGAAAGCCGTGCGTGGAGCGATCGGCGCCCACAGCGTAAAGATCTGGTCGAGTGCAATTGGATCGATTTCGGCCGAGACGCCGGGTACCGTCAGCAGGGCCTTTATCTCCGACGCAAAGTAGAGCACCCCGTCCTTGCTGGTGTAGAACAGCGGCCGAACACCCATGCGGTCTCTTGCAAGCACCATCCGCCGCCGCCGGTTATCCCAAATCGCGAAGGCGAAATCACCGTTCAGGAGCGACAGACAGTCTTCGCCCATCTCGTCATACAGCTGCAGGAGAACCTCTGTGTCGCTCGACGTGCGGAAGCGTCGGCCCTTGGCCAGCAGCCCTTCGCGCAATTCCACGTAGTTGAAGATCTCGCCGTTGAACGCAACCGTCAAATCGCCGGTTTCGTCGGACATCGGCTGCTGGCCATCACCAATCCCAATCACCGACAGCCGCGCATGCCCAAGTCCAGCCTCGGGCGCTACGAATTTCCCTTGTTCATCCGGCCCGCGATGGGCGATCGCAGACGTCATGCGCGCAAGCAAAGCTTCCGCATCCCGGACTGAACCGAAATAGCCCCCGAATCCGCACATCCACCCAGCTCATACTGAACAGCAAGCCACGAAACATAGCGGTCATAAGCGCCTCAAAGGTTAATCGGATACGTTTCAGCGAGCATGTGGTTAACAGGATGTTAGGACAAAATGATGCTTTTTGCGGACCGACTTGCGCCCCACTTCAGATGTCAGCTTGAAGGCATCACGGCGAGCGGTGCAAATCACTGCTTCGAGTACGGCCGGTACCAGTCGACAAACTTCTTCAGCCCGTCCTCTATCGAAACGCTAGGCCTGAAGCCGAAATCCCGCTCCAGCGCGGTCATGTCGGCGTAGGTCTTCTCGACGTCGCTCGCCTGCATCGGCTCGTTGTGGCGGATTGCCTTGACCTTGAGCAGCCTTTCCAGAATGTCGATGAAGTCGCCCAGACGCACCGGCCGGTTGTTGCCGACATTGTAGAGCCTGTTCGGCGGAACGTCAGCCGCCGGCGGCTTGTCGAGCACGGCGACAACCGCCTTCACAACATCGTCTATGTAGGTGAAATCGCGCCACATTTCGCCATTGTTGAAGACCCGGATCGGCTTGCCCTTGAGCATCGCCTGGGTGAACATCCAATAGGCCATGTCGGGACGGCCCCAGGGACCGTAGACCGTGAAAAACCGCAGGCCGGTCTGCGGTATGCCGAACAGATGGGCGTAGGTGTGGCTCATCAACTCATCGGTTTTCTTGGTGGCGGCGTAAAGCGAAACGGGCTTGTCGACCTGATCGGCTTCGCTGAACGGCACGATGCGGTTGCCGCCATACACCGAGCTCGACGAGGCATAGACCAGATGCTCGAATGCCGGTTCGGCGCGACAGAATTCGAGCACTTCGAGGTGGCCCATGACATTGGAGCGGATATAGAGCCGCGGATTGTCGAGTGAGTGGCGCACGCCCGCCTGCGCGGCAAGGTGCACGATCCTAACGATGCCTTGCCCGGCCAAAGCGGCTGCAAGCGCGCCCTGTTCGGCAATATCGATCTGGTGGAACGAAAAATCCTTATGGGGCAGAAGGCCGGCAAGCCGCCCCTTTTTGAGCGCCAGGTCGTAATAGTCGTTCATGTTGTCGACGCCGACGACCGCTTCTCCCCGGTCGAGCAGATGGTGGCAAACGTGGCTGCCAATGAACCCCGCGGCTCCGGTGACAAGTATAGGCAACAAGCTTCTCCACGCGCATAGCCGGGCCGGTATCTGGAGCGGCAGATCCGGCCCATTTTGTCGTGCTATAGTCGAAAGCCGAGGTGGAGACCACCATTAAGCTGATGCGTCAGCTTGCCTCGCGCATGGCTTCGGCCGCCTGCAGGTCAACCGACACCAGTTGGCTGACGCCTTGCTCGGCCATGGTCACCCCAAACAGCCGGTCCATGCGCGCCATGGTGATCGGGTTGTGTGTGATGATGACGAAGCGCGTTTCGGTGGTTGCGGCCATTTCGTCCATCAGATTGCAGAAACGCTCGACATTGTGGTCATCGAGCGGCGCGTCGACTTCGTCGAGCACGCAGATCGGCGCCGGGTTGGTCAGGAACACGGCGAAGATCAGCGACATCGCCGTCAACGCCTGCTCGCCGCCGGACAGCAGCGTCATCGTCTGCGGCTTCTTGCCGGGCGGACGCGCCAGGATCTCGAGCCCCGCTTCGAGCGGATCGTCGGACTCGATCAGTTGCAGCTCGGCGGTGCCGCCGCCGAACAGATGCGAAAACAGCCGTTGAAAATGGCCGTTGACCACCTCGAAGGCGGCGAGCAGCCGCTCGCGGCCTTCGCGGTTCAGGCTATGGATCGCCTGTCGCAGCTTCCGGATCGCCTCGATGATGTCGTCGCGCTCGGAGACGATGGTCTCCAGCCGGTCCGACAGTTCCTTCTGCTCCTCCTCGGCGCGCAGATTGACGGCACCGAGCCGTTCGCGTTCGACCTTCAGCCGGTCGAGCTGACGCTCGATCTCGGCCATTTCGGGCATCGGGCTGTCGGGTTCGAGGCCGGTGTGGCGGATAACCAGATGCGGCGGCGTGTTCAGCGTTTCCTGGATGCGCGCCTCGACTTCCAGCCGACGCTCGTCGGCGGCGGTCAGCCGCTCTTCGGCGCGAACGCGGGATTCGCGCGCCTCGGCCAGCGACTGGATGGCAGCAGTCGCAGCCTTGTCCAGCTCGGACTGGCGGTTCTCCGCTTCCTGCAAGCGGTCGCCCGCCGCCTTGCGCAGGCTTTCGGCCTCGGCGAGTTGCGACAGCAGGGCGCGCCGCTTGGCGTCGATCTCGTCGGGGGCGTCGGCCAGTTGCTCGCGCTCGGCCTCGGCCTCCGCCTTGCGTTCGCCGAGCGCCGCGATCTGTGTCGAGGCGTTTTCGGCTCGCTCCACCCAGTTGCACCGTTCCGCGCCGATGGCATCGAGCCGACGCGCACGTGCCTCGGCTTCCCGCCTCAGGCCCTCGTGAACGGCACGCGCATCGGCAAGGGCGGCGCGGTCGCGGGCGACGTTGGCCGCCGACTGCTCGAGCTGCAATTGCAGATCGCCGAGATCGGGCGCGTCCTGCAGCAGCATTTCCGCCTCGACGAATGCCGCCGCCGTTTCCTCATGGCTGTCGACAATGCGTGCGCGCGCCTCGTCAAGTGCTGCACGCCGGCTCGACAGCTCGCCGCCGGCTCTTTCGGCCTCGGCCAGCGTATTGCGGGCAGCATCGAGCCCGTGCTGGGCATCGCGTCCGGCCTGTCGGGCGTTGCGTTCGGCCTCGCTCGCCTGGGCACGCGCCTGTTCGGCCCGGGCAAGGGCTTGTTCAGCTTCGCGCAGGGCGCGCGTGGCATGGACTACTTCGGCATCGAGCTCGGCCAGCCGGTTTTTCTGCGCCAGCCGCTGCGCGGCGGCGGTCGGGGCATCGGCGCTGGCGGTGAAGCCGTCCCAACGCCAGAGCGCGCCTTCGCGGCTGACCAGCCGTTGACCGGGAGCAAGCAGCGTCTGCAGCCGTCTTCCGTCGGCGGCTTCGACAATGCCGATCTGGGCCAGCCTGCGGGCCAGCTGTGCCGGCGCACGCACAACGCTGGCGAGGCTCCTTATGCCTTCGGGCAATGCGGCGTCGGCAGGCTGGATTTCGCTCTGGCCCCAATGCACCGGCGCACTGCGGTCGAGCGGCACGTCGAGATCTTCGCCAAGCGCGGCACCCAGCGCCGTCTCGTAGCCACGCTCGACGCTGATCTGCTCCAGCACCGAGGGAAATAGATCGCCGCTGGCGGCGTTGAGGATCTTGGCCAGCGTGCGGGCCTCGGTTTCGATCCGCGCCAGCTCGGCCTTTGTGTCCTGAACCGGTGGGCGGGCAGCACTTTCGTCTGCACGCGCCTCGGCGACCGCCTGTTCGGCGGCAATGGCGGCTGCCTCGGCCTTTTCGAGCAGCGCCAGCGCCTGATCGACCAGTAGCCGCTTCTCGGCGGGATCGGGCAGGCCGGCGACCCTGGAGACGATCTCCGACAGTTCGCGGTCGACATCGGCAAGCTGGCGGGCAAAGCGGTCGCGGCGCTCAGCGGTGTCGCGCAGCGTCCGTTCGATCTGGTTGCGCGAGGCGGCAGCCTCCGCCCGTTCGGCGGTCAGCGCGGCGAGCCTGACCTCGCTCGAGGCAAGCGTCGATGCCGCCTGCTCGAAAGCCGCGCGGGTGCTGGCCTCGCGCTCGGCGGCGCCGGCGTTTTCGGCATTGAGCGCGGCTTCTTCGGCGGCGAGGCGTTCGAGGATATCCGCATTATCGCGGACCATGCGCTCCTCACGGGCAAGGTCGCCATCGAGCTGTTGCAGTCGGCGGTCGAGCTCTGCCTGGCGGGCGCGGATGCGGCCCGCCTCTTCCTCGATCTGCGCCTTGGCGATCGACAGACGCTGGAAGGCGGCGGCGGCAGCGGCTTCCGCATCGCGCAAGTCCGGCAGCCGGTGGGCGTTGATACCTTGTTCCCTGGCGGCAGCCATCTGGGCGGCGGCACGGTCGCCGACCAGCGCGGTGGCAATCGCCAGCGCCGAACGCGCTTCCCCTTCCTGCGTCTTGGCCAGCGTCCAGCGCAGATGCAGCAGCGTCGCTTCGGCCTTGCGGATGTCGGCCGACAGGTTCTTGAAGCGCGAGGCCTGGCGAGCCTGGCGTTTCAGGCTTTCAATCTGGCTTTCCAGCTCGCCGACGACGTCGTCCAGCCTTTCGAGGTTCTGTTCCGCCGCCTTCAGCCGCAGCTCGGCTTCGTGGCGGCGCGTATGCAGGCCGGAAATTCCGGCCGCCTCTTCCAGCAGCGCGCGGCGCGCTTGCGGCTTTGCCTGGATCAGCTCGCCGATGCGGCCCTGGCCGACCATCGAGGGCGAGCGGGCGCCGGTCGACTGGTCGGCGAACAGCAGCTGCACGTCCTTGGCGCGAGCCTCCTTGCCGTTGATGCGGTAGAGCGAGCCGGCCTCGCGCTCGATGCGGCGCGAGACCTGCAACTCATCGGCGTCGTTGAAGGCGGACGGCGCGGTGCGGTCGCTATTGTCGAGGAACAGCGTGACTTCGGCGGTGTTGCGGGCCGGACGCGTTCCCGAGCCGGAAAAGATGACGTCGTCCATGCCGGACGCACGCATGTTCTTGTAGGAGCTTTCGCCCATAACCCAGCGCAGCGCCTCGACCAGGTTCGACTTGCCGCAGCCGTTCGGCCCGACGATGCCGGTCAGGCCGCGTTCGATGACGAACTCGCCGGGTTCGACGAAGGATTTGAAGCCGAGCAGGCGAAGGCGCGAGAACTTCATTCGCGCCGGCCCATAGCCAAGTTTCGCAACGCTGTTCCGCGGTTTTGCAAGGAGACCCCGCGGCAAGACAAAGAAGTGCGTACGCCGAAGCGACGCCGCTTCGGCGCTGCCGAAACGTCAGAGCAGAGGGTCGATGATGGCCGACATTTCCGCAATCGACATCGCCCCTTTGTAGGTCTTTCCGTTGATGAAAAAGGTCGGTGTGGAATCGACCTTGAATTCGTCGGCGCCGCGCTTCTGGACGGATCTCACATCGTCCAGAAGTTTCTGGTCCGTCAAGCAGGCCTCGAAGGACTCCTGTGTAAAACCGGCAAGCTTGGCGATTTGCAGCAGCGCGTCCTTGGTATTGTTCACACCAACCCAGTTCGCCTGCTGCCTGAACAGCACATCGACCATCGGGAAATAGTTGTCCTTGGAGCATCGCGCCAGCATGAAACCGGCCTCCGCGCTGGGATCGAACGGAAACTCGCGCAGTATGTAACGGGCCTTGCCGGTGTCGATATATTTCGTCTTCAGCTCCGGAAAAGTGGTCTCGGCGAAATGCGCGCAATGCGGGCAGGTCATCGATGCATATTCGACTATGGTGACCTTTGCATCGTCCTTGCCGAGTTGCATGTCGGGCAATGCGCCGGGCTTCAGCAGTGCTGCCATATCGACCGTGCCCTGAGCCTCCGGCGCCGCCGCGGCGGCCGGAGCGGCCGGAGCGGCCGGCTTCGCAGGTTCCGGAGCCGCAGGCTTCACATCCTGCGCCTCGGCTTTCTCGCCCGAGTCGCTGCAGGCGGCAAGCAGCGCCACCGCTGGTATTGCGACCAGCGAAGTCAAAAGGTTTCTGCGGGACAAGGAACGGATCATACGAATCACCTGGCAATAGTTGGATTTTGCAATGCAAAGTCTACAAAAAGCGAGAGTTGGCGCGAATTAAGGCATTACCGCCCCTATTCCAATCGCCAAATCCGGGCATACCATCACGATAGCGCGAGATCACGGTTTCTTTTGACCGAGAATGGTGGCGCCAAGCCGCTCTAGCGAGGCGCGCAGCCCGCCGTCCTCGATCAAACCAACGGTGCCCGACAGCTTCGCTTTCTCGGCCGCAGTCAATGGCCGCAAACTGGGTTTCGGCTTGTCCTTGCCCGCCATTACCGGCTTCTGCACGATCCTGATCCGGCCGATCGCATTGAAACCGAGGAAGGCATTGACCCGGTTGATGATCTCGCCGGTCTCGTGCTGCAGATGCAGCGCCGCCACGCCCTCGCAGGCAACCACCAGCACCGCCGGTTCGAAAGGATCGTCCTCGTGCATGCGGCGCGGCCACTGGATCTTTTCCGGGCGCGAGCGGCCGGCAAGCCGCGGCCCAGCAATTTCTTCCCATGACTGGACCAGTCCGATCGACATACCGGCCCGTTTGCGCAGCACTGGGTCGAGGATCTCGGTTGCGAGATCGCTCACCGGAACGGGATTGCCGAAGGGCCTTTTCCCTGCCATTTGCGTTCTCCAGCTTCAGCACTAATGGATTAGGGCCGACCCTCGATCAATGGCACTGCACGACCAGACCCGCAAGGCCGTATCCGGAGACAATGTCGAGATCGCCTCCCGGCTGCTTGCCTGGTACGACGCGCATCACCGCGACTTGCCCTGGCGCGTTTCACCGCGCGCGCTGGCGGGCGGGGCGCGGCCCGATCCCTATCTGGTCTGGCTTTCCGAGGTGATGCTGCAGCAAACCACGGTCGAGGCGGTAAAATCCTATTTTCGGGCGTTCGTGCAGAAATGGCCAACGGTCCAGGCGCTGGCGGCGGCACCGACCGAAGACGTCATGAAGGCCTGGGCCGGGCTCGGCTATTATTCCCGCGCCCGTAACCTCAAAGCCTGTGCCGATCTCGTCGCGCGGCAAGGCGGCCGCTTTCCGGACAGCGAGTCCGCCTTGAAGGAACTGCCCGGCATCGGCGCCTATACGGCGGCGGCGATCGCAGCGATCGCCTTCGACCGACCAGCCGCGGTCGTCGACGGCAATGTCGAACGGGTCGTCTCACGGCTGTTTTCGATCGCCACGCCGCTGGGCGAGGCCAAGGGCGAGATACGCGGCCAGGTCGAACGCATGGTTCCCCCGACAAGGCCCGGCGACTTCGCGCAGGCGATGATGGACCTGGGCGCGACGATCTGCACGCCGCGACGGCCCCGCTGCATGCTCTGCCCCGTTCGCGAGAATTGCAGCGCCACGATCTCGGGCGACCCCGAACGCTTTCCGGTCCGCCTGCCCAAGGCCGAAAGACCCTTACGCCGCGGTGCCGCCTTCGTTGCCGTCAGGTGCGACGGCGCCATCCTTCTGCGCAAGCGCGCGGACAAAGGCCTGCTCGGCGGCATGACTGAGGTGCCGACGACCGGCTGGACGGCGCGCATAGACGGCGCTACCACGGAAGCGGCGGCCCCGCTCCCCGGCAACTGGCAGCAGGCCGGACGCATCGGCCATATCTTTACCCATTTTGCGCTTGAACTCGACGTGTTCAAGGCGGAGACCGACGTTGCCGCCCCGGTCGGGCATTTCTGGTCGCTGGCCCATGAAATTTCCGGGGAAGCGCTGCCGAGCGTCATGAAAAAGGTAATCGAAGCGGCGATACCGGGCGCGACGAAAAAGCAGCGGCCGCGTTGAAAGAGAGAAGAATGACTGAAATCCGCCACATCGTTTTCGACATCGGCAAAGTGCTGATCCACTATGATCCGGACCTGCCCTTCAGTCGCTTGATCCCCGATCCCGACGAACGGAAATGGTTCTTCGACAATGTCTGCACGCATGATTGGAACATCGAGCAGGATCGCGGCCGCAGTTGGGAAGAGGCCGAAGCGCTGGCGATCGCGCAATATCCCGAGCACGCCGAAAATATCCGCAATTTCCGCCGGCACTGGCACGAGATGGTGCCTCACGCCTATGAGGACAGCGTCGCCATCATGATCGGCCTGATCGACAGCGGCCATGACGTGACGATGCTCACCAATTTCGCTGCAGATACGCTCGCCGAGGCCCGCGAGCGCTTCGATTTCCTCAATCGGCCGCGCGGCGTCACCGTTTCCGGCGACATCCGCCAGATCAAGCCGGATCGCGCCATCTATGACCACCACGTCGCCGCGTTCAGCCTCGAGCCGTCAGCGACGCTGTTCATCGACGACAGCCAGAAGAACGTCGACGGCGCCAAGGCGGCGGGCTGGCAGTCGGTGCTGTTCACCGATGCAAAGACGCTCAGGGCGGACCTTGAGAGTCTTGGGATCAAAGTGTGATTTGAATCGGTTCCAGGAGTTGGTTGAGCCTTCGCATTAACCGATCTGCCGCAACTCGGAAGCCGTCAGGCGCCCGCCCGCTCCATGCCTAGCCGAGCAATGCGGCGAAGCTCGTCGATCGGGGTCAGGCCGCCGCTGCGCTCATAATGCCAGAAGGTCCATCCGTTGCAGGCGTCCAGCCCCTGCACCTCGGCGCCGATCTTGTGGATCGACCCGGCACTGTCGCCGATGGCCAGCGTGCCGTCGGCGCGCACTTTTGCCGCCCAGCGCTTCTTGGCGTCGTAGAGCGTGGCGCCTGGCGCCACCAGGCCATTGTCGAGAAGGGTGACGAAGGCGACGCGCGGCTCGGCGCGCTTGCCGGTCAGTACCGTCAAATTGGCGCCTTCCAGCGGCCGGACCGCATCGATACGTTCCATGGCGGCATCGATATAGGTTTGTTCGCGCTCGATGCCGACGAAGTGGCGGCCAAGCCGCTTGGCCACAGCCCCGGTGGTGCCTGAACCGAAGAACGGGTCGAGCACGATGTCGCCCGGCCTGGTCGATGCCGTCATGACGCGGGCAAGCAACGCTTCCGGCTTCTGCGTCGGATGCAATTTGTCACCATTGTCGTTCTTCAGGCGCTCGCCGCCGGTGCAGATCGGAAACAGCCAGTCCGAGCGCATCTGGACGTCGTCGTTCGACGCCTTCAGCGCCTCGTAGTTGAATGTGTAACCCTTGCCCTTCTGGTCGCGCGATGCCCAGATCATCGTCTCATGCGCGTTCTGGAAACGGCGGCCACGGAAATTCGGCATTGGATTGGTCTTGCGCCAGACGACGTCGTTGAGGATCCAGAAGCCCAGGTCCTGCATCTTGGCGCCGACCCTGAAAATATTGTGGTAGGAGCCGATAACCCAGATCGTGCCGTTGGGCTTCAACACACGGCGCGCCGCCAGCAGCCAGGCGCGGGTGAAGGCGTCGTAGGCCTCAAAACTGTCGAACTGGTCCCAATGGTCGTCGACGGCATCGACCTTGGATTGATCGGGCCGGTGCAGATCGCCATCGAGCTGCAAATTATAGGGCGGATCGGCGAAGATCACGTCGATCGACTTTTCCGGCAGCCGTTCGAGCGCGGCGACGCAGTCGCCCTTCAGGATCGTATCCAGCCACTCGGATTGCTGGGGAACATCGGAAAGCTCGTCGAGAAGACGCACGGCAGACATTGTGACACCCAAGGCACGCGTTACTGTTTACTGTCCGTTATGGTTACCGATCAGCGTAAATATTCAGTGAAGCAGCCCGCCGAATTTGCGAAGCCCGGCCTGTTGGTGTATGCCGCGCCGCCTGAGCCGTTTGGACCAAAAAGCCCTCGGCATTCCCTTCATCCCGCTTTCCGGATCACCATGCCCCAGCCAGACCTTGTCATCTTCGATTGCGACGGCGTGCTCGTCGATTCCGAAATCATCGCCGCGCGGATCGATGCCGAGCTGTTGACCTCGGCCGGCTACGAGATATCGGCCGAGGAGATTTCCGAGGTCTATGCCGGGTTGACTTTCAAGGACATCATGATGCGGGTCGAGGAAAAGTCCCGGATCCCGTTCCAGGCCTCGCTGATCGACAAGGAGGAACAGCTGGTCGATCGTAGGCTGCGCAGCGACGTGCGTGCCATCGACGGGGCGCACGAGGCTGTCGCCGCGGTAGCAGTGCCGCGCTGCGTCTGTTCGAATTCGCGCTCGGAGCGGATCGAATTCATGCTGGAGAAGGTGCAGCTTTTGCCGTTCTTTGCCGGCCGTATCTTTTCCTCGCTGGAAACTCCGACCGGGAAAACCAAGCCGGCGCCGGACGTGTTTCGGTTCGCCGCGGAAAAGCTCAAGGCCGATCCTGCGAACACCTTTGTCATCGAGGATTCGGTGCATGGCGTCACCGGCGCCAAGACGGCGGGAATGCGCGTCATCGGCTTCACCGGCGCGGCGCACAGCTATCCCGGCCACGCCGATGCGCTGACCGAGGCCGGCGCGGAAACGGTCATCCGCCGCTGGGCGGAGCTGAAAAGCGTGATCGCCGCGCTGTCGGAATGGTCGGCGGACGCCTGAGAGGCCGCCTCCAACCGCCGTGGCACGAATGCAGCGGCTTAGTTGGTCGCGGCGGCTTTCTTCTTCCTCGGCTTGTCTGTCGCTACTTTCGGAGCGCCCTCGTCATACCCGGCATATGCCTGGTAGTCCTTCGCCGTCGGCTCCGGAACGACGACGTTGGAATCGGTGAAGACGAACTGCGTGGCACTCGAAGGATCGGTAACCTGGACCTGATAGGAGTGAAGCTGCGAATAGAGAACTTCGGTGCCGTGCATCACCGCGATGCGGATCGGCATGGTGATGGTCCCGGGGGTGAACATCGGGCCAGGCACGACCTTGCCGGCGACGGCTATCTTCATCGACAAGGAGCCGTTGGCGCGGCTGCAGTCGCGGGTCACATCGGTGATCGAAGCCTGATAGATGATCTTGGCGGAATCGTCCGGCTGATCGACGCCTGCCGCGTCCGCTGCCGGCTGGGCGGCTTCCTCGGCGGCAACATCGGTTTTTTTCTTCGGCTTCGGACCGCTCTTGGCGTAGGTATTGAAGAAGGCGGTGCCGTCACGCAACGTCACTTTCGGGCAATAGGCCTGCAGCTGGCTGGAAAGCACCTTGGGATCGGGTGGCGGTGGCGGTGTCGCATCCTTTTTGCCGAAGCCGAGAATTCCATTGTCGCTCGATTGGCAACCTGCGGCGGCAAGCATAAAGCCGGTGAGCGCCACACCCGCGACAAAACGACCGTTGAATGAATGAAACGCCATGGACTGCACTTCCCTCTCGCAAAGCCGGTGACGTATATCAACCGCGCGGCAAAAATGCGACTGATCCAGCGCAGAAATCCACCACCTCGCGGCGGGCGAAAATTCCCGGCAGCAATGGAAACTTGACGATGCAATATGTGAGTACCCGCGGGGAAGCGCCCGCGCTTGGATTTTCCGACGCGGTGCTGGCCGGACTGGCGCGCGACGGCGGGCTCTACCTGCCGAGCGCCTGGCCGCATTTTTCCGCAGCCGAGATCCGCGCCATGCGCGGCCTTGCCTATCCCGATCTTGCCATCCGCGTGCTGTCGCCGTTCCTCGGCGGCGAGATCGCGGCGCCGGTGTTCGAACGGCTGGTGCGCGAAGCCTATGCAACCTTCCGCCATGAGGCCGTCTGCCCGCTGGTGCAGACCGGGCCGAACAGCTTCGTGCTCGAGCTCTTCCACGGCCCGACGCTCGCTTTCAAGGACGTGGCGATGCAGCTTCTTGCACGGCTGATGGACCATGTGCTGGCCGAGCGTGACCAGCGCGCCACCATTGTCGGCGCCACCTCCGGCGACACCGGAGGGGCCGCCATCGATGCCTTTGCCGGGCGCAACCGCACCGACATCTTCGTGCTTTTCCCGCACGGCCGCGTCTCGCCGGTACAGCAGCGGCAGATGACGACCTCGACCGCCGCAAACGTCCATGCGTTGGCGATCGAAGGCAATTTCGACGACTGCCAGAGCCTGGTAAAGGACATGTTCAACGACCACGGTTTTCGTGACCGGGTATCGCTGTCCGGCGTCAACTCGATCAACTGGGCCCGCATCATGGCCCAGATCGTCTATTATTTCTCCTCCGCGCTGTCGCTCGGCGCGCCCGACAGGCCGGTTTCCTTCACCGTGCCGACCGGCAATTTCGGCGACATCTTCGCCGGCTATGCCGCCAAGAAGATGGGGCTGCCGATCGAACGGCTGATCATCGCCACCAACGACAACGATATTCTGGCGCGCACGCTGGCAACCGGCGAATACCGCATGAAGGGGGTCTTTTCGACCACGTCCCCCTCGATGGACATCCAGGTGTCTTCGAACTTCGAACGCTTGCTGTTCGAAGCGTCCGGCCGCGATGCCTCGGCCGTGCGGCGCTACATGAACGGACTCAAGCAGTCCGGCGCCTTCACCATCGAGGCCGGCGAAATCGCCAAGATCCGCTCCGAATTCGACGCCGGCCGCGCCACCATGGACGAGGTCGCCGCCACCATCCGCACCACACTTGCGGCGAGCGGCTATCTGCTCGACCCGCATACCGCCGCGGCCGTGCATGTGGCCGCCGGCAAGGCTGCGGGTGAGGTGCCGATGGTGGTGCTGGGCACTGCGCACCCGGCAAAGTTTCCCGCCGCCGTCGAAGCCGCCAGCGGCGTGTCGCCTGCCCTGCCTGCATGGCTAGGCGGGTTGATGAGTGCCGAGGAAAAATACACGGTACTTCCATCCGACCTGAAAATGGTGGAAGATTATCTCGGCCGCCACACGCGGGCGGCGCGTTAGGGAGTAATTGCCATATGGGTGTTGAGGTAAGCCGTCTGTCGAACGGCCTGACAGTCGCCACCGAAACCCTTCCAAGCCTCGAATCTGTTGCCCTTGGCGCCTGGGTCAAGTCGGGCGCACGCAACGAGCGTGACGAAGAGCACGGAATGGCGCACTTGCTCGAGCACATGGCTTTCAAGGGCACCAGTCGGCGAAGCGCCTTCGAGATTGCCTCGGAGATCGAGGACGTCGGCGGCGAGATCAATGCCGCCACCAGCGTCGAGACGACCTCCTATTATGCAAGGGTTCTGAGCGACGACGTGCCGCTGGCCGTCGATATCCTTTCCGACATCCTGCAGGAATCCGAATTCGATCCGCAGGAGTTGGAACGAGAGCAGCATGTGATTCTGCAGGAGATCGGCGCCGCGCACGATACGCCCGACGACGTCGTTTTCGATCACTTTACCGAGACCGCCTTCCGCCACCAGACTATCGGCCGCTCGATTCTTGGCACGCCGGAAACCGTCAAATCCTTCACTTCGAAGCAGCTGCACGACTTCATCGAACGACAGTACGGCGCCGAGAACATGGTGATGGTGGCGGCCGGCGATATCAAGCACGACGATTTCGTGCGCGAGGTCGAAAAGCGTCTCGGCAGCTTCCGCGGCAAGGCCGACGGCACCATCCCGCAATATGCGCAGTATGTCGGCGGCGATTTTCGCGAGGACCGCGACCTGATGGACGCGCAGATCGTGCTGGGTTTCGAGGGCCGCGCCTATCACGTCCGCGATTTCTACGCCTCCCAGGTCCTGTCGATGATCCTGGGCGGCGGCATGTCGTCGCGGCTTTTCCAGGAAGTCCGCGAGAAACGCGGCCTGTGCTATTCGGTCTACGCCTTCCATTGGGGTTTTTCCGACACCGGCGTCTTCGGGGTCCATGCGGCGACCGGACAAAGCGATATTGCCGAGCTGGTGCCTGTGATCATCGACGAGCTGCAAAAGGCCGGTGAAAACATCCTGCAGGAGGAGCTCGACCGGGCGCGTGCGCAGTACCGCGCCGGGCTGATCATGTCGGCCGAGAGCCCGGCCAGCCGCGCCTCGCAGATCGCCAGGCAGTTGCTTCTGTTCGGCAGGCCGATAGCCAAGGAAGAGTTGATGGAGCGGCTGTCGGCGCTGACGGTCGAGCGGCTGACGGACCTGTCGTCGCGGCTTTTTTCGACCAAGCCGACGCTTACAGCCGTCGGGCCGGTGGGTACGCTCGCGCCCTATGAGGCGATCCTCGATTCGCTTTCGGGCACGCAGACCACTGCCCGCAAGCTCGCCGTCTAAGCCTACTCGAGCGTCGTGTTCGCGCTCCCTTTCTTTCGCCGCGACCTGCCGGCACTGAAGGGCGAGCTTGTCACGCTGCGCGTACCGCTGACCAACGACTATCGCGAGTGGTCGGTGCTGCGCAGTGAAAGCCGCGCCTTCCTTGAGCCGTGGGAGCCGCGATGGACCCCTGACGAACTCGACCGCACGGCGTGGCGGCATCGTATCGGGCGCTACCGCGAGGACTACGCGCAGGGGACGGCGATCGCCTTCTTCATCTTCGAGAAAAGCAGCGGCAAGCTGGCCGGCGGTATCACCCTCGGCAATATCCGCCACGGGGTCGCCCAAAGCGGCCATATCGGCTACTGGATCGGCGAGCGCTTCAGCGGACGCGGCCTGATGACCGATGCCGTAAGAGTGGTGACGCGTTTCGCCTTCGAAACGCTGCGATTGCACCGGATCGAAGCTGCCTGTATTCCCGACAACGCCCGGTCGATCCGCGTGCTTGAAAAAGCCGGATTCCGGCGCGAAGGACTGCTACGATCCTATCTCAGGATCAACGGCATCTGGCAGGACCATTACCTATACGCCCGAATCGCGGACGATCCGCCGGGCGTTGGAACAAAGGGCTGATTTTGACGAATTTTCTGCGCAAGGGGTCGCTGCTTGCCTTTATGCTGGCGGCAATCGTCACGCTCTGCGCGGCGTCCTCGGCCTTTGCCGTAGAACCGATCAAGATCGCCCGCGACGACGTTGCGCTCGATCTTTCGGGGGCCGTCTTGATCTACCGGAACCAGGGCGAGAATTTTCAGGTGTCGACCGCGCCAGGCCCGGACGGCATCGTGCGGCGCATCGAGGTCGAGGCAAATGATGCGCGCTCGAGCGGTGACTGGGCGGTGTTCGCGCTGGCCAATACCACCGACCAGCAGCTCGACAGGCTGATTGTCGCACCGCATTTCCGGCTGGTAAATTCCGGCCTGTTCTGGCCGGATCTCGGCTCGACCCGTATCGCCGCGATCACGCCCAGCGAAGGCTTTGCGCTCGACCGCCAGACCAGCCCCGACGCCGACGTCTTCCGGGTCACGCTGAACCCGGGAACGGTGATTACCTTCATCGCCGAGCTTGCCTCGCCCAAGCTGCCGCAGGTCTATCTGTGGGACCCTGAATCCTATAAGGATTCGGTCAATTCCTACACGCTGTTTCGTGGCATCGTCATCGGCATTGCCGGCCTGCTGGCGCTGTTCCTGACCATCCTTTTCGTCGTCAAGGGGACCTCGATGTTCCCGGCAACGGCGGCCCTAGCCTGGGCGGTGCTTGCCTATATCTGCGTCGATTTCGGCTTTCTCAACAAGATCATAGAGATCTCACCGGGCAATGAGCAGATGTGGCGCGCCGGAACGGAGGTGGCGCTCGCGGCGACCTTCGTGGTGTTCCTGTTTGCCTATCTCAATCTCAACCGGTGGCACGGCCATTTCAGCTACGGCGCGCTGGTCTGGATTCTCGGGCTGGTGCTGATCGCCGGTGTCGCCATCATCGATCCGGCGGTTGCCGCTGGCATTGCCAGGCTGTCCTTCGCCGCCACCGCGCTGACCGGGCTCGGCCTGATCATCTTCCTCGGTATCCGCGGTTACGACCGCGCCATCATGCTGGTGCCCAGTTGGGTGATGGTTCTGCTGTGGCTATGCGGATCGTGGATGGCGATCACCGGCATGCTGGACAACGATATCGCCCAGCCGGCGCTGGGCGGCGGGCTGATCCTCATCATCCTGCTGATCGGCTTCACGGTGATGCAGCACGCTTTTGCCGGCGGCGCCCTGCATCAGGGCCTGTTCTCCGATCTCGAGCGCCAGGCGCTGGCGGTTGCCGGATCGGGCGATACCGTGTGGGACTGGGACGTGCTGCGCGACCGCGTCGTCACTCGTCCCGACGTCAGCATTCAGCTCGGCCTTGCCCCCAACAGTCTCGGCGGGCCCGCCCGCAACTGGCTGCCGGTGCTGCATGCCGACGACCGCGACACGTTTCGCACGACGCTCGACGTGGTGCTCGAGCACCGGCGCGGCCGGGTGTCGCAAAACTTCCGCCTGCGCGGCGCCGACGGGCACTATCACTGGTTTTCGCTGCGCGCCCGGCCGGTGATCGGCTCGGACGGCGAGGTCATCCGCTGCGTCGGCACCATGGTCGACGTGACGGAGCAGAAGAAGTCCGAGGAACGGCTGCTGCATGACGCCGTACATGACAATCTCACCGGCCTGCCCAACCGCGAGTTGTTCATGAACCGGCTGGAGGCGATCATTTCGATCGCCCGCACCGAAGAGAAGGTGCGCCCGACCGTCTTCGTCATCGACATCGACCGCTTCAAGCAGGTCAATGACGGGCTCGGCATCTCGGCCGGCGATACCATCCTTTTGACCATCGCGCGGCGGCTGCACCGGCTGCTCAAGCCGAAGGATTCGCTGTCGCGCTTTGCCGGCGACCAGTTCGCGCTGATGCTTTTGTCGGAGCAGGATCCGGCTCGCATCGCGGGCATTGCCGATGCCATCAAGCACGCCATCAACAACCCGATCACCTTCGCCAAGCGCGAGATCGTGCTGACCGCCTCGATCGGGCTGATCACCTGGACCGCCACGCAGACCTCAGCCGAGGACATGGTCAAGGATGCCGAGCTTGCCATGCATCAGGCCAAGCGCTTCGGCGGCGACCGGATCGAGCCATTCCGTCCCGCCTTCCGCACCGTCGGCACCGACCGGCTGCAGTTCGAGTCCGATCTGCGCCGCGCCATCGAACGACGCGAATTCACGCTTGCCTACCAGCCGATCGTGCGGCTGGAGGACGGCAGCGTCGCAGGCTTCGAAGCGCTGCTGCGCTGGGACCATCCGCGTCGCGGCATGATCCCGCCGGCTGATTTCATTCCGGTCGCCGAAAACTGCGGCCTGATCGTGCAGCTTGGGCTGTTCGCCATGCAACAGGCTGCCGAAGACCTGGCGGGATGGCAAAAGCAGATCGGCGATGCGCCGCTGTCGGTCTCGGTCAATCTGTCCAGCCGTCAGCTCATCCGCCGCGACCTGGTCAGCGACGTCCGCTCGGTGATCGCGCGAGCCAACCTGAAACCGCGCTGCTTCCGGCTCGAACTCACCGAATCGCTGGTGATGGACAATCCCGAGCAGACCGCCCATGTGCTGACCAAGCTGAAGCAGCTTGGCATCGGCCTGTCGCTGGATGATTTCGGCACCGGCTATTCATCGCTGGCCTATCTGACGCGCTTTCCATTCGACACCATCAAGATCGACAAGAGCTTCGTCGACGACGCGACGCCGAAACGTGCGGTGCTGCTCAAATCCATGGTCAATATGGCGCATGAACTCGGCCTGTCGGTTGTCGCCGAAGGCATTTCGGACGAGAGCGATGCGCTGGAGTTGCGGCAGATGGGCTGCGAGTACGTGCAGAGCTTCATGTTCGGCGCGCCGATGCCGGGCGACCAGGTGCTGAAGACGCTGAAGGAACAGTATCCGTTGACCCAAGCGTGACAAGTTTCAGGACGTAATGAGGTTCAGGCGTGACCGGCAGCCAGGCTGAGATGCGCGAGATCAATGCCGATCGAGGCGAGGATCCGGTCATATTTGCGATCGATGTCGGCGTCGAACAGAAGCTCGGCACTTGCCGGGCAAGTCAGCCAGCCATTCTCGACGATCTCGTTTTCAAGCTGGCCCGCACCCCAGCCGGCATAGCCAAGCGCCATCAGAGCCCGCCGGGGTCCGCGGCCGGAGGAGATGGCGCGCAATATGTCGACGGTCGCGGTCAGACAGACATCGTCGGACACGGCGAGCGAGGATTCCACCCGGTAGTCGCCCGAATGCAGAACGAAGCCGCGGCTACGATCCACCGGTCCGCCATTGCGCACGACGAAGTCGCGCGCCGGTGGCGGCAGGCGAATTGCCTCCAGCTCGTTCATGATGCCGAGTTGCACGAGCAGGTCCGGAAACAGCATCTGCTGCGTCTGGTTGATGATCAGCCCCATCGCGCCTTCGTCGCTGTGCGCGCAAATGTAGATGACAGAGCGCGTGAAGCGGTCATCCTTCATGCCGGGCATGGCAATCAGGAACTGATCGTCGAGAAAGCCGGGTCCTGCGGCCGTCCTTTTATGGCGCAACAAATCCATGGCCACAGCGTAACGCGTTTCCGGGGCGTCGAAAAGATGGGCGGCGCCCGATTTGATCAGGCTCGTAAATCGAAGGTCACGCAAATATGATGCCGGCGGCGTCATGAAATCATTGTGCGGCCATCAACAGACGATCAAATCATTGCCATGCAAAGCTTGAAAATCCTGCTGCTTGGCGTAGCCATTGGATCGGCGACCGGCCTCCCCGCCTCAGCCTCCTCATCGGCCTGGTACAACAGCGAAGGCGGCAGGGTGCGGCTGGTGACGAGCGGCAAGGCCGATGAGGCCGGGCGTCTCCAGGGCGTCCTCGACATTGCGCTGAAGCCCGGCTGGAAGACCTATTGGCGCGATCCGGGCGATGCGGGCGTGCCGCCACAGATCGACGTCTCGGCCAGCACCAACATTGCCGACGCGACGCTTTCGTTTCCGCCGCCGCAGCGCCACGACGACGGCTACGGCAAATGGGCCGGCTACGACCACCCCGTTTCGTTGCCGGTGACGTTCACGCTTGCCGCGCCCGGCCAGCCGGCCGTCATCGATGCGGACATTTTCCTCGGCATCTGCGAAACCATCTGCATCCCGGTGCAGACAAGGCTGACCGTCGATCCCGGCGCCGATCCGGACAACGCCGAGGACGCGGCACTGGTCAAGGCAGGCCTTGCCACCCTGCCCGCCACGGCAACGCCCGATTTCGGCATAAACGTACTGCCGGGCGACCACGAAACGCTGATTGTCGAAGCGAGCTTTCCGGGCAGCCCCGAGGGCGCCGACTTCTTCGTTGCCGGCGAACGCGACTACATGTTCGGTGCCCCGGCACGCAGCGAAAAGGATGGCAAGCTGATCTTTACTGTGCCGATCCTCGACAGGCCGTCGACAACGCCAACCGATGGCGGCCTGCACTACACACTGACAAGTGCCGCAGGCGCGGTCGAAGGCCTGTTGCCATTCCCGTGATGCCAACGTCTGGACGGTTGCCGGGCGCGCCTTAATTCGCTATCGCAAGGACACTCCCTTCCATTTCCAAGCGAGGACCATCATGACGATCTCCGTTGGCGACAAACTGCCCGATGCGACCTTCAAGACAATGACCGCCGACGGTGCAAAGCCGATAACGACGGGCGAGCTATTCTCAGGAAAGAAGGTCGTGCTGTTTGGCGTTCCAGGCGCCTTCACGCCGACCTGCAGCAACAATCATCTGCCCGGCTACCTGGACAATTACGACGCCATCCTGGCGCGCGGCGTCGACACTATCGCCGTTGTCTCGGTCAACGATGTTCACGTTATGGGGGCCTGGGCCCGCTTCAGCGGCGGTGAAGGCAAAATCCTTTATCTTGCCGATGGCAATGGCGATTTCGCCAAATCCGTCGGCCTCGACGCCGACCTCTCCAGCGGCGGCATGGGGCTACGCTCGAAGCGTTTTTCGATGATCGTCGATGACGGCAAGGTCACCGCATTCAATGTCGAGACAAAGCCCGGCGTCGACGAATCCGGTGCGGCTCACATTCTCGGACAGCTTTCCGTCCTGGCGACAGCCTAGGCCAGGCACGGCAAAGGGCGCCTTCGAGCGCTCAACGTCCAAAGGACGCTGACTTTTGCATCGGCGCATGATCCTTCCGAAAGCCGACCCGGTTTTTCGGGACCATGCGTCGGCCCTTCGGGACTGCTTGCTTCTGGGGACCTCGATTATGTCTGACATCGTCTGGCGCAGCGTCGCGATCGGCATCGGCGCAACCGCGCTTATGGATGTCTGGGCGATTTTCCTGAACAAGGCGTTTGCTCAGCCGCGGCCGAACTGGGGGCTGGTCGGCCGCTGGGTCTGGCATCTCAGGGAAGGCAAGGTCTTCCATGACGACATTGGCGAGGCCTCGCCCTACCCGCATGAATCAGTACTTGGCTGGGCCTTTCATTATGCTGTCGGCATCGTCTACGGCGTCATACTGGTCGTGCTGGCCGGAACGGCCTGGCTCACCGCGCCGACCTTCCTGCCGGCTTTTATGCTCGGCATCGTCACCGTCGGCGCCGGGTGGTTTCTGCTGGCGCCCGGCATGGGCGCCGGCTGGGCCGCTTCGAAGCGGCCCAATCCGATGCAGGTCCGCGCCCTCAATCTTGTGTCGCATACGGTGTTTGCCATCGGACTGTTCGGCACCGCCCTTCTGATCCGCTGACACGCCAGTTCAACCGGATCAATAACTCTGGGTCGAGCGCCGAACCTTCTTGGCCGCCGATTGCCTGGAGTGGGTGCCTTCCTCCGGCGGCACGGACGCGAGCACGGGTTTCGCCGACTTCGTCTTGAATGGCGCCATGCCGAGCCGCGCCAATTCGTCGGCGCGCTCGTTCTCGGGATGGCCGGCGTGGCCCTTGACCCAATGCCAGGTGACCTGGTGGCGGTTGCGCGCAGCGTCGAGCTGCTGCCACAGCTCGGCATTCTTCACCGGCTGCCTGGCGGCCGTCTTCCAGCCGTTGCGCTTCCAGCCGTCGATCCAGCCGAAAATGCCGTCCTTGACGTAGTTGCTGTCGGTATAAAGATCGACGACGCAAGGCTCCTTGAGCGCATTGAGCGCCGAGATGGCCGCCAACAACTCCATGCGGTTGTTGGTGGTCAGAGCCTCGCCACCATGGAGCTCCTTGATTGCGCCGTTGAAGCGCAGGATTGCGCCCCAGCCGCCAGGCCCGGGATTGCCCGAACAGGCACCATCGGTGAAGATTTCAACGCGCTTGGTCATGTCAGTCCATATTCGGAAGGAGAGTTGATCGCCCGGTGGAAGCGCATCCGGCGGATATACTCGGTCGGGTCGCGTTTCATCACCAGGCCGCCGTCCGGGACCGTCAGCCAGTCGTAGAGCCGGGTCAGCATGAAGCGCAGCGCCGAACCGCGCGCCAGCATCGGCAGCGCAGCTTTCTCGTCACTGCTCAACGGCCGCACGCTTTGGTAGCCGGCAAGCAGCGCCGTGCCCTTGGTCAGATTGAAGGAAAAATCCTTCTCGAAGCACCAGGCGTTCAGGCACGTGGCAACGTCATAGGCATAGAGGTCGTTGCAGGCGAAATAGAAGTCGATCAGCCCGGACAGTTTCTCGCCGAGGAAAAACACATTGTCCGGGAAAAGATCAGCATGGATGATGCCTTGCGGCAGACCGTTCGGCCAGTTCCGCTCGAAATCGGCGAAATCGGCATCGACCTCGGCCGCCAGTCCCGGCTCGACCTCGTCGGCGCGGGCGCGGGCGGCATTCCACAGCTTGCGCCAGCCATCGATGGCAAGGGCGTTGGGGCGGGTCATCGGAAAATCCGCGCCGGCGAGATGCAGTGCCGCCAGCGCCTTGCCGACCTCGCCGCAATGTGCAGCCGTCGGCCGCCGCAGCGACAGGCCTTCGAGAAAGGTGATGATGACCGCCGGCCGGCCGGCAAGTGTTCCGATCACGCCGCCATCATGTGCGGTGACCGGGAGCGGACACGAGATGCCCTTTCTGGCGAGGTGGGCCATGAGGCCGAGAAAGAACGGCAGGTCAGCCTTGTCGACGCGCTTCTCGTAAAGCGTCAGGATGTAGGAGCCGCTGCTGGTGTGCAGCAGAAAATTCGAGTTTTCGGTGCCTTCGGCGATGCCCTTGTAGGACAAGAGGTCGCCGACCGGATAGTTCCTGAGGAATGCGCCGAGCTCGCCCTCGTTGACGTCGGTGTAAACCGCCATCGTTGCTACGCGGCCCCGTTGACGAAGGCCATGTCGGCAGCCGTCAGTTCGACATCGCGCAACACCCGCATCACCGGAAAGTCCTCCGTCTCCGTCGCCGTCACGGCCAGCTCGATGGTCACGTCGAAGCGCTGCCTGAACGCATCGACGATCTCGTCGACGATGATCTCCGGCGCCGAGGCGCCCGCCGACAGGCCGAGCGTCGAAATGCCGGCAATCTCATTCCACGGAATTTCGGAGGCGCGCTGCACGAGAAGCGACATCGAGGCGCCGGCGCGCTCGGCCACTTCGACCAGGCGCCGCGAGTTGGACGAGTTAGGTGCGCCGACAACCAGGAAGAGATCGGCGCCGGCCGCTGTTTCCTTGACCGCTTCCTGGCGATTGGTGGTGGCATAACAGATCGATTCCGCCGCCGGCGCGTGCAGCTCGGGAAAACGCTGCTGCAGGGCGCGGATGATACCGGCGGTATCCTCGACCGACAGCGTCGTCTGGGTGACGAAGCCGAGCGCTTGTGGGTCTGCGGGCACGAAGCTTGCGGCGTCGGCCTCGGTCTCGATCAGAGTTACCGCGCCGTCCGGCAACTGGCCCATTGTGCCGATCACCTCCGGATGCCCGGCATGGCCGATCAAGAGCACGTGGCGGCCAAGCCGCTGATGGCGCATCGCCTGCTTGTGGACTTTCGAGACCAGCGGGCAAGTCGCATCGAGATAGAACAGGTTGCGGGACTGGGCGTCGGCCGGCACCGATTTCGGCACGCCATGCGCCGAAAAGACGACCGGGCTCTGGCGATGCTCGGGCGGGATCTCGGAGAGCTCCTCGATGAACACCGCGCCGAGGCTTTGCAGCCCTTCGACGACGTAGCGGTTGTGCACGATCTCGTGGCGGACATAGACCGGCGCGCCGTATTTCTTCAGCGCCAGCACGACGATCTGGATGGCACGGTCAACGCCCGCACAGAAACCGCGGGGCTGGCAGAGCCGGATGGTCAGCGGCGGCTTTGTGTGAAGCATGATTGCATCTTACGCTGATTGTGGGCCGGTTGATCGGACTATGACTTCTGAGCTCAAGGCGCGAAATGAGGTGCGCGGCCCTGCCCTGTCAAGGGTAGTGGCGGCGATCATTGGTCTTTCGCCGGGCGGCGGAGCCAGGAGATCAGGACGCCGGCAAGGGCGGCGGCAAGGCCGTACCAGGTTATCGCATATTGCAGATGGCTGTTCGGCAGGTCGATGACGGTGACACCGCCAACCGGCAGCCCGCCGGGGTTGGGCGTGGCGTTCGCATCGATGAAGATCGGCACCAGCGCCGCACCTGTCGGCAGGCCGGCGCTCGAGGCCATCGCGTCACGGTCCTTCCAGTAGAAGATGTTCTTCTGCGGGTCATTGTCGGGAAGCATCATCGAGGGCTTGGCCGGCAGCGGGTTGCGGGCGAGCCCCGTCACCGTCACTTTGCCCGTTACCTGCCCCTGCGGCCGCTTGGCTGGATCCTTGAAATCGTAGGGCACGAAGCCGCGGTTGATCAGCACGAAACGGCCATCGTCGAGCTGCAGCGGCGTGAAAACGTCGAAACCGGACTGGCCTTCCCAGGTGGCGAGGAAATGCCGCTCGTCTTGATGCAGGAAAGTGCCGGTCACCATCACCGGCGTGTAGTCCACGTCGCCGGTGGCAGCAAACCGCTTTTCGACCTCGGCCAATGGTACAGGCGCCGAATGCGTACGCTGGTCGATCGTCTGGAGAAGGCCCTCTTTCCAGTGCAGGCGCTGAACCTGCCAGGTGCCGAGCGCCAGCAGGATCAAAAACACGACGATACCCAGGCCGAGCGCCAATGCGCGCTTGGGCCGCGACCGGCCGGCCACCGAACCTGATGCCTCGCTCATTCGCCGCGGTCCAGCCGGCCCTCGGCCGCCTTGTTGCGGTATTGCAGCGTCAGCAGCACGCCCTTGATCAGCCGGAGCGCCGCCAGGCAAAGCACCAGCGTCAGCGGAATCCACAGCAGCAGATGCAGCCAAAGCGGTGGATTGAGCGTCACCTCCATCCACAACGCCAGGCCGACGACGATGAAGCCGATGATCAGGATAACGAACACCGCCGGCCCGTCACCAGCATCGGCGAAAGAATAATCGAGGCCGCAATTGGTGCAGCGATTGCCGACCGTGAGGAACCCGGAGAACAGCTTGCCCTCGCCACAGCGGGGGCAGCGGCCATGCAAGCCGGCCGAGATCGGATCGATTGGTGGCCAGATCGCCTTGTCGTCGCTCATGGGATCATCCTAGGAGCATTTGCCGCAAAAGATAAGGCGGCCACGTCGCCGCAGCCGCCTTGTCGATTTCCTCAGTTCGATCTCAGTGCGGTTCGATCATCGCGCCGTTCGATGCCCAGACGTAGATCGAGGCAAACAGGAACAGCCACACCACGTCCACGAAGTGCCAGTACCAGGCGGCGGCCTCGAAGCCGAAATGCTGCTTGGGCGTGAAGTCGCCCTTTATGGCGCGGATCAGGCAGACCAACAGGAAGATCGTGCCGATGATGACGTGGAAACCATGGAAGCCGGTCGCCATGAAGAAGGTGGCGCCGTAGATCGAATCCCTGAAGCCGAACGGCGCGTGCATGTACTCGTAGGCCTGCACCATGGTGAACAGCATGCCGAGGCCGACGGTCAGCACCAACCCATTGATCAGGCCCTTGCGGTCGCCGTGGATGAGCGAGTGGTGCGCCCAGGTCACCGTGGTACCCGACAGAAGCAGGATGACGGTGTTGTAGAGCGGCAGATGGAAGGGGTCGAGAACTTCGAGGCCCTTGGGCGGCCAGACGCCGCCGGTGAAGGCGGTACGGGCGTATTGATGGACCTCGCCCGGAAACAGGCTGGCGTCGAAGAAGGCCCAGAACCAGGCGACGAAGAACATCACCTCGGAGGCGATGAACATGATCATGCCGTAGCGCAGATGCAGCGACACGACACGGGTGTGGTGTCCCTCATGCGCCTCCTTGATCGTATCCGACCACCAGGCGAACATCGTGTAGATGACGATCAGCAGGCCGATGAAGAACAGCCATGGATTGGCGACATTGAAACCGAAGATCGGGAAATCGCCGCCCTTGAGGTATTGCATGTAACAGACGCCGCCGAACGCGGTCACCAGCGCCCCGACGGAGCCCAGGAACGGCCACGGGCTCGGGTCGACGAGGTGGTAGTCATGTTGTGGTTTTGCGTGTGCGTCTGCCATATCAACCCCCGAGGCTTGCTTCGGTATCTGAAATCTTGTTGCGGCGGCCGTCGGCCGGCACCGATGATGCGACCGGCTTGGTCTTGTCGACCGGGAACATCGTGTAGGACAGGGTAATCGTCGTCAGATCCTTCAATTCCGGCGCGTTGACGATGTCGGGATCGACATAGAAGACGACCGGCATGTCCAGTGTCTCGCCCGGCTTCAGCGTCGTGTCGGTGAAGCAGAAACACTCGACCTTGTTGAAGTAAGGTCCGGCCAGTTCCGGCTGCACGTTGAAGGTGGCGCGTCCAGTGATGGGACGGTTGAATTTGTTGGTCGCGCTGAAATGCGCCTCGGCGGTTTCGCCGATCTTGATGGTGATCGAGCGGGCGACCGGCTGGAATTGCCAGGGAACGCCGGCGGTGTTGGCGTCGAAGCGGATGGTGATGTCGCGATCGAGCACCCGATCGGCATATTGCTGGGTCGCCCGTTTGACGGTGCCGCCGTAGCCTGTCGCCTGGCAGAACATCGCGTAGAGCGGCACCGCGGCGTAGGCCATGCCGATCATGCCGCCGAAGAACGCGATGCAGACGCCGGCGACGACACGGTTCGTATTCTTCTTCTTAGGATCGGTGACTGTTTGCCTGGTCATTGTGAGCTCACATCGAGCCGGGGAAACTGTGACCAAATTTCACGATGGTCGCGACGTAGAATATGACGACCAGCGCCGCCAGCGCGAAACCGATTGCGGCCGAGCGATTGCGGCGGGCCTTCTGCTGACGTTCGGTCAACGTGACCAGTTCAAGCTTCTTTTCGGCCATGCTCATGCTCCACCAATGGTCAGCGCGCGCGCGACGACACAATCGCCAAGGTAGGCGGCGAAGATGGCGAAGAGATAGAGCAGCGAATAGCCGAACAAGGCCTTGGCCGGCTTCATCGCCCGGTCGTCATCGGCCATTTGCAGCACCCTCCACGCATACCAGACGAAGCCGGCGCCGAGCAGCAATGCAACGATGCCATAGACCGGCGTGGTGAACCCGAGAACCCAGGGCAGCACGCCAACCGGCGCGAGGACCAGCGCATAGGCAAAGATCTGGCGTCTGGTCGAGGCCTGGCCGGCGACATTCGGCATCATCGGAATGCCTGCCTTGGCGTAGTCCTCCGACTTGAACAGCGCGAGCGCCCAGAAATGTGGCGGCGTCCACAGGAAGATGACCAGGAACAGCACCAAGCTTTCGAGGCTGACCGATCCGGTTACCGCCGCCCAGCCTATGACCGGCGGAATGGCACCGGCAGCCCCGCCGATGACGATGTTCTGCGGCGTCCAGCGCTTCAGCCACATCGTATAGATGACGGCATAGAAAAAGATGGTGAAGGCCAGAAGCGATGCTGCCAACCAGTTGACCAGCACGCCGAGCGTCATCACCGACAGAACCGACAGCACCAGCCCGAAACTCAATGCCTCGCCTGGCCGGATACGGCCGGCCGGCACGGGACGGCCGGCGGTGCGCGTCATCACCGCATCGATGTCTGCGTCATACCACATGTTGAGCGCACCGGAGGCGCCGGCGCCGATGGCAATAGCTAGGATCGCGATCACCGCCAGCAGCGGATTGATGGTCACCGGAGCGGCGACCATGCCGACAAACGCAGTGAACACCACCAGCGACATGACGCGCGGCTTCAGCAGGGCGAAGAAATCGCCCGCCGTCGCTTCCGACATGCGGAAGCCCGGCTCGTCAATCAGTCTGTCTTCGGCAAGGGCCATGCGTACTTAAAGTCCATCATTCCGTTGGCCAAAACCGCCGGTCGGCCGGCGGCTCCGTATTAAAGGAGGCAACCGCCTACTTGATCTTCGGCAACTGTTCCCACTGGTGGAACGGCGGCGGCGAAGGCAGCTGCCATTCCAGCGTGGTCGCACCCTCGCCCCAAGGATTGGCGCCGGCGACCCGCTTCTTCTGGAACGCCTCGAAGACGCCGAACAGGAAGATGACGACGCCGATAGCCGAGATGTACGAGCCGTAGGACGACACCATGTTCCAGCCGGCGAAGGCATCCGGATAGTCGATATAGCGACGCGGCATACCGGAAAGGCCGAGGAAGTGCTGCGGGAAAAAGACCAGGTTGACGCCGACAAAAGTGACCCAGAAGTGGGTGTTCGCGATCACCGGCGAATACATGTAGCCGGTCATTTTCGGGAACCAGTAGTACCAGCCGGCGAAGATCGCGAAGACCGCGCCCAGCGACAGCACGTAGTGGAAGTGCGCGACCACGAAATAGGTGTCGTGCAGCGGGCGGTCGAGGCCGGCATTGGCCAGCTGCACGCCGGTGACGCCGCCAACAGTGAACAGGAAGATGAAGCCGATCGCCCACAGCATCGGGGTCTTGAGCGAAATCGACCCGCCCCACATAGTGGCGATCCACGAGAAGATCTTCACACCCGTCGGCACCGCGATGACCATGGTGGCGAAGACGAAATAGCGCTGGGTGTCGAGCGATAGGCCCGTCGTGTACATGTGGTGGGCCCAGACGATGAAGCCCACCGCGCCGATGGCTACCATCGCATAGGCCATGCCGAGATAGCCGAACACCGGCTTCCTCGAAAAGGTCGAGATGATATGGCTGATGATACCGAAACCCGGCAGGATCAGAATGTAGACCTCCGGATGGCCGAAGAACCAGAACAGGTGCTGGAACAGGATCGGATCGCCGCCACCGTCCGGGGCGAAGAAGGTGGTGCCGAAATTGCGGTCGGTCAACAGCATGGTGATGCCGCCGGCCAGCACCGGAAGCGACAGAAGCAGCAGGAAGGCGGTAATCAGCACAGACCAGGCGAAAAGCGGCATCTTGTGCATGGTCATGCCGGGCGCGCGCATGTTGAAGATGGTGGTGATGAAGTTGATGGCGCCAAGAATCGAGGAGGCGCCGGCGATGTGGATTGACAGGATCGCCAGGTCCATGGCCGGTCCGGGCTGGCCCGATGTCGACAATGGCGGATAAAGCGTCCAGCCGCCGCCGACGCCGTAGGCGCCGGGCGCACTCGGGACGAAGGCCGAGAAAATCAGCAGGATGAAAGCCGGCGGCAGCAGCCAGAACGAGACGTTGTTCATGCGCGGGAAGGCCATATCCGGCGCGCCGATCATGATCGGCACCATCCAGTTGGCAAAGCCGCCGATCAGCGCCGGCATCACCATGAAGAAGATCATGATCAGCGCATGCGCGGTGGTGAAAGCATTGTACATGCTCTTGCCCCCGTCGATGGCGGCGTCGCCATTCATGCCGTAGACCATCTGCGCCAGGCCAGTGAATATCTGGATGCCCGGCTCCTGCAATTCCATGCGCATGACGACCGACAAGGCGCCACCGATGCAGCCCGCCATGATCGCGAAGATCAGATAAAGCGTACCGATGTCCTTGTGGTTGGTCGAATACACCCACCGGACCCAGCCATGATACGGCTTGTGGTCGTGGTCGTCGTGAGCTGCAGCGTGCGCCATGGTCGGCTCCGTTCCCTGAATCTTTTCTGGTCGCGGCATCAATTGCCGGCGGCCGCTACCTTGTTCGTGCCATCGACCTCGGCCATCAGCGCCTTGTTGGCGCCGGGAAGGTCGGTTTTGGCTGCCGCCAGCCAGGTCTTGTATTGTGCATCGGAGACGACGCGAATGGCGATCGGCATGAAGGCGTGGTCCTTACCGCAGAGTTCCGAGCACTGGCCGTAATAGAGGCCTTCCTTGTCGGCCTTGAACCAGACCTCGTTGATGCGGCCCGGCACCGCGTCGGTCTTGATGCCGAAGGACGGCATGGCAAAGGCGTGAATGACGTCGGTCGCCGTCACCAGCACGCGGGTCATGGTGCTGACCGGCACCACCATCTCATTGTCGACGGCGAGCAGGCGCGGATACGCGGCGCGATCTTCCTTGCCGGCAGCAGCCCTGTCAGCATCCTGAAGGATCGCGGAATTAAAGGAAAGCGTGTTGTCGACCTGGTATTCGTAGTCCCAGTTCCACTGATTGCCGGTCGCCTTGACGGTCAGCTTGGCTTCTTCCGGCGGCGTGTATTGCGCGGTCAGCAGCTGGAACGAGGGAATGGCGAGACAGAGCAGGATGACGACGGGACCGACAGTCCAGATGACCTCGATCAGCGTGTTGTGGCTGGTGCGCGACGGCGTCGGGTTGACGCTCGCCCGGAACCGCAAAATGCAGTAGGCAATCAGGAAAAGCACCAAGGCGGTGATCACAATGATGAACGCGAACGAGTAGTTCCCGAACCACTCGATCTGCCGCATAATGTCGGTCGCCGGAGGCTGAAAACTGGTTTCCCAAGGTTGGGGCTGGGCTGCATGAGCGGATGCAGCGGCAAACAACGCGGCGGCGGCACTAGCTACGATTTTGGCGGTTGCCAGGAATTTTTTCATCGCCCTCGTCATCTCCCAGTTCCTCGCGATCGGACCGCAAGAATGTCGAACAATGGCCGGGACGGGAATCCCGGACAATTCAAGGCTGGTTCAAACCATACTCTATTTGCCTCCGCAAGAAAGGAGCGCCGGAACCCGTGCGGCATTTTTGCGCGCAAGTGCGGCGCTGGCTTCGTGCGGTGACGGCTCGCCGCGAATCACCAGAGCGGCATCCGGGTAGAATGAGCCGCGCGGCGTGCGGAGCCGTCGCAATTAGGGCGAAATTGGCACTGAAAAGCGCATTGTCGCCTGTGTCGGGGCAGATCGCCGGGGTCTCGTCCTTTACTTGGGTTTAGTGCGGCTTAAAGTGCCGTGATTCGCAATGGAGCCGTCATGAACCCTTGGCTTTCGAGAACCTTGGCGAAGGTCATCTTTGTTGCCGCCGCAATAGGCTTGTCCGGTGCCGGCCTGGCCAATGCCGCGCAGCCAAGCGGCACGGTGAAGTCAACGCATGGGGCGTGGTCGATCATCTGCGATACGCCCGCCGGTGCTACATCCGAACAATGCGTGATGATGCAGAACGTCGTCGCCGAGGACCGTCCGGAAATGGGTCTTTCCGTCGTCGTGCTGCGCACAGCCGACAACAAGGCCGAAATCCTGCGTGTGCTGGCGCCGCTCGGCGTGCTGTTGCCCAACGGCCTCGGCCTCAATGTCGACGGCAAGGATATCGGCCGCGCCTATTTCGTGCGCTGTTTCCAGGACGGCTGCTATGCCGAGGTCATCCTGGAAAAGCCGCTGCTCGACACGCTGAAGACCGGTACGTCCGCCACCTTCATCGTCTTCCAGACGCCGGAAGAGGGCATCGGCATTCCCGTCGACCTCAAGGGTTTCGCCGACGGCTTCGCCGCCCTGCCTTGAGACTGGGTCTTGTAGCACGATCCAGTGATGTTGACCGGCCGGGTCACGGCAAATCTCATTTCAGATTGTCTGTGCGGGCCTTCGCGCCTACATCGTGGGAAACAATCCTCCTGCGAATGGACCTGCCATGAACAGCCTGATCGGCCAATTTGACATTTCCGACGATCGCATCAAGCAAATCGTTGCCGAGACTATTAACGGCGCCGACGACGGCGAACTGTTTCTCGAATATAGCGAAAGCGAATCGCTGATGTTCGACAATGGCAAGCTGAAGACCGCGAATTTCAACACCGACCAGGGTTTCGGCCTGCGTGCCGTCGCCGGCGAAGCCAGCGGCTACGCCCATTCCAGCGATCTCTCCGAAGCCTCGCTGCTGCGCGCCGCCGATGCCGTTTCGACGGTGAAGAGCGGCTATTCCGGTACGCTTGCCGCAGCGCCTGCCCGCACCAACCGCCATCTCTACGGCGACGGAAACCCTATCCCCTCGCCTTCCTTCGAGGCCAAGGCCAAGCTGCTTCAGGAAATCGATGCATGGCTGCGGGCCGAGGATCCGCGCGTCAGGCAGGTGACGGCATCGCTCGCCGCCTCCTGGCAGCATGTCGAGATCGTGCGCGCCGACGGCCAGATGGTGCGCGACATCCGTCCGCTGGTCAGGATCAACGTGTCGGTGGTGGTCGGCGACGGCGACCGCCAGGAGAGCGGCTCCTACGGCATGGGAGGCCGCAAGGATTTTGGTGAATTCCTGATCGAGGACAGCTGGCGGCACGCGGCCAAGGAGGCATTGCGGCAAGCGCTGGTCAATCTCGAAGCGGTTCCAGCACCTGCCGGCACTTTCGACATCGTGCTGTCGAGCGGCTGGCCGGGCGTCATGTTGCACGAGGCCGTCGGCCACGGGCTGGAGGGCGATTTCAACCGCAAGAAGACGTCGGCCTTTGCCGGCCTGCTTGGCCAGCAGGTGGCGGCGAAAGGCGTCACCGTCGTTGACGACGGCACCCTGCCCGAGCGGCGTGGCTCGCTTACCGTCGACGATGAGGGCACGCCATCGGCCCATAACGTGCTGATCGACGATGGCAAGCTGGTCGGCTACATGCAGGACCGCCAGAACGCCCGGCTGATGGGCATGAAAGCCACCGGCAACGGGCGACGCCAAGGTTACGCGCACGAGCCTATGCCGCGCATGACCAACACCTACATGACAGCGGGCGACATGGAGCCGGACGAGATCATCGCCTCGGTCAAGAACGGCATCTATGCCGTGTCGTTCGGTGGCGGCCAGGTTGACATCACTTCGGGCAAGTTCGTGTTCGGCTGCACCGAAGCCTACATGATCGAGAACGGCAAGGTGACGCAACCGATCAAGGGCGCCATGCTGATCGGCAACGGGCCGGATGCCATGCATCGTGTGGCGATGATCGGCAACGACATGAAGCTCGACACCGGCATCGGCATGTGTGGCAAGGCCGGACAGGGCGTGCCGGTCGGCGTCGGCCAGCCGCATCTCAGGATGAACCAGATGACAGTCGGCGGCACCAGGGTTTGATGGAGTTGACGCCGAATTATCGCCGCTCCGGAACAACCAATCCCCGTCGCCCACTGCCTTGTCATCGCTTTAAGTAGGAGTAGCTTGCGCCTTGAATTTGCGGAGAGCTTCGACTATCTTACATTCGTCTTACACCTAAGGACGTGCGCAGATGGCTGCCGCAAAGAAGCTCGTAACTACGGTCTCGACCAAGGGACAGGTCATCCTGCCCAGCGCGATCCGGAAACGGAGGGAATGGCATGCCGGCACACGCCTTCTGGTCGAGGATACCCCGGAGGGCGTGCTACTGAAGCCTGCGCCAGTCTTCGCCGAGACACGGCCAGAGGACGTGTTTGGATCGCTGCGCTATAGTGGCAGGCCGAAGACGTTGGAGGAAATGGACGCGGGCGTGCTCGCCGAAGCGCGGCGGCGCCATGCTCGCAATTGATACCAACCTGATCGTCCGCTACCTGACGGGCGATCACCCGTCGCAGTCTTCCCGCGCCCGGGCGCTGATCGATAGCCAGCCGGTCTTTGTCGCCGTCACGGTGATGCTGGAAGTCGAATGGGTGTTGCGCAGCGCCTACGGTTTTGCGCCGCTTGAAATCGCCCGTACGCTACGGGTGTTTAGCGGGCTTCCCACGGTAGAGGTGGAAGACGGGGCGGTCGTGTCGTCCGCGCTCGACCTCTCGGAACAGGGGTTGGATTTCGCTGATGCGCTGCATCTGGGCAAGTCCGCTCACTGCGCTGGCTTCGCGACTTTTGACCGCAAGTTCGTCAGGGCCGCGAAGGCGGCCGGATACGAACGCGTGCAAGAAGCATAGCAGCTCACAGCGGCCCAGCGCGGCACAAAAGCGCGCCACAGGGTCAGCCTGGTTTCAGGCATAGATGCCGGAGCGGACTGCCTCCAGATAGGCAAGCACCTTGTCCGTCTTGCCTTCGCGAACCAGATCGTAGGCGGTCTTTCCGGCCCAACCGGGGATCGGCTGATGCTTGAACCAGATCGCCGCACGATGTTCATCACCGGCCATCTCGCCGGCCATCGCCAGGATACGGACGATGGGACTCAATGCGGCGTCGACCTTGCGCGCACCGGACTCGGCGGCAAGCGTGTTGCGCGCGAGACCGGTCAGCCCCGCCAGTTCTGTCGTATTGACCCCTAGCAGTTCAGCGACCCGCCTTGGCGAGAGAAACGGCGCCCGCTCCTCGCCGAAGCACGATGGCGAAATTTCGAAGGCTGCGGTGCTCATGGCAATTCCCTAGCACGGTCTGAACGACGTGCGCTAAAAATGTGCTTTTTTGGTGCGCGTTTCAGGCCCTGGCTGCTAGCGTCTTCGTCTCGGCTTCTCCAACAGCGCCACGGCCTCGACATGCGGCGACCACAGGAACTGGTCGATCGGCGTCACGCTCTTCAGGGTATAGCCGCCGTCCATGAGGATGCGTAGGTCCCGCGCCAGCGTTACCGGATTGCAAGACACCGCAGCGACGAGCGGCACGTAGGAGCGCGCGATCTGCTTCGACTGGTCCTCGGCGCCGGCGCGAGGCGGGTCGAAGACAACGCCGTCAAAGGCATTCAACTCCTTGAATGTGAGCGGCCTCCGGAACAGGTCGCGACGTTCGCCGGTCACCCGCTTCAGGCCGCTGGCGAAACGGAATGCCCGGTCGAGCGCCGCGAGTGCTGCCGCATCGCCTTCCACCGCATGAACCTCCGATCTTGCGGCCAGGCGCAGCGCGAAGCTGCCGCAGCCGGCGAACAGATCGGCGACCTTTTTGGCGCGCGCGAAATGCTGGCCGACAATGTTGGCCATCGCCTGTTCGGCAGCCTCGGTCGCCTGCAGGAAAGCGCCCGGAGGCACTGCGACGGCGACGCCACCAAACAGGTCGACCGGTTTGTTTGGTTCGATAATGATCTCGCCGTCGACCGACAGCCTGGCCAGCCCCTCGGCGATGACGAAGTTGGAAGCGACGCGGCGCTGGTTCTCGCCGAGCTTGCCGGAATCGTGAACCGCGACATCGAGGCCGGAGCCGGTCACCGTCACCGCCATGTGGAACGATTTGGTCGTGGTGCAGATCAGTCCGGCAAGCATCCTCAAACGGTCGAGCGCAGCGACGATCTGCGGCGCCGAGATCGGGCATTCCTCGATCGAGATGATCTCGGATGACAGCGCGCGAACGAAGCCGAACTGCATTCCCGCCTCGCTCCGCCGGGCGGTGAAGACGACGCGGCGGCGCGTGTGCGGCGCGCACGGCACCAGCGCCCCGACATCGCAAGCGATGCCCTTGCTCTTCAGCGCATGCACGACCTTTTCGCGCTTCCACCGGTGATAGGCTTCAGTCTCGAGATGCTGGACGGCGCAGCCGCCGCATGCGCCGAAATGCCGGCACGGCGGATCGACCCGCAACGGCGAAGCCTCAACGACCGACATCAAGGTGGCGCGATCTTTCTCCCGCGCGGCGGTGACGACCTCTCCCGGCAGCGCGAACGGAATGAAAATCTCGCCGGTTTCCGTCTCGGCGATGCCGTCGCCCTGCGAGCCCAACCTTGCGATCGTGAAACGGGTGCTCATCGCTTCTGGGTCTCGACGTCCTTGATGCCGCCGAGCAGGAACTCGCGGTTGCCGTCGCCGCCCTCTATCGGTGACAGATGAAGCCCCAGCGAGCGCCAGCCGGGAATGGCATCGAGCCAGTCCTGCATCAGGCCGGCAATGCGCGCCGCATCATAGGGGTCCTTAAGCAGGCCGCCCTTGCCGATCGCCTCGCGGCCGGCCTCGAATTGCGGCTTGACCAGAAACACAGCTTTTGCGCCATTCCTGGCCAAGGCAAGCGCCGGCGGCAGCGCCAGTTTCAGCGATATGAAGCTGACATCCGAGACGATGAAATCCGGCACACGGCCGCCGAGATCGGCGGCCGATAGTTGGCGCGCATTCAGGCCTTCAATTACCGTCACGCGCGGATCGCCGGCAATGTCGGAGTGCATCTGGCCGTGCCCGACATCGATCGCGGTGACATGCGCCGCGCCGCGTTCGAGCAGCACCTGCGTAAAGCCCCCGGTCGAGGCGCCGACATCGAGCGCTTCGCTGCCGGTGGGGTCGAGGGCGAAATGCTCGAGACCAGCCTTCAGCTTCAGTGCGGCGCGCGACACGTAACCCTGCGCCGGATCGTCAACGACAATGTTGCACTCAGGCAGAACGGCCTGGCCCGGCTTGAGGGCGACGATGCCATCGACCGTCACGGTGCCGCGCTCGACCGCGTCGCGGGCACGCGAGCGGCTGGCAAACAGACCGCGCTGGACGAGCAATTCGTCGAGCCGCTGGCGTATGCTGGCTGGCGGAAGGGAAGTCATCGGCCTTCATGGCGAATGCCAACGATGATGGCAAGGATATTGGCGATGAGACAATGCATAGTTGGCAACGGGTGAACGCATCAAGCCACTCCGCTGTTTGTCGAACCTCGCACGAGATCCGACGCAATGCTAAGAAAGAGATGCCGTTTAGCCGTCGAAACGTGGAGGAGGAAACATGCTGACGGGAACCTGCCACTGCGGCGCAGCCCACTGGACCCCGGAGGGCGATCCCGGTTCGATCACTGCCTGCAATTGCACACTTTGCCGTCGCTACGGCACGCTCTGGGCTTATGACCATGTCGACGAACGCATCCGCCTTGCCGGGCCCGTAAGCGCCTATCGGCGCGTCGGAAAGGCTCATCCTTCGCTTGAGATTCTCTTCTGCCCAACCTGCGCTTGCGTCCTGGCCTGGCGCGGTTTGCATCCCGATGCGGCTGGGCGCTACCGCATCGCCGTCAATGTGAGGCTTGCGCCGCCCGAGGCCGTCGCCGATCTCCCGATCGACCATTTCGATGGTCTCGATGCATTCGAGGATTTGCCGAGAGATGGTCGCTGTGTGCGGGATATGTGGTTCTAGTTTCTAGAGTCTCTTCGGGATCATGCTTTAGAATATGGTCCGCGAAACCCGCCGTTCGACGGCCGGCGTCAGACCGTCGCTGCTGTCGCCGAACACCTGCGGGCGCGGCCGGTCAACGGAAATTGACGCCTTCGGTGAGGTATCTGGCATGACGACAAATTGCGGCGCCTGCTTGTAGGAAAAGCCGCCACGGATCTCGCCGATCTTGCCGGCGACGATGCCCATCACCGCCTCTTCGAGTTTGCGGTCGTAGCGCGTTTCGGCCCCGGCCGACGCGGCGAAGATGGCCGCAAGCGCGATGCCGCCCAAAAGCGATCTCATTGGTCTTCTTTCCCCTGCCTGGTTGCCTTCTAGCAGGGCAGCGTTGAAGAACGGCCAAAGGACACGGTAAGCAAATCGCCAAACGGCAGCGTAAACAGCAGGTTACGACTGTTCGCCGGCAATTTGATTCAGGCAGTTGAGATATTGATTCAGGCTAGCATCTTGCAGCCAAGTTGAATCGCTTCGGCGTCGCCGGAAATGCGTCTAAAAACTAGGCGCGCTGGGCCTGCGCGGTATGCCCCAGCGCCACGAACACGGTGCGCACGATGCCGGCGCTGTCCAGCCCGGCATCGGCATACATCTTTTCCGGCTTGGCATGGTCGACAAATGTGTCGGGCAGCACCAGCGGGCGCACCTTCAAGCCGCTCTCCAGCAGCCCTTCATGGGCCAGGAACTGCAGCACATGGCTGGCGAAGCCGCCGACCGCGCCCTCTTCCACCGTCACCAGCACCTCGTGTGAACGGGCCAGCCGCCGGATCAGGTCCTCGTCGAGCGGCTTGGCAAAACGGGCATCGGCGACCGTGGTCGAAAGCCCGGCCGCGCCAAGCTCCTCGGCCGCGGCCAGGCAATCCTGCAGCCTGGTGCCGAAGGAAAGCAGCGCAACCTTGGTGCCCTCCCTGACGATCCGGCCCTTGCCGATCTCCAATACCGAGCCGCGTTGCGGCATCTCGACACCAACGCCGTTGCCGCGCGGGTAGCGGAAGGCGATCGGGCCGTCATCGTAGCTTGCAGCGGTGCGTACCATATGGCGCAGCTCGGCCTCATCGGCCGCGGCCATGACGACGAAACCGGGCAGCGTCGCCAGGAAGGTCGTGTCGAAGGCGCCGCAATGGGTGGCACCATCGGCGCCGACGAAGCCGGCGCGATCGATCGGAAAGCGCACCGGCAATTTCTGGATCGCCACGTCGTGGACGACCTGGTCGTAGGCGCGCTGCAGAAAGGTCGAGTAGATCGCCGCGAAAGGCTTGAAGCCTTCCGTGGCAAGACCGGCGGCGAAGGTCACCGCATGTTGCTCGGCGATGCCGACATCGAAGGTCCTCGCCGGAAACGCTTCGCCGAACAGGTCAAGCCCGGTGCCGTTCGGCATGGCGGCGGTGATGGCGACGATGCGGTCGTCCTCTCGGGCCTCCTGGATCAGGCTTTCGGCAAACACCTTGGTGTAGCTCGGCGCATTGGCGGGCGCCTTGGTCTGGGCGCCGGTGATGACGTCGAATTTGTTGACGCCATGATATTTGTCGGCCGCTGCCTCGGCCGGGGCGTAGCCCTTGCCTTTCTGGGTCACGACGTGGATCAGCACCGGGCCGTCGGCATTGTCGCGGACGTTCTTCAGCACCGGGATCAGGTGCTCGAGGTTGTGACCGTCGATCGGGCCGATGTGGTAGAACCCCATTTCCTCGAACAACGTGCCGCCGGTGACGTAACCGCGCGCATGCTCGACCGCTCGCTTGATGGCGCGATCGGCGCGCTCGCCGAGATACGACGTCAGCTTCTTGCCGAAATCGCGCAAGCCCAGATAGGTCTTGCCCGACGCCAGACGGGCCAGATAGGCGCTCATTGCGCCGGTCGGCGGAGCGATCGACATATCGTTGTCGTTCAAGATGACGATCAGCCGGGCATCGAGTGCGCCGGCATTGTTCATCGCCTCATAGGCCATGCCGGCCGACATGGCGCCGTCGCCGATGACGGCAATGACATTGTTGCGGCCATCGGACAGATCGCGCGCCATCGCCATGCCGAGGCCGGCTGAAATCGAGGTCGAGGAGTGGGCTGCGCCGAACGGATCGTATTCGCTCTCGACGCGACGGGTGAAGCCGGACAGGCCGCCCTCCTGGCGCAGCGTGCGGATGCGGTCGCGGCGGCCGGTCAGGATCTTGTGCGGATAGGCCTGGTGGCCGACGTCCCAGATCAGCCGGTCGTCCGGCGTGTTGAAGACGTAGTGCAGCGCGACGGTCAACTCGACCACGCCAAGGCCGGCGCCGAGATGGCCGCCGGTGTGGGAAACGACGTCGATCAGTTCGGCGCGAAGCTCTGACGCAAGCTGCGGCAGGTCGCCTTCGGCAAGCGTGCGCAAATCGGCTGGGACGCGGACCTTGTCGAGAAGCGGCGTATCGGGCTTTGCGTTCACTGTTTGCGAGCCTGGTCAGATTTTCTGTTCATCGTGAAATATGCCGCTGGCCGGCGAATGTAAATGTGGCGGTAACGCGCATCAGCTTTCGGGCAGCGGGATGAACTCTTGCTCGTCTCCAGGAACGATATCGAAGCGGCCTGTCTTCCATTCTTCTTTCGCCTGCTCGATGCGTTCCTTTGAGGACGATACGAAATTCCACCAGATATAGCGTTTCGAACCGAGCGAGGCGCCGCCAAACAGCATGAAATGGGCGCCGCGTTCCGATGAGACAACGATTTCGTCGCCGGGCCGGAAGACCAGCAGCCGCTCGGCCGGAAAGCGGTCACCGGATATCGAAACCTCGCCTTCCAGCGTATAGATGGCGCGCTCCTCGGCATCGGCCGGGATTTTCACGCTGGCACCCGGCGCCAGCCTGAGATCGGCATAAAGCGTGTCCGAAGCGGTGGCGACCGGGGAGCGCAGTCCGGAAAACGCACCGATGATCACACGGCCGCTGACCCCCTCGGCCTCGACTTCGGGCAGGCGCAGGGCTGCGGTGTTCTCGAAGACCGGCGCGACCTCCTCCTTGCCGTCCGGCAGCGCCAGCCATGTCTGCAGGCCGGAAACCGACATCGGCGCGCCGCGCAGTTCTTCCGGCGTGCGCTCCGAATGGACGATGCCACGGCCGGCGGTCATCAAATTCACGTCCCCGGGCTGGATTACCATCTCGGTGCCGAGCGAATCGCGGTGCCTGATCTTGCCGTCGAACAGGTAAGTCACCGTAGACAGGCCGATATGTGGGTGCGGACGCACGTCGAGCGCCTGGCCCGCTCGCAGAACGGCTGGACCCATGCGGTCGAAGAAGATGAAGGGTCCGACCAGCCGGCGCCTGGCCGTCGGCAGGGCGCGGCGAACCTGAAATCCGCCAATATCCTTGGCATTCGGAATGACCATCAGCTCGATCTGATCGCTGGCGAAGGCATCGCCCATCTGCGGATCGTTTCCGGGAAAGAAGCTCACGCGGTCCCCTCAGGCGAAGCGAAGTGCGGATTTGGCCTTCGCCTTGGCCGCCACCTCTTCGCGATTGCGCGGATGCTGCGTCGTCTCGAGGCTGTCGAGCAATTCGCGCGCCGAGGCGGCAATGGCCTCGACGGCATGGTCGAACGCATGCTGGTTCTGTTTCGACGGCCGCGTCGTTCCGCTCAGCTTGCGGACAAACTGAAGTGCGGCATCGCGGACCTCGTCATTGGTTGCCGGCGGATCGAAATTGAACAGGGTCTTGATGTTTCTGCACATCCTTCGCAATCTCCTCTCGTCCTGGAGCCGTTTCAAACGGGATGAGTTTTACCCTCAATCGTGAAGATGTCCAAAGCCGGTAAGCAAAATTGTCGTTCGACGCCGCGCCTCAATCCGCGTCCAACGGCTCTGTCCCCACCGGCTTGCCGTCACGCGACAGCCTGATTTTCTCGACCTTGTCCTCGGCCGCCTTCAGCAGCCGGTCGCAATGCGCCTTCAGCGCCTCGCCGCGCTCGTAGATGCGGATCGACTGGTCGAGCGGAACGTCGCCGCGCTCCAGATCGTCGACGATCCTCTCCAGCGCCTCGAGCGCCTGCTCGAAGCTCATCGCCTTGACGTCCTCGTTGGTCTCACCAGCCATCATCTATCCCTTCATCAGCCGCCCAACATGGGCGGCGACTGAAAATGCCAATCCCTGCAGATCGTAGCCGCCCTCGAGCACGCTGACGAGCCGGTTGCGGCTATGGCGCCCGGCTCGTTCGAGCAACTGGCCGGTCGCCCAGTCGAAATCATCCTCAGTCAGGTTGATCTCGGCCAGCGGATCGCGGTGGTGGGCATCGAAACCGGCGGAGATGATGATGAGATCGGGCGCAAAATTGTCGAGCGCCGGCAGGATGCGTGACAGAAAGGCGTCGCGAAAACTATCGCTGCCGCTCTGCGGCGCCAGCGGCGCGTTGACGATGTTGCCGGCGCCGGTTTCGCTCACAGCCCCGGTTCCCGGGTAAAGCGGCATCTGGTGTGTCGAGCAATAGAGCACCGATGGATCGTCCCAGAAAATGTCCTGCGTGCCGTTGCCGTGATGTACATCCCAGTCGACGACGGCGACACGGTCGGCGCCATGGTTCTTCTGCGCGTAGCGTGCCGCGATCGCGGCGGTGTTGAACAGGCAAAAACCCATGGAGGTGGTCTTTTCGGCATGATGGCCGGGCGGCCGTGCGGCGACGAAGACGTTTTCGGCACGGCCGGTGAAGACGTCGTCGACCGCGGCGTTGGCTGCGCCGATCGCGGTCACGGCCGCCTGCCAGCTCTTCGGGCTGGCGGTGGTGTCGGCATCGATACGGGCGATGCCGGTGTCCGGTATCGCTGCACGGACCCGTTTGACGAATTCGGGCGGATGTGCGTAGAGGATGGTTGCCTCGTTGCCTTCCGGCGCCTGGACGCGATCGAGCGCCGCGAACGCCTCGTCGTCAAGCACACGCTCTATGGCGCGCAAACGGTCCGGCCGCTCCGGATGACCGGGCGGTGTTATGTGCTCGAGGAAAATCGGGTGGGTATAAAGTCGCGTGACCATGCCCCGATATAGGCGCGCCTCGCCGCTTTGGCCATGTTTTCGCGCGCTGGTGAGGCGATGTTCAACAGGGTTTAGGCAACCGGCGTCGGCTGAGCCCACCGCGAGCCGCCTGGGATCGGCGAAAAGAATGACCTCAGGCCGGTGATCGGTCAATCTGGGGCTGCTTCGCTGACGATCGATCAGGCTTAGGCAGCTTGCCGGTGCGATTGAGCAGCCCTTCCAGAAGAACCTTGAACGCCTTCACTGCCTTCTTCGACGTCGCTTCGGGATCGTTCGAATTTGCGATCCACTGCGCCCCATGCAACGAGGCGCCGCTGACCAGCCTTGCCGCGGCTTCGGGATCGACGGCGAGAATTGTCCCCTCGTCGCTCAGTCTTTGCAGGCTCTCCGTCATCGAGCGGATGCATGTGCTCTGGCTTGGCCATTGCGATGGATCGCCGAGCACCGCCGGCCCGTCACGAAGCACGATACGCTGGATCTCCGGCTCCAGTGCCATCTCGATATAGGCGGTGCATTCGTCGACAAAGCCCTGCCAGAGATTGCCCGGCTTGGCCGAAACGACCTTCAGCCGGGCTGCCATTTCGGCGTCGATCTCGGCGATAACCGCCTGGAGTAGGCCCTTCTTGTCGCCGAAGTGATGATAGAGCGCACCGCGCGTCAGCCCGGCCGATGCCGTGAAGTCATCCATCGAGGCTTCGGCATAGCCGAGCGTGCCGAAGGCCTGGCGCGCCGCTCCGATCAGCTTGGCGCGGGTTTCGGCAATCATCTCCTTGCGTGGTCTATGCATGCTCTGGCCCTATTAACATACGTCTCGTATGCCAATTGACATACGCCGCGTATGATCTATTTAAACTCATACGCCACGTATGTAATCGCCGAACCGGCCGTTGTCGAGGAACCAGACCATGCAAAATCCCTATTCCCAGATCTTGCGCGCGCCGGGCGCCAAGGGCTTTGCCGCCGCCGGCTTCGTTGCCCGGCTGCCGATGGCCATGGCTCCGATCGGGATCGTCGCGATGCTGTCGCAGACCGATGGCGAATACTGGCTGGCCGGTGCCGTCTCCGCGACATATGCGCTGGCCAACGCTTTCGTCGCCCCGCAGGTATCGCGACTCGTGGACCGCCTGGGCCAGACGCGGATTGTGGTGCCGACCACCATGATTTCCACGCTCGCTTTTGCGATCCTGATTGCAGCGGCCAATCAGCATTGGCCGATATGGACGCTATTCGTCTCGGCGCTGCTCGCCGCCATCATGCCCAGCATACCGGCAATGGTGCGCGCACGCTGGACCGAGATTTTTCGCAACCGCCCCGAGTTGAACACGGCGTTCGCCTTCGAGTCGGCGGCGGACGAACTGGTGTACATCGCCGGCGCATCGCTGTCGGTAGGGCTGAGCGTCGCGCTTTTCCCGGAAGCGGGAGTGCTCGCGAGCACATTGTTCCTCGCCTTCGGTTCGACGGCCTTCATCCTGCAGCGTTCGACCGAACCGCGAGCCCGACCGGTGGAACACGGTTCGGGCGGCTCGGCAATCCGGCTGCGGCCGGTCCAGATCATCACCTTGGCCCTGATCTTCATCGGCGCGACCTTCGCCACCACGGAGGTGAGCACCGTGGCGATCACGAAGGAGCTTGCCCAGCCGGGCGCCGCCAGCTTCGTCATCGGCGTCTACGCGCTCGGATCGTTCGTCGTCGGCATCATCATCGGCGCCCTGAACCTGAAAGTGCCGCTGCAGATTCAGCTTGCCATCGCAATCGCCATCATTGCGCTTACCTCGCTGCCGCTGCTCGTCGCCGACACCGTGCCGCTGCTGGCACTGGCCGTCTTCGTCAGCGGCGTGGCAATCTCGCCGACCTTCATCACGGCATTTGGCCTGATCGAACGGCGCGTGCCCGAGGCGGTGCTGACCGAGGGCGTGACCTGGGTGATGACCGGCATCGGCATCGGCATGGCGCTCGGCTCGTTCGCCGCCGGCTGGGTAGTGGACGCTTTCGGCGCGCAGAACGGGTTCTGGGTATCGGTGGCATCGGGCACAATCGCGCTGGTCATCGTGCTCGCCGGCCAGCGCAGCCTTGCCGCGCCGAACTGCGACATGCCTGCATGCGACGCAGCCGCGGTCGCTGCGGAATAGTTTCCGGTGCGTTCGGCCCGAGCCGGGGCCGGACGCATACCAGCACCGTGAGAATGGCCTAAAGAATCTCGGTCTTGGCGATGTGGATGCCAAAACCTTCGAGGCCGACATAATGGCGCTCGCGCGAGGCGATCAGATTGATTGAGGAAATGCCGAGATCCTTGAGGATTTGCGCGCCGAGGCCGATCTCGCGCCATTCGTTTTCGCGGCGACGAGCCTCTTCATGGTCCTCGCGGTCGCCGGCAGCCGGCCGCTTGCGCTCCTGATGGGCGACGCCGACCGAGCCTTCGCGCAGATAGACGATGACGCCGCGTTGGCGCTCGCCCATTGCCTTCATGATGGCGTCCAGCCTGTGGCTGGTGCCGAAGACGTCGCTGACCACGTCCTCGGAATGAAGGCGCACCGGCACCTCGACGCCGTCGCGGATATCGCCGAAGACGACCGCCACGTGATGCATGGAGTCCCAGGGCAGCGTGTAGGTGAAGACCTGCGCCTTGCCGCCCGGCGTCTCGATGTCGGAACAGGCGACGCGCTCGACCAGCGTTTCCTTGCGTTGCCGGTAGCCGATAAGGTCGGCAACCGAGATCTGCTTCAACCCGTGCTTTTCGGCGAAGGCCTGCACCTGCGGGCCACGCATAACGGTGCCGTCATCATTGACCAGCTCGGAAATGACGCCGACCGGCGGCAGGCCGGCGAGCTTGCAGAGGTCGACAGCGGCTTCGGTATGGCCCGAACGCATCAGCACGCCGCCTTCGCGCGCGATCAGCGGAAAGATGTGGCCGGGGCGCACGAAATCGGACGCGCCGACATTGCCGTTGGCGAGATTGCGCACCGTCAGCGTCCGGTCGTCCGCCGAAATGCCGGTCGTGGTGCCGTGCTTGAAGTCGACGCTGACGGTAAAGGCGGTGGTGTGGGCGGAATCATTGTCAGCCACCATCGGCGACAGGTTGAGCCGCTTTGCTTCCTCGCGCGGCATCGGCGTGCAGACGATGCCCGACGTGTTGCGGACGATGAACGCCATCTTTTCCGGCGTGCAATGGACGGCGGCGACGATCAGGTCACCCTCGTTCTCGCGGCCGTCATCGTCCATAACGACGACGATCTCGCCGCGCTCGAAGGCGCGCAGGGCTTCGACGATTTTCTTCTGGTCGTAAGGCATGTGTGCTCGCTTCGCTCGCGGGAACAGGGGAGTAAGGGAGTAGGGCAGTACGGGAGTAGGGAAAAGGAAAAAATGCTGTCGTGGGAGCTGCGTAACCTACTCCCCTACTCCCCTACTCCCCTACTCCCCTACTCCCCTACTCCCCTACTCCCCTACTCCCTTCCCGTTTGTCCCCGATGACGCAGATAATGATCGGCAATGGCGCAGGCAACCATCGCCTCGCCGATCGGTACGGCGCGGATGCCGACGCATGGATCGTGCCGGCCCTTGGTCATGATCTCGACGTCGTTACCGTCCTTGTCGATCGACTTTCGCGGCGTCAGGATCGACGAGGTCGGCTTGACGGCGAAACGCGCGACGATCGCCTGGCCGGTCGAGATGCCGCCGAGGATGCCGCCGGCATTGTTGGACAGGAAGACCGGCTTGCCGTCATTGCCCATGCGCATCTCATCGGCATTCTCCTCGCCGGTGATGCGGGCGGCCTCGAAACCGTTGCCGATCTCGACGCCCTTGACGGCGTTGATCGACATCAGGCCGGCGGCGATGTCCTGGTCGAGCTTGGCATAGATCGGCGCGCCAAGCCCCGCCGGAACGCCGTCGGCGACGATCTCGATGACCGCACCGACCGAGGAGCCCGCCTTGCGGATGCCGTCCAGATATTTCGTGAAGACGGCGACGGACGCCGGATCAGGCGTGAAGAACGGGTTTTCGGCGTCGCCGACGAAATTCCAGTTCCAATTGGCGCGATCGATCGATTTATCGCCCATCGACACCAGCGCGCCGCGCACCACCATGCCGGGCACGACCTTGCGGGCAAGCGCCCCGGCCGCCACCCGCGCCGCCGTCTCACGCGCCGAGGAGCGACCGCCGCCGCGGTAATCGCGCAGGCCGTATTTGACCTCGTAAGTGTAATCGGCATGGCCCGGCCGGAACTGGCGGGCGATGTCGCCATAGTCCTTGGAGCGCTGGTCGACGTTCTCGATCAGCATCGACACCGGCGTGCCGGTGGTGACCATCGTCTCACCGTCCTCATCGAGGATGAAGCCGGACAGGACCTTGACCTCGTCAGGTTCGCGACGCTGCGTTACAAAACGTGACTGGCCGGGGCGGCGCTTGTCGAGTTCGGCCTGGATCTCGTCGCGAGTGAAGCGGATGCCTGGCGGACAGCCGTCGACGACGCAGCCCAGCGCCGGCCCATGGCTTTCGCCCCAGGTGGTGACGCGGAAAAGATGGCCGAACGTGTTGTGCGACATGGAACCAGCCCTGCCGGCGTCGGAGCCGGCCTAGCGCATGACCCCGAAAATCGGAGCGATTTTCGGAAAGGATCATGCACAAAATCAAAAGTGCTACAGCGTCCCTTGCGCGTCCAGGAGGACGCGCGACACTGTCGCCTGCCTTCTATTGGCGTTTTCCACAGTGGTCAAACTGTGATCCCGCGGATTTAGTTTTGACACATTCGATTGGTTTCTGCTCAGTTCCGTTCCGTTGGACCGAGCCGCTGTACCGGCAATGATTAAAGAGGACGATGATGCGTATCCTGATTGGCGCTGTTGCCGCCACGCTGTTGATTTCCACCGCCGCCTTCGCCGGCCAGACCGAAGGCCTGATCAAGAAGGTCGACAAGGATGCGCTGACGCTGACGCTGGACGACGGCAAGTCCTACAAGCTGAACGCCGAAACCGACCTCGATGCGCTGAAGCCAGGCATGGACATCGTCCTCGCCTACGACGTGACCAATGGCGAGAACGTCGTCACCGACATGGAATTGCCGGACACCGGATCGACCGAGTAGGACGCGTCGATATTCAGCTGATGCCGGCCCGACCTGATCTCAACATACGCTAGGTCATCGGTCTCAGAGCCACTCCAGGCGCCGGCCGTCCAGTCTGAGCACGCGATCCTGCGGCACTTCCATGCTGACCGCATCTTGTTCGGACATCCCCAGTACCAAGCGGAACATTACGCGCATGATGCCACCATGGGTCACGCAGACCGTCTGGCGATCGAGCGCGTCGAACCACGGCTTCACCCGTTCGAGCAGCATCTGATAGCTTTCGGCGCCCTCGCCGGGCGGCTGGAAATTCCATTTATCGAGGCGGCGGCGCCTGGTCGAACCGGGATTGTTCGCCTCGAGTTCGGCAAAGGTGAAACCCTGCCAGTCGCCAAAGCTCAATTCCACGAGCAGCGGCTCGGTACGATAGGCGTGCGGATCGAGCTTCATCGCCGCGCGCAGGCGCTCCATCGTCTCGCGCGTGCGCCGCATCGGGCTGGCGACAAAATCGAAATCTTCGGGCTTGTCGATGAGTTCGGCCAGCCTGCGCCCGTTGCGGCTAGCCTGCTCGCGGCCGAGCTCGTTGAGGTCGGTATCGGCCTGCCCCTGCAGCCGGGCCTCGGCGTTCCACGCCGTCTGGCCGTGGCGCACGATATAGACGAGCGGGTACATCAGGTCTTCCGGAAGAGGTCAGGCGGTGGCGTCAGTCCTTGACCGTCGAAATATCCGGCGCGTCGACCGCCTTCATGCCGACGACATGATAGCCGGAATCGACATGATGGATCTCGCCGGTGACGCCGCGCGAAAGGTCGGACAGGAAATAGACGCCGGAATCGCCAACCTCCTCCTGCGTGACCGTCTGCTTCAACGGCGAATTGTATTCGTTCCATTTCAGGATATAGCGGAAATCGCCGATGCCGGATGCGGCAAGCGTCTTGATCGGGCCGGCGGAGATCGCGTTGACACGGATCTTCTTGGCGCCGAGATCGACGGCCAGATAGCGCACGCTGGCTTCGAGTGCCGCCTTGGCAACACCCATGACGTTATAGTGCGGCATCACCTTTTCCGCGCCGTAATAGGTCAGCGTGAGCAGCGAGCCGCCGTCGGTCATCAGCGCCTCGGCACGTTTGGCGATGGTGGTGAAGGAATAGACCGAAATATCCATGGTGCGCAGGAAATTGTCGCGCGTCGTCTCGACATAGCGGCCGGTCAGTTCGTCCTTGTCGGAAAAGGCGATTGCGTGGACGAGGAAATCGAGCTTGCCACCCCAGTGCTTGCTGACATTTTCGAACACCGCATCGAGGCTGGCCGGGTCGGTCACGTCGCAATGGCCGGCGACATGCGCGCCCAGTTCCGCCGCGAGCGGCTCGACGCGTTTCTTGAACGCCTCGCCCTGATAGGTCAGCGCGATCTCGGCGCCATGGTCGACACAGGCCTTGGCGATGCCGTAAGCGATCGAGCGATTGTTGGCGATGCCAAGGATAAGGCCGCGCTTGCCGGCCATAAGGCCCCGTCCACCCGCCATGTCAGCGCTCTCCGAAAGGTTCTCTGCTTTGTGGAGTGCCTATCGCACAGCCACAGTGCCCCTTCAAGCGTTCAAAGCGGACAGTTCGGGGGACAAAAGCGTTTGCTCAACAGCGCCGCGCGTCCTTTGGACGTGCAAAGGACGCTGTAGCGCTTTGACCTTGCAGTCATGGGCCGGTGGGAAAATCCGACACTGGGTGTCCGTGTGGCACGGCGGAAGAGGACCCTTTGGCGGAAGTTCGTTGGCCAGCGGCCGAAGTCACGCTCATGACCCCGAGCCGACAATGGGACCGCTTACATCGAACGACCGCTTGATGTCGCTACCGAGTCCTTCCGTCACAGCAGAATTCCCGTCTCGAATCCTTTGCCACGTGTAGGTTTGACCTCACGGAAGCCGAGAATTACAGATAGACTTATATTAGCAGATGCTATATTAGGGTGCGGGGACGCGAGGGGCCGCTAGTGTACTCGGATTGCCGTCCTTTCCTTAGATTGATTGGGCCATTCGCGATTGAGAGCGCGGATGGCGCGGACGTCACGCCGCATGGCAGACGGTCTAAGGCGCTCTTGGCCATGCTCGCCCTGGCACCCAACGGTACGCGGAGCCGAAAATGGCTGCAAAGCAAGCTCTGGAGCACTCGCGGCGAGGAGCAGGGTGCAGCAAGCTTGCGGCAGGAGCTGTCCGAGGTTCGGAAGTCGCTCCGCAGCGCCGGCATTGATCTAATCTCGACCGATCGTGATGTGGTTCGACTCGACGTCGCTTCGATCGGCATCGATTTGAACGATCCACCCGAAGGCTCTGCCACGCGTGATCTGCTTGAGGGCCTCGATATTCGCGATCCAGAGTTCGAGGATTGGCTTCGTGAGCAAAGAAGCCAATGGCCCCGGCCTCGCACAGTGCCAGCAAACGTCTCTCCTGTTGCCGCGGCAGATCAGTTGTCCGGACAGCGAAGCGCCTCACTTCTGAATTCGTCGCGGCTATGCTTGGGCCTGGTTCGCGATGCCAGGTGGACGGAGGGCTCCGCTAACAGGGCCGTCAGCGACCTTGTCCTGGATCTGGTGGTTCGATCGATCCTGAATTTCGAAGTGGTCGACGTCGTGGATTTTCAAGCGCAGGGACCGCTGACCCAAGCGCCTGACACAGCGCTGCCAGACTGGCTGTTGCAAACCAGGGCAACGGTGGTGGGCGACAGAGTGGGCCTGACATTTGCATTAATTGCGCCCGGTGACAGCCGGCTCTTGTGGTCGCATACGGATTTTCTCGAGCCGGCCGACCTGACTGGCCCGGCGAGCCTGAAGCTGATGTCGTTGGTCAATCAGATCGTGTTTTCGATCCTCGAATTCGTTCTCGATCCTAAGTCCATTCGCGACGAGCCCCGACACCGGGCGTCTCGGCTTGCATTGACAGCGCTGCGACAGGTATTCCGCATGCGCGATACGGACCTGGATTCGGCGGAGCGCATGCTCGCCGAAGCATATGAGCTCGACCCGCGTAGCACGTATCTGGCGTGGCAGCTGTTTGTGTTTGTCACCCGCTTTGGCGAGAGACGGGTCGGCCGCTCGGGCACCTTTCACGATCAGGTTCGGGAATGCGCCAGTCGCGCCGTCGAAGTGGCCCCCTTCAATCCTATCACCCTGGCGTTGGCCGCTCATGCCCATTCGTTCGTCTTTCGTGAATACGCACAGGCACTGGAACTCGCCGATCGAGCGATAGCCGCTAACCCGCTACAAGCCATTTGCTGGGACATGCGCGCCTTGACGCTCGGCTATCTCGGCGAAGTGAAGCGTGGCTATGAGGATGCGATGCGCGCACGTGCACTGGGCGGGCCTCCCCTGTATCGTTACTGCATCGATACCACGTGCTGCATCTTGGCAACTCTGAACGGGCGCTTCGAGGAGGGGATACGTCACGGCGAGCGTGTCCTTGCGCAGCAACCCACATACCTACCCGCTTTGAGATACTCGGCTGCCTGCCACGGGCATTTGGGGCAGACTGTGGAGGCAGTTCGAACTATCGAACGCTTGCGCGCCTGGGAGCCGGATTTCTCGCTCGAGCTGCTTTCGGAGGAGAATTATCCAATTGCAGGCGTACTCGGAGTTTCGGTTATCAAGAGCGGGTTGTCGCGGATAACGCTGCCAAGGTACGCACCCTAGCGCTGCGCACCGCAGGCGTTACGTCGAGGCTCCGACCACCAGTTGGCGCGGATCAAATTTAGAAGCTTTAGTTGAGGGGTGGACATGATGTCGACAATTGATCTTAATAACAAGTTGTTTAGCGCCCGATTCTTAGTAAGTGGATCGGCCATAAGGCAATATCCGCTGATATTGGGTGACGCAAGTCCTGAAAAATCTCTTGAGGAATACATCAAAAATAGAGGCGGCGAAAAACTGCATCCTTTCGCGTCTATGATGACCAAGAGCAGCGTTCTGTCGATTCAAGAAGAGCAGATCGTGATAACGATTTCTGATGACCCTGTGGAGGGTGCCATGCGCCTTTCGCCAGCCTTCCTGGCGGGGCCGAGCGCAGGTCGAGGTCGAGGCAGGGGCAGAGGGCGCGGACGAGGACGGGGACGCGGCAGGGGGCAAACGGCTTTCGAAACTGGCGAGGAGGCTTTGCCGGCGTGGCACGACAAGCGTGCCTTGCACAGGATCGGACTAAGCGTCGCCAACAAATATCTCGGTGCGATCTGGGAGGACATTCTTATCGATCCCCCGCCCGGACCTTCAGAGAGCCTCAGGGAGACAGAAGCGCTTATCGATCTGCAGAAGAGGAGGGAAGGTGACCCGCTGCGGCGCGAGGAGATCGTCCGCCAGGCATCGTTCGGGATTTTGGACTACACGGCGCCGCTCGGAATAGACACTCTCGCGGGCTTCGAGGGGACATGCGCATTGATCGTTGCGATCCTCGAACTCACGGAGGAGATCGGGCTCAACTACAAAGATCGATTCAATCGGCCACGGCCCAACATCATTGAGCCGAGGCTGCGGCCGGCGCTTCCGGTTCCCTCGCACGCTTCCTACCCGTCCAACCATTCATTTCAGTCATTTGCAGTGGCGAACGTTCTGCAACGGATGCTGCCCGAGCACGCCGGCGTAACCGCGGTTTATGAGCGCGCCCGCCGGGTGGCCGAGAACAGGGAATGGGCCGGGCTGCACTACGCCAGCGACACCGATGCCGGCGAGGAACTGGCTGCGCGCATTTCTCCGTACTTGGTGGACGCGATGGATGAAACGATCCGACGCGCCCAGAGCGAATGGTAGGTGGGTGCCATGATGGACGACATCAAGAAGGGCGAAGGCCATCTTTGTTATGACTGGTATCACTACCTGTGGCACCTGATCGCAATCGGCGCCTTACGCGATCGTCCGCGCATCCCTGAAGCGCGGTTGCCGCACGAGGCCGCATACCTGCTGGAGGCCGACGCCTGGGATTTGTTGGGTACTGACAAGCCCGGTTACGGCGAGGTCATTGCCCAGATCGATACGGGAGTGAACTCAAGCCATCCCAATCTCGAGCCTCGTATCCTTTCTGCGGTCAGCTTCGCCGCTCACCCTTTCGGGTTGAGTTACGTCACACCCAGGCAGCAACCGCTCGTCTTGCGAGGGCCGGAAAAAAAGCAGAGCAAGAGCTTTGTGGGCGACGATACCTGGGCGTGGGCGGCAAGCCTGATCAAATCGAGGAACAATGCGCAGGAAGTCGAGGTTCAGAAATCGCTGCTTCGAGCACTGAAAGATGGGCGCGGCGTAATTCAGGAGACTGCTGAGACCTCGCGTATGCGCTACTCAGCGCACGGGACCGCCTGCGCTGGGCTGATGGTCGGCGCCCCTGCGGCCCCGCCCACGAAGTTGAGGCAATTTAGCAACGGTGAAGGCGCAATACCTTATTGGGGGGTCGCCCCAGGCGCTGAACTCCTGCCGATCGAGATTTCAGCACGGCCCGACGCAGCGCAGCTCATTCTGGCGTTCCTCTATGCCCGCGACCAGAAGGTTTCAGTCATACACTTTCCCCGGGAAGTACCCGATCCATGGCGAGCGCACCGTTCCTATCCTGGATATGGCGACAGCAGATATACTTCGGTCGAACAGGCAAAGCCAATTTGGGATTATTTCGAGACGCTTTTCGAGGCGATCAGCGAGGAAATCCCCATCATCTGCGCAGCCGGCAACGATGGCTACGACCATCTGATTTACCCGGCGAGCAAGGCCGGCGAAAGCAATGGCGTGGTTGCGGTGGCGGCCGCCACTTATCGGGCGAGACGTTCAGCATATTCCAACTACAGCGGCGATCCGACCGACAATTCCGTCACCATTTCCGCGCCGTCCGACGACCAGGAGGTGTGTACACGCTGCCAAATACGACTGGACCGTGAGTCGCTGCGTTCACGTGACCACAATTTCGAGATCTACGAGAAGCTCCCCCAGGTTGAATACGCGCCGCAGGGCGTGCTCACCACGGACATCCCGGGCCACCACGGCTATTCCGGCGGACAGCTGGAAGGGATCCAGCCACCGCGCGTCGAAAGCAGAGACCGCGCCGGGCTCTACACAGTATTTGGCGGAACATCTGCAGCCTCGGCCATCGTCGCGGGAGCAGCCGCTTTGTTGCAGTCGAAACATCGCTCCGCCGGTAGGCCGCTCAACGGCATAGAGGTTAAGGCGAAGATGACCCAGTCAGGCGCAAAGGAGGTTTCATGGCCTTGGCTTGAAGCTGACGTTCCGATTCTACCGGACAGCCCTAATTGCGAGAGAAGGGTGCCTTCGTTCGATCAGCAGTTTGGAGCGGGGCTGCTTGACCTCCGTAAGTTGCTGAGCTGAGGGTCCCGCCGAATTTTGACTAAAAGGTCGGCTGCAAGCCGCCAAAGCCGGGCCCGAATGGATTTCTGACGTAATTCTGACGTGCCCGCCACGGCGGGCTTACGATCCGCCTACGCCGTCCAGTCATATTCGAGCGACATTTGAACCGCTCGGGGGCCGGACTCCAATGCATCCGATCACTGCCTATACGAATCCACAGACTGACCGCGTGCTCCCGTCATTCGGCATGGGTGAAACGAAATTCCAGCGCGCCATCGCCACGATCATGTTTACCGACGTGGAGGACTCGACCGGCTTGGCGAGCGCGCTTGGCCTGATCGAAACCACGCGGTTCATGATCGAGCACTTCACGTTGACCCGCCAGGTCGTGGTGGCCAATGGGGGGATCGTTCAAAACTTTACAGGCGACGGCGTGCTAGCTCTCTGGCTGGGGAGCGAAATGACGTCCAGCGAAACGGCGCTAAAGGCGCTGGCCGCCGTCGCGGAACTGGTACCGGAAATCTCGCTCGGCAACGCTTGGAAGCGTTCAATGGGCTCCCTGTCGCGCCGCATCAGGATCGGCTTACACTCCGGCGAGGTGATGTTCGTCAACGATCGCCAGCGGGATTTCTCTTTTCTGGTCGGCTCGGAGGTAAATTTCGCCCGCCACGTCGAGCAGGCTGGCAAGAGGGAGAATGGCGCAGGCGTCGATGCGCTGGTGATGGTCAGCGGTGCGACCCTCCACCTTGCTGGCCTGGCGACTGCATCGATCGACCCCTACAAGCTTGTGCGGCTAACCCCCGCCGAACTGGCTCATCGCCAGTCGGTCGACTGGCGTCGACCGTGTTCGCGAAGCGGAACTATGGCGGGTGCAAATGTCGGCCTTTGAGGCGTTAGCTGACGTTGAACCTGCTTCGGCCAAATAGCGGCTCCTGGCGCTGGTTGCTCGTTTCCTGTCAATAACCGACGCGGCATGAAACCACTCACGCCCGCTTACGACGTCAAGCGCCAGCCTTTTCGACCGTCAGCCCTTTCGCCTGCGCATCAGTGCCTCGAGCTCGGCGTCGCCGCCTTCCGGCAGCATCAGCCGCACGTGCGCGTAGAGGTCGCCGTGACCGCCGGCCTTTTCCGGCAGGCCCCTGCCCTTCAGCCGCAGAACCTTGTCCGAGCTCGACCAAGGGGGAACGTTGACCGCAATCCTGCCGGTCGGGGTTTCGACCGCCACCTTGGCGCCATGCACCGCATCGGCCAGTTCCACCGGCAGGTCGACATGCAGGTCGCGGCCCTCGACGCGGTAGCGCGGGTGCCGGCGGAAACGGATTTTAACCAGCGCATCGCCCGGCTGCCCCGGTCCTTGCTCACCCTGGCCTTTCAACCGGATGGTCTGGCCGTCCTCGACATAGGCCGGCAACTTGACCGCCATCTTGCGGCCGTCGGGGAACATCGCCGTCACTTTCTCGGCGGTTGCGGCCTCCTCGATGGTGACGTCCAGCGTCACGTTGAGGTCGGCTGCGGTCGGCATCCGGCGGCCGGCGCCCATGCCGGAACCGCGCTGCTGGCTGAAAGCATCGCCGAAGATCTGGCTGAAGATGTCGCTGTTGCCGTCGAACGGGTCACCACCGGGACGGCCCGTGCGGAATTCGAAATGCGCGCCGCCCGGCCCTTGCTGCCGGCGGAAACCGGCGAAAGGATCGGCGCCGCCGGCCGCACTCTCGAAACCCTGAAACCGCGGTTTGCCTTCGGCGTCGATCTCACCGCGATCGAAAGCCGCCCGGTTCTTCTCGTCGCCGACGATCTCGTAAGCCTGATTGGCGGCGGCAAAACGCTCCTTTGCCTTGGGATCCGGATTCTGGTCCGGATGATACTTCTTGGCGAGCTTCCGGTACGCCGATTTTATGTCCTTGGCCGATGCGTTCTTGGCAACGCCCAGCACCTCATAGGGGTCGCGCATGCTTACTGCCCTGGAGAAGGAGTGGTTCCATGATCGCCTCCTATATGCGCTTGCATAGGAAGAAATTCCAGTGGCTTACCGCTATATAGCCGGCGGAAAATCAGAGCGCCTTGAAGTCCTGCATTCGCCAGGCGCTGCCGCCGGCCAGGCATACTTCGCCTTTGAACAGCGCGACGCCGTCGAAGCTCTCGCGCGACGCGGTGAAGCGACGGCATGTCTCACCGTTAGCCCTGAATTCTGCGAGCTCGGTGATGGAGCCGCGCGAGCCGGTGTCGGCATTCGCCCAGGGAATGGCCTGCCCGGCCAGTTGCTCGACGTCGGCGGAGGACACGGCGTTGCGGATCGTAGCCTGGTCGGAAGCGCGGTCCTGATCGAGCGGCGTGACTGAGGCCGGCGTGCTCGAGGTCAGTATCGAGCGGTCCACCTCCGCCTGCTCCAGGCTGAAGCCGCCCCCGCCACAGGCGGCAAGCGGCAGGATGATTGTCACGATCATGGCTTTGGCGCTGGCCGAAGCGATAACGCTCCATTGCCCACTGTCAAAAGCTTGCGCGATACGCGACAATCGGCAATCTCCCCAGCCGGCGACAAATTTGGGAAAACTATGAGCGAAACCGGGTTAACAAGCGGTGACTTTACCGAGGCGGCGGAGCCGTTCCGGCTTTTTGCGGCGTGGCTCGACGACGCTACGAAGAGCGAGATCAACGACCCCAACAGCGTGGCGCTGGCGACGGTCGATGCCGAGGGCATGCCGAATGTCCGCATGGTGCTGCTCAAGGGGTTCGATGAGGGTGGCTTTGTCTTCTACACGAATTTCGAGAGCGCCAAGGGCCGCGAGATCCTTGGCAGCATGAAAGCAGCGATGTGCTTCCACTGGAAATCTCTGCGCCGGCAGGTGCGGGCGCGGGGGCCGGTGGAGATTGTCACCGACGCCGAAGCCGATGCCTATTATGCGACGCGTCCGCGCGGCAGCCGCATCGGCGCCTGGGCCTCCAAGCAGTCGCGGCCGCTGGAAAGCCGCTTCGCGCTGGAAAAGGCGGTTGCCGAATATACGGCGCGCCACGCGATCGGCGAGATCCCGCGGCCAAAACACTGGTCGGGCTTTCGCATCGTGCCGCAGAGCATCGAGTTCTGGCACGACCGTCCGTTCCGGCTGCACGACCGTGTCGTGTTTTCGCGCAACGCCGAGGGCGGCTGGGACAAAATGAGGCTTTATCCGTAGGGCACGACGGTGGAGCGCCGATCTCCCCCTTGTGGGCCCTTGTGGGGCAGATCGGCAGCTTCCGCACCGGCGCCCATTTTTTCAGCCCTTCTTCCTGGTCATGAAGGCGGCCAAGGCCGGGCCGCTTCTGCCGGATTTCCAATTCCCACGATCACGATCTCGTGTGCGTGAAACGTTCCAACTTGCCGGAACGAACCAGGAAAGGGCTCAACGCGCCGCTGGCGCAAATTCAGGAGGAAACAATGCATTCACTCAGGTTGGTCACGCTGGCCGGTCTTGCCTGCCTTTTCGCTTCGCAAGCCTTTGCGGAGGACGCGATGGGGACAATGACGGTGATGAAGGGTGGGGAGGTCATGGCGATCATGCCCGATGGGCATATGGGCACCATGATGCCCGACGCGAAGATGAGCGCCGAAATGATGAAAATGGCGAAACCGATCAAGCATTGCATGATGTTGATGACCGACGCCAAAGGCAAGACGTTCATGATCGACACGTCTTCGGCAAAGGCCCAGGCCGAATGTAAAAAAATGGCGATGTGACAAAGAGATCATGGCAAGAAAACCCGCCGGTTGCTGCCGGCGGGTCCACGATGCGAGACAAGGCCAGAAGGTCTAGGCCTTCTTCCTGGTCATGAAGGCCGTCAAGGCTGCGCGGGCCTCGTCGGATTTGAGCCGCTCGCGGAAATGCTGGCTTTCCTGGCCGATGCGCTCGACAAGGGCGTCGCGCGAGCCGCGCATCAGGTCGCGCGCGATCTTCAGCGCTTGCGGCGGTTTGGCAGCGATCTGGCCCGCCGCCGCCAATACCGATGCTTCGAGTGCCTCTTCCTCGACCACCTCGTAGATCAGCCCAGCGGCCTTCGCCCGCTCGGCCGAAAAGCCCTCGCCGAGGCCAAGCAGCGCGAAGGCGCCTTGGCGGCCGAGGATCTGCGGCGCGAGCAGGCTCGAACCGGCCTCCGGCACAAGGCCGAGATCGACGAAGGGCGTCCGGAATAGTGTGCGCGGCGTGGCGAAGGTCAGGTCGCAATGCAGGTTGAGCGTGGTGCCGATACCGACCGCAATGCCGTCGACGCCGGAAACCATCGGCTTTTCCACCTTGGCCAGCGCCATCAGGAAATCCCAGACCTCGGAACCGCCTTCGCCGCCCGAGGCGACGACCATGAAATCGGCAAGGTCGTTACCGGACGAGAAGGCACCGGGCACGCCGAGAAAGACATGAACGCGGATCGCCGGATCGGCGTCGCCGCCGGCAAGAGCCGCCGACATCGTCGCGTACATGGCGCGGGTCAGGGCGTTCTTCTTGTCCGGACGGTTGATGCGGATGATCTGGATGGCGCCCTGGCGTTCGACGAGGATGTGGTCTGTCACGGATTGGTCCTTTGTGAATTTCGGGCCATGAATATCGGCGCGTGCGAACGTCAGGCTGAAATCAGCGCCTTGCCGGCAACGGCAAGGCTGTCGGCGCCGCCGATGATGCGCTCCTTCAGCGCGCCCACTTCGCCAAGCAGGTTCTCGGCGAAGAACCGGCAAAGCGCGATACGGTTTTGGTCGGCAAGCCCGCCGCGCGCCAGATAGGCCCCGCCCGCGGCAAGCGAGATCAGCGTGAGATAGGGTGTGGCGCCGGCCAGCGCCTCGTCCGAACGGCCTTCGGCCTGCAGGTCTTGCAGCAAACGGGTTGCCTGGGAGAGCTCGTCGAGCGCCTGGTCGAGGCGATCGGCGGTCCGGCCGAAGCCTTCAAGGTTCGACGCTCGCACCGCATCGGCGACGGCCTTGAGTTCGGCGATGTAGCCATGCACATGCCGGCCGCCGCCGAGCGGCAGCTTGCGTGTCACCAGATCGATCGCCTGGATGCCATTGGTGCCTTCGTAAATGGGCGCGATGCGCGCGTCGCGATAAAGTGCTGCGGCCCCTGTCTCCTCGATGAACCCCATGCCGCCATGCACCTGCAGCCCAAGCGAGGCGACCTCGACGCCGACGTCGGTCGAAAAGGCCTTGGCCAGCGGCGTCAACAGATTGGCGCGTTCCTGCCAGTGCTTTGCATCTTCGCTCTGCGACGCAAGATCGATGGCGTGGGCGCAGGAATAGCAGATGGCACGGGCAATCTGGGTCAGCGCCTTCATGGTCAGAAGACTGCGCTGGATGTCGGGGTGATGCACGATCGGCGCCATGCCGGCACCGCGATAGCTCGCCGCCTTGCCTTGGCGGCGATCGTTTGCATAGGCGAGCGCCTTCTGCGTCGCCGCCTCGGCGACCGCGACACCCTGAATGCCGACGGCAAGGCGCGCATTATTCATCATGGTGAACATGCAGGCGAGGCCCTTGTTCTCCCCGCCGACCAGCCAGCCGATCGCGCCGGGCGCGGTGCCTTCGAAGCCATCGCCATAAATCATCGTGCAGGTCGGCGAAGCGTGGATGCCCAGTTTGTGCTCCAGCCCGGAGCAGAAGACGTCGTTGCGTGCGCCCAGCGCGCCATCGTCTCCGACCAGGAATTTCGGCACCAGGAACAACGACAGGCCGCGCGTGCCGGCCGGCGCGTCCGGCAGCCGCGCCAGCACCATATGGATGATGTTGTCGGTGAAATCGTGCTCGCCATAGGTGATGAATATCTTTTGCCCGAAGATGCGGTAGGTGCCGTCGCCGGCCGGCTCGGCGCGGGTTCGCAAGGCATTCAGGTCCGAGCCTGCCTGCGGCTCGGTCAGGTTCATGGTGCCCATCCATTCGCCGGAGACCAGCTTTTCCAGATATTTGGCCTTGAGTGCCTGCGAGCCATGCTTGTCGAGTGCTTCGACCGCGGCCATGGTCAGCGTCGGGGCGATGCCGAACGCCATCGAGGCGGAGTTCCACATTTCGAGCGCGGCGACGCCGAGCATGGCCGGCAGCGCCTGGCCGCCATACGCTTCAGGCGCGGACAGCGCATTCCAGCCGCCGCCGATCCAGCGGTGATAAAGTTCCTTCCAGCCGGGCGGGGTGGTGACGGCAGCGCCGTCGAGCACCGCGCCTTGCTGGTCGCCGATCTTGTAGAGCGGCGCCACCTCCTCACTGGCGAAGCGGCCGGCCTCGGCCAGAATGGCGTCGACGAGGTCCTCGCCGAGTTCGCCAAAGATGCCGGTATCGAGCGCCGGCTTCAAGCCGGCGACATGCTTCAGGGTGAAGGCGATCTCCTCGACCGGTGCCCGATACATGGCGCTCGCTCCTCCTCTGTCCGGCTCTCCTCAGTCCGGCAGGTCAACTCAAGATCCGTGCCGACGCTCCCCGTCCACCTTCGTTTTACGTAAACGTCAAACTTTGTCACGCGGATTTTGCAGTTGCTGGCTCGTTGCAAAATTATTTAGAGCCGGACGACGCACTTGATTTGTACGGCTATTTCCCGTACAAGTCAGCATCAGGGGTGACGATAATGCCAAACCAACAGACCCGCACCGCCCGTCTCGAAGCCCGTATTTCGCCGGATATGCTGGACGTTGTGAAACGTGCCGCCGAAATCCAGGGCCGCAGCGTCAGCGACTTCGTGGTCGCCGCCGCTCAAGAGGCGGCGCAGCGCACTATCGAGAACACCACCATCATGCGTATCTCCATCGAAGATCAGCGCGCCATGATGGAGGCGATTCTCAATCCGCCCGAGCCTAATGAGGCACTGCGCAAAGCTGCCGACGCCCACAAACGGCTGGTCGTCGAAACCCGGTGACTTTCGCCGTCATTATCGAACCGCTCGGCGGATCGCATGATCGCAAGGCGTTCAGCTGCGGGGTACCGGCGCTCGACCGCTACATTCGGGAGCAAGCCAGCCAGGATGTCAAACGCCGAGTCGGCAATTGCTTCGTTGCCGTGGATCGCGATGGCGGCGCGATCGCCGGATATTACACTTTGGCGGCGTCGAGCATACCAATCGCGTCCTTGCCTGACGAACAGACAAAACATCTGCCACGCTACCCGGTTCTGCCCGCGATATTGGTCGGCAGGCTGGCCGTCGATGCCCGATACCAGCGGCGGCGGGTCGGGTCGGCGCTGATCGTGGATGCGCTACGATGTAGCGTTAGCGCTGCCCCAGCAGCCTTCGCGTTGATTGTCGATGCCAAGGATGACCAGGCGGTCGCGTATTATCGCAGGCATGGCTTCACCTCGTTTCAGAGCCGCCCGCTATCACTGTTCCTGCCCATAGCAACAGCGTTGAAGCTATTTGGCTGACAATCGCAACCATCGCTTTGCTCTTGAGGAGCACCAAGGATCGCTTCTCCAGCGCTCCAACTCGCCCACTCGGCACCCGAAGCATTTCCTTAACCATGGCGGTTCAGGATTTGGCTTTGGCCAGCAAGGATCTGCTGTTTGAAAACGCCGGCGCGCCCCCTTGTCCGCTCAGCGCTTCTCCTTGTCGCGGCCGCGATGACCCTGATGCTGACGCCGGCAAAGGCCTCGGATTTCTCCGAACCGTGGAAGGATGCCGACCGGGCGCTGGTCGTCGACGCCTACGAATACAATTCCATCGACTGGACCAGGCTTGCCACCGACAAGCGTCTTGTCGGCTTCATCAACAAGGCATCCGACGGAATGCCGCCACCCTATTTCTGTTTCGGCGACGAGACCGAGACGCGGCTGTGCAAGACGCTCTGGAAACGCCATGCGATGGCACAGGAACTGTTCCAGACGCGCAAGGTTGTGGCCAAGGCGCTTGGCTTGAAATGGGGCGCCTATCACCTCGCCCGCCCCGGCAACCCGGTCGGCCAGGCCAATCATTTCATCGAGTTCGCCGAACCCGGGCCGGACGACCTGCTTGCCCTCGACATCGAGGACGACGACCCGACGCAGTGGATGTCGCTGGACGACGCCGAAGAATTCGTCCGCCAGGTGCATCGGCGGCTCGGCCGCTTTCCGGTGCTCTACACCAATGGAACGACCGCCCGGCACATCGCCGACAACAGATACAAATACCAGCTGCTGTCGCGGCTGCCGCTGTGGTATGCGCGCTACAAGCCCGACATCGACGTGCATTTTCCGATGGGCAACTGGCAGGGTTATGCGCTCTGGCAGTTTTCGGCGCGAGCAAATTGCGGCCGGTTCCGCTGCCCTTACAGGGTCGCGGGCACACCCAACGATATCGACGTCAGCGTCGCGCCGATGAACGCCACGGAATTGCGCGCGCAGTGGCCGTTCGGCGGCCTGATCGACGTGCAGCCGGATTATCTCACCTCGATACCGGTGCCGCTCTCACGCGAGGCGGGGCTCGCCGGCGGCACCATCACTTACGCCAGCGTGACGCCAGCAAGCTTCGAGGAGATGGTCGCGGTATTCAGGGCGCGCCTGGCCAGGTTCAGCAGCGGCTTTCAAATGCCTGCGGCGAAAGCGGCGCCGGGCCTTCCGCGCGGGATTGCCGAATATGTCGCCTGGACGCGAAACGAAAAGCGTGCGGCATCGGTGCCAGGATTTGTCTCCACCGCCGATGCGGTCAGCAGCGTCTCGACCGAATTCGACCACGGCTTGCGCTGAGGCCGAAGGCCGCCCGATGCATCAGTTCGACTGCTCGCGCGCCACTGCCAGCCAGCCAATGTCGCGGCGGCAAAAGCCTTGCGGCCAGTCGATCCGGTCGAGCGCGGCGTAGGCCTTCTTCTGCGCCTCGCCGACGGTGCGGCCGGTCGCCGTGATGTTGAGCACGCGACCGCCATTGGCGACGAGTGCGCCGCCGTTTATGGCGGTGCCGGCATGAAATATCTCGACGCCCTCACCTGCCGCCGCCTCGACGCCGCGAATGACCGAGCCCTTTTCCGGCGTGCCGGGATAGCCCCTGGCTGCCATCACCACGGTGAGCGCCGCCTCGTCGCGCCAGCGCACCGAAGTATGCGCCAGCTGGCCGTCAGCGGCTGCGTTGAGCAGGACCAGGAGATCGTCCTTCAGCCGCATCATTAGCACTTGGCATTCCGGGTCGCCGAAACGGGTGTTGTATTCGATCAGCTTCGGCGCGCTGTCAGTGATCATCAGCCCGGCGAACAGCACGCCGGAAAACGGCGCGCCTGTTTCAGCCATGCCGCGCATGGTCGGCTCGACGATCTCGCGCATGGTGCGGTCGATCATCTCCGGCGTCATCACCGGCGCCGGCGAATAGGCGCCCATGCCGCCGGTGTTCGGGCCGGTGTCGCCGTCACTGAGGCGCTTATGGTCCTGCGCGGTGCCGAAGGGCAGCGCGGTGGTGCCGTCGCACAGGCAGAAGAAGCTTGCTTCTTCGCCGACGAGAAACTCCTCGACCACCACTTCCGCGCCGGCCTGGCCGAAGGAGCCGTCAAAACAGGCGTCGAGCGCGGCCAGCGCCTCGTCAAGCGTCATGGCGACGGTGACGCCCTTGCCGGCAGCGAGGCCGTCGGCCTTGATGACGATCGGCGCACCCGTCTTCTCGACATAGGCCCTGGCCGAAGCCAGATCGTCGAAGCGGCCATAGGCGGCGGTCGGGATGCCGTATCTGGCGCAGAGGTCCTTGGTGAAACCTTTCGAGCCTTCCAGCCGTGCCGCTGCCTTTGACGGTCCGAAGACGCGGATGCCCTCGGCGCGCAGGTCGTCGGCAATGCCGGCGACCAGCGGCCCTTCCGGCCCGACCACGACTAGGCCTATTTCATTCTCGAGGCAAAACCGGGCAACCGCCGTGTGATCCGCAATATCGAGCCTCACCAGCTCGGCTTCGCGGCCGATGCCCGGATTGCCGGGCACCGCGTAGAGTTTGGTCAGCAGCGGCGACGCCGCGATCTTCCAGGCAAGCGCATGCTCTCGTCCGCCGGAGCCGATCAGCAAAACACGCATGCCCAGATTCCTTGCCATTTCACGACCAGGACTGCGCTATTGCGCCGCGCGCGACGGGTCAAGACATTTGGCTGCCGAAGCGCCGATTGCGCGTGGCGAGCGTGCGGGGGCTGCTTGACGCTTGACGGCATTCGCCTCTGCTGCCACTCCAGCAAAATGGAAACCGTCCAGTCGAAAGCGGCCCAGGGCCGCGTCGCCGATGCGCCGAGCGGCCACTGGGTCTATCGCGTGCTGCCGCGGCGGTTGTGGCCCTATGCGCAGCTTGCCCGGTGGGACCGGCCGATCGGCTGGCAATTGCTGCTGTGGCCATGCTGGTGGTCGGCTGCGCTTGCCGCGAGCGCCTATCCGCGTCCGACGGACCCGCTGCTCTCGCTGCTGCCGTCGCCGTGGTATCTGCTGCTGTTTTTTCTTGGCGCGTTCGCCATGCGCGGCGCCGGCTGCACCTACAATGATTTGGTCGACGAGGACATCGACAACCAGGTGGAACGCACGCGCTCGCGGCCGCTGCCGGCCGGCAAGGTCACGCGCCGGCAGGCCTGGATGTTTGTTGTCGTGCAGGCACTGGTCGGCCTTGCCGTGCTTTTGCAGTTCAACAGCTTCGCCATCTTGCTCGGCATCGGCTCGCTGGTCATCGTCGCCGTCTACCCGTTCATGAAGCGGTACACCAATTGGCCGCAACTCGTTCTCGGCCTTGCCTTTTCCTGGGGAGCGCTGATGGGATGGGCGGTCGAGTTCGGCGATCTCGATGGGCCGGCAATCATGCTCTATATCGGCTCGATCCTGTGGGTGATCGGCTATGACACGATCTATGCGCATCAGGACAAGGAAGACGACGCCATCGTCGGCGTGCGCTCGACGGCGCGCCTGTTCGGCGACAATACCAAGGTCTGGCTGGCCGGGCTTTATGGCGGAGCGCTGGTCTGCTTCGCCATCGCCTTTGCCTCGGCACAGGCACCGGTGCCTGCACTTGCCGGGCTGATCGCCGCCGGCGCGAATCTGGCGCGGCAGATCGGCGTGCTCGACATCGACGATCCGGACCAGTGCCTGAGGCTGTTCAGATCGAACAACCAGGTCGGCTGGCTGATCTTCCTCGGCCTGATCGGCGGCGCGGTCTGGGTGGCGCTGAAGCCGCTGGTTTAGCTATTCCCGCGAAATAAGCTCTTCGCCGCCGATGACCAGCCTGAGGCCGAGGTCGCCGGCGCGGCGGCGGGCGAGGAAGCGCGGGCGGCGCATGGTCGAGACGCGACCCTTGCGGCGGTCCTGCGCCGGCAGCGCCTTGATGGCGGCGCCGAGCGATTCTTCCAGCGTGCGGGCGATGCCGTCGGCCTCGATCAGCAGCATCGGCAGGCGGTAGGCGTCGGCCCAGGCGCGCCAGTCGGCGGCGACGTCGTCGAGATCGTCGGCGACCAGCAGCGGCACCGACAGCATCGGGTCATTGTGCAGAAGCTCAAGCGTCACTGTGACATTGCCATCCGGATCCTCCATCGCGCGGGCGGCGACGCCGCGAAACGCGTTGGCGGGCAGAGCGATGATCGCCGGCACGCCGCTCATCTCCAGCGTGCGGCGGATAACCGCGCCGCGCTGGTCGATGGTGAAGGTAACGTCGCCATAGTCGTCGCGGGTGGCGTAGCTCACCACCTGCGGCAGGCGGAATGGGTCGAGACGCATATTGCGGCCGGCCCAGACTGGCTTCAGTCCAGTGTTCATATCGTGCCTTTCCTGTTTCTCCTGAGAGCCGGTGTTTCCGGTTCTCCGGGCCGGTTTTCCCAGCCTCGTTTGTGGAGAAACATTAGCGCGGGCTTCTTATCCTCGCGCTTAAGAAAGTCGGTTAAATTTTGCTGATCCGGGGCGGATGGTTATCGGAATGCCAACCGGCGCAGGCCGGCGAAAGGATCAGATAACCTTACCCGGATTCATGATGCCGGCCGGATCGAAGGCGGCCTTCACCCTGCGCATCAGCTCGATCGCCATCGGCGGCGCCGTCGCGATCAATTCGTCCCGCTTCAACTGGCCGATGCCGTGCTCGGCCGAGATCGAGCCATGAAACGCGCGCACGACGTCGTGCACGGCCCTGTTCATGACGTGGTAAAGGCCGAGAAACGCCTCGTCATCGCCGTCGGCCGGCCGGGAGATGTTATAGTGCAGGTTCCCGTCGCCCATGTGGCCGAAGCAGACGACGCGCGCGCCGGGACTGACCGATTGCACGACGACGGCGGCCTTTTCAATGAAGGGCGGGATTGACGCCACCGGCACCGAGATGTCGTGCTTGATCGAGGCACCTTCCGGTTTCTGCGCCTCGGGCAGCACCTCGCGGAAATTCCAGAACGCATCGCCCTGGGCCATGCTTGCCGCGATCACCGCATCGCCGACGATCGCTTGCTCGAGGCCTGCCTCCAGCACCTCCTCGATCAGCGCCCTGGCGTCGCCGGCCGAACGGCCCGACGAGATCTGCATCAGCACATACCACGGCCAATCGCCGGCAAGCGGCCGCACCACGCCTTGTGCGTGGGCAAGCGTGAAGTCGTAGGGCCTCTGGCCGATCAGCTCGAAGGCGGTGAGCGCTGCCCCTGCACGGTCCATCGCCAGGCTGAACAGCGACAATGCCGCCTCCGGCGATGACAGGCCGGCAAACGCCACCTCGCGCCCCTTGGGCTTGGGGAACAGCTTGAGCACGGCGGCGGTGATGATGCCGAGCGTGCCTTCCGCGCCGACGAACAGGTTCTTCAGATCGTAGCCGGTATTGTCCTTTTTCAGCTTGCGCAGATCGTCGAACACTTCACCGGTCGGCAGCACCACTTCGACGCCGAGGCAGAGCTCGCGCGCATTGCCGTAGGCAAGCACGCCGGTGCCGCCGGCGTTGGACGAGAGATTGCCGCCGATCTGGCAGGAGCCTTGCGCGGCAAGCGACAGCGGAAACAGCCGGTCGGCGGCATCGGCCGCTTCCTGCAGCGTCTGCAGGATGACGCCGGTTTCGACCGTCACCGTGTTGGACAGCGTATCGATCTCGCGGATGCGGTTCAGCCGCGACAGCGACAGCACGATCTCGCGGCCGGATGCGTCCGGCACCTGGGCGCCGACCAGCCCGGTGTTGCCGCTTTGCGGCACGATGGGCGTGCCGGTTTCGGTTGCCAGCCGCATGATGCGGCTGACCTCCTCGACGCTCCCCGGCCTCAGCACCAAAGCCGTCCTGCCGTGCCAAAGTCCGCGCCGCTCGGTGAGGAAAGGCGCGATGTCCCGCTGATCGCGCAGCGCATATTTGTCGCCGACGATTGCCGCAAAGCGGGCGACGACGGCGGGGTCGAGATCGGGGGAAATGTCGTTCATGGGTGGAAACTATGGTGCTCAATCCATCTTGTCACGCGGGGCGATCTTGTCACGCGGGGCGGCGGCGCGCGAAAGCCGGTCATTGATCGCCTCGCCCAGCCCGTCGAACGGGATCGGCTCGACGGCGATGGTTTTGGCGCGACTGCTATCGAGATCCTGCAGATGAGCGAAGAGATTGCTTGCCGCCTCGCGCAGGTCGCCGGTCTCCGACAAATTGCGCAGTGCGGCTGCGTCGCGCCAGCCTTCGGCACGGCGGCGGCCGAAGGCCAGCAAGGCTTCGCCCGGTGCGACCTCCGCAGCATTGAGCCGCACCGCCGCACCTGGCGCATAGTGCGAGGCAAGCATGCCAGGTGCCTCGATGACCGAAGCGCCGCGCAGCAACTTTGACCCGGCCACTGCTTCGATCTCTTCGGCGGCAATGCCGCCCGGCCGCAGCAGCCGCAGCTTTCCAGCTTCGACCTTGACAATGGTCGATTCCAGCCCGACCGGCGTCGCGCCGCCATCGACCACAAGCTTGATCCGGGGACCGAGATCGGCGGCCACGGCCTCGGCCGTCGTGGCGCTGATCCTGCCCGAGGAATTGGCGCTTGGCGCCGCCAGCGCGCGGCCGAACCTGGCGATCAGCTCGCCGCCAAAGCCTTTCGGCATGCGCAGCGCGATCGTTTCCAGACCGGCGGTGACCAGCGGATGAATGCCGCTGCCGGGCCGTTGCGGCAGCACCAGCGTCAGCGGCCCCGGCCAGAATGCCTGCGCCAATCTTTCCGACAGCGGATCGAACAGCGCGATGCGCTCGGCCATCGCCGGGTCGGCTATATGGGCGATCAGCGGGTTGAAGCGAGGGCGGCCCTTGGCTTCGAAGATGCGGGCCACGGCAACGCCATTGGTCGCGTCGCCGGCCAGCCCATAGACGGTCTCGGTCGGGATGGCGACGACGTCGCCGCTCTCGAGCAGCGCCAACGCCCTTTCCATCGCCTCGCCGACGGCACGAATTTCAGCCACTGTCGTCACCTCACGGATGCGGGTGCCTAATACGCTGACGCCGACGGAGCAAGTCCGGGCGTAGGCGAATCGCAAATCACTAAAATGCTCCGTTTCCCCGCAAGCCGGCATCAACTGCCCTCGGCTACGGTGCCGTCTTGTTGGGCAAGGGGAATTATCATGCTTTCGATGCGTATCCTTGGAGCGCTTGGTCTGGCGTTTATGGCCGGCACGGCACAGGCCTCGTCGCTCGTTTTTCTCGGGCAAACGACGGCGACGCCTTCGGTTGTAAGTGCCGGCGCGCTCGAACGGGCAAAAACACCGTCGATCGTCGCGCTCGGCGAGAAGTTGCCTGACGTCAATGAAAACGTCACCGATGAAAAGGTCGCGGCGATCCCGAGCCAGCCGAGTCATGGCTTCGACGGAAGCCCGATGATCATTCGCGGCGGTATCGTCGGCGATGCCTTTGCAACGCCGGCGCCCAAGGTCGCGCCGGCCATCGCTGCCGCGCCCGCCGCGGACAGCAAAGCCGACCCAAAGGTCGCCAGCAAAACCCCTGAACCGGCTGCGCAGCAGCCTGCCCCGCTAGCAGCTCCCGACCAGCCGAAATAGCGCCACAAGCGATGATTTTTTTCCGGACGTCAGCCGGCTATCTTGGAGAAATCCGCGACCCGGTCGGTCGCCGCGCGGATGCGGGCGAGCAATGCCAGGCGATTGGCGCGCACCGCCTGGTCCTCATCGTTTACGAGGACTTTCTCAAAGAATGAATCAACCGGCTCGCGCAACACGCTAAGCGCCAGCATGGCGGCGGAAAAGTCTTCGTTTTGAATTGCTTCGCCGGCTTGCCTCTCGGCCTGATTGACCGCGGCGTACAAGGTTTTTTCGGCGCCCTCCCGGAACAGCGCCGGCTCAACACGGTCGGCGATCGTCGTGTTCTTCTTCTCCTCGGCAGCCACGCTGTTGGCAGCGCGCTTGGTGCCGGCAAGCAGGTTCCTGCCGTCCTCGCTGTCGAGGAAGGAGCCAAGCGCTTCGACGCGGCGGACGATTTGCAGGAGGTCGTCGTTGGACGATTGGCCGATCTCCCCCCTAGAGGGGGAGATGCCCGGCAGGGCAGAGGGGGGCGCGACAGAATGAGAGGCTGGCGGGACAGCGCCCCCCTCTGTCGGCTGCGCCGACATCTCCCCCTCTAGGGGGGAGATTGGGCGCGAGCCCGCCGCCAGTACGGCGTCGATCAGATCGTGCCGCGCGCCCTGGTCGCGCAGATAGACTTTCAGGCGGTCGTGGAAGAAGGCGAGGAGGTCGCGGGCGCGATCAATCTCCCAATCCTGAGGCGGTACATCGGCGTCGCTAAACATCAGTTGAGAGGCGCGTTCGGATAGGCTGGTCAGTTGGCTCAACAAGCCTTTTCCGGACAGTTCTTCCATTGCTCGCATGGGTGCAAGCCGAGCCTCGGCTTTGCCGGCCTCCTTTTGAAGCAGTTGCGCCATTAGATGACGCCCTGAACGGATAAACTGCATAGCAATCTCCAATCGGACCTCATTCTCGACCAAGATTCTGATCACTCCCAGTGCTGCACGACGCAGCGCATAGGGATCTTTCGATCCGGTCGGCTTTTCATCGATCGCCCAGAACCCGACCAGCGTATCCAGCTTGTCGGCAAGCGCCACCGCCACCGACACCGGATCGGTCGGCACGCGATCGGACGGTCCCTGCGGCTTGTAGTGCTCCTCGATCGCGGCGGCGACGGAGGGGTGCTCGCCCTGCAGCAGCGCGTATTTGCGGCCCATGGCGCCTTGCAGTTCCGGGAACTCGCCAACCACTTCGGTGGTGAGGTCGGCCTTGGCGAGGACGGCAGCGCGGCGCGCCAGCGCGGTAATCTCCCCCCTCGAGGGGGAGATGTCACCGAAGGCGACAGAGGGGGTCATCTCGCGTGGAGCGCCAACTTCCTCTTGCTTCGAAACGTCAGGTCGCGTCGCGCCAGCCGAGGCGACCCCCTCTGGCCTGCCGGCCATCTCCCCCTCAAGGGGGGAGATTGAACTCGCCACGAGCGGCGCCAATTCTTCGGCCAACCTGGCAATCCGCTCCACCCGCTCGCCTTGCGTGCCGAGCTTGGCATGAAACGTTACATTGAGGTGGTCGAGGCGGGCCATGCGCTGGTCGAGCGGTTTTTTTAGATCAAGCCCGAACTTTTCCGCCGATGCCTGCAGCTGGTCGAGATCCGGCAGGTCGCCCTGGTCGGTTCTCCAGAAATAGAGCGCGTCGGACAGGCGCGCGCGCACCACCTTGCCATTGCCGTGGGCGATCTCCTTGCCGCCGTCCTTGGCCTCGATGTTGGCAGTCAGGATGAAGCGGTTGGAGAGCTCTTCGCCCGCGCCGTGCGGCCGTGTCACAAAACACTTCTGGTTGGCGCGGATGGTGAGCCGGATCACCTCGGCCGGAATGGCCAGAAAATCCTGTTCGAATTCGCCCATCAGCACGACAGGCCATTCGACCAGGCCCGACACTTCCTCCAGCAGCCCCTCGTCCTCGACGAGGTCGAGCCCGCTGGCGAAGGCGAGGTTCCTGGCATCGGCAAGAATGATCTCCTTGCGCCTGTCGGCATCGAGCACGACCTTGGCCGCCTCAAGCTTGGCTACATAATCGTCGAAGCGGCGCACCGTGATGGCGCCAGGCGCATGGAAACGGTGGCCGTAAGTGATATTGCCCGAGCGGATGCCGTCGATCTCGAAATCGACGACCGCCGGCTCCTCGGTTTCGGGGCCGAAGGTGCACAGGATCGATTGCAGCGGCCGCACCCAGCGCAGCGAGCCGGGCTTGGCCGAAGCCGGCCCCCAGCGCATCGATTTCGGCCAGGGGAAGTTGCGGATGATGCCCGGCACCAGCTCGGCGATGATCTGCTCCGCCGGCCTGCCCGGCCTGGAAATATGGGCGACGTAGAAGTCGCCCTTCTTCGGATCGGAATGCACATGCGCCTCGGCAATCGAGGCAAGGCCGGCCTTGCGCAGAAAACCCTGCACCGCCGGCTCGGGCGCCTTGGTCGAGGGCCCCTTGATCTCCTCGCTGATGTCCTTCGAGCGGGCGGTCAGGCCGCGAATGTCGAGCGTCAACCGGCGCGGCGTCCAATATTCGCGCGCCGCCTCATAGGTCAGCCCGGCCTCGACCAGCCCGTCGGTCAAAAGCTTCCTGAGATCGCCGGCAGCCTTGCGCTGCATGCGGGCGGGAATCTCTTCCGAACGGAGTTCTAAAAGCAGGTCGGGCATCGAAGGAACTCATGGACAAAAATAGCCGCCGCTTCGCGGCGACCTCCCCCATCGAGGGGGAGGTAAGCGGGGGCATAGCAACTCGGCTGGCCGCTGTCACCCTTCCCCGCTCGATCGGGACATCTAACGGCGATTTCCGAAAAAATTCAGCCGCCTGTCGGACACGCGCCGGTCCGCCCGTCCTTGGATCAAAGATTTCCCTGAACCGAACGCAGCGCTGAAGCGACCAACGCTCAGGCAGAGAGCTATTGGCTGACCGACCATGAGAACGGCATCGACATTCCTGCAGATCCTCACGCTCAGCGCCTGTTTTACAGCGCAGGTGCACGGCACGTTCTCGATGCCCGGCGTCAGGCAAGCGCTGCGGACAATAGCCGGTGCAAGCGGCCAAGGCACGTTGCCAATCAGCACTCCTGCCGAATTCGCCTGGAGCTAAGCCGCCAAGCCGCCCGCCTGCGTCAGCAGAAACGCCTCGCCGCAGGCTTTGGCCAGATTGCGCACCCGCAAAATATAACTCTGGCGCTCGGTGACCGAAATGACGCCGCGGGCATCGAGCAGGTTGAAGATGTGGCTGGCCTTGATGCACTGGTCGTAGGCGGGGAATACAAGGCGGTGATATCCCTCCCCCTTGAGCGGAAGGTGGCCAGACAAGGTCTGGCCGGGAGGGGTCGCCCGTGCAGTGCTCGACGTTTTACTTGTGGTGCCTTCTGAGGTGACCCCCTCTGCCCGCTTCGCGGGCATCTCCCCCTCAAGGGGGGAGACAGGCGCGCCGGCTTCGAGCAGCGCCTTGCACTCGGCTTCGGCGTCTTCGAAATGGCGCAGCAACATCGCTGTGTTGGCAAATTCGAAATTATGGCGCGAATATTCCTGCTCGGCCTGCAGGAAGACGTCGCCATAGGTCACCTTGTCGGCGCCTTCGCGGCCGTTGAAGTTGAGGTCGTAGACATTGTCGACGCCCTGCACATACATGGCCAGCCGTTCCAGCCCGTAAGTGAGCTCGCCCGCCACCGGTGCGCATTCGATCCCGCAGACCTGCTGGAAATAGGTGAACTGCGACACCTCCATGCCGTCGCACCAGCACTCCCAGCCCAGCCCCCAGGCGCCCAGCGTCGGGCTTTCCCAGTCGTCCTCGACGAAGCGGATGTCGTGCAGCAGCGGATCGATTCCGATCGCGGCCAGCGAGCCGAGATAAAGCTCCTGCAGATTGGGCGGATTGGGCTTCAGGATCACCTGGTATTGGTAATAGTGCTGCAGCCGGTTCGGGTTCTCGCCATAGCGGCCGTCCTTGGGGCGGCGCGAGGGCTGGACATAGGCCGCGTTCCAGCGTTTTGGGCCGAGCGCGCGCAATGTCGTTGCCGGATGGAATGTGCCGGCGCCGACTTCCATGTCGTAAGGCTGGAGGACGACGCAGCCATAGTCCGCCCAGTAATTATGCAACGTCAGGATCAGCCCCTGGAACGAGCGGCTGGGGTGCATGTGGGCAGGAATGGTCACGGCGGCCTCGGCGGGAAAGGCGGGATGCCGGCACGTCCTAGATGCCTGGCCAGCAAGCGTCAAGGCAGAGGGGGTCAGGCCTTTGAAGGTGTTCCCTTCTCCCCTTGTGGGAGAAGGTGGCCGAGCGAAGCTCGGTCGGATGAGGGGTGTTCCAGCTTGGCACCGACGGCAATCCGTCCGACACCCCTCAACCGTCTCGGCGCTGCGCGCCGATCCACCTCCTCCCACAAGGGGAGAAGGAAAGAAGGGTCACCCCTTAGGGGCGGGCGCCGGCAAGGGCTTTACGTTCGGGGTTTCCTGCGCCGTGTTGGATTCGATCGGCGGCAGGCCTTTCATCAGCTTTTGCTGCAAGGCGGCAAGCACATCCGGGTCCGGCTTCAGGTCGCGGGCCTGGTTCCACTGGAAGGTGGCTTCCAGCTTGCGGCCGACGCGCCAGTAAGCGTCGCCGAGGTGATCGTTGAGCACCGGATCCTCCGGCTTCAACGAAACGGCGCGTTCCATTTCGCGCACTGCATCGTCGAACTGGCCAAGGCGGTAATAGGCCCAGCCCAGCGAATCGACGATGTAGCCGTCGCTCGGCCTCAGGTCGACGGCCTTCTGGATCATCGCGAGGCCTTCCTTGAGGTTCATGTTCTTGTCGACCCAGGAATAGCCGAGATAGTTCAGAACCTGCGGCTGGTCGGGGTAGAGCTCCAGCGCCTTGCGGAAATTCGGCTCGGCCTTCGGCCATTCCTTCAGCCGCTCATAGGCGATGCCGCGCTGGTAGAAGATGTTCCAGTTGGCGGCGGTCGGCGTCTTCAGCACCTCGACTGCCTTGTCGTAAAGATTGGCGGCGGAGCGGAAATCCTCCTTCGAGGAATAGACGCCGCCGAGCGCCAGATAGGCGCGCATGTCGTCTGGATGCGCATCGACGATGGCCTTGAGGTGAGTGATCGCCTCGTCGTTGCGGTCGAGATCGGCAAGGTTGAGGCCAAGCTGCAGGTCCGAAAGCTGCTTCAGCGGCGAGCCGGCGGGAATGCGGCGATAGAGCGCGATGGCGCCCTCGCCATCTTTCAACTGCTCGGCAACGGCGGCAAGCTGAACGAGCGCCGCGTCGTTGTCGGGCCGCAGCGCCAGGGCATATTGCAGATAAAGCCGCACGAACGGCTCGCCGCCGCCACGGTTGAGCGCGGTGGCGAGATCGAGCAGGATTTCCGAGGCGCCGTCCGACGGACCGGCAACGAAGGGCTCGATCTTTTCGCCCTTGTTGATCTTGTCGCGAAGGGCTGCAATCTCGACCTTGCCGGGCGCAAACGCCTCGGCCTTGTCGAGCACCGACAGCGCCTTGGCCTTGTCGCCTTTGCGGGCGAGGAAAGACGCGTAGGCCTGCGCGTTGCGCATCCATGTCTCGGGGGCCGCACCGCCGGCGGCCGTGTCCTGCACGGTGGCGGTGTAGAGCGCATCCGCCCTGTCGGGCAGGCCGGAGGCGTCGGCAATCAAGGCGCGGTGGAAGGACTTGAACAGGCTGAACCAGTCGGGGCCTTGCAGCTTGTCGATGGAAGCCATGGCCTCGCCGGCGTCACCCGCACCCTGCTTGGCCCAGCCGGTCATGACGCCTGAGATCAGCCGGTCGAGATCGGATTCGAGCGACAGCTTGAGCCAGTATTCGGCCTTGGAGAAATCCTTCTTGTGGAAGGAATCGATGGCCAGCGCCAGGCGCGAGAAGCGCTCGACATCGGGAACCGCCTTGAGCTTGTCGGCATAGACCAGGGATTCATCGAAGCGCCCCTGCGCGATCAGCGACAGCATCAGGCTCTGCTGCAGTCCCGTATCGTTCGGATCGAAGGCAAGCGCCTGCTTGTAATAGGAAATGGCGCTGTCGAGGTCGTTGTCGCCGTCGGCAATCCTGGCGGCGAGATAGGCCCCCGAGAAGGATGTGATCCTGACCGGCTCGGCGGTCTGTTTGGCATGCGCCGGCAAAGCCGAGATCGCCATGCCCGTCGCGATTGCCAGCCCCGTCAGCCAGCGCGCATATCCTTGCCGCATCATATCCCTTTCAGCCAAACGCCATCTCCGCGTCAGCGGGATCGCCGTAGACTCGATCTTTACAGGTAAAGCATGGCCTTTTTGGGGTCGTGCTTCAACCCGGCCCGAATTCACAATCGGGTCAAGCAATTAATAAACCATGCCGAAAGGGCCTGAACTGCGACTCTTGACCGCGTGGCGTCCGCTTTGGCGCTGCCTGCACGGCGCTATTTCCCGACGCCGTAAGCGATCCATAAGCGCCAGCGGTTGAAAGCTTCCGCCATGCAACTTTGCGTGGCAGGATGTGCCCTCAGTTCTTGCCTCGCCAGCCGTCAGGGGGTGCCGATGCTGGAAATGCCGCGAAACGAAGAAGCCTTCGCCATCGTCGACCGTATCTATGAAGCCGCATTCGCAGCCGAGCTGTGGCCGGGAGCGTTGGAAGCGACCAGTGCGATCACGCGCTCGGCAAGCGGCTCGATTTTCATGATCAGCGATCATTCCCCGCTTCGCGCCATCGGCGAGGCGCGGGCCGAACCCTTGATCGACGCTTTCATGGCCGATTGGAAATTTTCCGAAAGCGTGCAGCGCATGTGCAGCACCCAGCCGGCAAGCTTTGTGCGGGTCGACGACTTCATGACCGGCGATGAGATCGAGCGGGACCCGATCTATGCGTGGGCAAGAGATTTCGGCGTCGGATCGCCCGTCTGCACGTCGATTCCCATGCCGAGCGGAGAGCTTGTGCTGTTCGTTTTCCAGCGCTGGCTGAAGGACGGCAAGTACGATCAAGCGGCGATCGACCTGCTGAACGGACTGCGTCCGCATCTGGCGCGGGCCGGCCTTGCCGCCGGGCGGCTCGGTCTGGAGCGGGCCAGGACCGCCGTGTCCATTCTGAGCGAGATCGAGCTGCCGGCGGCAGTCATGAGCGGATCGGGCCGCGTGCTGACGGTCAACCGCCTGCTGGAAGATATGAAGGACGTCTTCATCCCCCAGGCCGGCGGCGGCATGGTGCTTGCGGACCTGTCTGCAAACGCGCTTTTCCAGCAAGCCATCATGCACAACGCCGACCATCGCGTTGTGCGCTCCATCCCTGTCCCAGCCGTCGAGGGGCGGCCTGCGCTGATCGTTCACCTTTTGCCGTTGCGCCGTGCCGCACATGACATCTTTTCGGGCGCGGATATCCTTGTCGCGGCAACCGCCGTCAGCATCAGCGCGACGGTGCCGTCGCCCAATATCCTTTCGGGCCTGTTCGACTTGACGCCGGCGGAAGCCCGGCTCGCCGTCGTGCTTGCCTCAGGCCGTTCCGTACAGGAAGCCGCCCTCGAAATCGGCATCGCCGTCAAATCGGCCCGTACTTATCTCGATCGAATTTTTCGGAAAACCGGAACCAGTCGCCAAAGCCAGCTCGTGGCGCTGCTGAGAAGCGCGCGGCCGTTTTCGTGATTTCGGTCAGTCAACCGGCCCGACGTTGCAAGATTGCAACAGCCAGGACTGAAAACGCTGCAAGAACAGGGGGAATGCCGCGAAGTGTAGGCATTTGCCGACTGTCCGGCCGTTGCCGGCTTCATGCATGGTCCATCTCATCGGGAGCTTTGCGATCGGCCGGCGCCGTTCTGGAAAGAAGGGGATAATTCGATGAAGAGCCGTGTTGTAGAAGGCTTTGAGTGGTCGGCTGCATTGGGGGCTGCCGGCATCCTGATGTCGTCCCGCGTGCCGGTTCGCGGGGCCGGAGCTTTGGTGATAGCCGCGGCAGCCGGCCTGGTGGCCCTCGCGCCGACTCCGGCGGCTGCGTTTGTGTGTGAAGATATAAATTATGGCGCAGATGGCGCCGGGGCTTCGCCCACCGGTATGGCATGCGGAACTATCGCCCAAGCTGCGGGCGGATCCTCGACGGCGGTCGGCGGTAGAGCCGTTTCTGATGGAGACCTCAGTACCGCTCTTGGCGATGATGCGTGGGCCGGGGGAATCTCGGGTCCCATCAACCATAACAATGCAAGCACGACGGCTATCGGCGCCCGTGCTCAGGCTGGTGCGGGAGGCCCTAACCAGGCCAACGCTACCGCTCTTGGCGCCTCGGCCAAGGCGAATGCGGTGAATGCCACCGCCCTCGGCACCGGTGCGACGGCCAATTTTGCCGATTCAGTCGCCGTAGGCCAAGGTGTGACCACGACACGCGCCAATCAGGTGGCTATCGGCAACAGCAGCGCCACCTACACTCTGTCGGGCATCAACGGCGCAGCCAGCAGGGAGGCCCAGAGCGGACCGAAATACCTGGTGACGTCCGACGCCGCGGGCAATCTGGCGACCGCTTCCGTGAACATCGACGAACTCGAAGGACTGGCCGACGACGTTGCAGCCCATACCACCCAGATCGCCTCGCTCAACACCACGGTAAGCAGCCACACGATGCAGCTTGCCGATCACGAGACGCGCATTGTCAACAACACCAACCAGATCAACGCGCTCAACACGACGGTCGGCAATCATACGATCCAGCTTGCCGATCACGAGGCGCGTATCACCAACAATACCAACACGCTCAACCTGCACACCGCGCAGATTTTCAGCCTCGACAGTCGCACCACGATCAACGAGGCTAACATCGCCCTGCTCGACGGCCGCGTCAGCGCGCTGGAGGGCGGGTTGCAGAACCTTGGCGAGCAGGTCAGCGAAAACCGCTCGGAAGCCCGCGCCGGAACGGCGCTTGCGCTGGCGACGGCGGGATTGCGTTACGACGACAGGCCCGGCAAATTGTCGCTGGCCGGCGGCTTTGGCCATTTCAAGGGCCAGTCGGGCCTGGCGCTCGGCCTTGGCTATAGCACGAGCCTGGATTTCCGCCTCAACGCCGCCGTGTCGGCCTCCACCAACCGTGGCGATGTCGGCGTCAGCGTCGGCGCATCGTGGACACTCAACTGATGCAGCGGGCATGACCTCAATCTTGCCGGGATCGGTGCGGCCGACGGGCAGAATGTTGCTGGCCGCCTTGGTGCTGACGGCAGCCGTTCCGCAGCTTGTCCAGCCTGCCCTGGCGCAAACGTCGAAAATCCAGAAATCGGCCAAGCCCCAGGCGCCGAAGCCGGCCAATATCGACCGCAACGGCGTGCTGATCCTGGTGCGCGGCTCGCTGCTGGCGCTCGACCATGCCAACAAGACGGGGAATTACACGGTGCTGCGCGATCTCGGCGCGCCGGGCTTCCAGACCAACAATGCGGCCAAGCTTGCCGAGATCTTCGCCAGCCACCGCAATGACGGCATCGACCTCGGCGGCGTCGCCGTGCTGGAGCCGCAATTGACGCTGCTGCCGCAGATCGAGTCCAACGGCATGTTGCATATGGCCGGTTTCTTTCCCTCGGTGCCGATGCAGGTCAATTTCGAGCTGTTGTTTGCGCCGGTCGAACGGCAATGGAAGGTGTTCGGCATCTCGGTCGCGCTCAGCAAGGCCGGCCCCGAAGCGCCGGCGACGGAGCCGCAACCGCCAAAGCCTGTCGCCACCGAAATACCCGACCCGCCGACGCCGGCGGTCAATCCCAGAAGGGCCGCCGAACAAGCCGGCAAGTGAGGCATCCCGGCCCTGAAACTCAGGACGTTTGCGAAAGGCTTGCGTCCAGCGCCTGCATGGCGACGGTGACAAGATCGTGCAGCCGCTTTTTCGGCACGCCGTCGCGTGCCTGCACCGAAAGGCCGTACATCAGCGTGGCGTAATAATCCCCCAACGTCTCGGCATCGGTGTCCGGCTTCAATTCGCCATCGCGCACCGCCTGCTTCAACCGCTCGACGATCGATGCGGTACGCGCCAGCCGATGCTCCGCCAGCCATTGCAGCACGGCGTCATTTTCGACGGCGCAATTGGTCGCGGCCGTCACCACCATGCAGCCCTGCGGCTGCCCCGGCCGCGTATAGATTTCGACGGCGTCGCGAAGCATGCGCTCGATGACGCGCCGGACATTTGGTTCTTCCTGCAGTGCGCGTGTGGCGAAGCCGCCCTCATTGGCCTCGTAAAGTGCCACCGCTTCGCGAAACAGATCCTCCTTCGAGCCGAACGCGGCATAGATGCGCGCCGATGCGAGACCAAGCGCCGATACGAGATCGGCCATCGAGGTGCCCTCGTAGCCGCGTCTCCAGAAAGCGTCGCGGGCTTTCTCCAGCGCCTGGTCGCGGTCGAACTCCCTTGGCCTTCCCGCCACGGCGGTCTCCAATTTTTGTCGATCAACAAATAATCCGCTTGACTTCGGATTGCAAATCTCAATTCTTTGTCGATCATTAAATAATTGTCGACAAGGAGACCGGCATGAGTTCACTGGATCAAGGCGCGCCGCTCGGGGCGATAACGCAGGGAGCAAGCAGGGCGAAACATGGCGCAACGCTGGCGCTGCTCGCCTTCGCGCAGCTCATCATCTCGCTCGACCTCAACATAGTCTTCGTGGCGTTGCCGGAGATCGGCGCCGGCCTCGGATTTTCAGGCCAGACCCTGCAGTGGGTGGTCAGCGCCTACACCGTCTTCACCGGCGGCTTCCTGCTGTTCGGCGGCCGGGCCGCCGACCTGATCGGCCAGCGCCGCGTCTTCATCTTCGCGCTCTGGCTCTACGCGCTCTCATCTCTGGTCGGCGGCCTCGCCTGGTCGCCGGAAATCATCATCGCGGCCCGCGCCGTGCAAGGCATCGGCGCCGCGTTCCTGTTTCCTGCGACGTTGTCGCTGATCAACCGCCTGTTCGCCGAGGGACCGGAACGCAACCGGGCGCTCGCCGTCTGGGGCGGCGCGGGCGCCAGCGGCCTGACGCTCGGTTCGCTTGCCGGCGGGTTTCTGACCAGCGCCTTCGGCTGGCCGTCGGTCTTCTACGTCAACGTGCTGTTGGCCGGGATCGCCATCATCGCGGCTTTCGCCATCATCCCGCGCGATCGCAAGCGGCACGAGCAGCGCAGCTTCGATCTGCCGGGCGCGCTGACCGTCACCGCAGGCGCGACGCTGCTTGTCTTCACCCTGGTTCAGGGGCCCGAATATGGCTGGGGCTCTGGCGCAATCATCGTCAGCGCAGCACTGGCGGCATTTTTCCTGATCGCCTTCACCGTGATCGAGGCCAACAGCGCCGACCCGCTGATGCCGCTGCGCCTGTTCCACAACCGCAGCCTCGTCGCCGGCATGACGATAACCTTCCTCTACATGGGCACTTTCGGCGCGCTGCCCTACTTCCTCACCGTGCTGCTGCAGAACGTGCACGGCTTCACTGCCTTGCAGACGGGCCTCGCCTTTCTCGTGCCGTCGGTCGCCATCGCCACCGGCACGCAACTCGGCGAGCGTCTGGCAACGCGGTTTTCGACGCGCAGCACCCTGGTCGGCGGCATGATCGTCGGCGCGGTCGGCACAGCATTGATGGTATCAGGCGCGACTGCCGACAGCAGCTATCTGGCCCTCGTACCCGGCCTGATCGTCTCCGGCGTCGGACAAGGCATCGTCTGGACCGCAATGTGGATTGCCGCCGCTTCCGGCGTTGCCCATGACCAGCAAGGCGTCGCCTCGGGGATGGCTTCGACGACGCTCAATGTCGGCAACGCCATCGGCATGGCCGTGCTGATTGCGATTGCGAACAGCCAAATCGGCGAATTGTCCGGCGATGCGTTGAAAATTGCCGTCGCCGACGGCATCCAGGTTGCCTTCCGGCTCGCGGCGGCGGGCATCGTCGTCAGTTTGCTGGCAGCAATAGTGCTTCCGGCAAAGGCTCGATGAGAACAGGCGGCGTCCCGGCCTCGCGCCGCGACGCCTGTCAATTCACCCGGCTGATGCAGAAATCGATGACGTCGATCAGTGCAGACTTCTGCGGCGTCGCCTCGAGCGGCGCCAGCGCGTCGCGGGCTATCTCGCCGAAATGGCGGGCGCGCCCGATGGTGTCGGCAATCGCCCCGTGGCGGAGCATCAGGCCGATGGCCTTTTCCAGCCCGGCATCGTCGGCCGCATTGTCCTCGATGGCGCGTTTCCAGAAGCTGCGCTCGGCCTTGGTGCCGCGCCGATAGGCGAGGATCACCGGCAGCGTCACCTTGCCCTCGCGGAAATCGTCGCCGACATTCTTGCCGAGATCCTTGCTGGTGCCGCCGTAATCCAGCGCGTCATCGATCAGCTGGAAGGCAAGGCCGAGATTCATGCCGTAGGAGCGAAGTGCCGCGCGATCATTGCGCGTCGCCTGGGCGATGACCGGGCCGACCTCGGCGGCAGCGGAGAACAGCGCCGCGGTCTTGGCCTTGATCACCGCGAAATGCTCGTCCTCGGTGGTCTCGAGGTTTTTGGCGGCGGCAAGCTGCATCACCTCGCCTTCGGCGATGACCGAAGCGGCGCTGGACAGGATGTCGAGCGCTTCCAGTGAGGCGACATCGACCATCATGCGAAAGGCCTGGCCGAGCAGGAAATCGCCGACCAGAACACTGGCCTGGTTGCCCCAGATCATACGCGCCGTCTTCTTGCCGCGCCGCATGCCGCTTTCGTCGACGACGTCGTCGTGGAGAAGTGTCGCGGTATGCATGAATTCGACCGATGTGGCGAGCTTGACATGGCCGTCGCCGGAATAGCCGAACATCTGGGCGGCGGCGAGCGTCAGCATCGGCCGCAGCCGTTTGCCGCCCGACGAGATCAGATGGTTGGCAATCTCCGGGATCATCTCGACATCGGAGCCGGCCTTCGACAGGATCAATTTGTTGACGCGCCCCATGTCGGCCGCGGTCAGGTCGATGAGGTCCTTTATCGAGGCGGCTTCGCGCTTCCCGTTTTCAATGTTGAGAACGACACCCACGGCAAAACTCCCAACCTCGATATGCACGACGGCAACATGGTCCCTGGACAGACTCTAGGGTGTCACCCACTGCTGCGGCAAGAGGCGAATTGGCGCGCCGGCTCTGGTACATGATCACGCCTACGTTTACATCAACGCCGCAAACTGCGAGTTTAGGGCCATGATCTATCGATATGATCGAAATGGTGTGAGGCCATCTGTCCGGATACGCGGAGCGAAGGCGCAGGAAGCCATTCGGCTTTCAAGTCCTTCGCGACAAAGTAGCCGGGCAGATGGACCACATCCTCCGGACGCCGAAACGGCTGCAAGCTGCGTCGTCGAACCGCTCGGCCGGGGGAAAGACCCCGACCTTCACGCTTCTCCTCGCATCTTCTTGCCGTTTCAGGCGCCATTTCGACCATATCGATAGATCATGGCCCTAATCCGATGATAGAGCTCATCCGCACCAACGACGCCGTCATCATTTCGTTTGTCGAATCGCTCATGCGCGATGCCGGCATCGGCTGTTTCGTCGCCGACCAGAACATGAGCGTCCTCGACGGCTCGATCGGCATCCTGCCCCGCCGTGTCATGGTGGACGCCGACAAGGCCGATGCGGCGCGGCGCATCCTGACGGATGCCGGCATCGCCAACGAGATCCGCCAAAAATAATGTCCGCGTCGCCCGCTGCCCTTGTCCCGGACATGCCGGCTCATACGGTCGATGCCTTTCATCGCGGTCGCTTCTGGCTGGTTCAGCCGAGAAAGGCAGGCCACCGCGCCGGCATGGATGCGATGATGCTGGCGGCTGCCGTGCCGTCCTCCTTCGCCGGGCGGCTTGCCGATTTTGGCGCGGGCGCTGGTGCGGCCGGCCTGGCGGTCCTGTCGCGCTGCCCCGGGGCCGCGGCCGTGCTCGTCGAGCGTTCCCCGGAAATGGCGGCCTTCGCCACCACCACGCTTGCCCATCCCGGCAATGCGCATCTCAGCGACCGCGCCTCGGTGCTCGTCGCCGATGTCGCGCTGTCGGGCCGGGCGCGAACGGCCGCCGGACTTGAGGACAACAGCTTCGATTTCGTCATCATGAACCCGCCGTTCAATGCCGCCGAGGATCGCGCGACGCCCGATCCGCTGAGAAAGGCCGCGCATGTCTCGGAGGATGGGCTGTTCGACAGCTGGATCCGCAGCGCGGCCGCGGTGGTCAGACCGGGCGGCGGGCTGGCCGTCATCGCCCGGCCGGAACAGCTCGGCGCCATCCTCGATGCCATCGCCGGCCGCTTCGGCGATGCCGAGATGCTGGCCGTCCATCCTCGCCCCGAAGCGGCGGCGATCCGCATCGTCGTCCGGGCAGCACTCGGCGCACGCGGCAAACTGTCGATCCAACCACCGGTGATGCTGCATGCCTATTCAGGCAATGGCCCTTCGGAGCGGGCAGAGCTGATCAATAACGGGCTGGCGTCGCTGTTCGGAGACTGATCCATTCTGATTGCCGGGGTGACGGCATTGCCGTTGGCCGGCGAATTCCTACATGCCTCAAGCAAATCGACCGGAGACCGCCCCCTCGTGAAACGCCTTTTCAACCGCCTGCTGCCGAAATCCTGGCGCTCCGCCGTCGTCACCATTCCGGTCATCCGGCTGCACGGCACGATCATGCCCGGCGGCGGCCAGTTCCGGCCGAGCCTGTCGCTCGCTTCCACCGCCGGCCTTCTCGAAAAGCTGTTTTCCTTCGACGCGCCGGCGGTCGCCATCTCGATCAATTCGCCAGGCGGCTCGCCGGTGCAGTCGCGGCTGATCTTCAGGCGCATCCGCGACCTGGCGAGCGAGAAGAACAAGAAGGTCCTGGTTTTCGTCGAGGACGTGGCGGCGTCGGGCGGCTACATGATTGCGGTCGCCGGCGACGAGATCTTTGCCGACCCGTCCTCCATCGTCGGCTCGATCGGCGTGGTGTCGGCCTCGTTCGGCTTTCCGGAGCTGTTGAAGAAGATCGGTATCGAGCGCCGCGTCCACACCGCCGGCCAGAACAAGGCGGTGCTCGACCCGTTCAAGCCGGAAAAGAAGGAGGACGTCGAGCGCCTGAAGGCGCTGCAACTGGAGGTCCACGAGACCTTCATCGACCTCGTCAAGGACAGGCGCGGCAGCAAGCTCAAGGACGATCCCGACCTGTTCACCGGCCTGTTCTGGACGGCCAAGAAGGGGCTTGAACTCGGGCTGGTCGATGCGCTCGGCGACATGCGCAGCGTGCTGAAGAGCCGTTTCGGGCCGAAAACCCAGCTCAAGCTGATCACCGCGCCGCGCGGCCTGTTCGGCCGCTTCGGCCTGTTCGGCTCGAGCTTTTCGGCGCCCGATGTCGCCGCCGCCGCGGCAAGCGGCGTCATCGATGCGGCGGAAGAGCGCGCGCTGTGGGCGCGCTTCGGGCTTTGAAAAGCCGGTGAAAGCGTCTAGCATTAATCATCAACCGACCCGACCGGCGGCCTTGCCGGCTTTGCGAGGGAGGAGTTTGACATGCCGCAGATCATTTTCTTCGCCGTCGTCGGCATTGCCGCCTATTTCGGCTACCGCTCCTTCGTCAGGGAAGCCGAGCGTGTGACCGCCAAGGTGCGGCGTACCGAAAAGCAGGCCGCCAACGGTACAATGGGAACATTGGTCAAGGACCCGAAGACCGGCGAATACCGTCTGGCCAAGGATTGACCGTCGTCCCCCTCGCGGCCGAGCCAGTGAACGCCGAGGCCGGCATCCGGGTTTCGCATGCGCACGCCAAGATAAATCTCGCGCTGCACGTCACCGGCCAGCGCGCCGACGGCTATCACACGATCGAAAGCCTGGCTGTGTTCACGCGCTTCGGCGACCGCATCGAAACGGAACTTGCCGACAGCGATGGGTTTTCCATGTCCGGCAAATACGCCTCCGCGGTGCCGGTCGACGACAATAATCTGGTGGTGAGAGCGCGCGATGCACTGCGGCGCGAGGCCGGTCCCCAGCACGCACCGGCTGTCGCCATCAGGCTCGAAAAGAACCTGCCGGTCGCGTCCGGTGTCGGCGGCGGGTCGAGCGATGCGGCGGCTGTGCTGCGCGCCCTGGTCCGGACCTGGAGGCTCGACATCGGCGATGCCGAACTGGCGCGGATCGGCCTGTCACTCGGCGCCGACGTGCCGATGTGCCTCGCAGCCAAGCCGCTGATAGCCCGCGGCATCGGCGACGAGCTGACGCTCGTGCCGGGTTTCCCGGCGCTGGGTCTGGTGCTCGTCAATCCCGGCACTGCCGTCTCGACGGCCGACGTGTTCGAGGCGCTTGGCCGCCGCGACAATGCGGGGCTGCCGCCGCTGCCGCGCAACCTCGACTTCCACAGCATCCGCAACTGGCTGGAGATCACCCGCAACGATCTCGAGCCTGCGGCGCGCGCAATCCAGCCCGCCATCGGCAAGGCGCTTTCCGTGCTCAACAAGGCCGGAGCCGGTTTTGCCAGGATGTCCGGTTCAGGCGCCACCTGCTTCGGGCTGTTCGAGACCGGCAATGTGGCCAAGCGCGCGGCCGTCGATATCCGCGGCCGCCATCCCGACTGGTTTGTCGCGGCGACGCGAAGCGTGACATCGGAGGCTGACGCCCATGGCCAGGATTGACGAGAGCCGCCCCTTCGTTCCCGTGCGCATCGCGGTACTGACCGTTTCCGATACGCGCAGCCTCGCCGACGACAAATCCGGGCAGACGCTGGCCGACCGCATTGCCGAGGCCGGCCATGTCCTGGCCGCCCGCGACATCGTCACCGACGACCGCTACAAGATCCGCGACAAGGTCCTGGGTTGGTCAAGGGACGAAGCGATCGATGTCGTCATCACCACCGGCGGCACCGGCTTCACCGGCCGCGACGTGACGCCGGAAGCGCTGGAGCCGATCTTCGAAAAGCGCATGGACGGCTTTTCCGAAGTGTTCCACCGCATCTCCTACGACAAGATCGGCACTTCGACGATCCAGAGCCGGGCAACCGGCGGCGTCGTCAACGCCACCTTCGTTTTCGTGCTGCCGGGCTCGCCCGGCGCCTGCAAGGACGCCTGGGACGGCATCTTGAAGCCGCAGCTCGACTATCGGCACATGCCCTGCAACTTCGTCGAGATCATGCCGCGGCTGGACGAGCATTTGCGGCGCGGCTGAGAACCGAGGTATCAGCCAAGCGACCTCGGTTTAGCGAATGACCGGCTCGCCGTGAAAACGCCGGCGCGACGGCGGCGAGACGCCGAAGCCGACTTCCATCATCAGCCGCGGCGTGCGCGTCGGCACGGTGCCCATATGGAAGCCGAACGGATCCTCGACAAAGCCGAGGCCGGCCGGCCCGGTCAGCGTGACCGGGCTCTGCTCGCCGTAGACGCCCAGCACCTCTTCCGCCGAATGGCCGACCAGCAGCGTCAGCTGATGCTTCAGGATGCGGCGGTTGTGGGAGCCGCGGACATAGACATGCGGCCCAGTGTCGGCGTCGACCGGCACCAGGTAGAAAAAGAATTTCAGCATGCGCCAGTCGTCGAGGTCGAAATGGTATTTGCCGAGCGAGGCCATGTTCTTGTCGGCGTCCGAGACGCCACCGGTCGGAAAGCTCCACCAGACGCGGGTGGTGATCAGCTTGGCCTGGCTGCCGAGATAGTGCGCTGCGATATCGAGAAGCAGCGGATCGCGCTGCACGGCGACCGCAGCGTTGCAGTCGAGGACCCGTTCGAAATAGTGACCGCTGAGCAGCGGGCGGCTGAAATGCTTTTCGGCATCGGTGTGTTTTTCGGGCAGGAATTCCAGCCGGCGGTCGAAATTGCCGAAGCATGGCGTGCGCTCGGCGAAGCGGGCGATCTCCTCATGGATGGCGGCCGGCAGCATCAGGCCCGAATAGAGCCCCTCCGTCCGCAGGGCGCCGACGACGGCATCGCGATCGACGCCGGCGAACATCGTTTCACCGACATTGCGCGCCGGTGGAACCGGCTTCGCACCGCGCCAGTGCAGGCGCCGCGCCGGCATGGTGCGGGCCAGCATGAACATCGGCAGCCATGCCGGATTCTCGCGAAGGTCGGAAAGATAGGTCGGGATGCGGGCGGCGATGCGGCGCAGCATGCCGCCGTTTCGTGCGATCGCCTCGAGGCTTGCGGCGCCGGACTTGTCAGGGCTTGAAAGGGTCATCGGGGTCCTCAAAATATCGAGGGAACAGCATCGACGACAGTCGTCGTCACCGCTCCGGCACACCCCAAACCCATTCGCCCGTATCGCCGGAAATGGTAACCCCCGGCCAGATTTTGTGCAATGCACAATAAGCGACGACCCGCCAGAAAATTTGTCTGGGCGGAGTTCCCATAACCGGGACGGTAAGCCGTCACTTCCGCGGCGCGACCCAGATCTCGGCGTGGAGCCTCCTGGTCGCCAGGCCGCGGGCGATCGCTTCGGCGCTGCGGGCGTTCTTTGACAGCGCCGCGGCCTGACGCTTGCTGATCACCAGGCCTTCGGCGAGAGCGCGATTTCCGGCAAAGACGCGCGACAGGAACGGCGCGCGGCTGCCGCGTGCCCGCGAGAACCGCGCCGCCATGGTTTGCCTGGCGGTATGGGCGACGACCTCGTCGATCCAGCCCTCCCCCAGCCGAGCGCCCGGTTCCAGCAAAAGCAGCCAGTCGCCCTTGGCCTGCCTGATGCCGGCGGCGATGCCGCCGCTGACATAGTGGCAGCCGGCATGTTCGGCGACGCGGTGCGTCTGATCGGTCGAGCCGGTGTCGCAGACGAGAACGTCGCGCACCACGCCTTCGACCGCGCCGCCGATCAGCGAGGCGAGCGTGCGGGCAAGGCCCTCCTCGTCATTCAGGGTTTCGATCAGGACGCTGAGCATGTTTAGCCGAATAGCGGAAAGCGGTGGGCAGCGCCAGTTTTTGCGGCGCACCGCGAGAAAGTTCTTGCTTTGTTCTCATCGATACGATAGGAATACATTCATGAGCAGAGCGATTCGACAGCGGGCGGACAGTCCCTGGGAAAGGGCCAAGATGGAACAGATCGTGCGTGCCGATATTGCAGCCTTCGGCGCTGGCAGGGCCGAAATGGCGAATGCGATGATCGAGCAGAGCGGCATGCGTGTCCGTCCGGACCGCAACCGCGGCAGGTCGGCGGGCATCAATCCGTCCGGCCGTTTCGAGCCGGTCAGCCGGCATGTGTTCGACGATGGATGGAATTCGCTGGAGGAGCTGCCGCCGTTCAAGACCGAGGTACAGGTCGAGAAGCCGCGCACCATCATCACGCGCAACGAATCGCCCGACATCTCCTTCGACCGCTCGATCAACCCCTATCGTGGCTGCGAACATGGCTGCGTCTATTGTTTCGCGCGGCCGACGCACAGCTTCATGGGGCTGTCGCCGGGGCTGGATTTCGAATCGAAGCTGTTTGCCAAGCCGGATGCGGCGCGGCTGCTCGACAAGGAATTGTCCAGGGATAATTACCAGCCGCGCACCATCGCCATCGGCACCAACACCGATCCCTACCAGCCGATCGAGAAGCAATACCGGATCATGCGCGAGATCCTCGAAGTGCTGGAGGCGCGCGGCCATCCGGTCGGCATCGTCACCAAATCGGCGCTGGTGACGCGTGACATCGACATTCTGTCGCGCATGGCCGAACGCGGGCTGGCCAAGGTGGCGTTGTCGGTGACGACGCTTGACCGCATGCTGGCGCGCACCATGGAGCCACGCGCGTCGACGCCGACCAAGCGGCTGGACGCGATCAGGCAGCTTTCAGACGCCGGCATTCCGGCCTCGGTGATGGTTGCGCCGATCATCCCCGGACTGACCGACCCGGAGATGGAGCGCATCCTCGATTCGGCGCAGGCAGCGGGGGCACGTGAAGCCGGCTATGTGCTGCTGCGCCTGCCGCTGGAGGTCGCGCCGATCTTCAAGGACTGGCTGCTGCGCCATTATCCCGATCGTTATCGCCACGTCATGTCGCTGATCCGTTCGATGCGCGACGGCAAGGACTACGATTCGGAATGGGGCAAGCGCATGAAAGGCTCCGGCCCCTATGCCTGGCAGATCGGCCGGCGTTTCGAGATCGCTGCCAAACGGCTCGGCCTCAACGCCGAGCGGCGCTCGCTGAGGACCGACCAGTTCATCCCCGCCGCCAAGGCTACCGAGCAGCTGATGCTGCTGTGACAAAGCGTCTCGCGCCAGCCGCTTGAAGCGGCCGCAGCAGGCGAAAAATCCCGTCCGGCCTGTCCTGTCCCCGGGCTTGCAGACGGTAGCCCCCTCCTGGTCCGGTGCCCCGCCCGACCCGGAGGGGACTTGCGGAGAATCGGAGCCGATGCGAACCTCGCCGCACCATGGCTCGCCCGCGTTCCGATTCTCCGCTTCTCTTCGAAATCGTCGAGAAACCCGACTTCTCGTTCGAGACGAGGGCGATGGCCGAAGGCCTTTGGCCGGTGGCGGGGATGGACGAGGCCGGCCGCGGCCCGCTCGCCGGGCCGGTGGTGGCGGCAGCGGTGGTGCTCGATCCCGCCAACATCCCCGACGGCCTCGACGATTCCAAGCGGCTGACGCATTTGCAGCGTGAGGCGCTGTTCCTGAAAATCCTCGGCTCCGCGCTCGCCGTATCGATGGCCTCGGTCAGCGCCGAAGGCATCGATGCCTCCAACATCCTCAAGGCCAGCCTGGAGGCGATGCGCCGTGCCGTGGCCGGCCTGTCAATCCGGCCGAAGCTGGCACTGGCCGACGGCCGCGACGTGCCGCCCGGCCTGCCCTGCGAGGGCAAAGCACTGATCAAGGGCGACCAGCGCTCGCAGTCGATCGCCGCAGCCTCGATCGTCGCCAAGGTGATGCGCGACCGCATGATGTGCGGCTGCGGCAGCCATCATGCGCGTTACGGCTTCGAGCTGCATATGGGCTACGCCACTGTCCGCCATCGCACGGCGATCGATCTGCACGGGCCAGTGGCGCGGCTGCACCGCGCCTCCTTCGCGCCGTTCCGGTTCGGCGGCACCGAGGTGCTGGAGGAAGAGGGTTTTTCGGATTTGGATTGACATTGCGAAGGCGGCTAGGCGCGGATCTCCTCCCTCGAGGGGAGATGGCCGGCAGGCCAGAGGGGGTCGCCTCGCGTGAAGCGCCAACGTTCTCTTTCGTTCCATAGGGCGTCGCGCCAGGACGTGCCGACCCCCTCTGTCGCCTTTGGCGACATCTCCCCCTCGAGGGGGGAGATTACGCGCTCAGTCGCTTTCGCCAACAAAAAAGCCGCCAGGTTTCCCGGGCGACTTTCGATGAATTTCTCGTCGAAGTCGCTTAATTCAGCTTCGACTTCAAATCCTGCAGCGAGGCGTTGAACAGGTCGGCGCCGGCCTTGGCGTCGATCTTGCCGGCCAGCAGCGCCCGCGCGGCTTCGACCGCGATGTCGACAGCGCTGGCACGCACTTCGCCGATCGCTTCGCGTTCGGCCTGGCCGATCTTCTGCTCGGCCAAGGCGGTGCGCCGGGCGACATAGTCCTCGGTCTTCTTGTGCGCCTCGGCGGCAAGCATGTCGGCTTCGCGCTTGGCGGCGGCGACGATGGCCGCGGCCTCCTGCTCGGCTTCCTTGCGCTTGCGCTGGTATTGGCCAAGCAGCTGCTGGGCTTCTTCGCGCAACCGGCGCGCTTCCTCGAGCTCGGAGCTGATCTTGTCGGCACGCGCATCAAGCGCCTTGGCGATCATGCCCGGCACCTTGATGTAGATGGCGATGCCGAGGAAGATTACGAGGGCAACAGTTGCCCAAAGCGTCGCGAGAGATGTGGCGTCCATGATGCGCTCCTCACCCGGCCACGGATTTGACCGCGGCCGCGATTTCGGCCTTGCTGGCCTTGCCGCCGACAAGCGCCTCGACGATGGCCGAAGCGGTGTCCTCGGCGATCGTGCCGACTTCCTTCATGGCATTGGCCTTGATGGAAGATATACGCGCCTCGGCCTCGCCAAGCTTCTGGTCAAGCGCTGCCTCGATCGTCTTGCGGGCAGCCTCGGCTTCCGCCTTGGCCGCATCGTTGGCCTGCTGGCCGATCGCATTGGCCTTGCCCTTGGCTTCCGCCAATTCCTGCTCATAGGCGGCAACGGCGGCATCGGCCTCGCTTTTCAGCCGGGCAGCATGGTCGAGATCCTGGGTAATGCGGTCGTTGCGCACGTCGATGATGCCGCCAACGCGCGGCATCACCACCCGTTTCAAGAAGAGATAAAACAGCCCGAAGGTGATTGCCAGCCATAGAAGCTGCGAGGGGTACGTCGCCGGATTGAATGGCGGGAACGTGCCGTGCGCCTCGGCAGGCACGCCGGTGCCAGCGCTGCCGCCTTCGACGGCGGGCGCGGACTCTTGCGCAAAGGCAGATGTCACGAACATGGACTATCCCCGAAATTCAGGCCCGCCGCAGGATCGCGGCCGGCCTGTTCAATTCTTCCCAATGTTCAGCCGAACAAAGCGAGAAGCGCGATGAGAAGCGAGAAAATACCCAGCGCTTCGGTCACGGCGAAGCCGAAGATCAGGCGGCCGAACTGGCCGTCGGCTGCCGACGGGTTGCGCAGCGCGCCCGCCAGATAGCTGCCGAAAATGTTGCCGAGGCCAATGCCCGCGCCGCCCATGCCGAGGCATGCGATGCCGGCACCGATGTACTTTGCTGCTTCTGCGTCCATTTGTTCAACTCCTTTGGATCTAAAATTCCGTTGCAAAATCGATCCGGCGGCAATGCCGGAAACCTTGTCAGTGCCCGGGATGCAGGGCGTCGTTGAGATACATGCAGGTCAGCACCGCAAAGACGTAGGCCTGCAGGAACGCGACCAGCAGCTCCAGCGCCGTCAGCGCCACGGCCATCGCCAGCGGCAGAACCGAACCAGCCACGCCGACCGCGCCGAGCGCGCTCAGGCTGACGACAAACCCCGAGAACACCTTCAGCGTGATGTGACCGGCGAGCATGTTGGCGAACAGACGAACCGACAGGCTGACCGGACGCGAGACGAAGGAAATCACCTCGATCAGCACCACCAGCGGCAGCAGGTAGACCGGCACGCCATGCGGGACGAACAGCTTCAGGAAGCCAAGGCCGTGCTTGGTGAAGCCGTAGACGAGGACCGTTCCGATCACCAGCGCAGCGAGGCCGAAAGTGACGATGATGTGGCTGGTGATGGTGAAGAAATACGGGAACAGGCCAAGCAGGTTGGCGACAAGCACGAACATGAACAGCGAGAACACGAAGGGGAAGAACCTCATGCCTTGCGTTCCCGCGGCGTCCCTCAGCATATTGCCGACAAATTCATAGGCCATTTCCGAGACCGACTGAAGGCGGCCCGGAACCAGGCTGCGGCTCGACGTGCTGAGGTAGAGAAACGCCGATGCGACAGCAACCGTCGCAAGCATGAACAGAGCCGAATTGGTGAAGGACAGGTCGTAGCCGCCGATGTGAATCGGAATGATCGGATGGATCTGGAACTGGTGGATCGGATCGACCTTGTCAGCAGCCACTTTAAATCCCCATCAAAGCCGCAGACGGCTTCAGCATTCTGTTCAATGCGCCGGCATGCGGCGCCTCAATTCATTCTTTCGGATCGCGCGGTTTGTCGCCCGTTCCGAATTCCGACACAAGCCCGGCTGAACGCAGGACGTTGAGCACGCCGGCGACAAAACCCAGCAGCAGCCCGACTATCAGACCCCATGGCGATGTCCCCGCCACGCGATCGATAAACCAGCCGAGAGCCGCACCGACCACTATCCCGGCGATGAACTCGCTGGACAGCTTGAGCGCCTGGCCGTACCCGGCCACACTGCCCGTTTTCCCGTCGTCTTTCCCCTCGAGCCGGTCCGGCCGCCTTGTCGCAAGCGATGCTTCAAGGTCGCGCCGGCGGCGCTCAAGATCGTCGTCGCGGATGTCGGCTTCATGCTGCTTGCCGCGGCCGGTTTTGCCGGTTCCGTCTGGCCCATTCTTGTCGGCCACGCAACCCCCCTGCCCGGTCAGACCGTCACCGTCCGTCCGCTTCTTAAAGTCGCCGGCAACATAGTTAGAGGGTCCGCGCCCGTCAAGCCACGGGCGGACGTTCAAGCTCAAGTATTTTTTCGTTATAAATCAGCCACTTGCTCGGGTGCGACATCGTGCCCGACGCGGTCTCTGGCGGGCTGCGGCCGAATCCCCGCGGCGATGCGTCTTCGATCGGCCGCTCTCGCGCGAAAGACGCAAGGGCTGCCCGAGCGCTCAGCTCCAGCCGCCACCATAGGTGCGGTAGAAGATGTGCAGGCCGATCCTGGTCATTTTCTGCATCGTCCGCGCCCAGCCCGGATGGACGTAGTCGGCGTAATAATGGGTCGACGAGCCGACTTCCGGAATGAAGATCTTGCCGGCTGTGACGGCCATGGCGACATCCTGGGCGGTCTTGTAGGCAGCGGGGTTGTCGATGCGCTTCTTCCTGCCGTCGCAGGCGAAGGAAAACTGGCAGCGGTTGAACCAGTTGTCGTTCTGGTAGACGACGCCGCAGATCGAGTTCGGATAGGCGGGGTTGCGGACGCGGTTGAGGATGACCTGGGCGACGGCGGCCTGGCCGCGCACGGATTCGCCGCGCGCTTCGAAATAGATGCCGTTGGCGAGACAGGCCTGCTCCGGCTTGGAAAAGACGCTCGCCGGCAGCGGCGTCTGCATCCAGGAATGATCGCCCTTGCTCAGCGGCGGAATGAAGCGACCGTCGTTCGGGTCCTCGTCCTGCAGCAAGGCCTCGAAGGGCGACGCCTGTGCATAATCGGGAGCGGACGAGGCGTAGGCGGTCGCCAGCACGTCAGGATGATCATTGTTGACCAGCGCGGCAAGCATCGCCGGCACGCCGGGATCCGGCTTCTTGTCGATGCGCGTGTGGAAGGCGGCGGCGATCTGGATTTCCTTGCCTTTGATCTCGGGCTTGGCGAAAGCCATCCTCAGGCCGCTGTCCATGCTTGGGCGGAGCAGCGAAGAGGTGCGCTCGAAGATCGAGCCGGCGTTGAAGTTCTTCGGCGGCGAGACGGGCGAGACCTGGATGATGCGGCCCTTCTTGTCGGCACGCGTGATGCGGTTCTCGTCCGGCGTCGTGGCGACGATGCCGCCCTTGCCGCGAAACGAAACGGCGCCGATGCCGGGCAGCTGGACACCGGAGCCGGAGAGCGAGCCGGTGCTGCTGGAATCGAGGAAGGGCATTTCGGCGGCGTGAACGGAGCCGGCGACGGATTTCTCGACATAGGCGTTCCAGCGGACGCTCGGCGCCTCCAGGCCGGAGACCAGGCTGGTCATGTCCTGATAGGCCGCGACCGTCGGAAAGCCGATCCAGATGCCAAGGCCAATAACGAGGGGAGACAGGAAGGAACGCTTTTTCTCACCGGCGGCGGCGACAAGCCGCGTCAAAACACGTCGATGCACGGAACTCTCCAGAAACGCAACGGACCCCACTGGAGAGCTACAATGATGCATTAACCTTGATGGGGCGTTAACAGCTTAGAACGTTGTTTTCCCATCTCGTGTCGAAGTCAGGCGCTTTTGCGGCCGTCGCTTGACGGAAGAAAGATCGGCCAGGCGATCAGCGCGCAAATAGCCGCACCCAGCCAGACGCCTGCCCACGAGCAGAGCACGAGAAGCCCGGGAATGGCGATCGGCACCAGGAAGAAGGCGATGAAGACCAGGCTGTTGGCGAGGCCGAGCGCCGTTCCGGCCTGGCTGGCGCCGGCCAGCGTCGCAAGCTCGGTGTAGGCAACGCCGTGCCAGGAGGAGACGCAGACGCCGGCCACGACCAGCATCGCAACGATCGCCGGCGACAGCATCGGCGCTTGGCCTGACAAGAATTGGCCCGAAAACAAGACGAGCGCCGCAAGCACGGTGAAGGCGGCCACGCTCAGCATGCTGCACAGACGCAGGAACGACCGGCGGTTGCCGTGACGGTCGGTGTAGCGGCCGCTCCAGACACGCATGACCATGGCGCCGACCTGCACGGCAGCGAGGCTGGCGCTGATCACGGCTGTTCCCATGCCGGCGAAATCATGCAGGAACACGGAAGCAAAGGTGAGCACCGCCACCTGCGGAAAGCAAAGCAGGCCAATGGCTGTCGCGATGCGCCAGACGGCCGGGTTGCGCAGCGGCGCCGGGCCGGCCGGCTTTGCCGCGCTGCTCGAACGGGCGTCGTCATGCGCCGGCGGCTGATGCAGCCAGCGCCAGGCGAGCGAGGTCGAGACCGCGGAGGCAGCCGCCAGCAGTCCGAAGACCGCCGTGAAGCCATGGGCCGAAGCGAGCGACGGCAGCACCAGCGCGCCAAGCCCGCCGCCAAGCGGCACCGCCGTCTGCCTGATGCTCATGGCAAAGCCGCGCTCGCCTTCGCCGAACCAGGCCATGATGGCGCGGCCGCTGGAGCCGTTGACGCTGCCGCCGAGCAATCCGGTGACCAGCAGGGCAGCGGCGAGAAGCGCGATGCCGGGAATATGGGCCGGTGACGGCACGACCAGCGCGGCCATGACAAGCAGCCAGACCGCGGTTGCGCCGAGCCCCGTCAGCAGCACGCGGCGGTCGCCCCAGCGATCGGTCAGCAGCCCCCACGGCAATTCGCTCAGCGCCACACCCAGGCCGAGAAGACCAAGCGCCAGGCCGAGCTCGCCATTGGAGAGATGATAGCCCGAGCGCAGGAACACCGCCGTGGCCGGAATGCCGGAGAAGGTCGCGGAAAAGCAGGCATTGGCGGCGACGCCGATGCCCAGCACCTTCCAGCGATGATTGGCTCGAAGCACCGCCGCCTCTGACGGGGTGGTAACGGCGGCCGGGCGAAGCGGTTTGCATTCTGCTCGTGTGGCGACAGCGGACATGGTTCAGCTCCTGCATGGGTCGGCTGCATTCGGTCTTGACGCGCTCTCTCTACCGCCATAGCTTCGTACTGAATATCAGGAAGTTTTTGACGTAATGTCCCGAATATCAGGATTATTGGCATGCGACGCGTGACATTCGATCTCGACGTTCTGCGCAGCTTCGTTACCGGCATGGAGCTGGGCAGCTTCGCCAAGGCCGCCGACCGGCTCGGCCGCTCGACCTCGGCAATCAGTGCGCAATTGAAGAAGCTGGAGGAGCAGGCGGCGATGCCGATCTTCCGCAAATCTGGGCGTGGCCTGGCGCTGACGGACGCGGGCGAGACCATGCTCGGCTACGCGAAGCGGCTGATCGAGCTCAATGACGAGGCCGCCTCCGCCATCCACGATGTCGAGCTGGAGGGTTGGGTGCGGCTTGGGCTACAGGAGGATTTCGGCGAGGCCGTGCTGCCGGAGGTGCTCGGGCGCTTCGCCCGCGCCCATCCCAAGGTCAAGATCGAGGCCAGGATCGCACGCAGCCATGAGCTTGCCGAACGGATCATTTCGGGCAGCCTCGATATCGCGCTTGCCTGGCACAATGGCGCGACGCTGCCCTACAGCCGGCATGTCGCCGACGTCCAGATGCGCTGGATCGGCCCGGCAAAACAGATCGAGATCAGCCTGCGTGATGGCGAGGCGTTGCCGCTGGTGGCGCTCGAAGCGCCGTGCCTGCTGCGCAGCGTGGCGACCGAAACGCTCGACCGCGCCGGCCTGGCATGGCGGATGGCCTTCTCCAGCCCGAGCCTTGGCGGCATCTGGGCAGCCGTCGCCGCCGGGCTCGGACTGACGATCCGCACCGATATCGGCCTGCCGGCCACCGTCAGGGCGATGACGCCGGAGATCGCCGGGCTGCCCGCCTTGCCCAAGATGGCGCTGTTCCTGCACCGCAAGGAGGCCGAGCCCGACCCCGTGGCAGCGCGGCTCGGCGACATCCTGCTGCAGGCAGCGCTCGAAGCGTTGCCGCAGACGCAATCGGCGCCTGTCTTGCGCAAAGTGGCGTAAAGGAGAAGTGGCGCCTAGCGGCGCTTCTTTGCCTTGCCGGCGAAAGGATTGTCCGAGGTGCGCAAGGCGATGCGGATCGGCACGCCGGGCATGTCGAAAGCCTCGCGCAGGCTGTTCGAGAGATAGCGGACGTAGGATTGCGGCATCGCATCCGGCCGTGAGCAGGAGACGACGAAGCCCGGCGGCCGCGTCTTGGCCTGCGTGACATATTTGATCTTCAGCCGACGCCCGGCGACAGCGGGCGGCGGATGATGCGCCAGGATGCCTTCCAGCCAGCGGTTGAGCTTGCCGGTCGACACACGGCTGTTCCAAACTCGATGCGTCCTGATGACAGCGTCCATCAGCTTGTCGAGGCCACGCCCGGTCTCGGCCGACACCGGCACCGCCTGCATGCCGCGCGCCTGCGGCAGCAGCCGCTCGGTTTTTTCGCGCAGCTCGGCCAGCAACTCCTGGGGATGGTCGATCAGGTCCCATTTGTTGAAGGCGATCACCGGGGCACGGCCCTCGCGGATGATCAGGTCGGCGATCTGCAGATCCTGCTTCTCGAAGGGAATGGTGGCGTCGAGCACGATGATGACGATTTCGGCAAAGCGGATGGCGCGCAAGCCGTCCTGCACCGACATCACTTCGAGCTTTTCGTGGATCCTGGCCTTGCGGCGCATGCCGGCGGTGTCGAACAATTTTAAGCGGCGGCCATGCCAGTCCCAGTCGACCGAGATGGAATCGCGAGTGATGCCGGCCTCAGGGCCGGTCAACAGCCGCTCCTCGCCGATCAGCGCGTTGATCAGCGTTGACTTGCCGGCGTTGGGGCGGCCGACGACGGCGATGCGCATCGGCTTGGTGTCGTCATAGCTCGGCTCGGCGTCCGGGTCGGTGATGTCCTCGCCGATCAGCACCTCGCTGGCGGCGACCTCATCCTCGCCGGCCTCTTCGTCCTCGCCGAAGGCGCGCGCCTCGCCAAGTGCCGCGATCACCGCGTCGCGCAAATCGGGCAGGCCCTGGCCGTGTTCGGCCGAGACCGGGATCGGTTCGCCAAGGCCGAGCTCCCAGGCCTCCAGCATGCCGCCCTGGGCGCCGCGCGCCTCAGCCTTGTTGGCAACGACGACAACCGGCTTGCCGGACTTGCGCACGATCTCGGCGAACGTCTTGTCGTCGGGCATCAGCCCGGACTTGGCGTCGATCGTAAAAAAGATCAGGTCGGCCTCGCGGATGGCGATCTCGGTCTGGGCGCGCATGCGGCCGGGCAGCGTCGAGGCAGCCGCATCCTCGAAGCCGGCGGTGTCGATGACGTCGAAATGCAGGTCGTAGAGCTTTGCGGCATGGACGCGGCGATCGCGTGTGACGCCGGGCGTATCGTCGACAAGCGCCAGCTTCCTTCCCACCAGCCGATTGAAAAGGGTCGATTTGCCGACGTTAGGCCGGCCGATGATGGCGACTTTGAAGGTCATGGACTATCACGACACGCCGCCCGAGCCGCGGATCAGCTCGGACATCAATGTCGCCCGCTCGCGCGTGTTGCGCGGGGCGCCGTCGTCCGCGGCGATCTGGTCGAACAGCTTCAATGCATCCGCCGCCTTGCCTTCCTTCCAGGCGGCAAGGCCAAGCGCCTCGCGCGCCGTATGGCGCAGCGTGTTGGTGTCGGCGGTGAGCGCCTCGACGCGGCTGGAGACATCGGCGAAAGAGCCGTGGTCGACCAGAAGCAGCGCTGCCCTGAGACGCGCCATGTCGCGAATGCCGGAGGGGATCTTGGTGTCGGCGGCGACCTCGTCGAAATCCTTGACGGCGGCGTCGACGTCGCCCTTGTCCGCCTTGACGGTTGCCGCGCGCATGCGGGCGAGCAGCGGATAGGCGCCGTAGCCGTCCTTCTCCAACGCCTCCAGAGCGGCAAGCGCCTCGTCGTTCTTGCCGTCATTGGCGAGCTTCAGCGCCTGCGAGAAGGCATCGCCCGAGCGGTTGGCGCGGGTTTCGTCCCAATAGCGGTAGCCAACGACAGCGGCAGTGCCGAGCACCACCAGCACGGCCAGCACGAGCAAGGCGGGACCGAAACGGTCCCACAGCGCATGCGCCTGGTCGCGACGAATCTCTTCGTTGACTTCGCGGATAAAACTGTCGTCCGACATGGATCAAAACCATTTCCTGCCCCGGCCGGGGCGGTTGATGAGCCCGCGTTTTAGCGAAATTTTGCCGGCATGGAAGGGGTTCGGCAGGAAAATCGCCTATTCACGAGGCAGTCGCCGCCAACGGCGGCCGACAGGTCGATCGTACCCGTGCCATATTTCACCGGTAGGCGTCGCTTCTACATTCCCTAAATCAAGTCAGATGCCTTTGCCCCGTTTGTCCCGCGTTATTGCGTTTTCCATTGCCGTGTTTGCTGCCGGCGCGGCTTTTGCCGACCCGCCGGCGCCGCCGGCAAAACCGAAGCAGATCGTCATTATCTCATTCGACAGCGCCCGCGACATTTCGCAGTGGCAGCGCAGCCGGGCGCTGGCCGAGCGCACAGGTGCGCATTTCACCTATTTCGTCTCCTGCGTGTTCCTGCTGTCGCCCGAGACACGCAAGGAATACACCGCGCCCGGCAAGACAGAAGGCAAATCGAACATCGGCTTTGCCGCCTCCAAACAGGAAGTCGCCGAGCGGCTCGAGCAGATCAACCTCGCCGCCTCGGAAGGCCACGACATCGGCAGCCATGGCTGCGGCCATTTCGACGGCAAGGACTGGAGCAAGGCCGACTGGCTGAGCGAGTTCGGCTCGTTCAAGCATATTCTCGAGAACGCCTATTCGATCAACGGCATTGCACCCGAACCAACGGGCTGGCGCGATTTCGCCCGCAAGTCGGTGGTCGGGTTCCGCGCGCCTTATTTGTCGGCAAACAAGGCGCTCTACGAGGCGCTGCCCGCGGCCGGTTTCCTGCTCGACGCAAGCGGCGTCTCGCGCGGGCCGGTCGAGCCGCCGACCGTCAACGGCATCACGCGCTTTTCGCTACCGCAGATCCCGGAAGGGCCGAGCTCAAGGCGGGTGATCGCCATGGATTACAATCTCTATGTCAGACATTCCGGCGGCTTCGAGCGGCCGAGCATGGCGGAAGAGTTCGCTGACCGAACCTATAACGCGTTCCGCGCCGCCTTCGATGCGCAATACCAGGGCAAGCGCATTCCGCTTGAGCTCGGCTTCCACTTCACGCTGATGAATGACGGCGCCTACTGGAACGCGCTGGAACGCTTTGCCGGCGAGCTCTGCATCAAAGCGGACGTCGAGTGCATCAGTTTTCACGATTATGTTTCGCGGCGAGGCGAAAGGCAGGCGGCGGTGGGCGGCTGAGCCGCAAGCGCCCGCCGCCCGCCAGTCTTAGCTTGCCGGCTGGTCCTCAGGACGCAGCCCGGCTTGCTCACGTTCCAGATAGTGCTGGTCGATCGCCGGCAGCGGCTCGCCCTTGATCGTGGCTTCGAACGCTCGCAGCCGCTTGTGGACTGACAAGAGCTCAACGATCGTTGACCAGGAATTAACAAGATATTGGAACGAGCTGGTCACTTGGCTGAACGCGGAATTGACCTGGTTGACGAGACCCAACGTCAAGGTTCCGGCGACCAACGAAGGAGTCATCAAAAAAAGAGGGAATATGGTATTTAGTTGCAAGTAGAGATAGCGGACCACATTGAAATAGACGTAGTGGAAATAGAGCCGGAAGTAGTTCTGGCGCACATTTCCGAACAATTCGGAAACGGTCGGCGGCTGCGCTCGGGACTGATCGTCCTCACCATAAACAAGTTCCTTGCGGTAAGCGGCTTCGACGCGCTGGTTGCGAAACTGCAAGCCGGGCAGCTTTATGCCGGCGGTGGCAATGCATACCGTCCCAAACATCGCCCAGAAGATCGCAGCCAAAACCAACGGCTGCGGCACCTGACCGATGAAAGGCAATGCCGTAATGTGCTTTGAGTAGGCAAGCAAAATCGGCATGAAGGCGATCAAAGTCATTATCGAATCAATAAAGCTGGTCCCAAGATCTTCCATGATCTTTGAAAAGCGCATCGTGTCTTCCTGCACGCGCTGGGAAGCTCCCTCGATGCTCCGCACCCTAGGCCAATAGGACATGTAGTAGTCGTTCATCGCTGTCCGCCAGCGAAACACCCAATGGCTTACAAAGAAATTTGTCAGAACGTAAACAGTAACAGCCACCAGAGCGATGCCGAGGAAAGTTATTAACTGCGCATAAACATCATACTCTGTCGCCTTCACACTTTTGCTCACAATGCCCTGGATCAGATCCCAGAACGGCCCGTACCAGGCATTGATCGCTACACTCACCTGAACCTGAAAATAGGTCGTGAACAAGATCAGCGAGCTGCCAAGGATCGACCAGCGGTCCCACGGGTGCGGGGAATACCAATGCCAGAAGGCGTAAAAGAGCAGCACACCAAGTGTAAAATAGATGTAGAACCAAAGGAACGGAGGCGACCAGAAAACGGAAACGCCAATGATCGGCGCCGCGTCCGCTGCAGGGAGGGGAAATCCGACCAAAGCGCCTAGCTGGTCGCCGCCGAGAAACCACACGGCCACCATGACCGCACTCCAGACGGCGGCCGAGGTGAAAAAGAGCTTCGGCTGCGGAAAAAACGATACGAACACTGTGGCGAAATCCTCGGTCGGCGCAAATCAGCGGCGTTGGTCAGCGGGCATAAAGTCACACATTAGTGGGAAAGAAAATGCCCGTGCCCGATGCCCGCAACCGAGCAAGACCATAATCATGGCGATTTTGGCGCAGCCGACCAGGCGATCGCGCCGGAAGCGAGCAGGACGGCGGCGGCCACGATCGAGGCAAGGAAAAAGTTGCCCGAGGCCTGCGCAAGCAGCCCGGCGACGATCGGGCCGATGATCTGGCCGAGGCCGAAGGCGGCCGTCATCACCGCCAGCATCCGGCGTGGTGCTTGCGGAGCAAGCTGCCTGCCGGCCTGCAGGCCAAGCGCGGTGATGGCTATGAAGGTGCCGCCGACAAGAAGGCCGCCGAGCAGCGGCCCGGTGCGCCCGCCCATGACGACACTGGCGCTGACGCCGACCACCTCGACCAGGCACCCCAGTGCGTAGGTGGCATAGAGCCCGATCCTGGCCGTAAGCTTCTGCCACAGCCAGACCGAGGGGAAACCGGCAAGGCCGGTGACCATCCAGACCACGGCCTCGAAGACGCGGCCGCCGCCGCCCTGGCGGACGATGGCGACCAGGAACGTTGCCGTGACGATGTAGCCGAAGCCGAACAGGCCGTAGGCGACAATGATCTTCACCAGCGACCGGTCTTTCGGCAGTGCCGGCTCGCTCCCGGTGGTGCTGTTCGCGGCCGAGGTGCCGCCGGCCAGCAAGGCGACGGCGGCAAAGCCGCAGGCCGAAATCACCGCCGACCACAGCCAGCCCGCCGCCCAGCCGGCATGTTCGGTGACGAGGAGCGCCAACAGCGCCGAGGATGCCGCGATGCCGAGGCCGACACCGCCGAAATACAGCGCCTGCAGGTCGTTTCGCCCGGCCGCGGCGAGATGACCGAAAACGATGCTGGTCATGAAGACCAGCACGAAGGCACTGGCGAGGCCGGCAAGAAAGCGGATGAGGAGAAAGCCGGGCATGGTGCCGCTCAGGCCCATCAGGCCGGCGAGGATCGCGGTGGCGGCAAGGCCGGCCAGCATCAGCTGGCGCTCGCGGCCTTGCGCCCAGCCGCCGGTGGCGGCAAGCGCGCCGACGAGGTAGCCGAGATAATTGGCCGATGCGATCCAGCCGGCATCGGCCGGCGACAGGCCGAGCTCTTCCATCATGCCGGGCAGGATCGGCGTATAGACGAAACGGCCGATGCCCATGGCGACGGCCAGGGCGATCATGCCGGCGATTGCCAGGCGCAAGGGCGAAGCGATGTTCATCGCGGTGCACCATAGGTGCGCCTGCCGGCGAGACAATCCGCCTTTTATTGGGCCAGAAGGGCTGCGCAGCCGCGTCGGCGGCCGGCTCACCTGAAGTGCCAGCAAGTCCTTGTTCAGCCGCAGCAGGTCCTTGGCGGGGCCGTCTCGAAGCGGGTACGACGCGCGGTCAGCCTGAACGGCATGTCGGCGAGTTCGCGCTCCGACATGGTGTCGAGCACCGGATGCGACAGCGGATCGGTCACCCAATTGATGGCCTCGCTGTCATGCCGGTGCGGCTGCGTTCCGATCGGGGAAAAGGCGCCGAGCCATGATAAAATCTTCATCGGATTTGCCTCCTCACTCTGCGTAACCCACTTAGAATCCGCCGTTCGGCAGCGTCTGGCAATTGAGATTTCCGCCGCTCCAGTTTAGAAAAACTGTATGGCTATGCTGAACCGCGTCCATCTCAACGGCTTGCGCGCCGTCGAGGCCGTCGCCCGCCTGGGCTCGCTTGCGGCGGCGGCCGGCGAGCTCAACGTCTCGGTCAGCGCCGTCAGCCAGCAGATCAACCGGACCGAAAAGCAGCTCGGCCGGGCGCTGTTCGACCGAACGCCAGCTGGCCTGGTGGCGACGGAATTCGGCACCGTCTTTACCGCGCGGCTCAGCGCAGGCTTCCGCGAACTCGCACAGGCGGTGGCGCTTGCCGATGAAAGCTCGGAGTGCACGCTGGTGGTTTCGGTGGCGCCGGCTTTCGCCTCGAAATGGCTGCTGCCGCGGCTGTCACGGCATTTTGCCCGCCATCCGAACGTGCTCCTGCGCATCGATGCCTCGGTGCGGCTTGCCGATCTCGATCGTTCGGACATCGACGTCGCCATTCGGCTCGGCGACGGCAAATGGCCGGGCGGGCGGGCCGAATTGCTGCTGGCGCAGGAGGTGTTTCCGGTCTGTGCACCGGTGATCGCCAGCAAGCTGAAATCGATCGAAGACCTTGCTTTGACCTGTGCGATCACCGACGAAAGGTCGATGATCAGTTGGAAGAGCTGGTTCGAAGCCGCCGGGGTGGAGCCGGTCACCTTCATGAAAGGCGCGCGCTTCACAGATCCGATGCTGTGCCTGGAATCGGCGATTGCCGGTCACGGCGTCATGCTCGGCTGGCAGTTGCTGGCCGCCGACGCGCTGGCCGACGGCCGTCTCGTTGCGCCGTTCGGCATACGCGCCCAGAGCGGCCTCGGCTATTGGCTGGTAACTTCGGCTAGCAAGAGCGAAAGTCGCAAAGTCAGGGATTTCAAGACCTGGATCCGCGAAGAGATCGAGGCGACGATGGCGCAGTTCAGATCGCTCGAGAGGGCCAGCTAGACCTGCCGGCGTCATCAGAGTGGAAAGGTCGGCAGCGCCGGTCTATGTAAGAAACAGTCCCCAATCACGGCAGGCAGGATCATGACCACACATTCGCGCGGCGTTTCCGCAAGCATCGACCCGGTGAAGCTCGACAGGCTGGCGGAGGTCGCCGTCAAGGTCGGGCTGCAATTGCAGCCGGGGCAGGATCTGGTGCTGACCTCGTCTATCGCCGCGCTGCCTCTGACGCGGCGGATCATCGAGCACGCCTACAAGGCAGGTGCCGGCCTGGTGACGCCGATCTTCAACGACGATGAGATCACTCTCGCGCGCTTCCGCTACGGCGCCGACGCCGGTTTCGACCGCGCCGCCGGCTGGCTCTACGAAGGCATGGCAAAAGCCTTCGCAAACAATGCGGCTAGGCTCGCCGTGCGCGGCGAGGATCCGTCGCTGCTTTCGGCGCAGGACCCGGCAAAGGTGGCGCGTGCCAACAAGGCGAATTCGATGGCCTACAAGCCGGCGCTGGAGAAGATCACCGGCTTCGACATCAACTGGAACATCGTCGCCTATCCCGATCAGGCCTGGGCCAAGCAGGTATTCCCGGACGACGCCGACGACGTCGCCGTGGCCAAGCTCGCCGAGGCTATCTTTGCCGCCTCGCGGGTGGATGTCGAAGACCCGATCGGCAATTGGACGGCGCACAATGCGGCGTTGAAGAGCCGCACCGAATGGCTGAACGGCCACAATTTCCACGCGCTGCATTTCACCGGCCCCGGCACCGACCTGACCGTCGGGCTGGCCGACGGCCACGAGTGGATGGGCGGCGCCTCGACCGCCAAGAACGGCATCACCTGCAACCCCAACATCCCGACCGAAGAGGTTTTCACCACACCGCATGCAAGGCGCGTCGAAGGCCATGTCACCAGCACCAAGCCGCTGTCCTATCAGGGTACCCTGATCGACGGCATTGCGGTGCGTTTCGAGGCGGGCCGCATTGTCGAGGCCAAGGCCACGAAAGGCGAGGATGTGCTGCAAAAGGTGCTCGATACCGACGAAGGCTCGCGCCGTCTCGGCGAGGTGGCGCTGGTGCCGCATTCCTCGCCGATCGCCAAGAGCGGGCTGCTGTTTTTCAACACGCTGTTCGACGAGAACGCCGCCTGCCACATCGCGCTCGGCCAGTGCTATTCGAAGTGCTTCGTCGACGGCGCCTCGCTCGGCCAGGACGAGATCGCGGCGCGCGGCGGCAACAAGAGTTTCATCCACATCGACTGGATGATCGGCTCGGACAAGATCGACATAGACGGCGTCCATAAGGACGGCAGCCGCGTGCCGGTGATGCGCAAGGGCGAGTGGGTTTAGGCCCGGGATCTCTAAGCGAAGACCAGCAAGCAGCGGCGCCTGCTGGCCCATGCGGAGTTGGCAATGGAGCTCGCGGTCAAGCGCATCTATGAGCAGCCGGCGCCCGATGACGGGCAGCGGGTGCTCGTCGACCGTATATGGCCTCGCGGCGTCCGCAAAGAGGACGCGGCGCTGACGGTCTGGCTGAAGGACATCGCGCCGAGCAATGGGTTGCGCAAATGGTTCGGTCATGAGCCGGCGCGCTGGGCGGAATTCCAGCGGCGATACCGCGATGAGCTCGACCGGAACGGCGAGGCGGTGACGGAACTACGTGCCTTGCTCCGTGAAGGCAAGGTGACGCTGCTCTACGGCGCCCATGACGAGGCGCACAACAATGCGGCGGCACTGGCGAGCTATTTACGTGGGATCAATTAGTCACGCCGCCGGGACAGCGCCCCCTCTGGCCTGCCGGCCATCTCCCCCACTTGGGGGGAGATCGGATGTCGCCGGCTTTCGCCAATCTCCAAGGTCGCAGTGGTGAGCGGAGCGCCGAAGCTGCCAATCTCCACCCTCGTGGGGGAGATGTCCGGCAGGACAGAGGGGGGCGCGACGGATCGCGGCGGGTCGGTTCTACTTCCCACTCACCGCCTCTTGATAAACATCAGGCTTGAAGCCGACGAGAACCCTGTCGCCAAGTTCCAGCACCGGACGCTTGATCATCGTCGGTTTGGCCAGCATCAGCGCCTTGGCCTTGTTCTCGTCCAAGCCCAGTCTGTCCTCGTCCGACAGTTCACGGAACGTTGTGCTCGCCTTGTTGAGCAGGATTTCCCAGCCGACCTTGCCTGACCAGCCGTCCAGCCGATCCGCTTCAAGCCCGTCTGCCCTGTAGTCGTGAAAGCGATAGGCAACATCGTGGCTCGCCAGCCAGGAACGCGCCTTCTTGACCGTATCGCAATTGGTGATGCCGTACATGGTGATCGTCAAAACGGATCCTCGGACCGGTCGATTCTAGCGGCACCGTAAAACCGCGCCTCTCGGTTTTCCAGCGGCCTCGCCGGCCGTCGGCGATTTTCACGCTTGTCACGAGGACATGGGCTTTCACGACGGCTGGGGCACGGTGGCGGATCAGTTGGCCGACTATCTCATGACGATCTGAGGCGACCCTGCTTCGCACTCACATTGCGGCCACGAAGCCGTCGTGGCCGTTCAACCGAACGCCGGTGCCGAGGCACCAACGCTCGCAACAAACTTGACGTTGGCGTAATGCCAATGTTGAACGCTCAGGCGCCGTAGCCGATGATGCCCTTGATCTCGAGGAAATCGTGGATCGCCCAGTCGGCGTATTCGCGGCCGTTGCCGGACTGCTTGTAGCCGCCGAAGGGCGCGAACGTATCCCATTCCGGATAGTTGATCGACACCTGCCCGGCGCGCAGCCGGCTGGCAATCTTGCGGGCGTGGTCGATATCCCCGGACTGCACATAGGCAGCCAGGCCATAGACGGTGTCGTTGGCGATCTTCACCGCATCATCATCGTCATCGTAGGAGATGACCGACAGGACCGGCCCGAAAATCTCCTCCTTCTCGATGGTCATGCCAGGCCTGACGTGGCCGAAAACGGTCGGTCGCACATAATAGCCACGGTTGAGGTGTTCCGGCCGGCCGAGGCCGCCGGTGACCAGCGTCGCACCCTCGGCGATACCTGCCTCGATCAACCGCTGGATCTTGTCGAACTGGACGTTGCTGACCACCGGCCCGAGCTTGGTCTCCTCCGAGCGCGGGTCGCCGACCTTGTGCCGTTCGGCGGCCTTCCTGGCGATCGTCAGCGCCTCGTCGTGACGGGCGGCCGGCACCAGCATGCGGGTCGGCGCATCGCAAGACTGGCCGCTATTGCCGAAGCAGGCGTTGACACCCTTGCGCACCGCCGTCTCGAAGTCAGCGTCGGGCAGCACGATGTTGGCCGATTTGCCGCCGAGCTCCTGCGCCACGCGCTTTACCGTCTCGGCCGCCGTCTTGGCGACGATGATGCCGGCCCGGGTCGATCCGGTGAACGAGACCATGTCGACATCGGGATGGCCAGCCATGACCTGGCCGACATCCGGACCGGTGCCATTCACCATATTGTAGACGCCCTTCGGCGTGCCGGCGGCGTCCATCACCTCGGAAAAGATGATGCCGCTGATCGGCGCGATTTCGGAAGGCTTTAAAATGACGGTGCAGCCGGCGGCGATGGCCGGCGCTACCTTGCAGACTATCTGGTTGAGCGGCCAGTTCCACGGTGTAATCAGCGCGCAGACGCCGATCGGCTCCTTGACCACCATGGTGGTGCCGCGCTTCTCGCTGAATTCGTAATCCTCCAGCGCCTTGATGGTGGCTTCCATATGCGCCCTGCCCGCCCAGGCCTGCGCCTCGCGCGCCCACCTGATCGGCGCGCCCATTTCCTGGCTGACCGCCTGGGCGATGTCCTCGTAGCGCTCATTGTAGACTTCGAGGATACGCTTCAGCAGCTTCAGGCGCTCGGCCTTGGTCGTTTGCGAAAAGGCCGGGAATGCCGCCTTGGCTGCAGCCACGGCCTTGTCGACATCGGCTTTCGAGCCGACCGAGATTTTGGTGTAGGCCTCTTCAGTGGACGGATCGATGACATCCAGTGTTGCCGGAACCACGGGGCCGACCCATTTGCCGCCGATGAAAAAATTGAGATGATTGCTCATGGGCCGTGCTCCGGTTTTCTGGAAATGAGTGAGACTAGCTAGGCAGCATAGGGCAGTTGGCACCACGGCGCAGGCTGATATGCGCCACGTCGCCGACGCTGAATTGAAAACCCTCTGTCCGGCGCGGCGCGTCGATCACCACCTGTGTCCCCTGCCCCAACTCTGCATGAAGGCGCAAGGTGCGGCCGTGAAAGACGATGCTGTTCACCCGCACCGGTGCAGTACCGGCCGCCGCCTCGGTCGTCGCCAAAAGGTCCTCCGGACGCACGCCGATGGTGCGCACCGTGCCCTCGCCTGGCAGCTCGCCTTTATCCGAAATCGCTTCCAGCGGCAGAGCGCCGGCGATGAACCGCAAGCGCTCGCCGTCACGGCCGACAAAGCGCGACTGCAGAAGGTTCATGGTGCCGATGAAGCTGGCGACGAATTTGGTGGCGGGTCGATCGTAAAGGGTCGCCGGCGGCGCAATCTGCTCGATGCGGCCCTTGTTCATGACGACGATGCGGTCTGAGATCGACAGCGCCTCGGTCTGGTCGTGCGTGACCATGACGAAAGTGGTGCCAAGCCGCGACTGCAGCCGCTTCAGTTCGACCTGCATCTGCTCGCGCAGATGCGCGTCGAGCGCCGACAGCGGCTCGTCGAGCAGCAGCACACGCGGCTCGCAGACGATGGCGCGGGCAAGCGCGACGCGCTGGCGCTGGCCACCCGACAATTCGGACACGCGGGCGCCGAGCTTCTCGGCAAGGCCGACCATGTCGAGCGCTGCGCCGACGCGCTTTGCCTGTTCGGCACCGGAGAGCTTGCGCAGCGACAGGCCGAAGCCGACATTTTCGGCAACGTTCATGTGTGGGAACAGCGCGTAGTCCTGGAACACGGTATTGACGGGACGGCCGAAGGGCCTGAGCGCTGTGATGTCGCGGCCTTCGAGCAGGACCCTGCCGTTCGACGGGCTCTCGAAGCCGGCGATGACCCGCAGGCTGGTGGTCTTGCCGCAGCCGGACGGTCCGAGCAGGGTCAGGAACTCGCCGCGCGAAATATCGAGATCGACGGCGTCGAGCCCGATGATGCCGCCGGGGAAAATCTTGGAGACCTTGTCCAGCCGGACGAGCGGATCAGGCGCCATCGCGAACCTCGGACGGTTTGGTGGTGTTGACCCACAGAATCTGGCAGCGCTCGCTGCCCGGATTGCGGAAGGCATGCAGCAACGTGCTCTTGAAGGCGAAGCTGTCGCCGGCCTTCAGCCCGTATCTGGTCGAATCGACCACCAGCTCGACCTCGCCCGACAGGACGAAGCCGAATTCATGGCCGGCATGGGCGTAAGCTTCGGCGGTGCCGCCACCGGCGTCAACGGTCACCAGCATGCCGGTCAGCGTGGCGGCCGGCGGCGACAGCAGCGCCTTGGCGATGCCTTCCGATTTGACCGGGATCTGACGCCGGCTGTTGGCGCGCACACAATAAAGATCGTTGCCGACATCCTTGCCGTCAGCGATCAGCGCTGACGGCTCTATATCGAGGGCGGCGGCAAGCGGCCAGATCACGCGGACCCGCAATGACGACATGCCGCGCTCGATCTGGCTTAGCGCACCTATCGAGACACCGGCCTTGGCGGCAAGTTCGGCCAGCGAGAGATTGCGCTCCAGCCTGAGCGCTCGCACGCGCCGGCCGACCCTGACGTCGGCGTCGTCCTTCGGCTTCTCAGCCGCTTCGTCCAGCATGTCCATTCGTTCGTCCTTGTTTGGTTAGGTTTCCCTTCTCCCCTTGTGGGAGAAGGTGGATCGGCGCGAGGCGCCGAGACGGATGAGGGGTGTTGGCCGGAGTGCTGTCGGTGCCATCTGGAACACCCCTCATCCGTCGCCTTCGGCGACACCTTCTCCCGCAAGGGGAGAAGGAAGAGCGAACTCAGCCGCCTGCCTTGACCTTCTCGAACATCTTGGCGAGTTCGTCATTCTGCTTCATCGGCCCGGTGAAGATCGTGGTCTTCAGCATCACCTCGGGATCGGAAGGCAGCTGCAGTTTCTCCAACTCCTCCTTCGGCACAGCGGCGAAAGCCGAGCTGGTCGAGCTGCCATAGCCGTAGGCCTGGATCAGATACTTTCCGGAATCCGTTTCCAGCCGGCTGTTGATGAAGTCATAAGCAAGATCGACGTTCTTGGCGTCCTTGAGCATGACGAAGCCGCAAGCCCAGGTCAGCATGCCTTCCTTCGGCTTCATGAACTCTACAGGCACGCCCTGCTTCTTCAGCGAGGTGGCCGAGGCGTTCCAGGTCATGGCCGCGACCAGCTGGCCGCTCGCCAGTGCCTGTTCGACCGAGGTCATGTCAGTGGTGTAGTTCGAGAGCAGCGGGCGCTGCTCGCGCAGTTTCTCCGCCACCTTGTTCATCTGTTCCGGTGTCATGTCGAATGGATTGACGCCGGCCAGAAGGGCCGCCACCACCGGTGTGTCGTGGACGGCATCGATGGTCGCCATGCGCCCGGCATATTGCTTGTCCCAGAGCAGGTTCCAACTGGCTTCCGGGTTCTTCACCAGATCGGTGCGGTAGAGGATCGAGGTATTGCCCCAGTCCCACGGCACCATCCAGACCTTGCCGTCGCCGGCCTGCAGGTCGGGCAGGTTCTTGAAGACCGGGAAGATCGAATCCCAGTTCTTGATGCGCTTGGTGTCGATCGGCTGCAGCAGGCCTTCCTTGTTCCAGCGCGCCACCTTGTCATAGCAAGGGTGCGCGACATCGGGGCGGAAGCCGGCCTTGACCTTGGTGAAGGCGTCATCGTCGTCGCCGAACATCGAGGCTTCGACACCATCGGGGTGCGCGGCGAGGAAGCTCTTGTTGAAGTCGGGCAGTTCATAGCCCGACCAGGTGAAATATTGCAGCTTGTCGCCGGCAAAGGCGGCAGTCGATGCAAGCGCCAGCGCGAAGGCAGCCAGTCCGGTTTTCGCTGTCTTTGCCGTTATCGATTTCAAGTCGAATGCCATTGCAGTTCTCCTCTTTCGGTTTCTTCTGGTTTTGACAGGCTGGCGGGCGCTGGCCGCCGGGTGGCGGCAAGCCCGCGATGGCGCAGGATTTCGGCGAGTGCGGCGATGACGAACGACACGGCCAGGATCGCCGTGCCGAGCGCCATGACGGTCGGCAGCGATTTCGGGAAGCGCAGCTGGCTCCAGATATAAAGCGGCAGCGTCGGCTCGGTGCCGGCAAGGAAGAAGGCGACGATAAACTCGTCGAACGAGGTCAGGAAGGCCAGCATGAACGCCGAAATAATGGCGGGCAGGCTGAGCGGCAGCATCACCCGTCTGAAGGTCGTCCAGTCCGAGGCGCCGAGGTCGAGCGCTGCCTCGCGGATGGTCTTCGGGATGGCGGCGAAGCGGCTGCGCATGACCACCACCGTCGTCGGCAGCGCCACCAATACGTGGCCGAGCACAATGGCAATGCGCGACGGCCCGAAACCGGCGAGATTGACCAGGATCAACAGCGAGATGCCGACGATGACGCCGGGGATCAGGATCGGCAGCCGCGCAATGGCACTGATCGTGGCGGCCAGCGGCGAGCGACCGTAGAGGTCCATATAGGACACGGTGATGCCGCAGAGTGTTGCGCCGCTGGCGGCAATGGCGCCGATGACGAGGCTGGTGGCAAGCGCACCGGACAGCGCCGAATTGCCGTAAAGTGTGCCGTACCACTCAAGTGTGAAGCCTTGCAGCGGAAATGCCGCCTGGATCGAATTGTTGAAGGAAAACAGCGGGATCAGCAATATCGGCAGATACAGGAACACCAGATAGGCAAGGACATAGACACCCAGCCAGCCGCCGCCCTGCCTTGCATCGATACGCGCCGTGTTCATGTGCGGCTGCCGTATCGCCGGTCGGCGAAGCGCACCACCAGCACCACGGCGAGAATGACCAGCATGACGGCGACGGCGAGTGCGGCGCCGAACGGCCAGTCATTGGCCTTGCCGAACTCGGCCTGGATCAGTGTGCCGATCATTGTACTGGCAGGGCCGCCGACCAGCGCCGGCGTCACATAATCGCCGACGGTCGGCACGAAGACGACGAGAGCGGCCGCCAGCACGCCCGGCATCGAATTGGGCAGCACGATGCGGCGGAAGCTGGTGAATGGTTTTGCGCCGAGATCGGAAGCGGCCTCGAGCAACGACTTCGGGATGGTGTCCAGCGCCACATAGATGGGCAGGATGGCGAACGGCGCATAAGCGTGGGCGAGCGTGACGACGACCGCTGCCGGCGTATTAAGGAAGGCCAATGTCGGCTCCGACCAGATGCCGCTTTCGATCAGCGCCGAGTTCAGCACGCCATTATAGGCAAGCACGATCTTCCAGGCGAAGACGCGCAGGAGATAGCTGGTCCAGAACGGCAGGGTCAGCAGGAACAACAGCAGCCCGCGCCGCCGCCCGGCATGGAAAGCCAGATAGTAGGCAACGGGATAGGCGGTGACGACGGTTGCCAGCGTCACCAGGCCGGCGATACCCAGCGAGCGCAGCGTCACCGTCCAGTACAGCGGATCGGTGGCCACAGTGACGAAATTCGCAAGGGTGAAACCAGCCCCCAGCAGCGAGCCGTCATTGCCGCGAAAGGCGAGAAAGAACACCAGGCCAAGGGCGAAAAGGATCAGCAAGAAGGTGACCAGCCCGCCGGGCAGCAGCATGGCGAAGCGGAAGGCCGGCGAAGACCGGGTTTCCGGCAACGACTGCGTTACGACGATGGTCGACATCGGCTGTCCATCGAAATTTGAAATCGATTAAGCTTTTTTCATATTTATGAAATTGTCAAGCTGTTTCATGCTTGGGCATGAACGTCAGCGTTCGAACGCGTCCAGCATCCGGTACCAGGCGATGGTCGCGGCGACGCCGACCTGCCGAAAGGCGTGAAACGGGATCGGTCGGATCGGCGAGACCGGGAACGGCAATTGCCTGGTGTCGCCGCTCGACAAATAGGAGGCGATGCGCTCGCCAAGCGCGGTCATCAGGCCGATGCCGCGGCCCTGGCAGCCAACCACCGCCAGCAGACCCTTCTCTGGCTCGTGGATATGCGGAAGATGGTCCGGCGTCATTGCCACTCGGCCGAACCACCGCTTTTCAATGGCAATGTCTGACAGCGCCGGATAAAGCCGCAGCAGCGCGCGCTCCAGATGCGCCCAGTCGGCCGGGCCGTTCGGCAAGGCCATGCGGCCGCGTCCGCCGAGCACCAGCCGGCCATCGGCACTCTTGCGGTAATAGACGAGGATGCGGCGCGAATCCGACACTGCCTGCCCTTCCGGCAGGATAGCCGCCGCGAGATTGGACGATAGCGGTGCTGTCGCGATCTGGAAGGAATGCAGCGGGACGATCGTCTCGGCGAGGCCGGGAAGCAGGCCGCCGGTATAGGCGTTGGTCGCCAGGACAATCGCCTTGGCCTTGAGTTCGGCGCCGCTTTCCGTAGAAACGTGCCAAATGCCGGCATTCTGGCTGATCTGCATCACGTTCTGGCGTTCGGCGATTTTCACGCCCGCCGCTACAGCGACGCGCGCCAGTTCCGACGTGTAGGCGAGCGGATCGATGACACCGGCGCGGCGATCGAGCCAGCCGCCGAGATAGCCTTGCGCGCCGGTCATCGTCGCGATCTCCGTCGCGCTCAGCAGCCGGACATCGGCGCCGCGCGCCCGCCACTGCCGATCCCGGCTTGCCGCCGCTTTCAGCGCGGTCTCGGTATGCGCGGCCTGGATCCAGCCATTGCGGACGAACGGCACCGCCAGTCTTTCGTCGCGGATCAATTCGAAGACGGTGTCAGCGGTCGAGGCGGCAAAGTTGACGAGCGCTTCGCCGCGTTCGAGACCAAAATGCTCCAGCAGCCAGTCCGGATCGTATTTCAGGCCGGGAATGACCTGACCGCCGTTCAGGCCGGATGCGCCATTGCCAATTTCGCCGGCCTCCAGCACCTGGACGGCAAGGCCGAGCCGGGCAGCGTGCAAGGCTGTCGACAGCCCCATGATACCGCCGCCGACGATAACGACATCGACGCATTGGCCGGCGGGAAAAAGCGACTGGAACGCGGTGGCTGTCCGCGGCTTCTGCCAGATTGGATCGGAAAACCGTACGGGCAAGCGTCACCTGGAGATTTCAGTAGGTGAAAACCCTAGCGACGGTTTCATTATTTTGAAAGAGCGTTTTCCGTCGCCGTTGGCGCACGTCAGGCTCAATCAAGGTCCGGCGATGCGAAGACCGCTTGAAAGAATTGACAAAGCTCGTCCTGCAGGCGGGATAGACCTTTGGCGGGAATTTGTTGAAAGTGCCGCGGCCGAAGGACAAGACAACAGGAAATGTAAGCCATGACGAACGCCACACATTTGCCCGCCGAAGGCCTCTTCGTGGGCCGCGCCAGGGCGAGCGATGCTTCCCATCCGCTGGTGGTCACGGTGCGTGACGGCACGGTCTTCGATATCACGTCAAATGTGGCGCCGACCGTGCGCGACGTTTGCGAATTGCCGGATCCGGCGGGGCACGTCCGCTCGGCCAAGGGGCGGCCGATCGGCCCGCTCGATGCCATTGCCGCCAGCAGTTTCGAGACAGCGCGCGATCCGGGGAAACCGTACCTGCTGTCCCCCGTCGACCTGCAGGCGATCAAAGCGTCTGGCGTCACCTTTGTCGTCAGCCTGCTCGAACGGGTGATCGAGGAGCAGGCGCGCGGTTCGGCGGAAAAGGCCGACGCCATTCGCGCCGACATCGCCGGGCTGATCGGCCACGATCTGTCGAAGCTCAAGCCCGGCTCGCCGGAAGCGATGGAGATCAAGGCCAAGCTGATTGCGCGCGGCGCCTGGTCGCAATATCTGGAAGTCGGCATCGGCCCCGATGCCGAGATCTTCACCAAGTGCCAGCCGATGGCCTCGGTCGGCTTCGGCGCCGATGTCGGCCTGCATCCGGTTTCGACATGGAACAATCCGGAGCCGGAGATCGCCATGATTGCCGCCAGCAGCGGCAGGATTGTCGGGGCGACGATCGGCAACGACGTCAATCTGCGCGACGTCGAGGGGCGCTCGGCGCTGCTGCTCGGCAAAGCCAAGGACAACAACGCTTCGGCAGCACTTGGCCCCTTTATCCGGCTGTTCGATGAGACGTTTTCCATTGGCGACGTGAAGCAGGCGATCGTACGCCTGAAGGTCGAGGGCGAGGATGGGTTCTCGCTGGAGGGCGCCAGTTCGATGGCCGAGATCAGCCGCTCGCCGGAAGAGTTGGTCGCCGCCGCCATGGGGCCGCATCATCAATACCCCGACGGGCTGGCACTTTATCTCGGCACCATGTTCGTGCCGTCGAAGGATCGGGGCGAAACAGGCAAGGGCTTTACCCACAAGGTCGGCGACATCGTCACCATCTCGTCGGAGAAATTCGGCGCCTTGGTCAACCGCGTGCGGCTGTCGCCCGACTGTCCGCACTGGACCTACGGCGCCAGCCACCTGATGCGCGACCTCGCCAGGGCCGACCTCATCTAGTCCCGCAGCCTAACATCCGATAGTTTCTAGAATTCTCTGATTGGAAATTACCTGCTCGTCGGCATTCGGGAGAGTCCATTGATCGTCGCTCTTGAGGGCAAGACCCTTGTCGTTACCGGCGGAACGCAAGGGCTTGGCGAGACCATCGCCCGGCTGGCCTCAGCCGACGGCGGCGAAGGGATCGCCATTGTCGGCCGCAATGCCGAGCGTGGCAGACGCATCGCCGAAGAGCTTTCACGACCAAGCCGGCCCGTCGTCTTCATCCAGGCCGATCTTGCAGATCCGGCCGCGCCTGCAGCTGTCATGGCGGAAGCGATCAAAAGACTCGGCCGCATCGATTGTCTGGTGAACGCCGCGGCCCTCACCGACCGGGCCTCGCTGGAAACTGGCACAATCGACGACTGGGACAGGTTATTTTCCGTCAATGCGCGCGCGCCGTTCTTCCTCATGCAGGCGGCCGTAGCCGACATGAAGACACGGCGGGCGGCGGGGGCCATCGTCAACATACTGTCGGTGAATGCGCATTGCGGTGCGCCGGACCTTGCCATCTATTCCGCAACCAAGGGCGCGCTTTCGACGCTGACCAGAAACATTGCCAACGCGCATCTTTCCGATCGCATCCGCGTCAACGGCATCAACATGGGCTGGGTAGCGACGCCGGCCGAACAAGAGATGCAGGCGCGCACGCTGGGCAAGGGCGAAAACTGGGCAAAGATTGCCGCCGCCGGCCTGCCGCTTGGTCGATTGCTGACCATGGACGAAGTCGCCCAGCTAACGCTGTTCCTGCTCAGCGACGCCTCCGGGCTGATGACCGGGACGCTTATCGACCTAGAGCAACACGTGCTCGGCGCGCCGCCGCGCGGGATTGCATGACGGTCGCAAGGCCGATCGTCGGCCGCCTGGAAAATACCAGCCAAACTGATGCAATCTGATGGGATTGCTGATGGCGCGGTGCCTTGCGCCAACGTCCATTGGCAATCGAGGCTTGCCATCGATCAAAAAAGGGAATGCTCTAATGCGCCCAGGTCGACGCTGGTAAATGCGATCACGGCTTTGGCCGCGCACGGTTTTTGGCCGCGATCGTCGTCGGAGGAGGAGTTCGGTTCAAATGGGAGGAAATCAAATGCTGACGAGGCTAAGACTGCTTGTACTTGGCTTGGTGGTGGCGCTGGCCATTCCGGCCGCGGCACAGGCCAAGACGTTCTACTGGATTTCGCATGGCGGCCCGGCCGATCCGGTCTGGACCTACTTCCTTGCCGGCGCCAAGCAATGGGCGGCGGACACCGGCAACACCGTCAATACGTCGTTCCACAATGGCGACGTGGCGTCGCAGCAGGAGGCTGTTCGCGCCGCGATTTCCGCCAAGGCCGACGGCATCACCACGACCAGCCCTGATCCGGGCAGCCTTGTCGAGATCGCCAAGGAAGCGCGGGCGGCGAACATCCCGATCATCAACTTCAACACGCCCGACCCGAAGGCGGACTTCAACGCCTATGTCGGCGGCGACAACGTCACCTTCGGCAAACATTGGGCGCAGTATCTGGTCGACAAGGGCCTTGTGAAGAAGGGCGACTTCGTCTGGATGCCGGTCGAGATTCCCGGCGCCACCTATGGCGTCCAGGAAGAGGAAGGCATCAAGAGCGTGTTCGAGCCGCTCGGCATCACCTACGAAATCACCGAAGCGACGCTCGACCAGGCCGAAGTGATCAACCGCATGGTCGATTACCTCACTGCCAACAGGGCCAAGGTCAAGGCGGTTATCGGCCTCGGCGACCTTGTCACCGGTTCGATCAAGCGGGTGTTCGACCAGGTCGGCGTCAAGCCGGGCGAAATCCCGGTCGTCGGCTGGGGCAACTCGCTCGACACCACCCAGGAAGTGCTGAACGGCTACGTCAATGCCGCGCAGTGGCAGGATCCGCAGGCGACCAGCTACGTCGCGCTCTCGCTCGCCAACATGGCGGCGAGCGGTATTCCGCCCGGCTTCGACGTGATCACCGGCGCGCTCTACGAGAAGGACACCGCGGCAGTCTACGACAAGATCCTGTCCGGCAAATAAATCCGCGATCGAGTTGGTCACGGCCGCTTCGGCGGCCGTGACTGTCTCATCATTCCGCCGAAGCCGGTTGCGGTCGCGGCCAAATCCAATCCTATCGCGGGTCCAAGGTGGAAAATCGTTCTCTTATCCAACGCTCGATCGCGCGGCCCGAGTTCGGGCCGTTCGTGCTGCTCGTCATCGAGATCGCCGTGTTCTGGGGCATCAACCACGACTTCCTGTCGCCGCAAAACATCTCGAACACGCTGGCCTTCACGGTCGAGCTCGGGCTGATCGCGCTGGCGATGACGCTGTTGATGACATCAGGCGAATTCGATCTCTCGGTCGGCTCGGTGTTCGGCTTCTCGCCGGTCCTGATGTGGACGTTGTTCAACAGCGGCGTCGCCTCGCTGGAAGCTGCTTTCGTCATTGCGCTGGTGGTCGCTGCGTTCATTGGACTGGTCAATGGCTGGTTCGTGACGCAGCTCAAGATCCCGTCCTTCCTGGTGACGCTGGGCATGCTGCTGGTGGTGCGCGGCACCGCTTTGTTCGTCACCAACGGGTTTCCGCAGCGGACCTGGAGCGCCGAGGGCAGCTGGCTGGCGGAAGCGCTGGTCGGCGATTTCTTCATCGGGCCGTTCCGTATCTACATGTCGCTGTTCTGGTTCATCGCCGCCGCAATCGCGCTCGGTTACGTGCTGACGCAGAGCCGGACAGGCAACTGGATCCAGGCAGCCGGCGGCAACCCGAGTGCTGCAAGGGCGCGCGGCGTCAATGTCAGCGGTGTCAAGATCGGCCTGTTCATCCTGTCGTCGATCCTGGCCTCGCTTGCCGGGGTCATCTCCTCGCTGCGCACCTCGGCGGCCAACCCCAACAGCGGCACCGGCTACGAGCTCGAAGTCATCGCCATGGTGGTGATCGGCGGCACGGCGCTGACAGGCGGGCGCGGCACAATCATCGGCACGGTGCTCGGTATCCTGATCCTGCGCGTGATGCGCAACGGCATCGTGCTGATCGGTGTGCCGGGCCTTGCCTATAATATTTTCATCGGCGCCATCATCCTCGGCATGATGGCGCTCCATTCATGGCTGGAACGCCGGCATCAGGCAGGGACTTGAACCATGGCCGAACCGCTTGTCCGCATGGAAAATATCCGCAAGTCCTATGGCCGCGTGCAGGCGCTGGTTGATGCCAATTTCCATGTCAACGAAAGGGAGATCGTCGGCCTGCTCGGCGACAACGGCGCCGGCAAGTCGACGCTGATCAAAGTGCTGTCGGGCGCGGTCCCGCTGACCAGCGGCGATATCTTCATCCGCGGCAAGAAGGTGAATTTGCGCACTACCAGCGACGCCATCGCGCATGGCATCGAGACGATCTACCAGGACTCGGCGCTGGTGACGCAGCTGTCGATCGCCCGCAACCTGTTTCTCGGGCGCGAGCCGATCAAGCCGCCGCGCTTCCTCAATCGGATGGACCAGGAGGCAATGAACGTGGTTGCCCGCGACCTGCTCAAGCAGGTCGGCATCTCGAAGAACATCCCGCCGACGACGCCGATCGGCTCGCTCTCCGGTGGCGAGCGGCAGGCGGTGGCGATTGCGCGCGCCATGCATTTCGACAGCGACCTCATCATCCTCGACGAGCCGACCAACAATCTCGGCGTCGCCGAAACGCAAGGCGTGCTGAGCTTCGTGCGCAGCGCCCGCGATTCCGGCCATTCCTGCATCTTCATCGCCCACAACATCCATCATGTCTTCCAGGTGGTCGACCGCATCGTCGTCATGCGCCGCGGTAAGGTGGTCGCCGACGATATTGACCCGAAGAAGACCAGCGTCGCCGAAGTCGAACGTGTCATCACCGGCATGTCGGACAAGGAGATCCATGACGCGCTGGTCGAGGGCACGCAACGGCCCGGCTGAGCAGCCGGGGGTCGGGCTGATCGTCGAGGCACTGGATCGCATCGCCACATGGTTGCGACATGAAAGCCACCGTTTCGGATATTGCCAGGAGCTGCGGCCTGTCGACCGCGACGGTCGACCGCGTGCTCAACAACCGGCCGGGGGCCAGTGCCGCCAACCGGCAGCGCGTGATGGAGGCGGCCAAGCAGCTCGGCTATCTGCCGGTCGTCGACCAGGTCGCGTTGCCATCGCGGCCGGCGCATCTCGAATTCTTCCTGCCGATCGGCAGCAATGCCTTCATGGCCGATCTGGCCAGGCACATCGAGGATTATGCGGCGCGCCTGCCGCTGGTCGCCTCCTGCCGCATCCACAAGCTCGCCGGCATCTCGCCGAGCGCCTTGCAGGCGGCCGTCGAAAACCTCTCGCTCAAGGCGAACGGCGTCGGCGTCATCGCCATCGATCATCCGAGAACGCGCAACATCTTGCGCGAGATCGTCGAGGCCGGCATCCGCCTGGTCACGCTGGTGTCCGATGTTCCGGGTGCGCCCCGCTCGGCCTATGTCGGCATCGACAACCGGGTGGCCGGCCGCACCGCGGCGCTGCTGATGGGACGGTTCCTCGGCGGCCGCCAGGGCCATCTGGCGATGGTCGTCGGCTCACGCTCCTACCGCGGCCATGAGGAACGCGAGATGGGCTTTCGTTCCGTGCTCGGCGAGGAGTTCCCCAATCTGACGGTCACAAGCGCCGTTGAGATCAACGATGAGCCGGAGGCCAGTTATACCGCGACCATGAAGGCGCTGCACAGCGAGCCGGAGCTGCTCGGCATCTACTGTATCGGCGCCGGGCGCTCGGGCGTGGCAAAAGCATTGCTCGAAGTCAGGCCGCAGACGAAGCCGGTGTTCATCTGCCATGATCTGACGCGCGAGACGCGCGGCTATCTCGTCGACGATCTGCTCGACGTCGTCATCGACCAGAATGCGCGGCTGATTGCCGAACAGTCGGTCATTCGCCTGCTCGGCTCGATCGCCTCGTCGGCGCCCTATCTGACGCGAAAATTTATCGAGCCGCGCCTGATCTTCAAGGAAAATGTCCCGGTGCAGTGATGTCGCGCGAGGCGATGGTCGCTCGGGCCTCGATGGTTAAAATTCGGTTGATACCGCAAATCTGCACATCACCTATGCAACTTTTGTGGTTGCCGAATCATTGGGCAATCGATAGTTTCGCAGGTGTCGGCCATCTACTCCTCCCAGATGCGATGCCGACGCTGAGTGCGGCACACCTCCTCCCGTGCCGTATTCGAAATCGAGCCCGCTGCCACCTCCTCCCGGCAGCGGGCTTTTTTTGTTCCAGCTCCGGGATAGCGGCCAATGCTTGCGGTCGGGACAGCACCGGACACGTTTGCTGATCCGCGGATCGATGAGCTTCGCTGCGACCGCCGCGGCTTGTCGGGCAGAATCCTGTCACACTTGTCACTCTCACCGGTTCGCCGGCGGCCCTATCCTGCCTCACGACCAGCAATCAACGCCGCGCCGGCCATGGTGCGGAGGATCGGCACAGGAGACGCGAGATGGCACATCGCGATGGGACGAGACATCACCCGGCGGCGCGGCCCGCAATCGAAACGCCACGTGTCGTTTCGCCGCTATCTGGCCCTGAAAGACGTGATCAGGCCTTCCGCCATGCGGACGAACTGCGCGCTCGGACCCTCGGCGCCAACGCTTTGCAGGCTGACGCGGGCGCCCTCGAGCAACAGCGACAGCGTGTCCGCAAGAAGCTCGGCCTGGCCGATGCCGGCATCGCGACACAGCGAGACCAGCCGCTCGCGCTGCGCTTCCTTGAGTTCCTTGATCACTTGCCTTGCCGGATGATCGGCCTCGCTCAGCTCGATGGCGGCGTTGGCCATGTCGCAACCGCGACGATCCGACATCAGGCAATCGGCCGCCATCCGGACCCAGGCATGCAGCTGCGCCAGCTTGTCGCCCGGATTCTCGGCCTCGAACTTTTCCCACATCGCGTTGGCGCTGCAAGCGGTCGCCCGCAGACATTCGATGATCAGGTCGTCCTTGGACTCGAAATGCCGGTAGAGCGTCATCTTGTTGGTGCCGGCGGCCTCGGTGATGGCGTCGATGCCGACGCCGCGAATGCCATGCTTGTGAAACATGTCCCGTGCCGTCTCCAGGATCCTGTCCCGGGGGCGAACACGCTCCACAACACCGTCTGTCATCAAAACCTCCGTGATTGCGTTTCCCGAAATTCCCTCGGTGCACCTCTTGACTAGGGTGTTACCGGTCTGTAACGTTAGAGATGTTACTTACCTGTAACACCCGCATTGCATCATGTCAAACTCGCAAGTGCCGGCCACCAGCCCCGCCCCGATCGGCAAGGGGACGAACCGCACCTTACGGCCTCGGCCGGCGAGCAAGAAAACACCCGATCCGGGGCTTGCCGCGGATCGCCAAAAACCAGGAGCCGCTTCGATGTCGCAGCGCAATGATCTGACGATCGATGAAGTCGTGAGGGATCCGATGATCCGCATGCTGATGAAGGCCGACCGCGTCGACCCGCGGTCCTTCGAGGCGATGCTGCGTGCGCTGGCGGACGAACAGGCCGAGCGCCGCAATGCGCCGCGCCGCCTTGAAGATTTCGGCTTTCTCGAAGATTCCGGCTCAACACGCAGCCGGCGGCTTTCCAGGGTAGCCAGGGCGTTTGGCCGGGCCAGAGCATCGGGCGAGGCGTGCATATCATGGTAAACTTCTTCATTCATCGTCCGATCTTTGCGTCGGCGATCGCCATCATCATGGTGCTCGCCGGAGCGATCTGTTATTTCCTCCTTCCCGTCTCGCAGTTTCCCGACATCACGCCGCCCCAGGTCGTGGTCAGCGCCCATTACCCGGGCGCCAGCGCGCAGGTCGTCGCCGACACGGTGACGACGCCGCTCGAACAGCAGATCAACGGCGTCCAGGGGATGACCTATATGTCGTCGTCGAGCTCCAATGACGGCTCGTCGACGATCACCATCACCTTCGACGTCGGCTACGATCTGAGCACGGCGGCCGTCGACGTCCAGAACCGCGTTTCGCAGGCGGCTTCCTCGTTGCCGGCCATCGTCAACCAGGGCGGCGTGACGATCAAGAAGCAGAACCCGAACTTCGTCCTGATCGTCGACCTCACCTCGCCGGACGGTTCCGTCAACCCGGTCGCGCTGAGCAACCTCGCCTATCTGCAGGTGGTCGATCCGCTGAAGCGCCTGCCCGGCGTCGGCGACGTGCAGATCTTCGGCGAGCGGCGCTATTCGATGCGCATCTGGCTCGACCCCGACAAGCTCGCCAATCTCGGCATTACTGCCGTCGACGTGCAGAACGCCGTCGCCGAGCAGAACGTCCAGGTGGCGGCCGGCAAGATCGGGCAATCACCGGCTCCGGCCGGCACTGCCTTCGAGATGCAGGTCAACGCCGTCGGCAGGCTGAGCGATCCCAAGGAGTTCGGCGACATCGTCGTGCGGGCCAATACCGCCAACGGCTCGCTGGTCAGGCTGCGCGACGTTGCGCGCATCGAACTCGGTGCGCTGCAATATTCGTCGTCGGCCTTCTTCGGCAAGGACCCGACGGTGGTGCTCGCGGTCTACCAGATGCCGGGCTCCAACGCGCTCGATCTGCAGCAGCGCGTCAAGGACAAGATGCAGGAGCTGTCGGCCCGTTTCCCGAAGGGCGTCAGCTACGCCATGCATTACGATACGACACGTTTCGTTTCGGCCTCGATGCACGACGTGCTGATCACGCTCGGCGAAGCGCTGGTCCTGGTCGTCGCCGTGGTGTTTATCTTCCTGCAAAGCTGGCGCACCACGATCATCCCGACGATCGCAATTCCGGTGTCGCTGGTGGCGACGCTGGCCGTCATGCATATGCTTGGCTTCTCGCTGAACATGCTCAGCCTGCTCGGCATGGTGCTGGCGATCGGCCTCGTCGTCGACGACGCCATCGTCGTCGTCGAGAATGTTGAACGCCAACTTGAGGCCGGTCTCAAACCTCTGGCTGCCACGCGCACGGCGATGGCCGAGGTCACTGGCCCGATCATCGCCACGACCGCCGTGCTGATGGCTGTGTTCGTGCCGGTTGCCTTCATTCCCGGCGTGTCCGGCCGGCTCTACAACCAGTTCGCCCTGACGGTGGCGATCTCCTTCGGCATCTCGGCCTTCGTCTCGCTGACGCTTACCCCGTCGCTCAGCGCCGCCTTCCTGCGCCACCGGCCGGAAACGCAGTTCGTGCTGTTCCGCTGGTTCAACATGGGCTTCGAACGGCTGGCGCATGCCTATGCGAATGGTGTGCGCATTCTCATCCGCCTGCGCTGGATCATGCTTGGCGTGTTCGCGGCCGGACTTGTCGCGACCTATTTCGTCTGGCAGCGCCTGCCCTCGACCTTCCTTCCGGTCGAGGACCAGGGCTATTTCTTCGTCGTCATCCAGCTCCCCGACGGGGCCTCGCTGGAACGCACCGACGCGGTGGCGCAAAAGGCACGCGACATCCTGCAGAACACGCCCGGCGTCGACATCGTCGGCTCGATCAGCGGCTTGAACTTCCTGACCAGCGCCGCGCAGTCGAACTCGGCGGTCGAATTCGCGATCCTGAAGCCATGGGACGAACGCGGCCCCGACCAGAGCGCCTCTAAGCTCGTCGCCGACGTGCGCAACAAGCTGCTGCAAATTCCGGAGGCTTTTGCGCTGAGCTTCGATCCGCCGTCGATCCCGGGCATCGGCACCACTGGTGGCTTCGAGTTCCAGGTCGAGGACCTGACCGGCCGCGGCAGCGTGGCGCTCAACGATGCGACGCAAGCGGTGATTGCCGAGGCGCGCAAGCAGCCCGAGCTCAACCCACAGCAATTGTTCTCGTCGTTCTCGACCTCGACGCCGCAGTTCAACTACGATCTCGATCGCGCCAAGGCGAAGCTGCTCGGGCTCAACCTGCCGGACGTGTTCAATACGCTGCAGATCTATCTCGGCTCGCTCTATGTGAACGATTTCAACCTGTTCGGCCGCACCTTCCGGGTAACGATCCAGGCCGACAAGGATTCTCGCGCCGGTCCGGCCGACATATCGCGGCTCTATGTCCGCAATGCGTCGGGTGGGATGGTGCCGCTGAGCACGCTGGGCAAGCTTGTGCCGATCGTCGGCCCCGAGACCGTGCCGCATTACAACAACAATGCGTCGGCCCTGATCAATGGCGGCGCCGCGCCCGGCTTTTCGTCCGGCCAGGCGGTGGCGGCAATGGAACGTGCCGCTGCCACGGCGTTGCCGAGAGACTTCGGCTACGAATGGACCGGCATCACCTATCAGGAGCTCAAGGCGGGATCGATCGCATCCGTTGTCTTTGGTCTCGCGATCGTCTTCGTCTTCCTGATCCTCGCCGCGCAATATGAGAGCTGGGCGATGCCGTTCATGGTGCTGCTGGCGGTGCCGCTCGCATTGTTCGGTGCGTTCGTCGTGCTGTGGCTGCGCGGCATGCAGATCGACGTCTATTCGCAGATCGGGTTCGTCATGCTGATCGGACTGGCGGCCAAGAACGCGATTCTGATCGTCGAGTTTGCCCGGCGCCGGCGCGAAGAAGGCCTCAGCATCGTCGACGCCGCGATGGAAGCGGCGCGGCTTCGGCTGCGACCGATCCTGATGACCGCCTTCGCCTTCATCCTCGGCGTGCTGCCGCTGATGTTCGCTACAGGTGCAGGTGCCGCAAGCCGGCAGTCGATCGGCACCACCGTCTTTGGCGGCATGGTCGCGGCGACGATCCTGTCGCTGGTGTTCGTGCCGGTCTTCTATGCGGTGATCGAGCAGCTGCGCGAGCGCCGCAGCGAGAGCGAACCGGTTTCCGAAGCGACCGAACAACCAACTGCCGAACCCGCCTTCGAGCCATTGGCCGAAGCCGCCGAATAGGACTGGAGAATTGATCATGCGTAAATGGAAAATCGCGCTGGGAACGGCCGTCGCCCTTGGGGCGATTTCGGTGGCGAGCGTTCACCTGCTCGACATGGGCAGCCTCAGCCTCAACGCGGGCACAGCCGGGGCGGCGACACCCAAGCCGGAAGCCTTTGTCATGCCGGTGCCGGTGGTGAGCGTCGTCAAGAAGACGATCCCGATCTATCTCGACTACGCCGCCCGGGTGGAGCCGATCCGCAGCATCACGCTGCAGGCGCGCGTGCCGGGTTATCTGCAGGAGCAGGTCGCCACCGACGGCAGCGACGTGGCGAAGGGCGACCTTCTCTACAAGATCGCGCCGGAGGATTTTCAGGCTGCCCTCGAGCAGGCGAAGGCGCTTATCCAGCGCGACACGGCGACGCTCGACTATGCGCGCTCCAATCTCGGGCGCGGCAGCGAACTCGCCAAGAGCGGCTATCTCGCCAAGGACGTGTTCGACCAGCGCACCAGCACCTTGCGTGAGGCTCAGGCCTCGCTCGCCGTGAACCAGGCCGCCTTGCGGACCGCCGAGCTCAATTTGAGCTATACCGAAATCCGTGCCCCGTTCGCGGGACGCATCGGACGCAGCCAGGCTTCCGTTGGAACGCTGGTCAGCGTTGCCGGCACCGTGCTCAATTCGCTGGTGCAGCTCGATCCGATCTACGTCACCTTCAATCCGAGCGAAACGGACCTGACACAGATCGAGGAAGCCCGGGCCGCGGGACCGATCAGCGTCGACGTCCTGCTTCCCGGTGAAACGGAACCGCGCCAGAAGGGCGATCTTACCTTCATAGACAACACGATCGATCGCTCGACCGGCACCATCACGGCACGGGCGACGATCGGCAACGGCAAGTTCACGCTGCTGCCCGGCCAATATGTCCGCGTCCGGCTGCACGTCAAAGAGCAGCCCGATGCGCTGATGGTACCGCAGACGGCACTCGGCTCAGGCCAGCTCGGCAAATACCTCTATGTCGTTGGCAAGGACAACACGGTCGACCAGCGTATCGTTTCGCTCGGACCGACCAATGGCGATCAGGTCGCCATCTTGAGCGGTGTGGCCGAAGGCGACCGGGTGATTACCGGCAATCTGCAGAAGATCGGCCCGGGAATGCCGGTCTCGCCGCTGCCCGAGAAACCGGCCACCTGATAACCCCCATCAGGTCCGGTTCCGCGGCGCCCTCGGCTCCCACGCCAAGGGCGCCGTTTTGCTATGTTTCGTTCTACGCAATTCCTTGGGGAAAGCGCTACATACGCCGGCTTCGAGAAGCCGGTGTGATGTTCAGCGATGAAAGACGGGTCGGTTTTTGCGGCCGTGCGGCCTGACGGCCTTGCCGGCGCCGCAAGCCAGCCGGCCAAGCGGAAGTCAAGAAATCCACAACCCGCCTCTTGTTAGATTGTCGACAATCTGCTTGTCTTGATTTCGGTTCCCTGGAGCAGCCGAATGGCAAAGCTGGATTTCAGTCCGATCGCGGATACGACACGCAGGGCCGAGATCGTAGGGCTGCTCCGGCGGGCGATCCTGACCGGCCAGCTGGAACCTGGACAGAAGCTCAACGAACTCAGGATTTCCGAGCAGATGCGGGTGAGCCGCGCGCCGCTGCGCGAGGCGATGCGCGAGCTGGTGCAGGAAGGCATCCTGACCAGCATTCCCTACGCCGGAACCTTTGTCATCGACGTCACCGCCAAGGACATCGACGACGCCTATTCGCTCAACAAGGTGCTCGACGAGTTCGCCATCGCGCGGACCTGGCCGCTTCGCGACCAGCGCTTCTTCGACGAACTCGACCGGCGTCATGCGGCGGTGAAGCAGGCGACGCGCGAACTGGACACGACGCGGCAGATCGAAACAGCGCTGCAACTGCATGGCCTGATCCACGAATGGGCCGACAATTCGGTGCTGCTTGAAACGTGGCAACGGCTGACCAGCCGGCTGCAGATGTATTTCGCGTTGCACCAGCGGGCGCGCAACGAGCCGGTGCCTGCCGAAGATGCTCACGAGACCTATGTACGGCTGCTCAAGGGCAGCGACATGCGCGCCGCACAGCGCCACGCCAAGGAGCATATCGACCTGGATTTCGAAGAACTGCTCGCCTATGCGCGCGGGCTGGAACAGCGCGGCTCAAAGGGCGCCGGTGCCGATCGTGCCGGCCGACCTAGAGGCGGCTGAGCCCGACAAATTTGACGGACATCCCGGAACAGAGACAACGGACAGAAAACGTGCAGATCAAAACCATCAAGGCCTACCATGTCGTGCAGCCCTTCGTCGACGGGCCCTACCGCATGTCGAAGGGGCGTGTCGCCGATGCGTTCGACGCGGTGATCGTCGCCGTCACCGCCGATAGCGGGCTAACCGGCTGGGGCGAGATGGCGCCGCTTGGCAATTTCTATTCGCCTGCCTTCGCTGCGGGTACTCGCGCCGGTGTCGTCGAGATCGCGCCGCATCTCATTGGCCATGACCCACGCGGGCTTGCCAGTATCAACAGGCTGATGGACACGGTGTTCAAGGGCCATCCCTACGTCAAGTCGACGCTCGACATGGCGTGCTCGGATCTCGCGGCGCGCGCCGCCGACGTGCCGCTGGTCACCCTGCTTGGCGGGCGCGAAAGCAAGACGGCCGAACTCTACAAAGTCGTCACCCACGGCACGGTCGACGCGATGGCCGCACTCGCCAAGCGCATCGTCAAGGACGGCTTTCATCGGCTGCAAGTCAAGGTCGGCGGCAACGTCCATGACGACATCGAACGCGTCACGGCCATTGCCGCCGCGGTGCCGAAGGGCACCGTCATCTTCTGCGACGCCAATGCCGGTTGGACGTCTTACCAGGCGCGCCAGTTCGTGGATGCGACGCGCACCATCGACTACACGTTCGAGCAGCCCTGCACGACGATCGACGAATGCCTGTCGGTGCGCCGCTCGCTCGACAAGCCGATGGTGCTCGATGAATCCGTCGCCTCGCTTGATGATATGCTCGATATCCATCGCAAGGGCGCGGCCGACGGGCTGACGCTGAAGATCTCACGCCTCGGTGGCGTCACCAAAACGCGCCAGATCCGCGACCTTGCCGTCGACCTCGGCTTCATGATCACGGTCGAGGACACTGGCGGCGCCGAGATCGACACATCGGCCATGGCGCATCTGTCGCTGTCGACGCCGGAGGAGCGCCGGCTGCACGCCATTGCCTTCCACGAATGGGTGACGGTGCGCACCGCATCCAACATGCCGCCGGTTTCGGGCAGCCGCATGGGCATTCCGGACGGGCCGGGCCTCGGCATCGATGTCGTTCCCGGCCTGCTTGGTGCGCCCTTCTTCGAAATCGGCAGCTGAGCTGCAATAAGGCTGCACCCAATCAAGCTGAATATGCCGCGTCCTTCTGACTGCGGAGGCACGGCCGTGTGGATTGACCGCTCATCCAATCGTCTTCGGCCGATTGCAGAGCGACAATGCCCAATTGCCGGTTGAAATATTTTTCATTTGCAAATAGAAATGTTCAAAATACTGATTCGGACGCTGCGGCGCGTCAGGAACTGGAGGAAACGACATGTCCCATCCGCAATTTGCAGCGGAACTTCTGCAGCGCGCTGAACAGCAGGGGCCGATCACCATCGGGCTTGCCGGCGCCGGACAGATGGGCACCGACATCGTCGTCCAGGTCGCGCTGATGCCGGGCATGCGGATCGGCGCTATTTCCGAAGTCAGGCCGCAGGCAGCGATCGACGCGGCGCTGCTCGCTGGCCATGACCATTCGGACATCGTCCAGGCCGGCAATGCGGCCGCGATCGACCGCGCCATCGAGGCCGGCAAGATCGCGGTGACCGAAGATTTGCATGCACTGGCGGCGGCCGGCCGGATCGACGTCATCATCGACGCGACGGGCAATCCCAATATCGGCACGCTGTTCGCGCTGGAAGTGATGAAGAACGGCAAGCACATCGTCATGCTCAATGTCGAGGCCGACATCACCATTGGCCGTTTCCTCAAGGACGAAGCGCGTAAGGCTGGCGTCGTATATACCGGTGCGGCCGGCGACGAGCCCGCCTGCACGCTGGAGATCATCGGCTTTGCCAAGAGCCTCGGCTTCAACATCATCGCCGCCGGCAAGGGCAAGAACAATCCGCTGAAGATCGACGCCATGCCGGCCGACTACGAGAAGGAGGCGGCCGAGCGCAACATGAATGCGCGCATGCTGGTCGAATTCGTCGACGGCTCGAAGACGGCGATCGAGATGGTGGCGATCGCCAATGCGACCGGGCTGGTGCCCGACGTGCCGGGCATGCACGGCCCGACCGCGACGCTGGAGGAACTGGCCAGCGTGCTTTGCCCGCGCGAGGATGGCGGCGTGCTGCATCGCAAGGGCGTGGTCGATTACTCGATCGGCAAGGGTGTGGCGCCCGGCGTGTTCTGCATCATCGAGACCCGGCATCCGCGTGTGCTGGAGCGCATGATCGACCTCAAGGTCGGCAAGGGGCCCTATTTCACGATCTTCCGGCCCTATCATCTGACCAGCCTGGAAGTGCCGCTGTCGGCGGCGCGTGCGGTGGTCTACAAGCGTGCGGACATGGAGCCGCTCGACCATCCGGTCGCCGAGGCGGTGGCGGTCGCCAAGAGCGATCTTGGTGTGGGCCAATCTCTCGGCATGATCGGCGAGAATGACTATCGCGGCTTCGCCATGACCTGGGGGGATGCGCGCGCCCGCGGCGCCCTGCCGCTCGGCCTTGCCGAACGCGCCAAGGTGGTCAAGCCGCTCAAGACCGGCGACTTCCTGACCTATGAAAATTGTGTACCCGACGATTCGATGGTGATAACCCAGATCCGCCGCCGTCTCGACCAGTCGGACGGACGGTTCGTTACAAACGCAGCCTGACCCCGCCGGATCTCCGCCTGATGGACGATGTCGTAATCGGGATCGACGCCTCGACCACGGCCGTGAAGGCGATTGCCTTCACCCGCGCCGGCGAGGAGCTGTTCCAGGCGCGCGAGACCTATCCGCTTTCAAATCCGAAGCCCGGCCATTTCGAGCAGGAGGCCGAACAGTGGTGGACGGCGCTGCTTGGCGCATTGAAGCAGGTCACCGAGGCGGTCGGCGCAGCGCGGGTGGCGGCGGTTTGCATCGCTCACCAGCGAGAGACCTTCACGCTGGTGAACAGCGCCGGCAAAGCACTCATGCCGGCAATCCTGTGGCTGGACGAACGCGCCCGGCCGCAAGTTATCAGGCTTTCGGCCGAACTCGGCCGCGAGGCGATCCGCGACTGGAGCGGCAAGCCGCCGGACCCGACGCCGGCGCTCTACGCCATTGCCTGGCTTGCCGAGCACCAGCCGCAAGTGCTTCGCCAGGCAGCGGCACTGGTCGACGTGCACGGTTTCTTCGTCCAGCGGCTGACCGGGCGATTGGTCACCAGCACCGCAAGTGCGGATCCGCTCGGGCTGCTCGACGTCGAGAAAGGTACCTGGCATCCCCGCCTCGTTGCGGCCGCCGGACTGCAGACGGAGCAATTGCCCGAGCTGGTCGCGCCAGGCGTGGTCTGCGGCAGTCTTTCCGCAAGCATAGCGCAGCTGACCGGCCTGAGGGCCGGCACGCCGGTCGTTGCCGGCGCTGGGGACGGCCAGGCGATGGGCCTCGGCATGGGCGTCTACGGGGAGGGCAAGAGCTATCTCTCGCTCGGCTCCGGCGTGGTCAGCGGCTGCTATTCCGGCAAGGTGAAAACCTCGGACGCGTTTCGCACGCTGGTTTCGCCGACCGGCTCCGGTTTCATGCTGGAGACCGTGCTGCGCTCGGGCATGCAGCTGGTCGACTGGATCGTGCGAACCACCGGTTCGCCCTCGGCGGCAGCGCTGGAGAAAGTGGCGCTGGATGTTGCCGCGGGCAGCGAGGGCCTGCTCATCATGCCCTATTGGGCCGGCGTCATGAGCCCGTATTGGGACGGTGCGGCGCGCGGCGCCATTGTCGGCCTGTCGCTGGATCACCGGCCGGAGCATCTCTTCCGCGCTGTCCTGGAAGGCATCGCCTTCGAGCAGGCCGTCGCCACCGAGGCCATGGAAGCCCAGGCCGGCGGACCGGCCGCGATGATTGCCGCCGGCGGCGGCACCAATTGCGCGCTGCTCATGCAGATCATGGCAAGCGTGCTCGAGCGGCCGCTCTCGGTTTCGCCGGTCAACGAAGCCGCCGCACTCGGCGCTGCCATGCTGGCGGCAGCGGCTGTCGGCTGGTTTGCCTCGCCGGAAGCCGCCGCGCAGGCAATGGCTGCCGCTCCCACCAGGCATGTCGATCCGGTCGACGGGCTTGTCGCCGCCTATCGCAGCCGCAAGGAAATCTACCGCGACCTTTATCAGGCGACGCGCGACATCCACACCCGCCTCAGCGCTCTCGGCGAAATCTAGCGGTTGAGCAGGCCCTTGGCCGCGTCTTCGTCGGTGATCAGAACCGATACCTTGGTGTTGGCGAGCGCAGCCCGCATTACCGCTACCTTCTCGCTGCCTCCCGACACCAGGATGATGCTCGGGATATCCGACAGATCCTGCAGCGGATAGGCGCAGACGCGGCGGTTGACCTCGTGGTCGACCGGGCGGCCCTCGGCGTCGATGAAATGACACAGAATATCGCCGACGGCACCGGCCGCCTGCAATTCCTCGAGTTCGCTTGGCTTGATGAAGCCGTAATTGGCGATCGGGCTGTCGTTGGAAAACGAGCCGACGCTGAGCACGGCGATGTTTGCCCGGCGTGCACGGAAGACGACGTCCTGAACGCTGCGCTGGCTCATGAAAGCGTCGCGCTGCTCCGGCCTGTCGGCATAGACCGGCACCGGCAGCAGGAAGCACTCCGCACCGATCTTTTCGGCGAAATCCCAGGCGCTTTCTGTCGGGTTAAGCGGCTGGGCATGGGTGAGGCCGCCAAGCATCGAAACCACCGTCGTCCTGGCGATGGGCCGCCGCGGCAATTCATTGATGGCAAATTTCAGTGTCCGCCCCCAGCCCAGTGCGATGACATCGCCGGCATTCACATGGTCGGCCAGGTAGGCGGCGGCGGCGTGGCCGATCATCAGCGGCGCGTTGCTTCGGTCGGCCGCCGACGGCACGACAACAGCCTGGCTGAGCCCGAACCGCTGCTTGAGGCTTTCCTCCAAAATCACGCATTCGACGACGCTGTCGCGGATGCGAAACTGGACGACACCCTCTTCGCGGGCGGCGGAGAGAATGCGATGCACTTTGATGCGGCCGACGCCGAGAATTTCGGAAATCCGCTCCTGTGTAAGACCCTCGACGTAATAGTGCCAGGCGGCGCGGGCCTTGAGTTCGGCGTCGGGGAAGCGCGAGGCTTTTTCGTTCTCAACGATCGTCATCTGTTTGCCTTGCCGCAGCCGCCGGCTCTGCTCATGATATTCCAATCCGGCGACTTCGAAATGCCCAAGATTTCGGAGACCTTGCGTAAGGCAAACCGGCGGACAGCGCAAACCCGTCGTCGAATGAAGCGGCAGGCCTTGACAATTTTCCGACGAACAGTTTAGCTGAACAAAATTGCATGTTAAAGATAAATTGTTCACAGGGAGGGGCCTGGTGAGCAAAGTGGCCCGGTGATGCAGCGCCGGATTGCTGTGGAGGAGACAAAGTGGCTGTGAGCAACGACGCAAGCAATTTGAAGGCAGGCGAGTTGAAGGCAGGCTCTGGCGCGCAGGCTACGGCGGGCGCAAGGTTTTCGGCTGTCTTTGCCGGAACCATGGGTCCGCTGATCGGGCTGGCTCTGCTGTGCCTGGCGCTCTCGCTGACTACCGACACGTTCCTGACCATCCGCAACATCCTCAACGTGCTCGACCAGGTCACCGTGCTCGGCATCATGGCGATCGGCATGACGCTGGTCATCCTGATCGGCGGCATCGACCTGTCCGTCGGCTCGGTGCTGGCGCTGGCTTCCATGGTGATGGGCTTCGTCGCCCATCCGGACTATCTCAATCTCGGCCTGCCCGCCGGCATCGCCGCGGCCCTCGTCGTCGCCGGTCTTTGCGGCCTGGTTTCGGGCCTGCTGGTGACGGTCACCAGGCTACCGCCCTTCATCGCCACGTTGGCGATGATGTCGGTGGCGCGCGGCCTCGCCAACATGATCACCGACGGCTCGCAGATCGTCGGCTTTCCCGACTGGTTCACCAGCCTGTCGATAATCCGCCATTTCGGATTCCTCTCGGTCACCGTCGGGCTGATGATCGTGCTTGCCGTCATTTTCGCGATCTTCCTGAATTATCGCGCTACCGGCCGCAGCCTGTACGCAATCGGCGGCAGCGCCGAAGTCGCCCGGCTGTCCGGCATACCGGTCAAGTCGCTGACAAACTGGGTCTATGCGATCTGCGCCGTGCTGGCCGGTCTCGCCGGCATCGTGCTTGCCGCCCGGCTCGATTCCGTCCAGCCGAGCTCCGGCCTTGGCTACGAACTCGACACCATCGCGGCGGTGGTGATCGGCGGCGCCAGCCTGTCGGGCGGCGTCGGTTCGATCGGCGGCACAGCCATCGGCGTCCTCATCATCGGCGTGCTGCGCAACGGGCTGAACCTGCTCGGTGTCTCGCCCTTCATCCAGCAAGTGGTTATCGGCGTGGTGATCGCGCTGGCGGTGGCCACCGACACGTGGCGGCGCCGAGCACAATGAAGAATGGGGCACAATGAAGAATTGGGCTCAATGAGATTCGCCCCGATATTCGGGCGAAAACGGATCGGTGATCCGAAACTGGGAGTTGTTCGGCCAAGGGGCGCCGCGATGCGCGGGCAGGACAGATTGAACATCAACGGAGGAATAAACATGCTGACCAAACGTTCATTGCTGCTTGCCGCCGCGGCCGTCATCCCGCTGCTTGGCCTGTCCGACATGGCCTCGGCCAAGGAGGCCAAAAAGCTCGGGCTCGCCGTCGCCAATCTGCAGGCCGACTTCTTCAACCAGATCAAGCAGTCCGTCGAAGCCTACGGCAAGGAAAAGGGCATCGAGGTCGTTACCGTCGACGCCAAGGGCGATTCGGCGACTCAGGTCAGCCAGGTGCAGGACCTGATCACGCAGAACATCGATGCGCTGATCTATATTCCGGCCGGCGCCACCGCCGCCACCGTGCCGACCAAGACCGCCAAGGCTGCCGGCATCCCGGTCGTCAATGTCGACCGCAACGCCGATGGCGCGCCCGGCGATACCTTCATCGCAACCAACAGCGTGGCATCGGCCAAGGCGGTTTGCGACTACATCGCCAAGCAGGCCGGCGGCAAGGGCGAGCTGATCATCATCCACGGCCAGAAGGGCACGACGCCCGAAGTCGACCGCTCGAAGGGCTGCGGCGAAGCGCTGAAAGGCTATCCCGACATCAAGGTTGTCGGAGAATTGTGGAGCGAAGGCTGGCACCAGGACGAAGGTTTCAAGCTGACGCAGGATCTGTTGCAGTCGCACCCCGACGTGTCGATCGTCATCGGCCAGGCCGATGCGCTGGCGCTCGGTGCGGCGCAGGCGGTCAAGGTCGCCAATCCCGGCCATAAGGTCTGGGTTGCCGGCTTCGACGGCGATGTGGCGGCGCTCAAGGCACTGAAGGACGGCGTCTTCGACGTGACCGCGACGCAGCAAACCCAGGGCATGGGCCGGCTCGCCGTCGACGCAGCAATCAAGCTGGTGGCCGGCGAGACCATTCCCGCCGAACAACTGCAGGATGCGACGCTGACCACCAAGGACAATGTCGAGCAGTTCATCGCCAAGCATCCCTGATTGAGACCAGTCCGGCAGTCGACGAGCGCAACGATGTCCACCGATCCTCGCCACACGCACAGCGCCAATAACGGGCTCGTCGTCAGCGGCCTCTGCAAAAGCTACGGGCCGGTGCAGGTCCTGGCCGATGCGAGCTTCGAGGTGCGGCCGGGCGAGGTCGTGGCGCTGCTTGGCGAAAACGGCGCCGGCAAGTCCACCGTCTCGAACATCATCGCCGGCTCGACCAAACCCGATGCTGGCACCATCTCCTGGCGGGGGAACCCTTATTCCCCCGCCAATCCTGCCGCGGCGATCGACGCCGGCATCGGCATGATCCACCAGGAGCTGAAGCTCTTGCCCGATCTGTCGGTCGCCGAAAATGTCTATGTCGGCCGCCTGCCGATGCGTGGCGGCCGCATCGACCGCGCGGCAATGAACGCACGGGCATCGGCCCAGTTGAAGCGCCTCGGCCTCGATGTCTCGCCCGAGCGCAAGGTGCGCACGCTGCGTATCGCCGCCCAGCAGCAGGTCGAGATCGCCAAGGCGCTGACGCTCAATGCCGAGCTGCTGATCTTCGACGAACCGACGGCCGCCCTTGGCGGCGAGGAAACGGAGCTCCTGTTCCAGCAGATCCGCAAGCTCAAGGCGGAAGGCATGTCCTTCATCTATATCAGCCACCGGCTGGACGAGATCGCCCAGATCGCTGATCGCGTGGTGGTGATGCGCGACGGGCGCATCGTCGCCCGGCACGAGCGCGCCGACATTCCGGTGCGCACCGTCGTCGAGCAAATGGTCGGCCGCAGTGTCGAGCGGATGTTCCCTACGATATCGGCGCCGGGCAACGACACGCTGCTCGAGGTCGAGAACCTGTCCTCGCCGGAACGCAGCTTTCAAAATGTCAGCTTTTCAGTGCGGGCCGGCGAAATCCTCGGCATTGCCGGGCTGATCGGCGCCGGACGCACGGAGCTGGTGCGGGCGATCGCCGGTGCCGATCCGATCTCATCGGGATCGGTGCGCGTCGCCGGCAAGCCGGTGCATCTCAATGGCCCGGCGGCGGCGATCAAGGCCGGCGTCGTCCTGGTACCGGAAGACCGCAAGGCGCAGGGCGTGGTGCTCGACCAGACGATCGGCGAGAACCTGGCGATCGGCAATTTCGACCATGTCGCGCCGAATGGCTGGGTGTTTCCGAAGGCGGTGCAGAAATTCGCCGAGGCCGGCATTCGCCGGCTTGGCGTCAAGGGCCGGCCGAACCAGGCGGTCAGCAAGCTTTCAGGCGGCAACCAGCAGAAGGTGATCATCGCCAAATGGGTGTCGCGCCCGCCCAAGGTGTTCATCCTGGACGAGCCGACGCGCGGCATCGACGTCGGTGCACGCGCCGCGATCTATGATGTCATCGCCGACCTTGCCCGCTCCGGCATGGCGGTGGTGGTGGTGAGCTCCGACCTCGAGGAAGTGCTCGGCCTGTCACATCGCGTGCTGGTGCTGAGCCGCGGCCGGCAACGCGGCATTCTCGACCGCAGCGAAGCAAGCAATATCGCCGTGATGGAACTAGCCACGAGCTAGGACGCCCATCGAAACAAAGCGCAGCAGGTGGTATCCTCCCGGGCACCAGACCGCGCGGGGCGCCAGCAACAGAGTTGGCGCCCCTTTATTTCCGGAGGACGGCGGTTGGAGCAGAGGGACCGACGATGAAATTATTCGACCTTCATGGTGACGTGGCACTTGTGACAGGCGCCGGCAGCGGCATCGGGCAGGCAATCGCCATTGGGCTGGCCGAGGCCGGCGCCGACATAGCCTGCTTCGGCCATGCCTCGAAAGGCGGGCTGGAGGAGACCGCGCACCGGATCACGGCACTCGGCCGCAAGGCGCTGGTGCTGACCGGCACGGTGACTTCAGACGCCGATCTCGCGGCCGCGATCGAGTGTACGGAGATGGAACTCGGCGCGTTGACCATCGCCGTCAACAATGCCGGCGTCGCCGGAGCTGAGCCGGCAGAGACGCTGTCGCTGGAGAAATGGCAGAAGCTCTATGACGTCAACGTCAGCGGCGTGTTCCTGTCCTGCCAGGCCGAGGCCCGCGCCATGCTGACGCGACGCAAGGGCTCGATCATCAACATCGCGTCGATGTCGGGCTCGATCGTCAATCGCGGTCTGACCCAGGCGCATTACAATTCGTCGAAGGCCGCGGTGATCCACATGTCGAAGAGCCTCGCCATGGAATGGGCCGATCGCGACCTGCGCGTCAATGTCGTCAGCCCCGGCTACACGCTGACGCCGATGAACAAGCGGCCGGAGGTCGCCGACCAGGTCAGGATCTTTGAGCGCGACACGCCGATGGGCCGCATGGCGGCGCCGGAAGAGATGGTCGGCCCGACCGTGTTCCTGGCCAGCCGCGCCTCGAGTTTCGTCACCGGCATCGACCTGATCGTCGATGGCGGCTTCGTCTGCTGGTAGGAGAAAAGATGCAGAAGCGATTCCAGGGAAAAACGGCGGTCATCACCGGCGCCAGCGGCGGCATCGGCGCGGCAATGGCCAGGCGCTTCGCGGCGGAAGGTGCCGCGGTCGTCGTCAGCGCCATCGACGCGCGCGTCGAAGAGGTCGCCGCCGATCTCAAGGCTGCGGGCGCCAGGGTCGCATCGCTGCGCATGGATGTGACGAAGAAAGACGAAGTCGTCGCCCTCTATGACCTGGCCGAGCAGGAGTTCGGCCGCGTCGATATCTCCGTGCAGAATGCCGGTGTCATCACCATCGCCAGGATCGAGGCGATGACCGAGGCCGAATGGGACAAGGTGATGGCGGTCAACACCAAGGGCGTGTTCCTGTGCTGCCAGGAGGCGATCGCGCGCATCCGCAAGCATGGCGATGGCGGCCGGCTGATCAACACCGCATCCGGCCAGGCGCGGCAGGGCTTTATCTACACGCCGCATTATGCGGCGTCGAAATTCGGCGTCGTCGGCGTCACCCAGAGCCTGGCCAAGGAAGTGGCGAAGGAGAAGATCACCGTCAACGCGATCTGCCCCGGGATCATCGACACCGATATGTGGGCCTATAACGACGCCGCATGGGGCAAGTTGATGGGCGAGTACAAGCCCGGCGAGTTGATGGCCGAATGGGTGAAGAACATCCCGATGGGCCGCGCCGGCAGCGGCGAGGATGTCTCCGGCCTGGTCAGCTTTCTCGCCAGCGACGATGCGGCCTACATCACCGGCCAGACCATCAATGTCGATGGCGGCCTGATCATGTCGTGAGCGGCGCGGGCCGACGTACCATCGACCGGATATGAATGCCGCTTCGCTGCGTTCAGGCTGCTCGGCCCGCCCGAGCCAATCCATGTTCCACGAGCCGGTCGATGATTTCGGAATAGCTGACGCCGCTTGCCGCCATTGCCTTGGAATACATGCTGATGTCGGTGAAGCCGGGGATGGTGTTGATTTCATTGACCAGGAACTGCATGTCCGGCGTCAGAAAGAAGTCGATGCGGGCCATCCCGTCACAGCCGACGGCTCTGAAAGCCCTTGCGGCCACGTCCCGCATGCCTGCCTCGACCTCCGGCGGCAGATCGGCCGGCACTCTTAGCGCCGCGCCGTTCTCGTCGATGTATTTGGCATCGTAGCTATAGAAATCGTGGCTTTCGGCCGGCACGATCTCGCCTGGCCGCGAGACGAACAGGTCGCCTGCCGGGTCCTCCAACACGCTATATTCGATCTCGCGCCCACGAATGAATTCCTCAGCCAACAGCTTGCAATCGTGCCGGAAGGCTTCAGCAAGCGCTCCATCGAATTCCTGGCTGGCATGGACTTTTCCGACGCCGACAGACGATCCCTGACGCGCCGGTTTGATGAAGAACGGCAGGCCGAGCTCGCCTTCCAGTGTGGCGAGGGCGGGCGCCGCACCTTCATGGATCGTCACTGAGCGCGCGATTGGCAGCCCCGCCGCTTCCAGGAGCCGTTTGGCGATGTCCTTGTCCAGCGCGGTTGCCGAACCCAGGATGCCGCAGCCGGCGAGCGGCACCCGAGCCACCTCGGCCACCCCCTGTACCGAGCCGTCTTCGCCATGAGAGCCGTGCAGTACGGGAAACAGGATGTCGATCTTCGGCAGGTCATAGGGCGTGCCGTCGGCCGGGATCGCCATCATCCGTCCGTGCCCGCCCGGAACCAGGCAAACTTCCAAACCGCCCGCAGGCTTTGCGAGCGTACCATCCTGGAAGCTGCTCAGCAGCCACTGTCCTTCGCGCGTGACGAAGATTGGGACGGCATCGTATTTGGCGGGCAGCAGCGCACGCATGACATTGGTTGCTGAAAGCACCGAAACGTCATGCTCGGCGGAACGTCCGCCAAAGAGCACGGCGATGCGCAGTCTGTTCAAGGAAGAGGTCTGCTGCATTGTATCGGTATCCTATCTTGCGGCTCGCATACGGGATGATCGGCAACCTTGGCTTTTTTCGAACCGATCTGCGGATCCATGTAAAAAGACGGGCCGTGAAATTGGCACCGGCGTTATTCGTTGCGCGACATGACCGTTGGTATATATAATTTCATCTCATGAAAGTGGCTCTGGGCGAGTTGCGGAGCCAACAGCCGAGATCATGGGACTTTGATGGTTTGCCCCTCAAGACCGGCGATCGATCCGTGGATGACTGCTTTGGCAGCAATCCTTCGGCAGTCATGACGCGGCCGGTCCCGCCACATCTTCACCAATTTGGGCACCACCCCCGTTTTGCGCCGGCATCCGCTTCGGCAGCATTGTGGCGCCTACGGCCTTGCGCAACGACCAGCTTTTCCAACACAATCAAAAAAAGACGCAAGAAGGGAACTAACGATAATTTCCACCAGAGCTTGACAGGAGAACAAGCATGTCACTTCGGAGCATGATTTCGAATTTCTCAATGGGAGCCTTAACACTTGCCGCAGCGAGCGCGCTGACGTCTTCGGCCTATGCGGCGGCGCCGGAATCCAACGACCCGATCAAGATCGCGCTGTTCGATTGGACCAGCGTCAATCTGAACGCCAAGATACTCGGCGGCATCCTCGAAAAGCTCGGCTATACCGTCGAGTATCCGACCGCGGACTATCTCTCCAGCCTGACCACCGGCCTGACCAATGGCGACATCGATGTCGGCCTGGAATTCTGGGACACGACGGCCGGCGAGGCGATGAAGGCCTCGGACGCGACGGGCCAGACCGAACGCCTCGGCAAGCTCGGACCCAAGGCCAAGGAAGAATGGTGGTTTCCCGAATATATGAAAGAGAAATGCCCCGGCCTGCCGAACTGGGAAGCGCTGAAAGACCCGAAATGCGCCGAGGCCTTCTCGACGGCCGAAACCGCGCCGAAGGGGCGTTATCTTGGCGGACCCGTGACATGGGAAGGTTTTGACGACGAACGCGTCGAGGCGCTGAAACTGCCCTTCACCGTCATCCATGCCGGCACCGACGCGGCGATGTTCGCCGAACTGGACTCGGCCTATCAGCGCAAGGCGCCGATCATGCTGTGGATCTATTCGCCGCATTGGGCGCCAGCCAAATACAAGGGCGAATGGGTCGAATTCCCCGACTATACGACAGAGTGCTACACTGACCCGAAATGGGGTGTGAACCCCGACGCGAAATATGACTGCGGCAAGCCGCATGGCGAGATCTGGAAATATTCCTGGGCCGGCATGAAGGACAAATGGCCGGTCGCCTACAAGGTCGCGAAAAACTACACGGTCGATACCGACGAGCTCAACAAGATGAGCGGCGAGATCGATCTCGAAGGCAAGACGCCGGAAGACGTCGCCGCCGCCTGGATCGCCGCCCACGAAGCCGACTGGAAAGCCTGGGCCGAGTGACCGTCTGACTGGAAACGCGACGACCCGGCCAGTCAGGGCCGGGTCTCGATCCCCTATTCCAGAAGGACGATTGCATGAGCGATACGATTGAACAGGCGGTGAAAGCAACGGGCAAGGATGCCCGCCCGATAAAGCTTGGCTGTCGCAATGTCTGGAAGCTGTTCGGGGCGGACGCGGCCGATTTCATCCGCCGGCGCGACGGCAAGGCCAGCCTGGCGGACATCGCCGCTGCCGGACTGGTTGGCGCGGTGCGCGCCGTCGATCTCGAAATCCGCCAGGGCGAGATCTTCATCATCATGGGACTTTCGGGGTCAGGCAAGTCGACGCTGGTGCGCTGCATGTCACGGCTGATCGAGCCGACCCACGGCAAGGTCGAGTTTGAAGGCAAGGACCTGCTCAAGATTTCCGATGCCGCGCTGATCGAGCTGCGACGCCATCGCATGGGCATGGTGTTCCAGAATTTTGCCTTGCTGCCGCATCTCAACGTACTGGAGAACATCGCCTTTCCCTTGGGCATCCAGGGGCAGGACCGGCCGACGCGCGAGAAGCGGGCCCGTGAAGTCATCGAGCTGGTTGGCTTGCGCGGCCGCGAGCATTTCTATCCGCGCGAGCTTTCCGGCGGACAGCAGCAGCGTGTCGGCATCGCCCGCAGCCTCGCCACAAAGCCGGAAATCTGGTTCCTCGACGAGCCGTTCTCGGCTCTCGATCCGCTGATCCGCCGTGAGATGCAGGACGAGCTGATCCGGCTGCAGACCATGCTGCACAAGACCATCGTCTTCATCACCCATGATTTCGACGAGGCCATCCGGCTGGCCGACCGGATCGCCATCATGAAGGACGGCGAGGTCATCCAGATCGGCACGCCGGAAGAGCTGGTGGTCAACCCTGCGACCGACTATGTCGCCGAATTCACCCGCGATGTCGATCGCGCCAAGGTGATCTCGGCGCGCCGCCTGATGCGCGCCTGCGACGGCGCCGAGTACGGCGGCACGGTCGCGCCGGATGCCAAGATATCAAGTTTTTGTGCAGATATCGTCTCTGCCGGCAAGCCCTTCGCGGTGGTCAACGGCACCGGCAAGCCGATCGGCGAAGTCACGCCGCAGGCGGTGGTCGATCTTCTCGCCGGCATCGAGCGTCGTGGGGCCGGCGGATGACCGTCACGGCAAGCGCCAGCGCAGCGAGGCCCCGGCCGGTTCAAACCTGGCTGGCGATCTGGGCCTGTGCGCTCGCCGCCGTGCTTATTGTCTTCCTGCTGCAGGAAAGCCTGCCCTGGGCGGTCAATTACCCGGCCGGCGCGATCGTTCCTGTCGCTGACTGGGTCGGTGCGCTGATGAACTGGGTGAAGTCGAACTTCTCCTGGCTGACCCGCTCGATCACCGCGGTGCTTGGCGTGCCGCTCGATTTCGCGCTCGGTCTTCTGGCCAAGAATTTCAAGATCGGCCATGGTGCGGATATGATCGTCTTGCCGCGCCTGTCCTGGGTCGGCGTGTGCGCTGCCGCCTACCTTGCCGGACGCGCCGCCGGCGGCTGGAAGCTGGGTGCGCTGGCCGGCGGCTGTTTTCTCTACATCGCGCTGTTCGGGCAGTGGACCAGCGCCATGCTGACGCTGGGCTTGATCTCGATCGCCGTGCCGTTTTGCATTGTCACCGGGCTGTTCGCCGGCATCTGGGCATGGCGCAAGCCTTGGGCGGAGAGGTTGTTGATCTCCCCTGCCCTCGATCTGATGCAGACGATCCCGACCTTCGCCTATCTGATCCCGATGCTGCTTCTGTTCGGCAACAGCCCGGTCTCGGCAATGATCGCGACGGCAATTTTCGCGACGCCGCCAATGGTGCGGGCGACGATGCTCGGCCTGTCGCGGGTGCCGTCAGAGATCGACGATTTCAGCGAGATGGCCGGCTGCACGGCACGGCAGAAGCTGTGGCGGGTGCTGTTGCCGTCGGCGCGGCCGACATTGATGGTCGGCGTCAACCAGGTCATCATGCTGGCGCTCAATATGGTGATCATCGCCTCGATGATCGGTGCCGGTGGGCTCGGCTATGACGTGCTTTTGGCGTTGCGCGCGCTCAAGGTCGGCGAGGCGATGGAAGCTGGCCTCGCGATCGTCGCACTGGCAATTGCACTCGACCGGCTGAGCCAGGCGATCGCGCACAATCACGCCAAGGGCAATGTCCGCCACCAGGCCAGCACCAGTTTCTGGCGGCGCTATCCCAATCTGACGCTGGCCGTTGCCATCCTCGCCGTCGCCACGCTGCTCGGCCTGTTCGTGCCGGCGTTCGCCACGGTGCCGAAGGCGATCACCTTCACCACCGCGCCTTTGTGGAAGGCGGCGGTGAACTGGATCACCATCAACTTCTTCGACACGATCGAAGCGTTCCGCGTGGCGCTTATCCTCAACGTGCTGAACCCGGTGCGCGCCTTCTGCGAGGGCTTTCCGTGGCTGGGCGCGGTGTGTCTCCTCGGCCTTGCCGGCTACCAGCTCGGCGGCTTGCGCCTCGCCGCCCTGGTCGCGGCTTTGACAGCGTTCTGCGCCGTCACCGGACTTTGGGAAAAGACCATGGCGACGGTCTATTTGTGCGGCATCTCCGCCTTTATCGCCTGCCTGATCGGCATCCCGATCGGGCTGATGGCATCGCGCAGCGACCGCTTCGAAAAGACCGTCACGCCGGTCATCGACACGCTGCAGGTGCTGCCGTCGTTCTGCTTCATCATTCCGGTGGTGATGCTGTTCAGGGTCGGCGACGTCACCGCGATGATCGCCACCGTCGCGTTCGCCGTGGTGCCGGCGATCCGCTACACCAATCACGGGATCCGGCAGGTGCCGCCGGCGCTGATCGAGGCGGCGAAGGTTTCGGGCTGCACCAGGCGCCAGACCTTCTTTCGCGTGCAGCTGCCGCTGGCGTTGCCCGAGATCATGCTCGGCGTCAACCAGACCATCCTGATGGCGCTGGCGATGATCATCATCTGCGCCATGGTCGGCACGCGCGATCTCGGCCAGGAGGTGTTCATCGCCCTGTCCAAGGCCGATTCCGGTCGCGGCATCGTCGCCGGCCTAGCCATCGCCTTCATCGGCATCGTCGCAGACCGGCTGTTCAACGCCTGGACGGCGAAGGCTCGGGCAAGGCTGGGATAGTCCGGAATAGGACGGCCTCAGGAAGCTGCCGCCAAGCGCGCCGTTAACGAGGCACCGATCCCTACGTCTAAAGACATAGCCATTCGGGATTATTGCTCGTTTTTGCCTCACATCGTACGGCTGTTATGGGACGGGCAGGCTCAACAGGAGAGCGGATAATGTCTACACGCGTTCCCTTTACTACCGGTGATCTAGCAGATCATCAGTGGGGTATCGATGACGCCCTCACAGGCGATCCGAATACCAATATCTTGACCGGCGACGCTGGCGGCAGCCTGCTCGATTTCTCAAGAGGCGGCAACGACACCTTTACGGAAACCGCACCGTCGACCTACACCTTCTACGGCGACGCGGCTCGGAGCTTGTTCAATTTTGCTCGGGGCGGTGACGACACCTTCACGGTGTCGAGCTCCTCCACCACCACTGCTTACGGTGACGCGGGCGACGATATGTCGGACCACAGCAAGGGCGGCAACGACACTTTCACGGGCGCCGCGCAAGCCAGCAACATTTTCTTCGGCGACGCCGGCGGCAACATGATCGGCCATGCTCAGGGCGGCGACGACCGTTTCACGGCCTTTCCCAACTCCTTCAACACTTTCTACGGTGACGCCGGCGTCGATATGTCCGACCACAGCAAGGGTGGCAATGACACCTTTGAGGGCACCAGCGTGGCCGTCAACATTTTCTTTGGCGACGCCGGGAACAACATGTCTGGCCATGCTCAAGGTGGCGACGACCGTTTCACGGCCAGGAGCGACTCCAGCAACGCTTTCTACGGGGACACCAGCGGCGATATGTCGGACTACAGCAAGGGCGGCAACGACACTTTCAATGGCGCTAGTGACGCCAACACTATTTTCTACGGTGATGCCGGTCGCAGCATGTCTGGCCATGCTCAGGGTGGCGACGACCATTACACAGACTTTGGTGGCACGATTCAGACCAAAAGTTTCTTTGGCGACGCGAGCCTACATATGTCCGACTTTGCTAAGGGCGGCGACGACACCTTCACGAGCGTGGGTGGGTTCGTGATAAGTTTCTATGGTGACGCGGCCGGCATCATGTCCGACTCTGCTAGCGGGGGCGATGACGTGGCCGTGCTGCAAGGCACCCATAATTTCGCCTATGGCGACGCTGGCGCGATGGCCGGCAATGCTGTGGGCGGCAATGATATCCTAACCGGCGGCAATAAGAGCTCTGGTCCTGATGTTCAAAGCGAGTTGTATGGCGACACATTCGCTATGTCCGGGTCCGCCGCGGGCGGCAACGACATTCTTACCGGGGGCCACAACAGCGAAAGCGGCCAGGTCCGCAACTTCCTGTGCGGCGACGCTCTGCAAATGTCCGGTTCGGCTCTGGGCGGAAACGATACCCTGTACGCCGGGAGCGCGGCACCCGGCTGCACCGTCGTCAACGACATGTGGGGTGACGGGCAACTGAGCGAACTGGCTCAGGGCGGCAGAGATCAATTCATATTCAAGGACGATGGTTCAATGACGGTCGGAACCCAAAACACCATCTACGATTTCAGCCAGACCCAAGACGACACCATTGTATTTAGTGGCGTGGAGGGCGTGCAATCGTTCGATGATCTCACAATTGCGCAAAGTGGAACCGACACCATCATTACCGCAGGAGTCGATCAAGTTACTCTCGCAAACTTTACAAGCCCGCTGACGACGGGTGACTTTTTGTTTGTCTGAAAGCGAAGCTCTTATCGCATTCGAAGTGGGGGAATGCGTGAGAATTCGTTGAGCATCGTCGCGCGGCCGGTCGCCCCAATAATGCTCGACCGGCCGATCGACAATCCAAGCCGCAGTCATGGATCAGGCGGCCAGGAATCTCTCGGTCAAACGAGCCCAGAGCGCTGCGCCGACGGTCAGATTGCCGTCGTTGAAATCATATTTCGAGCTGTGCAGGATGGCTGAATCCTCGCCGTTTCCGAGGCGCAGAAAGCAACCGGGTTTGTGTTCGAGGAAATAAGAAAAGTCTTCGCTGCCGGGGATCAACGGGCAGACGGACACCTTGTCCTGACCGACGAGTTCGACAGCGATGTCTGTCGCAAAGGACGTCTCGCGCTCGGAATTGACCACCACCGGGTAGCCGCGCTCGTAATCGATCTCGACCGTTGCGCCATGCGCCTGCGCCACAAGTGCTGCGATATTGCGAATACGCTGCTCGAGCGTGTCGCGGATCTCGGCCGAGAAGGAGCGGACGCTCAACGTGATTTCGGCGTGTTCCGGAATGACGTTGGAGGCCGTGCCTCCGTGAATCGTGCCGACGGTGACGACAGCGGTCTCGATCGGGTTGACGTTGCGCGACACAACCGTCTGCAGGGTCATGACGATGTTGGCGGCAGCGACGATCGGGTCGACCGTCAGGTGCGGACGCGAGGCGTGGCCGCCACGCCCGGCGATCCTGATGGTGACGGTATCGCTCGCCGCCATCAGCGGCCCGGCGCGCATCAGGAACGAACCCGTCGGCGCGCCCGGGTGGTTGTGCAGCCCGAATATCGCATCGCAGGGAAAGCGCTCGAACAGGCCGTCGGCGATCATCGCCTGCGCCCCGCTTCCCTTGCCGGCTTCCTCGGCCGGCTGGAAGATGAGGTTCACCGTGCCGTTGAAATGCCGTGTGCGCGCCAGGTATTCGGCGGCGCCGAGCAGCATCGTGGTGTGGCCGTCATGACCGCAGGCGTGCATCTTGCCGCTGGCCTGGCTGCCATAAGGGAGATTGGTAGCTTCGGTGATCGGCAGGGCGTCCATGTCGGCTCGGATGGCGATGCTGCGGCCGCTGCCCTGGCGCAGGCGACCGACGACACCGAGCCCGCCGACATTGCGCGTCACCTCATAGCCCCAGCTTTCGAGCCGTTCGGCAACGTATGCAGCCGTTTCGTGCTCCTGGAATGAAAGCTCGGGATGCGCGTGCAGGTGCTGGCGGGCCGCTGCAAGCTCGGCGGCCTTGTCGGCGAAGTCGGAAATATCGGCGAACTGGTTGGAGGTCTTTGGCATGGAAGGTCCTTTGCCGGCCGAGCAGGTGCCGCGCCGGCTTTGCTTTTAGATGAAACGGCTCAAGAAAGCCCGCGTGCGCGGGTGCCTGGGTTTGGCGAGAACCTCGTCCGGAGGCCCGGCCTCGATCACATTACCGTCGTCCATGAACACCACCCGATCCGCCGCTTCGCGGGCGAAGCCGATCTCATGCGTGACCACGATCATGGTCAAGCCCTGCCTGGCGAGATCGCGCATGGTGGCGAGCACCTCGCCGACCAGCTCCGGATCGAGCGCCGAGGTCGGCTCGTCGAAGAGCATCAATTTCGGGCGGATGGCGAGCGCACGGGCGATGGCGACGCGCTGCTGCTGGCCGCCTGAAAGCTGGCGCGGATAGGCGTCGATCTTGTCGGCAAGACCGACACGGGTCAGCAGTTCGCGGGCGTAGCCGATCGCCTCCTTGCGGTTCTCCCGGTGAACGCCGACCGGAGCCTCGATGACGTTCTGCAGGGTCGTCATGTGCGGATAGAGATTGAACTGCTGGAACACCATGCCGATCTTGCGCCGCTGCGCGGCGATCGCGCGGTCGGAAAGTTTGTCGAGGCGGCCGTCGTGCAACCGGTAACCGATCTGCTCGCCGTCCACCTCGATCGACCCCTGGTCGATCGCCTCGAGATGATTGATGCATCGCAGGAAGGTCGACTTTCCGGAGCCGGACGGTCCGAGAATGACCACCACCTCGCCAGGCGCGACGTCCAGATCAATGCCCTTCAGCACCTCGAGCGGGCCGAAGGCCTTGTGAACGTTGCGCGCCCGGACCAGGGGCGTGTCATGCGCGCTCATTGGCGGCCTCCAGGGTGGCGGTCGCCGTCTTCTCGCGCGCACCGCGATCGCCGCGGCTGTAGTGGCGTTCGATCGCGCCTTGCGCGACATTGAGGACCGAGGTGATCAGCAGGTACCACAGCACTGCAACCATCAGCAGCGGAATGATTTCGAAGGTGCGGTTGTAGATCGACTGCACCGAGTAGAGCAGGTCGGCCATGGCGATGACGCTGACAAGCGACGTCGCCTTGATCATGCTGATCAGCTGATTGCCGGTCGGCGGCACGATCGACCGCATCGCCTGCGGGATGATGATGCGCCGCAAGGCCCGCGCGCGGGTCATGCCGAAGGCTTCAGCCGTTTCGGCCTGTCCCTTGTCCACCGACAGCAGCCCGCCACGGATGATCTCGGCCATGTAGGCGGCCTCGTTCAGCGCCAGACCAAGAACGGCGGCCGTCAAAGGCGTGATCAGGTCGTTGGTGTTCCAACTGGCGAAGCCGATGGAAATGCGCGGAAACAGCGTCGAAAGGTTGTACCACAGGATCAGTTGCACCAGCAGCGGCGTTCCCCGGAAGAACCAGATGAACAGGCCGGAGAGAAGGGATGCCAGCCTGTCGTTCGACATGCGCGCGATGGCGAGCAGCAGGCCGAGCACGATACCCAGGATCATCGCCACCACCGTCAGGCCGAGCGTTACGGAAAGCCCCTGCATGACCGTCGGATCGAAGAAATACTGGGCGACGACCGGCCAGCCGAAATTCGGGTTGACCGCGACGATATAGGCGAAGCCGGCTGCCACGGCGACGGTGAACGCCCAGAGCGCCAGCCGGGCGAGCGGAAACGGCCGGTGGGCTCGTTTGACGTCGCGCAGCGCGTCGTCGGGACGTCGCGGCAGCCCGGCCGCGTAGGCAGCGGTGGCGTCGGTCATGGCAGCCTCTACTGGCCCTGGTTGATGCCTGGCGCATCGATCATGTTCTTCTCGAGACCCCACTTCTTCATGACCGCGGCGTAGGTGCCGTTCTTCATCAGGATCTTGAACGCGTCGAGCAGCACGCCGCCCAGCGGAGAGCCCTTCTTGACGACGGCGCCTTGATAGATGTCCTTGAAGCCGTTGGCCTGGCCGATCCCGGCGAGTTCCAGCTGGCCCTTCGCCTGCTCGACGAAATAGGTCAGCGGCGCCTGCGAGGAGAAGAATGCGTCGGAGCGTTTCGACCGGACGGCCAGTATCGAGCTCGGCTGGTCGGTGAAGGATTGCACCTCGACGACCGACTTGCCCCCCTCGGTGCATTTCTGCGCCTGCTGCTTGATGACCTTTTCGGCCGAGCCACCCGACATGACCGCGATGCGCTTGCCGCACGCGGTGTCGAGCGAGGTGATGCCTTGCGGGTTGCCCTTCTCGACGGCGAAGACGACGTATTCGCGCACCCAATCGATGAAGTCGTTGGATTTCTGCCGGTCGGGATAGTCGCCGACAGGCCCCATCGCGAACTGATAACGGCCGGCATTGATGCCGCTCAGCAAAGCCGGCAGGCCGGCGACCGAGGCATGATCGATCTCGACACCGAGCAGCTGGCCGATGGCGTCGGAAATGTCCCTGGTCGCCCCCGACAGTTCGGTGCCGGTGACGATCTCATAGGGCGGGAACGAGCCGTTGTTGACGGCTGTGATCTTTCCCGCCGTGCGGATCTCTTCCGGCAGCCGGGCCCGCAAATCCTCGTTCACCGATTGCTTCTGGATATCCTGGGCAAAGCTGGCCTGCGCCAGCATGGTGACGAGCGAGGCGAATATGAAGCTGATTGTCCTCATGGCATTCTCCTTCGTGTTCTTCGTTGTACGTTGTCAGGCTGCGGTGGCCCGCGATCTGGCCTCGAAAGGAAACAAGGCTTCGGCGGAAATCGGTTCCGCCAGAATGCCCTGGGCATGGAGCTCGGTGACGAAATCCTCGATCATGCGCCGGTTGGCCGGCAGGCCGCTGGCGTTCCAGGAGGCAGGCAGGTCGCGCCCCGCATGAAGCAGCTCCTCGAGGATCCAGGGCGAGGTATCGGCATATTTTCGGCGCTTTGCCGTCCAGACGCGCTGGCTTTCGTTGATCAGCCTGGCGAGTTCCTGCGGCAGCCAGGGGTGCTCCCTGGCCACTGCGGCCTTGACGGCGACCAGATGCATGCCCGGGACATAACCGACGTCGGCGAAATAGGCGCGTTCGGCCGCGCGAAAATCGCGCAGCACTTGCCGGAAGCCGGAAGCCGGGCCGAAAAAGCCGTCCGGCATGAAGGGCGTGAAAACGGCGTCGAGCTCGCCTTGCGACAGCAGCTCGATCATCGGGCGCTCGCCTGGTGCTGCTTCGATGCGCCCCGGCCTGCCGAATCCGTCGAGGCGATCGGCGATCGGGTGCTCCGATGTCAGCCTGCCGGCGAACCAATAGGCATCCTCGACGCCGACGCCTGCCCGGCGAAGTGCCGCGCGCGTCCATGTGTTGCCGGAATCGCGCCAGCCGGTCACGCCGATGCGTTTGCCGGCAAGGTCGGAAAGCCGTTCCAGCGGGCTGGCCTCGACCGTTATGATGCAGCGATGGCGAAAGCCGCGCATGATGAAGCACGGTGTTCCAACCACCGTATCCCTGCCCGAAGCCATGGCCGACACATAACGGCTGAATGAGACCTCCGCCGCATCGTAGTTCGGATCGGTGCCGAGATCCGGAATGAGCGTGGCGACGCGGTCAACCTTCACCGACAAGCGGCTCGAAGCGACGTCACCCAGCACCAAAGGGGTGAGATAGTCCCAATCGCGGGTGGCTATGGTGATGGAGACGGGCATCGGCATGAACTTCAAAGCTATGTTTGACCGGCGATTGGTAAATGTTTATTTTTGGCCGATCAAATGTTATTATGTTATTGAACATTAGCTTTGATGGTCGCGGGTGCCGATGGATTTCGATGCAGGATGGTTCGCTGAACGCCTTGGCGACCGCACGATGCGCGGCATCGCGCGCGAGACCGGAGCGCTGATCAGAAGCGGCGCGCTGCCTGTCGGCGCAAAGCTTCCGCCGGTGCGCGATCTGGCCTATGTGCTTGGCGTCAGCCCGGCGACGGTCTCGCAGGCGTGGAGCGAGTTGCGGCGCTACAAGATCATCGGCGGCCGCGGACGCAACGGCACCTGGATCATGGGCAACCGCTTTGCCGCCCGGCCCGAGCGCCACATGAGCGGCGGCAATTACGGACAGGATGTTCTGAACCTGGCGATCGCGGAGCCCGATGTGAGGCTCTTGCCGCCGCTCGACATCGCGCTGGCGCATGGTGCGCGCGCCGAAAAGCTCAACAGCTACGAGCGGGTGCGCATCCTGCCCGAGCTGGAGGCGGCAGTGCGCCCGTCATGGCCGTACGATCCCGGCGCGTTCCTGGCCACCAATGGCGGTTACAACGCCATCTACACCTTGCTGCATGCGCTGGTCCCGCCGGGAGCGCCGGTGGCCATCGAGAACCCGACGGCGCTTCGCCTGCTCGACATCCTCGAGGATCTCGATGTGCCGATCATCCCGGTAGACTGCGACAGCGACGGTCCCTTGCCGGATGCACTTGCCAACGCTCTGCGGCAGCGGCCCGTCGCGTTCCTGTTCCAGCCGCGCGTCCATTCGGTGACCGGCGCCTGCATGTCGTCGGCGCGGCTGGAAGTCATCGGCGACCTGCTCGCCGGCACCGACGTGCTGATTGTCGAAGATGACGGCGTCGGCGATATTGCCTCGGCGCCGCGCATTTCGCTTGGCCGGCGTTTTCCCGATCGCGTCGTCCATATCCTGTCCTATTCCAAGACCCACGGCCCGGATTTGCGGCTCGCCGTGCTGTCCGGATCGGCGACGATCGTCGAGCAGATCCAGTCCTACCGCAGCTTCAGCTCGGGATGGACCAGCCGCATCCTGCAGGCGGCCACCGCCTGGCTGCTGCAAGACCCGGCCACGGCCGCCCTGGTGGAGCAGGCGAAGGAGGTATACCGCGGCCGTCGCGAACGGCTCGCCGGCGAACTGGCCAAACGCAATGTCGATATCGACGCCGGACACGGTCTCAGCGTCCTCATTCCGGTTGCTTCGGAACCTTACGCAATGGTCACGCTGGCCGCCCACGGCATCGCGGTCCATGCCGGAGCGAAGTTTTCGACCGGAAAAACGAACGCTGTCCGCGTCGCGACCAGCATTCTGGACGAGGAGCACCTCGAGCACGTCGCAAATTCCCTGGCGCTGGCAGCCGACCCGGCGCGGGAAGTTGTCTGAGGCAAGTCAATCGCCGTTCGGACTGCTACTCCGCCGCCACGCCCTTCATCTCGAGGTAGCTTTCCATCGAATCGTCCATCGCCTGCAGCCACGGCGTATGATGCAGCGGCGCCATCGTGCCGGTCATCAGCGAGCGGTAGGCATGGTCGCGGAAGCCCATAATGTCTTGCGCCTTGTGGTGCTCCCACTCCATGAAGGTCTGATTGACAGCCTCGACATCGAAGCCGGGATAGTCGGTCTGCTCCATCAGCTCCCTGGTGTAGTCGCCCTGGAACCAGATCATCTGCTCGGCGTCTTCAAGCGTTTCCTCGCGTGCCCGCCATTTCCGGCCGTGCTCGGCCATGGCGTCGGCTGAGGGCAGATTGATGCGGCCCATGATGACGTCGCGGGCGAACCAGGCCTGCGCGTCGAACATGTTGAAGGTGTAGAACTGGTCCTGCATGCCGATATAGGACAGCTTCGGGTTTTTCTCCCAGACGACGCCCTCGTAGAGCCCGTCCGGCCACATGCGGTTGGCGGTCTTCAGCTTCAAATCCTCGGTGAGGAACGGGAAGGAATGGAGGTAACCGGTGCACAGGATGATGGCGTCGACGTCTTTGGTGCTGCCGTCCTTGAAATGCGCCGTCTTGCCGACGACCTTCTGCAGAAGCGGCACTTCCTTCCAGTTCTCCGGCCATTTGAAGCCCATCGGCTTCGAGCGGTAGCTGGAGGTGATCGATCTGGCGCCGTATTTGTAGCATTGCGAGCCGATGTCCTCGGCTGAATAGGAGCGGCCGATTATCAAAATGTCCTTGCCCTTGAATTCCATGGCGTCGCGGAAATCGTGGCTGTGCAGGATACGGCCGTTGAAGGTCGAAAAGCCCTCGAAATAGGGAACGTTGGGCACGGAGAAATGGCCCGAGGCGACGACGACATGGTCGAACTCTTCCGAGTAGGTGACGTCGCTGGTGCGGTCATGCGCGGTGACGGTGAATTTTTTTGTCGTTTCGGAGAAGGTGACCATGCGCACCGGGCTGTTGAAGCGCACCCATTGGCGCACGCCGGATTTTTCGACGCGGCCCTTGATGTAGTCCCACAGCACGGCGCGCGGCGGATAGGAGCCGATCGGCCGGCCGAAATGCTCCTCGAAGGTGTAGTCGGCGAATTCGAGGCATTCCTTCGGGCCGTTCGACCAGAGGTAACGGTACATCGAGCCGTGCACTGGGTCGCCATGCTCGTCGAGGCCGGTGCGCCAGGTGTAGTTCCACAGGCCGCCCCAGTCGGACTGCTTTTCGAAGCAGACGATTTCGGGAATGTCGGCGCCCTTGTCGGCGGCCGACTTGAAGGCCCTGAGCTGGGCCATGCCGGACGGCCCGGCTCCGATGACGGCAACACGATCTTTCATTGCGGGCCTCCCGATCTCATTTCCCTAACGAAACAAATTTCACTGACAGGACAGTAATTGCCCCTTCGATGCTGTCAACAGGGCTTGTCGCGAAACCGCGTTTCGCCCAGCTGGATTTCCAAGCGACGCAGTAGCTCGGGCGAAATCCGGACATTGCGCAATTCGACACGGGTGGCTTGCCGTGGCAGTTGCGCTTCTGTATCGGCACCGAATATGTTCACCGTGAGTGAAATGAATCGGCAAGGTCCGGGGTGGCAACATGGCGAAAAAAGCATCCAGTCTAAAGCCCGCTGCGGCCGTCGTCGCCGCCAAGGCCAAGCCGTCGGTCGCTGCAGTCGATCCGCGCAAGATACGCGCGCCGCTCACCCAGAACCCGCACGCCATTCGCGACACCCGCGAAAAAGTCCTGGAGGTCGCGATCGGCCGCGAGGTGCGGGCCTTCCGCAAGAAGCTCGGCATCACCGTCGCCGATCTGGCTGCCGCCACCGACATTTCGCTTGGCATGCTGTCGAAGATCGAGAACGGCATCACCTCGCCATCGCTGACCACGTTGCAGGCGCTGTCGCGGGCGCTCGGCGTTCCCGTCACCGCCTTCTTCCGACGCTTCGAGGAAGAGCGCAGTGCCGTCTTCGTCAAGGCCGGCGAAGGCCTCGACGTCGAACGCCGCGGCACGCGCGCCGGCCACCAGTACAATCTGCTCGGCCATATCGGCTCCAACACCAGCGGCGTCGTCGTCGAACCCTATCTGATCACGCTGACCGAGGATTCCGACGTGTTCCCGACCTTCCAGCATGAAGGCATGGAATTCCTCTATATGCTCGAGGGCGAGGTGGTTTACCGGCACGGCAGCAATCTCTACCCGATGAGGCCTGGCGACAGCCTGTTCTTCGACGCCGATGCGCCGCACGGACCGGAAGTGCTGAGCGTCCTGCCGATGCGGTATTTGTCGATCATCTGTTATCCGCAGAGCAGCGCGGGGTGAGCCGGAGATGAGGGCGCGCAAGCAATCCTGGATCGCTGCACTCCACGGCCACGGTAACGGCATGGATCCTAGGGTCTCTGCTACGTTGAACTGCAGGGCAAGCTCGTCCTCGATTGGTCGCAAGGGGGCTAAAGGCCGGCGCTCTACGGCGCCCCCCTCTGCCCTGCCGGGCATCTCCCCCTCTTGGGGGGAGATTGGCAGCTTGACGGGCAGCGCGAACCTCGCAAACAGAACCTCAATCCGGCCCGAACCCTGGCGATGTCGCACTGCCGTCATCCAGCTTCGACAGCCATTCGACCAGCGTCGCGCGGTAGCGCGTCAGGCCTTTGTAGTTGGCGAGTTCGTCGGGAAGGTCGCGGATGACGCGGTGCAGGCGCCTTGCCCATTTCGGCTGCGTCACCAGCTCGTCCATCTTGATCAGGTAGCAGCGGATCGGGAAGACGATCGCATTCGAGCGCGGCAGCCGCCAGAAGCTCTGCAGCTCGACGCGCAGATGGACCTTGTCGCCGACGTTTTTGGGCGTCACCGTGGTCCGGTCCGGACCCCATTTGTGATAATTTTCCGGGCTGGTATCGAGGCGCGGATTGATGGTCATCGTCCAGTTCAGCCGGCGCGCCGGCTTGCCCTGCTGGATGTTGGTGAGGAATTTTAGCGCCCGGACGAAGATGCCCTTCTCATGCGCCAGCGGCACCGGCGCGTGCCATTCGAAGAAGTTCATGCCGATGTCGAAATCGAGCGACCAGTCGGCCTGGGTGGTGACCATGCCGGCATCCATCCACAGATTGCCGTCGCGCTGGTCGAGAATGCAGAAATCGCCCTGGCTCTGGCGGGTGATGTATTCCATCGGCCCATAGGGCAGCGTCGAGACGTCGCCGAATGTGAAGCTGTCGTCGATGCCGAGCGGCCGGTTGATCCAGCGCCAGCGGTCGCCATGGCGCGTCAGCGTGAAATGCTCGGGATAGCCCAGCGCCTGCTGCTCCATCAAAAGCTCGAGCAGATCCCAGCCGGCCAGCGTCATGTGCGGCAGCGACTGGCAGCGCAGCGGATCCTCGGCCAGCACCAAAGCGCGGTCCTGCATCTCGGCGACATAGTGCTCGTCGACGTCGATCAAATTCTCCAGCACGCTGCCCTTCGGCCCGACGACATGCGGCTCGATGTTGACGGCATACATGTAGCTGTCTTCATGGAACGGGAACGGGAACCGCCTGATGTGCTCGGGGCTGTTCCTGAACGTGAAGTCGTCGCGGAAGGTTTCCTTACGAAAGGTGATGCCCAAGCTCGCCTCCTATCTTTCCAGCACCAGCGACCTGCCCTCGAAGCGCGAGACGCAGGGCATGATCTTGCAGCCCGAATGGTGGTCTTCCTCGCTCAGCCAGTGGTCGTTGTGGATGAATTTGCCGTCATGCGAAATGACGTTGGTCTCGCACTGGCCGCAGACGCCGCCGCGGCAGAGATAGGGCGGATCGACGCCGGCCGCCTCGATCGCCTCGAGCAGGCTCTGCTGCTCGTCGACACGGATTGTCTTGCCGCTGAGCGCCAGCGTCACGTCGAAGGGCGCGCCGGGCTGGGGTGCGGCGAAATGCTCGAAATGCACGGTCTCGGCAGGCCAGCCTAAGGCAGCCGCGCGATCGCGCACCCAGTCGATCATGCCGGACGGGCCGCAGACATAGAGATGCGTGCCGAGCGGCTGCGACGACAGCAGCCGGTCGAGATCGACGCGCTCGTCGCGGTCATCGTGATAGAGCCTGACCCGGCGATCGTAGCGCTCTCTCAGCAGGTCGGCATAGGTGCCGAGCGAGGCGGTGCGGCAGGTGTAGTGCAATTCGAAATTGCCGCCTTCCGCCGCCAGCTGCGCGGTCTGCGCCATGAACGGGGTGATGCCGATGCCACCGGCCAGCATCAGATGCTTCCTGGCGCGCAGATCGAGCGAGAACAGGTTGACGGGGTAGCTGACCACCATCTCCGTGCCCGGCCTGACCTGCCTGTGCATGAACAGCGAGCCGCCGCGGCCGGCGTCGTCGCGGCGCACCGAGATGGTGTATTCGCTGGTGTCGAGCGGCGAGCCCATTAGCGAATAGGGATTGAGCCTGGTGCGTTCGCCATCGCGCATCTCGACGACGACATGGGCGCCGCCGGAGAAGGTCGGCAAAAGCTCGCCGTCGCGCCGGCGGAAATGAAAGCGCGTCACCAGCTCGTTGACCGGGACGACATCGCTGACGACGACATCGAGTTTGGTGGTGCCGGTGCTCATCGAAAGACCTCCTCGATCGGAGGAATTTCGCTGCGGTCCTCGGCGTTGATGCAGACGCCCTGGAAGGCGGCGAGGCGCCGCGAATAGTGATCGCGCACCAGAAGCAAGAGGCCGCAATGCGAACAGGTTGCCGGCTGCGTCGTCACGTTCTCGGTGATGCCCTTGCAGTGGACGCACTGCATGCGGCGCGCCAGCGAGCCGCGATGCTCGGTCTGAACCGAGGTGTGGTCGATGCCGGCTTCCAGCGCCGCCTGCATGGCCTGGCCGATCAGCCCCTCGGTGCCGGCAAGATAGAGCCTGAGTCCCATATGCGCGTTGGCCAGCGTCTGCTTCAGCCGCGGCAGGGCGCTGGCAAAGGAATGGCCGAGGTAGAACTGTGCCGGCTTCAGGGCTTCGAGCGCATCGGCGTATTTGCCGTCGCGGCCGGGAATGAAGATGATGTGGGCGCCACCGAAGAAATCCGCCGGTGCCTTGGCGGCCAGATCGGCAATCGCCAGCGCTCCCTCTGCATCCGCTATGAAAAGATGATGCTTGCCAGGCTGCGGAGACAGGGTCCCATAGACCGGGCGACTGATGATGCTTTTCGCTGCCATACCCGCAGTATGCCTCAGCCTTTCGCCGTGCGCTTGGTCTTCTTCGGATCATCGAAAGGAAGCGGCTCGGCGGTTGCGCTGATGGTGCCGCTCTTGTTGCGGATCTCGAGCCTGGTGCCCTGCACCGCGCAGTCGACGTCGAGTCGGGCAATGCCCATCGATTTTTTGACCAGCGGCGAATACATGGCGCAGGTCACCACGCCGACCTTTTTGCCGTCGCGATAGACCGGCGCGCCCTCGTCGGCCGGCTCCTTGCCTTCGAGCAGCACGCCGAAGATCTTGAAGCGCTCCTTGCCCTTGAGGCGGTAGTGCTCCTCGGCACCGCGAAAGCCCGTCTTGCCGGGGCTGACGGTGAAGTCGAGACCAAGCTCCCACAGTGTGTCGCCGGGGCCTTCGTTCTCGAACGGGTATTTCTGCGAATTGTCGTAGGGGTAAAACAGCAGGTAGCTCTCGACGCGCAGCATGTCGAGCGTGGTGAAGCGGCACGGGATGATGCCGGCACTCTTGCCCTCGTCGAGGATCCTGTCCCAGATCGTCCGGGCGTCCTGGCCACGGCAGAAGATCTCGTAGCCGCGCTCGCCGGTGTAGCCGGTGCGCGAGATCATCACCGGAAAGCCGAACAACTGGGTCTGCATGTGGTGGAAATAATTGAGGTCGCGAATGCCGGGCACATGCTTTGCCAGATAATCGACGGCGGTCGGGCCTTGCAGCGAAAGATCGTGCAGATTGTCGTCGAAGCGCAGCGACACGTCGCGACCGACGGAAGCGCGCTGCAACTCTTCATGGCCGGTGCCCGAGCCATGCACGACCATCCAGGAATTCGGGCCGGTGCGGTAGAGGATGCAGTCGTCGGTGAACTTGCCGGCCTCGTTGAGCATGCAGGCATAGGCCGACTTGCCGGGATAGATCTTTTCGACGTCGCGCGTCGTCGCCAGGTCGATCAGGTGCGAGGCGTGCGGCCCGGTGATGTGGACCTTCTTCAAGCCGGACACGTCCATCAGGCCGGCCTTGGTGCGGATGGCGATATACTCTTCGTCGGCGTCCTTGTCGTAGGTCCAGGCGGTGCCCATGCCGCTCCAGTCCTCGAGCTTCGAGCCGAGCGCGCGATGGCGGTCCGCAAGCGTCGAAAATCTCCAGGATGCCGTCATCCGCTGTCCTCCGTTCGAAAGAAACTTTTTTGCTTTCCCCTGCTCCCTGCACACAGGCGGGAGCGTTGGCTTGAATATTGATCGCAAACGCCGGGAGCCTGCAATACCCGTAAGCAAATAATTTCATTGTCAGGCAAATCCGGCGCGCCCAAACAAACGGTTAACGTCGCGTAAAATCGTCTTGACAATTCCACAATTCGGCCGGATTTTATGAAAAAAATTTCACTCTCTTGAAAGAGGGCAATGACCGGCCAATCTGGACCGGCGTTGAAAAAGGGGAAAGCCGATGTCCGACCTGCAACAGCGCGTGGAAGCGTTGTACCGTTCCGACGTGCGTGGATCCGTGCTCCTGATCGTCTGCCTGTGGGCGACGATCCTCTTTGTCCTGTTCATGACATGGCCATACGTCCCCGACGCCGGCATCAAGCTCGTCGTCGCGGTCGCCGCCGCCGCGGTGCTGATCTTCAACACGGCCGCCATCCTGGCGATGGTCAACCACTACAAGGAAGACAAGGACTTCATCTACGGCCTCGACATCAAGAACGCCGACGCCTACCGCAACCGCAAGTCCTGAGGGGGAGACGCATGGCCCGCTATACACCGCCCGAACAGAGCAAGGCCGGACAGGTTTTCGATATCGCCGTCGTCGTGGTCGCGATTTTCGTTGCGCTGTGGCTGCCGCTGAAACTAGGTCTGGCAGGGGCGGCAAAATCCATCGACGCGCTCGACGCCAAGACGTGGGAAGCGCTCGGCCAGAACCCGACCATGGCCTCGATCTGGGAAAAGCTCGGCTACACGCCGGAAACCGCGCACGACATCATCCAGAACCGGTTCCACTACATCATCGACTGGCCGACGCTGATCATCATGGCGGCGGTGCTGATCGGCTATTTCATCTTTCTGTTCCGCGCATCGGACCGCGAATACCGCGACGTCATCGACGAAAAGTTCGGCGACAAATAGATAGGAAGCATCGTCATGTGGGTGGCACTCTCTTACGCATGCTGGGGCATCTCGATCGTGCTCGCGCTGTGGATGCTCTACGACTGGTTCAAGATCGACACGACCTATTCCGAAGAGATGCTGACCTCGTCCAGGGAAGGCGAACTTGAAGCCGTGTCCGAAAAACACCGGATCTGAGTGGGGGATTGAGCGATGACGATCACGGCTGAACCAGCGGTGCAAGTGCAGGGCGACAGGGTTTCACTGCTCAGGGTGCTTGGCCCCGCCCATGTATGGGCGCTCGGCGTCGGCATCGTTCTGGTCGGCGAATTCACCGGCTGGAATTTCGCGGCGGACAAGGGCGGCGCGCTGGCGGCGCTGATCGTCTGCTGGATCGTCGGCCTGCTCTACACCTCGGTCGCGATGATCGATTCCGAAGTTACCTCGACGGTTGCCGCCGCCGGCGGCCAATATGCGCAGGCCAAGCACATTGTCGGGCCGCTGATGGCCTTCAACGTCGCGCTGTTCCTGGTCTTTGCCTACACCATGCTCGAAGTGTCGGACGCGATCCTGCTCGGCGACACCATCGTCGCCAAGGCCGGCGTCGAGGGCCTCAACCACAATTCCTTCATCGCCGCGACAATCGTCGTGCTGGCATGGCTGAACTATCGCGGCGTGCTGATGACGCTCAACGTCAACTTCGTCATCACCGCCATCGCCTATGTCTCGATCGTCATCCTGTTCTTCTCGGTCAGCCCGTGGACGCAAGGCGCCGTGCTCAAGCTCAACGAGTTGGTGACCCCGGGCAACGCCCTGCCCTACGGCTGGATCGGCGTCATCGCCGCCTTCCAGTTCGGCATCTGGTATTATCTCGGCATCGAGGGCACCACGCAGGCCGCCGAGGAAGTGCGCTCGCCGGCGCGCTCGCTGCCCTACGGCACGATGGCCGGTATGATCACGCTTCTGATCGCCGCCGCCATGACCTGGTATGTCTGCGCCTCGATGATGCCCTGGGAATATCTCGGCATCACCTATTATCCGCTGTGGGATGCAGGCAAACTGACCGGCAGTGCGCTGCTGGAGAACCTGTTGTTCATCGCGACGCTGCTTGCCGCGCTCGCCTCCGCCAATGGCTGCATCAACGACGCCGCGCGCGCCTGGTTTTCGCTCGGCCGCGACCGCTATCTGCCGACCTGGTTCTCGGCGGTGCATCCGAAATACCGCACGCCCTATCGCTCGATCCTGTTTCTGCTGCCGATCGCGCTCGCCTTCGCCTTCATCGCCGACCTCAACCAGGCGATCACCTTCTCGATCCTGTCGGGCGTGCTGCAATACACTTTCATGAGCATCAACATCATCATGTTCAGGAAAAAGTGGCCGCTCGGCTCGATCCGCCGCGGCTACACCCATCCGTTCCATCCGCTGCCGGCGATCGTCTTGTTCTGCCTTTGCGTCGTCACCTTCTTTGCGATCTTCCTCGGCTTCGGCTCGCAGCTGATCGCCATGGTCGCCTTCTACTTCCTGATCTCGCTGTGGTTCCACTTCTACCGCTACAAATTCGTGCGCCGTGGCGCCCAGTTCACCATGCCGTGGCCGAAGCCGCAGGGCTACTGACGGCGCGCCCGGTCTGGGCGGGCATTTGCGTGACGAGGTGCGTTAGGTGATCTCAGCATTGCTCGCCGGGGCGGTTGCCCTGGCTCTCGTCCTCCATATAGCCTGGCTTGCGCGGGCCAGCCGCGCCAAGGCTTCGACCGGGCTTGCCGCCGACGAAGCCGGCGTCCGCGTCGTCGTCCCCGACGCGGCCAACGTCTCGGACGGCACTGCCGGCGTCGTCACCTTCGCCGGCTCGTGGAACGGCCGGCGGGTGCAGGTGCGGACCATCGTCGACACGCTGGCGATCAGGAAGCTGCCGGCGCGCTGGCTTAGCGTTTCGATCACCGAAAAGGTCGCGATACCAGGCACTTTCGATATGATGATGCGGCCGGGATCGCCGACGACTTTTTCCAATTTCGATCATCTCGTCCACCCGCTGCCGAAGGCGGCGGGGTTTCCGGCCGAGGCGGTGCTGCGGAGCGACCGCAAGGGCGTGCGCTTCCCCGAAGCCATCATCGCCGGCCACCTCGATGTCTTTGCCGAGGAGCGCGCCAAGGAATTGCTGATCACGCCGAACGGCGTGCGCATCGTCTGGCTGCTGGCCGAGGCCGAGCGGGCGCGCTACGGCGTATTCCGGCAAGCCGAATTCGGCACGGTCAGGCTCGATCCGGTGCTGATCGAGAGGCTGCTGTCGTCGGCTTCGGCGCTGCGCGATGCCATCAATCAAAGCGAACGGCAAGCGGCATGACCAGCCAGATCACCACCTCCCCCGCACCACCGAGCCCCTATCTGGTTCTGGGCGCTGCGATCGTTTTGCCGGCGAGCGGGCATGTCGTGCTCGGCGTGCCGGTGCGCGGCCTACAATTCCTGTTCTTCATGGTGATCCTCGCCTGGGTCACCGCCAAGATCGCGCCGCCCGACGCCAGCTTCGTCGGACGCCATGCCGGCGGCTTCCTGATCTATGCCCTGTCGATCCTGGATGCCTACAAGATCGCCCGCATCCGCTATGCCAAATGGGTTCACAATGGCGGCCAGCGCAGCGATAGTGCGCCCGGCGGCGCCTCAGCCGATATATAACGACAGGAAAATTTTTTTCATACCAATTGAATTCCCGGGACTCATTCGATACATCTCGGAGGGAACAAACTCGCGGAGGCTGACATGTGCGGAATCGTCGGACTGTTTTTGAAGGACAAGTCGCTCGAGCCCCAGCTTGGCGCGATGCTGTCGGAGATGCTGATCTCGCTCAGCGATCGCGGTCCCGACAGCGCCGGCATCGCCATCTATGGCGCGCCCTCCAATGAAGCCAAGATCACCATCCAGTCGGCCAAGCCGGAGCGCGATTTCCGCAGCCTCGACGCCGAACTCGCCAAGGCAATCGGCGCGCCGGTGAGCATTGCTGCGAAGTCGACGCATGCCGTGGTCCGGACGACGCCTGCCAAGATCGACGAAGCACGCGAGACGATCCAGGCGCTGCGCCCCGACATCCGCATCATGGGCGCCGGCGACGTCGTCGAAATCTACAAGGAAGTCGGCTTGCCCGAAGCGGTCGTCGACCGTTTCGGCGTCCGCGAGATGACCGGCACGCACGGCATCGGCCATACCCGCATGGCGACCGAATCGGCGGTGACGACGATGGGCGCGCATCCGTTCTCGACCGGCGCCGACCAGTGCCTGGTCCATAATGGCTCGCTGTCCAACCACAACAATGTCCGCCGCGAGCTGATCCGCGAAGGCATGACATTCGAGACCGAGAACGACACCGAGGTCGCTGCCGCCTATCTCTCCTCGCAGATGGCGCATGGCAAGAACCTCGGCGAGGCGCTGGAAGGCACGCTGAGTGATCTCGACGGGTTTTTCACCTTCGTCGTCGGCACCAAGAACGGCTTCGGCGTGGTGCGCGACCCGATCGCCTGCAAGCCCGCCGTAATGGCCGAAACCGACCAGTATGTCGCCTTCGGCTCGGAATATCGTGCGCTCACCAAACTGCCCGGCATAGACAATGCGAAGGTCTGGGAACCCGAGCCCGCAACCGTCTATTTTTGGGAGCATTGAACCAATGCCGGCAATTAACCTCTCCAAGGCGGCTCGCGAGCCGGGCCATGCATCACGGGTCTTCGATCTGGCCGAAATGTCGCTGCGCGAGCTCAACCAGGCGCTGCACGATCTGGCGCCCGGTTCGAACGAGACCGCCTGGGAGGTGCTCCACCCGCGAGGCAGCCATTCGGTCGCCGTCGGCGTCGACCAGCCGGTCGCCATCGATGTGCGCGGCAGCGTCGGCTATTATTGCGGCGGCATGAACGACGGCGGCACCATCACCGTGCATGGCTCGGCCGGGCCCGGCGTCGGCGAGAACATGATGTCCGGCCAGATCGTCGTCAAAGGCGATGCCAGCCAGTATGCCGGCGCCACCGGCCGGGGCGGGTTGCTCGTCATCGAAGGCAACGCGTCGTCGCGCTGCGGCATCTCGATGAAAGGCATCGACATCGTCGTCCATGGTAATATCGGCCACATGTCGGCCTTCATGGCGCAGTCCGGCAACCTCGTGGTGCTGGGCGACGCCGGCGATGCGCTCGGCGATTCCATCTACGAGGCGCGGCTTTTCGTGCGCGGCAAGGTCGAAAGCCTCGGCGCCGACTGCATCGCCAAGGAGATGCGGCCCGAGCATCTCGAATTGCTGCAAGGCTTGCTCGACCGCGCCGGTGTGACCGGCGTCAAGGCGGCGGAGTTCAAGCGTTATGGCTCGGCTCGTACCCTCTACAATTTCAATATCGACAACGCCGACGCGTATTGAGGCTCAATGACCTATCGCAACCCGCCGACGACGCCGCGCAAATCCGCGACCTTCGACGACTACACGCTTTCCGAGATCCGCCGCGCCGCGGCGACCGGCATCTATGACATCCGCGGCGCCGGCGCTAAGCGCAAGCTGCCGCATTTCGACGACCTTCTGTTCCTCGGTGCCTCGATCTCGCGCTACCCGCTCGAAGGCTATCGCGAGCGCTGCGACACCAGCGTCGTGCTCGGCTCGCGCTATGCGAAAAAACCGATCGAACTGAAAATCCCGATCACTATTGCCGGCATGAGCTTCGGCTCGCTGTCCGGCCCGGCGAAGGAAGCGCTTGGCCGCGGCGCGACGCTGTCCGGCACCTCGACGACGACCGGCGACGGCGGCATGACCGAGGAAGAGCGCGGCCATTCGAAGACGCTGGTCTACCAGTATCTGCCGTCACGCTACGGCATGAACCCGCGCGACCTGCGCCGCGCCGACGCGATCGAAGTGGTCGTCGGCCAGGGCGCCAAGCCAGGCGGCGGCGGCATGCTGCTCGGCCAGAAGATCTCCGACCGCGTCGCCGAAATGCGCACGCTGCCGAAAGGCATCGACCAGCGCTCGGCCTCGCGCCACCCCGACTGGACCGGGCCGGACGACCTCGAGATCAAGATCCTCGAACTGCGCGAGATCACCGACTGGGAAAAGCCGATCTACGTCAAGGTCGGCGGCGCGCGGCCCTATTACGACACCGCGCTTGCGGTGAAATCGGGCGCCGATGTCGTCGTCGTCGACGGCATGCAGGGCGGCACTGCGGCGACCCAGGAAGTGTTCATTGAAAATGTCGGCCAGCCTACGCTTGCCTGCATCAGGCCGGCCGTGCAGGCGCTGCAGGACCTCGGCATGCACCGCAAGGTGCAGCTGATCGTCTCCGGCGGTATCCGCAACGGCGCCGACGTCGCCAAGGCGCTGGCGCTCGGCGTCGATGCGGTGTCGATCGGCACGGCAGCGCTTGTCGCGCTCGGCGACAACGACCCGCGCTGGGAGGCGGAATACAACGAGCTCGGCACCACCGCCGGCGCCTATGACGACTGGCATGAGGGTCGCGACCCGGCCGGCATCACCACGCAGGATCCCGAGCTAATGAAACGGGTCGATCCGATCGCGGCCGGCCGACGGCTGGCGAATTATCTTAAGGTGATGACACTTGAGGCTCAGACAATCGCCCGCGCCTGCGGCAAAAACAGCCTGCACAATCTCGAGCCCGAGGATCTTGTGGCCTTGACGATCGAAGCCGCCGCCATGGCCGGCGTGCCGCTGGCCGGCACCAACTGGATACCGGGCAAGAACGGCTTCTAAGACAAACCAAATGCCAGTAAGCGAGGAACTATAATGGGGAACGATCTCGCCGCCTTCGCCAAGGAAAAGGGCGTCAAATATTTCATGATATCCTACACCGACCTGTTCGGTGGACAACGCGCCAAGCTGGTGCCGGCGCAGGCGATCGCCGACATGCAGCGGGACGGTGCCGGCTTTGCCGGCTTTGCCACCTGGCTCGATCTGACGCCGGCGCATCCCGACATGCTGGCGGTGCCGGATCCGGCCTCGGTGATCCAGTTGCCTTGGAAGCCGGAGGTCGCCTGGGTCGCCGCCAACTGCATCATGGACGACAAATCGGTCGAGCAGGCGCCGCGCAACACGCTGAAGCGGTTGATCGCGGAGGCTGCTGGCGACGGCATGCACATCAAGACCGGCGTCGAGGCCGAATTCTTCCTGATCTCGCCGGATGGCAAGACGATTTCCGACGAATATGACACGGCGTCGAAGCCCTGCTACGACCAGCAGGCGGTGATGCGCCGCTACGACGTGATCGCCGAGATCTGCGACCACATGCTGGCGCTCGGCTGGGGCGCCTACCAGAACGACCACGAGGACGCCAACGGCCAGTTCGAGATGAACTGGGCCTTCGACGATGCGCTGGCGACCGCCGACAAGCATTCCTTCTTCAAATTCATGGTGAAATCGGTCGCCGAAAAGCACGGCCTGCGCGCAACCTTCATGCCTAAACCCTTCCAGGGCCTGACCGGCAATGGCTGCCATGCGCATATCTCGGTGTGGGACAAAGACGGCAAGACCAATGTCTTTGCCGACAATGCGATGGAGCTCGGCCTGTCGGCCAAGGGCAGGAATTTCCTCGGCGGCATTATGAAACATGCGTCCGCGCTTGCCGCCATCACCAACCCGACGGTCAATTCCTACAAGCGCATCAACGCACCGCGCACCATCTCCGGCGCCACCTGGGCGCCGAACACGGTGACCTGGACCGGCAACAACCGCACCCACATGGTGCGCGTGCCCGGCCCCGGCCGCTTCGAGCTGCGCCTGCCGGACGGCGCGGCAAACCCGTATCTGCTGCAGGCGGTGATCATCGCCGCCGGCCTTGACGGCGTCCGCTCGAAGGCCGACCCCGGCCGGCGCTACGATATCGACATGTACCAGTTCGGCCATACGGTCGAGGGCGCGCCGAAGCTGCCGCTCAACCTGCTCGACGCGTTGCGCGAGTTTGACAACGACAAATCGCTCAAGGCGGCGCTGGGTGAGGAATTCTCGTCGGCCTATCTAAAGCTCAAGCAGCAGGAATGGAATTCCTATGCTTCCCACTTCACCCAGTGGGAGCGCGACCACACGCTCGACATCTGATCCGGAATTGTTGCACGCCCGGCGCGAAACAGGTTCATGAAATACTCGATCTTCTCCCTCGCCCGGGCGGCATTTTCCGGCCATAAGAACTGGCAGCGCACCTGGCGCGACGCCAGCCCGAAGAGCCACTACGACGTGGTGATCATCGGCGGCGGCGGCCATGGCCTGGCGACGGCATGGTTCCTCGCCAGCGAATACGGCATCAGGAATGTCGCCGTGCTGGAAAAAGGCTGGATCGGCTCCGGCAATGCCGGCCGCAACACAACCATCATCCGCTCCAATTACGGGCTGCCCGGCAATACCGGCTTCTACGAGCTGTCGATGAAGCTGTGGGAGCGGATGGAGCAGGACCTCAACTACAACACCATGGTCAGCCAGCGCGGTGTCATCAACCTCTACCATTCCGACGCGCAGCGCGATGCCTATGCGCGGCGCGGCAACACCATGCGCATCAACGGCATCGATGCCGAACTGCTCGATCTGACGGCGGTCAGGAAGATGATGCCGTTCCTGAACTTCGACAACGCACGTTTCCCGGTGCAGGGCGGGCTTTTGCAGCGGCGCGGCGGCACGGCGCGGCACGACGCCGTGGTCTGGGGCTATGCGCATGCGGCGAGCGCGCTCGGCGTCGACATCATCCAGAACTGCGAGGTGACCGGTTTTGTCCGCGATGGCAGCGGCAAGGTGACCGGCGTCGAGACGAGCCGCGGCAGGATCGGCGCGGCCAAGGTCGGCATGGCGGTCGCCGGCTCCTCGTCGCGCGTCGCGGCGATGGCCGGCATGCGGCTGCCGATCGAAAGCCATGTGCTGCAGGCCTTCGTCTCCGAGGCGATCAAGCCGCTGATCCCCAACGTCATGACGTTCGGCGCCGGGCATTTCTACGTCAGCCAGTCCGACAAGGGCGGCCTGGTCTTCGGCGGCGACATAGACGGTTACAATTCCTATGCCCAGCGCGGCAATCTGCCTGTCATGGAAGACGTGTGCGAGGGCGGAATGGCGCTGATGCCGATGATCGGCCGGATACGGCTGCTGCGTCAGTGGGGCGGCATCATGGACATGTCGATGGACGGCTCGCCGATCATCGACAAAACACCGGTCAACGGGCTCTATCTCAACGCCGGCTGGTGCTATGGCGGCTTCAAGGCGACGCCCGGCTCCGGCCTGGTCTTTGCCCATCTGCTGGCGCGCGACGAGCCGCACAAGGAGGCTGCCCGCTTTCGTCTCGACCGCTTCCGGCGAGGTGCGATGATCGACGAAAAGGGCCAAGGCGCCCAACCGAACCTGCATTAAAGGCTGGCTGAAGAAGCATGCGCATTGTCTGTCCCTTCTGCGGCGAACGCGAACTCGGGGAGTTCACCTATCTGGGCGACGCCAAGCCGGTGCGTCCGGCGGCCGGCGCCATCGACGACGAGGTCTTCGACTACGTCTATCTGCGCGACAACATCGCCGGGCCGATGAGCGAATACTGGTACCATGGCGGCGGCTGCCGGGCCTGGCTGAAGGTCGCCCGCAACACGCTGACGCACGAGATTTCGGCGGTCGAACCGGCTGCAGGCGTTGGTGCAAGGCAGGCTGCAAGATGAATTCTGTCCAGGTTAGCGCCGCCCCTCACCTGCCTGCCGGCCTCCTCTCCCCGTATAGAGACGGGGAGAGGGGCGCCGCCATCGATTGTTTCGCCAATCATCGACGTTCCCTGAAAGGCGCCGAGGTTGCGGCCAGCCCCCTTCTCCCCGTCCCTATACGGGGAGAAGTGCCCGGCAGGGTGATGAGGGGCAGCGCGGCGCTCCTGCTTAAGGGCCAGCAAACGTGACCTCCAGCCAGCCCTATCGTCTCGTATCAGGCGGTCTCATCGATCGCGCCGCGCCGCTGGCCTTCCGCTTCGACGGCAAGAGCTTTGCCGGCTTCCAAGGCGACACGCTGGCCTCGGCGCTGATCGCCAATGGCGTCAAGCTGGTCGGCCGCTCGTTCAAATACCATCGGCCGCGCGGCATCCTGACCGCTGGTTCGGAGGAGCCCAACGCGCTGGTCGAACTGCGCAGCGGAGCGCGGCGCGAGCCGAACACCAAGGCGACCACGGCCGAACTCTATGACGGGCTCGAAGCCGCCAGCCAGAACCGCTGGCCGTCGCTGCGCCACGACCTGATGGCGGTCAACCAGCTGTTCGCGCCGATCTTCGTCGCCGGCTTCTACTACAAGACCTTCATGTGGCCGGCGAAATTCTGGGAAACGATCTACGAGCCAACGATTCGCCGCGCCGCCGGCCTCGGCCGCGCTGCAGGCGTCGCCGATCCCGACCATTACGACAAGGCGTGGGCGCATTGCGACGTGCTGATTGCCGGGTCCGGCCCGGCCGGGCTGGCTGCGGCACTGGCGGCCGGGCGCGGCGGCGCCCGCGTCATCCTGTGCGAGGAAGATTTTGCGCTTGGCGGCCGTCTGCTCGCCGACGGCGGCATGATCGACGGCGCGCCGGCGGCCGAATGGATTACGCGCACGCTGGCCGAACTCGCCGCACTGCACGATGTCCGCATCATGACCCGCACGACATTGTTCGGCGTCTATGATGGCGGCACCTATGGCGCCATCGAGCGGGTCAACGACCACCTGCCCTCGCCGCCCGAGCACCAGGTGCGCCAGCGGTTGTGGCGGATCGTGGCCAAGCGCTGCGTCGTCGCCGCCGGCGCCATCGAGCGACCGATCGTCTTTGCCGGTAACGACACGCCGGGCGTGATGATGGCTTCGGCTATGCGGACCTATGTCGCGCGCTACGCGGTTACCCCTGCCAGGAGGATCGCGCTGTTCACCAACAATGAGGATGGCTGGCGCACGGTCGAGACCGCGCTTGGCGCCGGTTTGCAGATCGCGGCGGTCGTCGATGCGCGCCCGGACGTCTCCGCCGCGCATCGAGCGCTTGCCGCCAAGGGCGGCTTTGCCGTGCTCAACGGCTCGGTCAGCGGGGTCGAAGGCGGCAAGGACGGGGTCCGGAAAATCGTGGTGGCGCTGACCGGCGGCGCACGGGCGGAAGTCGAAGCCGACGGGCTTGCCGTGTCCGGCGGCTGGAATCCGGCGGTCGGGCTGACCTCCTATCATCGCGGCCGGCCGAAATGGCAAGACGATATCGCAGCCTTCGTGCCGGATGGTGCGCCGCCCGGCATGATGGCCGTCGGCGCCGCCAACGGCGCCTTCGGGCTGGGCGACTGCCTGCGCCAGGGCTTTGCCGCGGGTGCTGCGGCAGCGCAGAGTGCTGGACGCGGCGGCAATGCCGGCACATCGCCGGTCGCCGACAGGGAGGCGTTTTCGCTGACGCCGCTTTGGTATGTGGCCGGCAAAGGGAAAGCCTTCGTCGATTACCAGCATGACGTGACCGCGTCCGACATCGAGCTGGCGCAGCGCGAAGGTTTCGAATCGGTCGAGCATCTCAAGCGCTATACGACGCTCGGCATGGCCACCGACCAGGGCAAGACCTCGAACGTCGCCGGTCTCGCCATCATGGCGGCAATCAGCGGCAAATCGATCCCCGAAACCGGCACGACGATCTACCGCCCACCCTATGTGCCGGTCGCCATCGGCGCCTTCGCCGGCCATCATCGCGACGAAGACTTCCATGCGACGAGGCTGACGCCGTCGCATCACTGGGCAGCCGAACAGGGCGCGGTGTTCGTCGACACCGGCCTGTGGAAGCGCGCGCAATGGTATCCGCGCGCCGGCGAAAAGGACTGGCTGGAATCGGTCACCCGCGAGGTCGAGGCGGTGCGCTCCGGCGTCGGCTTCTGCGATGTCTCGACGCTCGGCAAGGTCGACGTGCACGGCCCGGATGCCGGCGCCTTTCTCGACCGCGTCTACATCAACACCTTCTCCAGTCTCGCCGTCGGCAAAGCCCGCTACGGGCTGATGCTGCGCGAGGACGGCATCGTCTATGACGACGGCACGACGTCGCGGCTGGCCGAGGACCACTATTTCCTGACCACCACCACCGCCAAGGCCGGGCTGGTGATGCAGCATCTCGAATTCTGCCGGCAGGTGCTGTTCCCCGAATTCGACGTGCAGCTGACATCCGTCTCCGATCAATGGGCGCAGTTCTCGATCGCCGGGCCGAAGACCCGGGACCTGCTTCGGGAAATCGTCGATCCGGCGGAGGATTTGTCGAACGAGGGCTTTCCCTTCATGGGGGCGCGGGAAGTCGCGCTTCGCGGTGGCATCAAGGCGCGGCTGTTCCGCATCTCGTTTTCGGGCGAAATGGCGTTCGAAATTTCGGTTCCCGCCCGCTATGGCGAGGCGCTGGTGCGCAATTTGATGCTGGCCGGCAAGCCGTTCGGCGTTACGCCCTACGGTACCGAGGCGCTCGGCGTCATGCGCATCGAAAAGGGCCATGTCGCCGGCCCGGAGCTGAACGGCACGACGACCGCCGCCGACCTCGGCCTCGGCAAGATGATGTCGACCAAAAAAGATTTCATCGGCCGCGTCATGGCCGGGCGCGAGGCGCTGATTGCCCCAGACCGGCAGGTCGTCGTCGGCATCAAGCCGGTCGACAAGACGCGCCGCCTGCGCTCCGGCGCGCATATCATTCCGAAAGGCGAGACGCCCGGTCCCGGCAACGACCAGGGCTATGTCACTTCGGTCTGCTTCTCGCCCATGCTCGACCAGTGGATCGGGCTGGCGCTTGTTGAGCGTGGCCGCGAGCGCATCGGCGAGATCGTCCATGCGCATGACCCGCTGCGCGGCGAAGACTACGACGTCGAGCTGTGCAGCCCGGCCTTCTACGATCCGGATGGAGGGCGCCAGCGTGGCTGAGTTTTCCTGGATTGCCCGCAGTCCGCTGGAGAAAGCGCTCGTTGTCGGCGCCTATGGCGCGCGCGGCACGGCGGCCGGCGTATCGCTCACCGAGATCCGCAATTTCGACCTGATCCAGGTGATGGCGCGGCGCGGCAAAGCGGCAGAACTGGCGAAGGCCGCCGAAACCCGCTTCGGCGTTGCCGCCCCGGAAACGCCCAAGGCGACCCGAACTCCCGACGCTACGCTGATCTGGTCGGGACCGGATCAGTTCCTGGTCCTGTCCAATGGCGGCAAGCACGCGAGCGAACCGCTGAGCCAGACGTTTGCGCAATCCGCCTCGTTGTCCGACCAGTCGCATGCTCGCGCGCTGATCAGCGTTTCCGGAGAAAAGGCGCGCGCGATGCTGGCCAAACTGTCGTCACTAGACCTGCACCCCGCGGCGTTCCCGGCCGGCACCGCTGCGGCGACCTCGGTCGATCACACCAGCATCAATCTCTGGCGCGGCAATGACCGGCCGGACGGACAGGCGGTGTTCAATCTTCTGGTGTTCGCCACCTTCGCGGAAAGCCTGTCGCATACGATGCTGGACGCTGCCGCCGAGTATGGCGTCGAGATCAGCCACAGCGAGGAGTTGGCATAGCCTTGGCGCGTCTTTCCTTCTCCCCTTGTGGGAGAAGGTGGATCGGCGCGCAGCGCCGAGACGGATGAGGGGTGTTCCAGCGGAGTGAGAGGCTGGCGTTCCCTGGAACACCCCTCATCCGTCGCCTTCGGCGACACCTTCTCCCACAGGGGGAGAAGGTGGAGCTTGTGCCACCTTCACCTTGCCAAACCCGATCCCCCTGCTATTCTTCCCGCTAAAATAATTTCACACACAGGCAAACTTGTTTCTCGAAACCAAGGTTGAGATGAGCCAGTCGCCCTACCCCGCCGTCGTCGCCGGACCGCCCCGGCCGAGCGTGATCCTGCGGCCAGGGCAGATTGCGTTGCCGGCCGGGATGGAGCGCTACACGGTTCAGGGCAATGGCGCGGTGCTGATCGAGTTCGAGGCCGGCGACATTGTCACCGTGCGCGATGTCGAGGGCGGGCAGGCCTGCGAGCTGCTGGCATGGGACAGCAGCGACGCGACCGATCCCGGCATTCTCGGCGAGAAATCGAACAGCAATGCCGCCGGCATCAAGGCGCTGCTGGCCGAAGGCGACGACAGCCTCGCATCCTTGCGCCGGGGGCTCGAGCGGCGCCAGGTGCAGCTCGACCAGGCGAAGGCGGTTCGCGTTTTCGGCGGCGCCACCCCTGCCGGTACCGAACAGGCTTTTACCGTCGCCCGCGATGGGTCGATGCTGATTGCCGCGCCCGGCGGGCCGATGCTGGTCGACGGCCACGATACGGCGACGCCGCTTAGCGTCATCGTCCGCCGCGCCACCATCCGCCCAGCAGCGAAATCCAGGCTTGCCGACCCGCTGGCCGATCCCGTGCTCGACCTGCGCGTCCATTCGGCGACGGCGGAGGCCTACTTCGTCAAGGCGGGCGACTATCTGCAGATCATCGATGTCGACGGGCGCCAATGCACCGACTTTCAGTGCTTTTCGGCGCGCAAGCTGGACAGGGGCCGCGATCATCCGCTCGACGTGACGACGACGCGCACGCTGATGGGTTCGAGCTATCCGATGCCCGGTCTGCACTCAAAATACTACGACCAGGACATGGAGCCGCTGGTCGAGGTTGTGCAGGACACTTGCGGCCGCCACGATGCATTCGCGCTCGCCTGCGCGGCCAAATATTACGACGACATCGGTTATCCCGGCCATCCCAACTGCTCGGAGAATTTCAACCGCGCGCTGGCCGACAAGGGTGTCACGCCTCGCGCTGGCTGGATGGCGATCAACTTCTTCTTCAACACGGCCATCGACGCGCATGGCGTCGTGGTGTCGGACGAGCCGTGGTCGCGGCCCGGCGACTATGTGCTACTCAAGGCGCTCACGGACATCGTCTGCGTCTCGTCCGCCTGCCCCGACGATACGACGCCGGCCAATGGCTGGAACCTGACCGACATCCATGTGCGAACCTATCCCGGCCAGCACAAATTCTCGCGAGCGATCGCCAGACGCATGACGCCCGATTCGGAACCGAAAATGACCCGCGAGACCGCCTTTCATTCGAGCTTTGCCAAGCACACCCGCAACTTCGTCGAGTACAAGGGCTATTGGCTCGCCAATTCCTTCGCCAAGCAAGGCCCGATCGATGAATACTGGGCCTGCCGGCAGGACGCCGTGATCATGGACCTGTCGCCGCTGCGCAAGTTCGAGGTCACCGGGCCGGACTCCGAGGCGCTGCTGCAATACACGCTGACCCGCGACATCAAGAAGCTCGGCGTCGGCCAGGTCGTCTATTCCGCCATGTGCTACGAGCATGGCGGCATGATCGACGACGGCACGCTGCTCAGGCTCGGCAAGGATAATTTCCGCTGGGTCGGCGGCGACGATCTATCCGGCCAATGGCTGCGGGAAACGGCGCAAAAACTCGGCCTCACCGTGCTGGTGCGCTCCTCGACCGACCAGATGCACAATGTTGCCGTGCAGGGACCGAAAAGCCGCGACGTCCTGCGGCAGATCATCTGGACCTCGCCGCTGCAGCCGTCGATCGACGAACTCGAATGGTTCCGTTTCGCCGTCGCCCGCATCGGCGGCGGCAACGGCATTCCGGTCGTTGTCTCGCGCACCGGTTACACCGGCGAGCTCGGCTACGAGATCTGGTGCCATCCGCGCGACGCCGAAAAGGTGTTCGACGCGATCTGGCAGGCCGGCCAACCGCACGGCCTGAAGCCGATGGGGCTGCAGGCGCTCGATATGGTGCGCATCGAGGCCGGGCTGATCTTTGCTGCTCACGAGTTTTCCGACCAGACGGATCCGTTCGAGGCCGGCATCGGCTTCACCGTACCGCTGAAGACCAAGAGCGACGATTTCATCGGCCGCGAGGCGCTGATCCGGCGCAAGGAAAACCCGCAGAAGAAGCTGGTCGGCCTCGACGTCGACGCCAATATCGCGGTCGGCCACGGCGACTGCGTGCATGTCGGCCGGGCCCAGATCGGCGTCGTCACCTCGGGCATGCGCTCGCCGGTGCTGAACAAGACCATCGCGTTGGCCAGGCTCGACGTCACGCATTCGGCGATCGGCACCGAGGTCGAAATCGGCAAGCTCGATGGTCACAGCAAGCGGCTGCCGGCGCGCGTCGTCGCCTTCGCCCATTACGACCCGCAAAAGACCAGGCCGCGCTCCTGATCGACGCTGTCTGGTTCTTCCCTTCTCCCACAACAAGGGGAGAAAGACCGCACCCGTTGGCAGCGCCAGCGAAGCTCGACTGTTTCACAAACGCAATGTGCACAGCGTCACAAACCACTTGACGTGAAAGCGCCTTGGGTCAATCTTCACTGCTAAGAAAAAAATACTACTGAGCGGAAAACGCCTGGGGCCGTTCAACGTGAGCGTCGATGACGCCTCGCGAGATTGCGGCTGTTGCCGATGGGGAACATCAAAAATGGGGAATCCACGTAAATGAGCACGATAGTCACCACCTTGGTGCCGCCTGCCGAAGGGCAGCTGCACCGGAACATCGATTGGCGCGGCGCCTTCTGGGTGGCAAGCGGCGTTCCGGCCCTTGTCTTGTTTTCGATCGGCGGCATCGCCGGCACCACCGGAACACTGGCCTTCCTGATCTGGGCCGTATCCATGGTCATGGGCTTCCTGCAGTCCTTCACCTATGCGGAGATCGCCGGGCTGTTCCCGAACAAATCCGGCGGCGCCTCGGTCTACGGCGCCACCGCGTGGCTGCGCTATTCGAAATTCATCGCGCCGCTTTCGGTGTGGTGCAACTGGTTCGCCTGGTCGCCGGTGCTGTCGCTCGGCTGCTCGATCGCCGCCGCCTATATCCTCAACGCACTGGCGCCGGTGCCGCTGTTCACCGACACGTCGCCGGAGGTCGCCGCCTATATCGCGGCCCATGCCGGAACCAGCGCCGCCGACGCCATCACCGCGGTCACCGCGGCGGCGACGCCGGCGATCCGTAACTGGACGCTCTACGGTCACACGCTTGGCCCGGTTTCCTTCACCTTCAACGCCACCTTCTTCATCGGCGCGGTGCTGATGCTGATCATCTTCTCGATCCAGCATCGCGGCATCCTGGGCACGGCCAACGTGCAGAAATATATCGGCCTGCTGGTCATCATCCCGATGCTGATCGTCGGCGTGGTGCCGATCGTCACCGGCCAGATCAACTGGGCAAACTTCTCGCCGCTGGTGCCGCTCGCGGCAGCCTATGCGCCGGAGCCCGGCGCGTGGAACATCGCCGGCTGGACGCTGGTGCTCGGCGGCATGTTCATCGCGGCGTGGTCGACCTACGGCTTCGAGACCGCGGTCTGCTACACCTCCGAGTTCAAAAACCCGGGCACCGATACCTTCAAGGCGATCTTCTATTCCGGCCTGTTGTGCATGCTGCTGTTCATCCTGGTGCCGTTCACCTTCCAGGGCGTGCTCGGCTTGAACGGCATGCTGGCGACGCCGATCGTCGACGGCTCCGGCGTTGCCGATGCGCTGGCCGGTATGGTCGGCGGCGGACAGCTGATCCACAGCCTGCTGGTGATGCTGATGATCCTGGCGCTGGTGCTCTGCATCATGACGGCGATGGCCGGCTCCTCGCGCACGCTCTATCAAGGCTCGGTCGACGGCTGGCTGCCGCGCTATCTCAGCCATGTCAACGAGCACGGCGCCCCGACGCGGGCGATGTGGACCGACCTGATCTTCAACCTGATCGTGCTGGCCATCGCCTCGGCCGACGCAACAAGCTTCTTCTTCATCCTCGCCGTGTCGAATTGCGGCTACATCATCTTCAACTTCCTTAACCTCAATGCCGGCTGGATCCACCGCATCGACAATGGCCACATCGCGCGGCCATGGAGGGCGCCGAGCTGGCTGCTCGGCCTCGGCGCCATCTTTGCCTACGTCAACGCGGTCTTCATGGGCGCCGGCGCCAAGGTCTGGAACCCGATGGCATTGTGGGCCGGGCTGATCACGGCAGCCTTGATCATCCCGGTGTTCTGCTTCCGGCACTACATCCAGGACAAGGGCAAATTCCCCGACCACATGCTGGCCGATCTCGGCATGAGCTCGTCCGACCTTGCGGTGAAAAAGGCGGGGATGCTGCCCTATCTGACGCTGGTCGCCGGCGTCGTGGTGATGCTGCTCGCCAACTGGCTGTTCGTCATCTGACGGCTGCGTTGAGGGATCGGGCACGCAAGGCGCGCTCGATTCCTGCATTTTGTTCTTGCTTTGTGCCGGCAGCTATGCTAATAATTTTCGTATGGTGCTGATTCGCCCCGAGACCCGCCGCTGAGGCGGGTTTTTCTTTTTAGGGGCTATTCGGCAGCGGTGCCGGCGCGGGAGCGACCGCCAAGCGCTGCACCGATATCCTCGAGGACCTGTCCGACGCGCGCCTGGATCGTCTCGGACGCAAGCACGCCGTCGATGAAATCCCTGTCCGAAGCGTAGATCGCGGTCGGCAGCGTAAAGGCCTCGAAGAAGCCGAACAGCGGTCTCAGCTGGTGCTCGATGATCAGCGCATGCCGGTCGCCGCCGCCGGTCGCCAGCAGCACCACCGGCTTGCCCCTGAGCGCCGTTGGGTCGACAAGATCGAAGAAGTGTTTGAACAGGCCGGTATAGCTGCCCTTGTAGGTGGGCGAGCCAACGACGAGCACGTCCGCCGCGACGACGCGCTTGAGGATATCGCCCGCTTGCGCATCCAGTTCACGCGCCCATTTGGCGCCACCGAGGCTGGGGCCGAGGTCGACGACGTCATGCGTGCTGGCGGCCAGGCCATATCTGCCGGCTACCTCGTTCACGATACGATCGACGAAGCCGCGCGTCTTGGACGGCCGGGTGAAATTGCCTGAGAAACCGACAACGGCCGGATTGGTCATGATGCAAAGCCCTCGCGATGATTTCGGGCTGCCAGCCCGCTGCTGACCCTATGGACATTCGGGCCGAACGAAAAGAACGGATGCTTGCCACGGTCTAAAATCATTACCGGTTCTAGCCAGCTTTGCGGATCGCTGCCGTCTCAGGTTGGAAGAACCGGTTTGGCGGCCGCTTCAGGCCAAGATTTTCGCGCAGGGTCGATCCTTCGTATTCGCTCCTGAAAATGCCGCGCCGCTGCAATTCGGGCACGATTTTCTCGACGAAATCATCCAATCCGGCGGGAAGATAGGGGAACATGACGTTGAACCCGTCCGAGCCTTCGGTGACCAGCCATTCCTCCATCTCGTCGGCGATGGTTTTCGAAGTGCCGACGAAGGCAAGACCGGAATAGCCGCCCAGCCGCTGCGCAAGCTGCCTGACGGTCAGGTTTTCCTTGCGCGCCAGTTCGATGACGCGCTCGCGGCCGCTCTTGCTGGCGTTGCTTTCCGGGATTTCGGGCAAGACTGAATCCGGATCGAACCGCGACGCGTCGTGGCCGAGCGCGATCGACAGCGAGGCGACGCCGCTCTCGTAGTAGACGAGGCTGTCGAGCTTGGCCCGCTTCGTCTGCGCCTCCTCGACGGTCTCGCCGACAATGACGAAGGCGCCGGGCAGGATCTTGATGTCGTCGCGCGACCGGCCAAGTTTTTGCGCACGTTTCTTGACGTCGGCAAAGAAGCGCTGCCCCGAGGCGAGATCGGCATGGGCGGCGAAGATCACCTCGGCCGTTTCCGCCGCGAGCTGCCGTCCGGCCTCCGACGCGCCGGCCTGCACGATGACCGGCCAGCCCTGCACCGGCCGCGCGATATTGAGCGGTCCCCGCACCGAAAGATATTCGCCCTTATGGTCGAGCACATGCAGCTTCGCCGGATCGAAATAGAGCCCGCTTTCGGCGTCGCGGATGAAGGCATCGTCGGCAAAACTGTCCCACAGGCCGGTGACGACATCGTAAAACTCCCGCGCCCGGCGATAGCGCTCGTCGTGCTCGACATGCTCGTCGAGGCCGAAATTCAGCGCGGCGTCGGGATTGGATGTGGTGACGATATTCCAGCCGGCGCGCCCGCCGCTGATATGGTCGAGAGAGGCGAAACGACGGGCGATGTGGTACGGCGCGTCGAACGTCGTCGAGGCGGTTGCGATCAGCCCGATACGATCGGTGACGGCGGCAAGCGCCGACAACAGCGTGAACGGCTCGAAGGACGTGACCGTGTGGCTGCGCCGCAGCGCCTCGATCGGCATGTTGAGCACGGCCAGGTGGTCGGCCATGAAGAAGGCGTCGAACTTTGCCGCTTCCAGCCTTTGCGCGAAGTGCTTGAGATGCGCGAAATTGAAGTTGGCGTCGGGATAGGCGCCCGGGTAGCGCCAGGCGCCGGTATGAAGGCTGACGGGCCGCATGAAAGCGCCAAGCCGCAATTGTCGATTTTCTGCCATGGAAAAACGCACCGATGACGACGAGCGTAACGCTCCAATTGCTCGAGCATGGGATGGCTTTGCGGCCATGGGAAGGAATTCTGTTTTGCAAAACCGGCGTCGGGGAGCATTTTTTGTGCGGGCGGCGGACCGATCAATCGATCTTGATGAACACGCCCTTGGTGTTAAGATATTCGGCGAGGTGCTCGGCGCCGCCCTCGCGGCCGTAGCCGCTCATCTTGTAGCCGCCGAAGGGCACGGCCGGATCGATGGCGTGATAGGTATTGACCCAGACCGAGCCGGCGCGGATCTTGCGCGACAGCTGGTGGGCGGTGGCGAGATTTTGGGTGAAGACCCCTGCAGCCAGGCCGTAAGGCGTGTTGTTGGCCCGCTCGACTGCCTCGTCCAGCGTATCGAACGGCAAGGCTGAAATTACCGGCCCGAAGATCTCCTCACGGGCGATCTTCATGTCGTCCGAGACGCCGGCAAAGACGGTCGGCGCGACGAAATTGCCGGCGCCAAGCGCGCCTTCCACAAGCCGGGTGCCTCCGGTGACGAGTTTCGCCCCTTCCGCGGTGCCGGCCTCGAGGTAACCGGTGACCCGTTGCAGCTGCTTTTCGGAGACGAGCGGACCGATCTCGGTCGCCGGGTCGATGCCGTCGCCGACCCTGAGACCCTTGGCGTATGCCGCGAGCCGCTCGACGAACTCGTCATGGACGGCGCGTTCGACGAAAAGGCGCGAACCGGCGATGCAGATCTGGCCGGAATTGGCGAACACCGACATCGCCGCCACCGGCACCGCCTTGTCGAGATCGGCATCGGCGCAGACGATGACCGGCGACTTGCCGCCGAGCTCCAGCGAGACGCGCTTGAGGTTGCCGGCCGAGGCCCGCACGATCGACCGACCGGTCGCCGTCGACCCGGTGAAGACGATCTTGTCGACGCCCATGTGCTCGGCGAGTGCGGCACCTGCCTCGGTGCCGGTGCCGGTGACGATGTTGACGACGCCTTCCGGGACGCCGGCCTCGTTCATGATGTCGGCGATCAAAAGCGGCGTCAGCGGCGCCTCTTCCGATGGTTTCAGCACGATGGTGCAGCCGGTCGCCAGCGCCGGGCCGATCTTCCAGATCGACGCCGCCGTTGGCGCGTTCCAGGGAATGATGGCGCCGACGACGCCGACCGGCTCCTTGCGGGTGAAAGAGACGATTTCGCCGGGCAGCGAGTTGTCGATCGTCTCGCCGTGCAGCGCCGTCGCCATGCCGGCATAGTAGCGCAGCATGCCGATGACCCGGTTGCGATTGGCGCGGGTGCGTATGATCGGCATGCCCATGTCGGTGGTGTCGGAGCGGCTGATCTCTTCCCAGTGCTTTTCGAAGAGGTCGGCGATCCTCAGCAGCAGCACCTGGCGCTCATAAGGCTTGAACCGGCTCCACGGGCCCTCGAACGCCTTGCGCGCAGCAGTCACCGCCAAGTCGATGTCCTGGCGGTCGGCGCGCGGCACCGTGGCGATGACCGCGCCGGTGGCGGGATTGCGGCTCTCCGTGGTCCGGCCGGAGCGGGCATCGACCCAGCCGTCGCCGATGAGCATCCGGCGATGGCGCCCGTCGATCGGCAGCCGCAGCGGTGCCTTTGTCTGAGCCATGGTCATGACGGTCCTCCTCCGGCGCCTACGCCTGGTGGGCGGATTAAACCGCCGGAGGTCACATTTGCCAACAGCTCTATTCGGCCGCCAGGGCCAGTTGCGGCCTTTCGCTTTCTTCTGCCACCTTGGCCGCCTCTTCCGTTGCCACCACCTTCTTGGGCTCCCTGCCGAAGAACAGCGCATAGGCTGCCGGCAGGACAAGGATGGTCAGCACCGTGGCGACGAGAATGCCGCCCATCATGGCGTAGGCGAGCGGCCCCCAGAAGACGCCGCGCGAGATCGGGATCAGCGCCAGCACCGCCGTCAGCGCCGTCAGCACGATCGGCCGGAAGCGGCGCACCGCCGAGCCGATGATGGCCTCGGAACGCTCCACGCCGGCGGCGATGTCCTGGTCGATCTGATCGACCAGGATGATCGAGTTGCGCATGATGATGCCGAGCAGGGCGATGACACCGAGGATGGCGACGAAGCCGAACGGGGCGCCGCTGATCAAAAGTGCCGCCGCCGCGCCGATGATGCCGAGCGGACCGGTGGCCAGCACCAGCATGGCCTTGCCGAAATGCTGCAGCTGGATCATCAGCAGCACGACGATGACGGCCAGCATGATCGGCGCTTTCGCCGCAATCGAGGCCTGGCTTTCGGCCGCATCCTCGGCGCCGCCCTGGATCTCGATCTTGTAGCCGGGTGCGAGGCTGGCGCGCAGGCCCTGCATCTCGCTGTACATTTTCATGGCGACATCGTTCGGCTGCACGCCGTCCGGCAGCGTGGCGCGTACGCTGATGGTCGGCAAGCGGTCGCGCCGCCATTCGACGCCTTGCTCCAGCACCGGGACCACCTTGGCGACCTGCGACAGCGGCACGGAGCCGCCGAAATCGGTCGGGATGTAGACGGAGTCGACCGCCGACAGCAGCTGACGGCTTGCCTCCGGCTCACGGGCGACGATCGAAACCGTCTCCTCGCCGTCGCGGAAGTCATCGAGCGGCGCTCCCGACATGGCCGCCTGCAGCGTCTGGCGGATGCGCTGCGAGGTGACGCCGAGCGCACGGGCGCGATCCTGGTCGATCACCAGCTTCATCGTCGGCACCGGCTCCAGCCAGTCGTCGTGGATGGCGCCGAGCAGCAGATTTGCCTGGAACTTCGCCTTCACCTCGTCGGCGATGCGGCGCACCTCCTGGCGATCCGGACCCATGACGCGCATCTGCACCGGCCAGCCGGTCGGCGGACCAAGGAACAGGCGGTCGACCTTGGCGCGGATCGATGGGAAATCATTGGCCAGGATGGTGCGCAGCTTGACAATCAGCCGCTCGCGGGCCGGTTCGTCATTGGCCATCACCAGAAGCTGGGCGAAGTTCGGATTGCGAAGCTGCTGGTCGAGCGGCAGGAAGAAGCGCGGCGCGCCTTCGCCGACATAGGTGGCGATGAAGCGCTTGTCCTTGTCGTCCATCATCCTGGCTTCGAGCGCCTTGGCCTGGGTCTCGACTTCCTTGATGCTGGTGCCTTCCGGCAGCCAGAGGTCGACAAGGATTTCCGGGCGCGACGATTGCGGGAAGAAATTCTGCGGGATGAACTGGAACGCCCACAGGCTGGTGGCAAACGTCATCAGCGTCATCACCAGGACAATGATGCGGTGGCGCACCGCCCATGCAACGGTCGAGCGAAGACGGCGGTAGAAGCGCGTGTCGAAGACATCGTGATGGTTGCCGGCGTGCTTGCGCTGCTTCAGGATCATGTGGCCGAGCCACGGCGTGAAATAGACCGCCGCGAACCAGGACACGACCAGCGCGATGCCGACGACGTAAAACAGGGTGCGCACATATTCGCCGGCCGTCGAGGCCGCGAAACCGACGGGGATGAAGCCGGCCGTGGTGATCAGCGTGCCGGTCAGCATCGGGAAGGCGGTCGAGGAATAGGCGAAGCTCGCCGCCTCGACCTTGACCAAGCCTTCCTCGAGCTTTCGCTCCATCATTTCGACGACGATCATCGCGTCGTCGACCAAGAGGCCAAGGGCGATGATCAGCGCGCCGAGCGAAATGCGCTGCAGGTCGATGCCGAGCTCGTACATGATGGCGAACGTGGCGGCCAGGACCAGCGGAATGACGATCGCGATCACCAGGCCCGAGCGCCAGCCGATCGACAGGAACGATACGAAAAGCACGATCAGCAGCGCTTCGCCGAGCGCTTCCATGAACTCGCTCACAGCCTCCTTCACGACATGCGGCTGGTCGGAAATCTGATCGACGGAAACTCCATAGGGCAGCGCCTCTTCGAAGCGCTTATAGGTCGCTTCGACGTCCTTGCCGACGTCGGTGACGTTGAAGCCCTTGGCCATGACGACGCCGAGCTGGACGCTGTCGTGACCGTTGAAACGGTATTTGCGCTGGTACGGATCCTCGAGGCCGGAGGTCACGGTGGCGATGTCGCCGAGGCGCGTCACCTGGTTGCCGGCGCGCAGGCGAAGCTCGCGGATGTCGGCCGCCCTGGTAACATCGCCCTCGACCGAAATGCGCACCGAACGCTGGCCGGTGTCGACCGAACCTGCCGGGTCGACATTGTTCTGGCCTTGGATCGCATTCTGCAGGTCGGTCAACGTCAGGCCGCGTTCGGCAAGCACCTTGGATGAAACGTCGATGTAGAGCTTTTCCGGCTGGTCGCCGATGATCACGGCCTTCTCGACACCGGGCGTCGTCAGCAGCATGTCGCGCGCCTGGATGGCGAATTTCTTCAGCTCGGGATAGCTGTAGCCGTCGCCGCTGATCGAATGCAGGGTGATGAACGTGTCGCCGAATTCGTCATTGAAGTAAGGCCCGAGCAGCCCCTGCGGCAGCTCATTGGCGATATCGCCGACCTTCTTGCGCACCTGATAGAAAGCATCGGCGACCTGCGCTGGATTGGTGTCGCCCTTGACCTGCAAGGTGATGATGGCGCTGCCGGCGCGGGTGTAGGAGCGGACGAAATCGAGGTGCGGCGTTTCCTGCAGCTTGCGCTCGATCTTGTTGACCACCTGGTCCTCCATCTCCTTGATCGAGGAGCCTGGCCAGATCGCCTGGACGACCATGACGCGGAAGGTGAAATCGGGGTCTTCCTTCTGGCCCATGCGCATCAGGCCGAGTGCACCGGCGACGATGATCAGCCCGAACAGGAAGCGGGCAATGCTCGGATGGCCGATTGCCCAGCGCGAAAGATTGAAAGACCGCTTTTCATTGGTGTCGATGGTCATCGGCGTCAGTCCGTTTCAATTTGATCAACAGAGCACGCGCTTTCGCATGCCCAAGGAACTTCCGATGTGGGCTTCCGGGCGGCGTGGCTTTCCGAGTTGAGAGATCTACATCGCGGTGGGACGCGAGGATCGACGTGGGGGTTACATCGACCTGAGATCTCGAAAATCGGGGGCGCCTGCCGCCCGGAAACCGTGAATTGCCTGGCCGTCAGCGCAAGCGCCTTGCAGCGTCATCGGCCGACGCCGACTGTTGCGCTGCATCACCGGTCAGCTTGACTTTCAGATTCTCGGTCATGAACTGCGTGCCGGCGGCGACGACGACGTCCCCCGGCTTCAGCCCATCGGCGACGCTGACGCCGTCGGGGGTGAAGGCGGCGACCTTGACCGGATGCGCATGGACGGTCCCGCCGTTGCGGTCGACTGTCCAGACGATCGATTGGCTGTCCTTTTGCGCCAACGCGGCCAGCGGGATCGACACCAGCTGCTGCCGGTTGTCCACCGCGGCTTCGATGGAGGCGGTCATGCCTAGCAGCACGCGAGGATCGTTGGGCAGGCTGACGCGAACGGCAAAGGTGCGCGACTGCGGATCGGCGCTGCCGGCGACTTCGCGGACCTTGCCGTCGAGCGTCAGCGCCTCATCGGACCAGAAGCCAGCCTTGACGGTCTTGCCCGGCTTGAATTCGGCGATATCGGTTTCCGGAACAGCGATCAGGACTTCCTTCTCGCCGTCGATGGCAACGGTCACCACCGGCGTGCCGGAGCCGACCACCTGGCCGACATCGGCGGCAACTGATGTGACGATGCCGTTCTTGTCCGCCTTGAGATCGGTATAGCGGACCTGGTTCTGTGCCTGGGCAAGCTGCGAGCGGGCGGAGTCTCGCGTGGCGACCGCCTGATTATAGGCGAGCGTCGCCTGCTCGAGCTGCGACTTCGGGGCGAAATTCTTGGCGTAGAGCTGTTCGGCCCGCTTGCGCGTAAGCTCGACTGTCTCGACCTGACGGTCGGCAGCATCGAGGCTGGCCTGAGAGCTTCTCACCGAGAGCTCGTAGTCGGTGGGATCGACGCGGGCGAGAACGTCACCCGGCTTGACGCGGTCACCGATGTCGACAAGGCGCTCGGTGATCTTGCCGTTGATGCGAAAGCCGAGATTCATCTCGGTGCGGGCACGCACCGATCCGGAATAGGAAAGCTGACGGGTATCGCTCGCCTTGGCGATCTCGACCACCTTGACCGGGCGGATGATCTCGGTGACCTCGGCTTTCTCCTGCGAGCAGCCGGCGAGGCCGAGAGCGGCAACGACAATCAGTGCCAGGCCGGCGGCCGGTCGCCTGTAGGTGATGGACTTGGACAAAGACACTTTTCGTACTCCCGAACTGTGGAGATGAATTGCCGACATCACCGCCCGACGGGCGGCAATGGTCATTTCTTCAAGGCTCTGATGGCAAACTCGGTAAGCTCGTCCGGCGTCGCCCGGTTCTTCTTGGCGAGGCACTGGGCCATTATCTGCGGATGAGAGAGGCTGATAATGGCAGCGCCGAAACACCGGGAAGCGATCACCGGATCCTGATCGATGAACTCGCCGGTAGCGATTCCCTCGCGGATCACTTCCGCGACCAGTTCATGGATGCTGTCGATGTGCTTTTCGATGACGTGCCAGTCGCGCTCGATGGCGACGATGACCATCTCGTGCACCTTCTCCTGGTCGATCATGGTTTCCAGCGTCCACTGATAGTGCGTATGCACGTAGCGGCGGAGCTTCTCGCTGGCGGTGCCGGAACCATGGCAGGCCTCGTAGCTCAACCGGTAGCAGGTCTCGAGCATGCGGCCGCAAACCGCCTGGTGGATTTCCACCTTGGAGGCGAAGAAGCGATAGATATTGGCAGTCGACATGCCGAGTTCGCGCGCAATGTCGGCGACGTTGGTCTTGCCGTAGCCGTAGTGGCGAAACAATCGCTCCGCGCAATCCAGGATGCGCGTGACATTTTCCTGGCGGGCGGAATCGGCGGTGGTGTCTAGGGTTTCAAGCATCTCGTTGGCCAAATTTACGACTGACGAATTTAGAATTTCGTCACTCGTAAATTGAAAACCATCACCTGTCAAGCCGCGATTTTGGCTATTAGTGACAGATGGTGACATCGTCCGAGGGGAGTCCGCTTGTGAAGGCGTGGCCTGAGAGTGGTTCTCGAGCCATCTGCTAAGCCCCCCGGAGCGCCTACAGCCTCGCATGTTCTTTGGGCCCGCAAAGACGCTGTGGTACTTTGATTTCCGTATGGTGTTTTCCGAAATCGGTTCTGATTTCGACTTAATGGGCGCATACTGAATTCAAGCGCAACGTCGGTTCAGAAGCCCCCACTGGTAGATGTACCGGCCCAATTGATATTGATGAAGTCACGATACCCGGATCGCAGACGACCAAAGTGAGAGAGAACCGTATGTCTGACGAGGATATTCATTTGTTGCAGGCTAAGCAGGCACTCGGGAGAGGTGATATGGGGACAGCGATATCGATACTCTTAGATGCCATGAAGTATGACGTTAAGAAAGCAGCCGCCGCGTATTCACTGGGCATAGTTTATGATATGCGCGGCACCTGTCAGAACATAGACTTAGCTATGAAGTATTATTCGATATCAGAATACCTTGGCAGCGATCTCGCGACATACAGAATTGGTGGCATCCAACATAGAACCGGAAAAGCAGCTGAAGCATTGGAAACCTTTAAGAAAATTTCGGACAAGAGCCCGTCGGCGGCGTACTGGTGTTATAGACTGACAAAAGAGATGAACCCATCCAATCCGGAGGTGGACGTATTTCTATACAAAGCTGCGTCATTGGGGCATGTTCTTGCGAAAAGGGACATTTTATTGGAGGGATTGAAGGGAAAAAATGGGCTAAAACGCATTTTTGCGTCTGCCTTTAGCATCGTAGGATTGTTTCTTGAAGTTAAATCTGCAGTCGCAAAGAAAGATGAGATGTTGTACCAATAAGCTTTAGACATTTCCTATCAGTTCTCGTTGCGAATAACTTCATTTCGAGCGGCTGTACTTCTCTGGAGCAAGTTTACCGATTAATATTTGAGCAGCCCTTACAACTCTCCAAAGAGTCAATCCGCGCTCAAGGCGGCACATGATCGCGCGAACCGAACGGCAGCAGGGTTCGCAGGCGATGGTCTGAACTACCTAAGGCTGCTTTGCCATCTCCCGCAGCCGGAACTTCTGGATCTTGCCCGTCGAAGTCTTCGGGATTTCCGCGAAGATCACCGCTTTCGGCACCTTGAAGCGGGCGAGTAGCGCGCGGCAGTGCTCGATTACCTCCGCCTCGGTCGCCGCCTTGCCCGGCTTCAGCTCGACATAGGCGACCGGCACCTCGCCCCATTTGTCGTCGGATCGGGCGACAACGCCGCAAGAAGCGACGGCGGGATGCTTGTACAGCGCCTCCTCGACCTCGATCGAGGAGATGTTTTCGCCGCCGGAGATGATGATGTCCTTGGAACGGTCCTTGAGCTGGATGTACCCGTCCGGGTGCATGACGCCGAGGTCGCCCGAATGGAACCAGCCGCCGGCAAAGGCCTCGTCGCTCGCCTTGCGGTTCTTGAGATAGCCTTTCATGACGATGTTGCCGCGGAACATCACCTCGCCGATCGTCTCGCCGTTGGCCGGCGTCTCTTGCATCGTCTGCGGGTCCATCACCGTCAGGCCTTCGAGCGCGGCATAGCGTACGCCTTGCCTGGCCTTCTTCGCCGCCCTCGCCCCTTTCTCCAGCAGGTCCCACTCGCCATGCCATTCGTTGACGACGGCCGGGCCATAGGTTTCGGTCAGGCCGTAGAGATGGGTGACGGCAAAGCCCGCATCGGCCATGCCCGACAGCACCGCCTCAGGCGGCGGCGCTGCGGCGGTGTTGAAGGTGACGGTCTGCGGGAATTGCCGCTTGTCCTCGTCCAAGGCGTTGATCAGCACCGACATGACGATGGGTGCACCGCAGAGATGGGTGACGCCGTGATCAGCGATGGCGTCGTAGATCGGCTTCGGCCGCACCCAGCGCAGGCAGACATGGGTGCCAGCCTGCACGGCAAGCGTCCAGGGAAAGCACCAGCCGTTGCAGTGGAACATCGGCAACGTCCACAGATAGACCGGGTGCTTGCCCATGCCGGCATGGATGGTGTTGGCATAGGCCATCAGTGCCGCGCCGCGATGGTGGCAGACGACGCCCTTCGGATTGCCTGTGGTGCCGGAGGTGTAGTTGAGCGATATGGCGTCCCATTCGTCGTCCGGCATCGACCAGGCGAAATCCTCGTCACCGTCGGCGACAAACGCCTCGTAGTCGAGCGTGCCGATCCGCTCGCCCTTGGCATAGGGCGCATCGGCGGCATAGTCGGGATCGTCGTAATCGATCAGCAGCGGCCTGACCTTGGCCAGCGTCAGCGCTTGCCGAACCACGCCGGCGAATTCGCGGTCGACGATCAGCACCTTGCTTTCGGCATGATCGAGCTGGAAGGCAATGACGGCGGCGTCGAGGCGGGTGTTGAGCGAATGGAGCACCGCCCTGGTCATCGGCACGCCGAAATGCGCTTCCAGCATCGGCGGTGTGTTGGACAGCATGACGGTGACGGTGTCGCCCTTGCCGATACCGCGCTTCGCCAGCGCCGAGGCAAGCCTCAGCGAGCGCTTCCAGAAATCGCGATAGGTCGTGCGCTGGCGGCCATGGATGATGGCGGTCTGGTCGGGAAAGGTTTTTGCCGCCCGCTCAAAATAGGTCAGCGGCGTCAGCGGCTGGTGGTTGGCCGGATTCCTGTCGAGATCCTGTTCGTAGGGATTGCCCATCCCGTCCTCCGAATGTCTGGTCGAGCCTTCTTACCACCTTCGCCCATTACTTGGGACGCCCCTCCCCGCCCTCACCCTCCGGCCACAAAGCGTCGATGTCCCGATGCCCTTCCACGATATTCGCCACTTCGAAAAAGTCGCCATTATAGCGGAAGAAAATCACGTATCCCCTGAAAGCGAAACTTCGGACGTCCGGCCGGAGTTCGGGACGAGCACGACCAATCGTCGCCGGCAAGCTCGCCAGATCACGGCATTTCTGGCGCAGAGCATCCACAAAACGCCCGCCAATAAACAGGCTGCCGCTTTCACGAGTGAGGTATTCAAGGATATTGACCAAATCTGCTTGTGCCGACGGCAGCATGCGCAGCCGTGGCACTCCTAAAAGCCTTCCCTTGCGAGTTGCTTGGCCTTGGCTTCCAAGGCGGCGTCAATATCCTGCTCGGTGGCTTCGCCGCCTTCAGCAAACGACTTGTCCACCATGGCACGGAGCGCCTTCAGCTTTTCCTCGCGCTCTTCGACAAGGCGCAGGCCCTCGCGGACGACTTCGCTGGCAGAACCGTAGCGGCCGCGCTTGACGATGTTGGAAACAAAGGTTTCCCAACGCTCTCCCAGTGATACGTTCATTGTCGGACCTCCTGATCGGTTTATTGTACCGAGATAACAATAAATGCGCAATTACTGACATCCGGAATGCCAGGTGTCGGATCAGGTGCGCAGCCTAAGGTTTGACTTTTGTCGAGAGCCGTGAATAATGTCAGTGAGGAGATGGCATGGCGATCCGACCGGCAGAACAGCTTATCCACAAGGCCGCCTGGCTTTACTATGCACACGGCCTGCGCCAGGACCAGGTGGCCAGCCAGCTCAAGATTTCCCGTGCCTCGGTGGCGATGTATCTGCGCAAGGCGCGCGAGACCGGCATCGTCAACATCTCGACCTCGACCCAGCTTTTCACCGACGACGTGCTGGCGCGCAAGCTCGAAGACGCACTGCAACTCGACGCCGTCTGGATAGCACCGGAAAACGGCTATGTCGCCGACCCCTCGACCGACATCGCGGTGCTGGCGGCGAGCGTCTTTCTCGAGCTGGTCAGGAAGGGCGACCGCATCGGCGTCGCCTGGGGGCGGACCATCTACACCATCGCCGACATCATGTCCTATGCCGATCTGCAGGACGTCACCGTGGTGCAGCTCTGCGGCAATCTGGGCGCCCCCTATTCGTACCGGCCGGACCAATGCACGATGGAAATCGCGCGCCGGCTCAACGCCAAGGGGCTGAATTTCTACGCGCCGCTGGTGCTGACGACGGAAGAACTGGCACGCGGCCTGCGCGCCGAGCCGGTGATCCGCGAGCAATTGTCGGGCATCGGTGAGTGCGACCTGGCGCTGTATTCGGTCGGCTCGGTGGACACCGACAGCCATCTGGTCAAATGCGGCGCGCTGACCGAGAGCGAAATGGCTGCATTGCGCAAGGCGGGTGCGGCCGGCGTCATTGCCGGGCAGATCATCGACGCCCGAGGCCAGGCGCTCGACTGCAGCTACAACCGCCGGCTGATTTCGGCAGAGCTGTCATCGCTGCGCAGTATCGAAAAGCGCCTTGTGGTGGTGCAGGAGGACAGCAAGTTCGAACCGCTCGTCGCGGCGATCGCCGGCGGGCTCTGCACCCATCTGGTCGTAGGCGCGCGCATGGCGCGACGGCTGCTCGACCATGCCGGAGCAGCAGCAAAAGAGGTCGCCTGATACCTAGAGCCGCCGACGCATTGTCATCAAGGCGTCGCGGTATTCCTGTTCACAATAAAAGAGAAATCGGACGAAGCTGACATGAAGAACCTGTGGAATGACGGCGAGGCGGAGAAGCTGGTCGCCGACTATGCAAAGAAGGGTGTGGCCCGCGACCTGGCGCTGCGCGTCTATACGACCAGGCTGCTGGGCGGCGAGCCGCGGCTCGTCCTCCATGGCGGCGGCAACACATCGTGCAAGACCAAGGCCACCGACCTTGTCGGCGACGAATGGGACGTGCTCTGCGTCAAGGGCAGCGGCTGGGACATGGGCGTCATCGAGCCGCAGGGCCTGCCGGCGGTCAAGCTCGGCGCGCTGTTGAAGGCGCGGTCGCTCAAGAAGCTCTCCGACGAGGACATGGTCGCGCTGCAGCGGGCGAACCTCATCGATCCGTCCTCGCCCAACCCTTCGGTCGAGACGCTGCTGCACGCCTTCCTGCCGCACAAATTCGTCGACCACACCCATTCGACGGCGATCCTGGCCATCGTCGACCAGGAGGACAGTGAAGCGCTGAGCCGGAAGGTGTTCGGCGCGAAAATGGGATTCGTGCCTTACATCATGCCGGGCTTCGATCTGGCCAAGGCGGCCGCCGATGTATTCGACGCCGATCCGACGGTCGAAGGTCTGATCCTCGACAAGCACGGCATCTTCACCTTCGGCGACGATGCCAGGCAGGCCTATGACCGGATGATCCATTATGTGAACGTCGCCGAGGATTTCATCGCTGGGAACGGCAAGCCGCGCACCGAAAAAGTGGCACTGCCGGCCAGGCTGGCCAAGCCCGCGGAGATTGCGCCGATGCTGCGCGGCGCGGTGGCGGTGGCACGCGGCGAAGGCCGCTTCGACCGCATGATCAGCGATTTCCGTACCTCGGATGCGATCGTCGATTTCATCAATTCGGCAAAAATTGCCGACTATGCCGGACGCGGCGTGTCGACACCCGACCTGTCGATCCGCATCAAGACCGGACCGATGGCACTGCCGGCGCCGGACGCGGACAAGGTCGGCGACTACAAATCCGTCATCCGCCAGCATGTCGAGAAATTCGCCAAGGACTATCGCGCCTATTTCGAAACCAATGATGCGCTCGACGGCGTGAAGCGCACCATGCTCGACCCGATGCCGCGGCTGACGCTGGTGCCCGGCCTCGGCATGTTCGGCCACGGTCGCACGCTCAAGGATGCGAAGATCGCCTCCGACGTCGGCGAAATGTGGATCGAGGCGGTACGCGGCGCCGAAGCCGTAGGCGATTTCCGCCCGCTCTCCAAAGCCGACCTGTTCCCGCTCGAATACTGGTCGCTCGAACAGGCCAAGCTTGCCGCCAACAAACCGAAGCCGCTGACCGGCCAGGTGATGCTGGTCACCGGCGGCGCCGGCGCGATCGGTGCTGCCACGGCAAAGCTGTTCGCCGACAACGGTGCCCATGCCGTCGTCGTCGATCTCGATGGGTCAAGGGCTGCCGAGGCGGCAAAAAAGGCCGGTAACGGTTCGATCGGCATTGGCGCCGACATCACCGATCCGGTGCAGATGCGCGCCGCCTTCGACAAGGCGGTCGACGTCTACGGCGGCCTCGACATTCTCGTGTCCAATGCCGGTGCTGCCTGGGAGGGCCGGATCGGCGAGCTCGACGACGCCACCTTGCGCAAAAGCTTCGAACTCAATTTCTTCGCCCACCAGTCGGCGGCGCAGAATGCCGTGCGCATCATGCTGGAACAGGGCACCGGCGGCGCGCTGTTGTTCAATACCTCCAAGCAGGCGGTCAATCCGGGGCCGAAGTTCGGCGCCTATGGCATTCCCAAGGCGGCAACGCTGTTTTTGTCCAGGCAATATGCCCTCGACTACGGCGCGCATGGCATCCGCTCCAATGCCGTCAACGCCGACCGCATCCGTTCGGGGCTGTTGACCGACGCCATGATCGCCAGCCGCTCGGGCGCGCGCGGCGTGTCGGAGAAGGAGTACATGTCGGGCAACCTGCTCGGGCAGGAAGTGACGGCAGAAGACGTCGCCCAGGCCTTCCTGCATCAGGCGCTGGCCGAGCGGACCACCGCCGATGTGACGACGGTCGATGGCGGCAACATCGCGGCGGCGTTGAGGTAGGCGCGATCGGGGATCACACTTGCGTAATTGGTATTTTGTAGCTACATTGTGGCTCTCTTAAGGAGTCACAACATGGCAACGGATACCGTGGTCCGCGCTCGGATCGATACGGCGACAAAGGATCAGGCAACGGAGGCCTTGGCGGCAATGGGATTGTCCGTTTCCGACGCCATCCGCCTGCTGCTGGTCCGCGTCGCCGCCGACAAGGAGTTTCCCTTTCCGGTGAAAGTGCCGAACGCAATCACTCGGAAGGCGATGACGGAATTGGAGCGTGGCAAGGGCAAGCGCTTCGCCTCGGCCGATGAGTTGTTCAAGGATCTGGGCATCTGACGTGCTGACGCCCGTTCGCTCCGGGCAATTCCGCCGGGACGTGAAACGTGCGGAGAAGCGCGGCAAAGACCTTGGTAAATTGCGCGAACTGCTAGGCCTTCTGCTCGCCGGAGATGAGCTACCGGCGAGCTATAAGGGCCACTCGCTGAAAGGCGATTGGAAAGGCTTTCGTGACGCTCACATAGAACCGGACTGGCTCTTGATCTATCGTGTTGCCGGTGACGAGCTACAGCTTGCTCGCACCGGCTCACATTCCGATCTGTTCAACGAGTAGCCGAGACAGGTGCGCATTTGAGAATTTTGCTAAAGTAGTTCTCGGATGCCTTCCCAAGCCTTTCGGCCCAGCTTTGAATCGGCCTCGTCATTGCCTCCGTGTGCATGCAAAGTCGAGCGTGGTGTGTTCTCGCCTGGCAAGAGAATGCGGTGACCGGCATCCGGCGACGAAATGAGATGCGTGACCTTGCCTGCTTCGCCGCGCCGCCCAACAATATCTCGGGCGAACGATACGGAAGGCCACAGTGCATCGCCGCCACCGGCGACGAGCAGAAGCTCGGCCGATGCGGTCTCAACAGGGATGGTCGCCGCATTCGCTTCCCGCTTGAACGTTTTCAAACAACTTTCGAAAAGCCCCCTGTAGGACACCTGGCCATCGACATACTCTGGTGTCCAATCTGGATCTGTCGGCACAAACGGCAGCGCGATGCCGTCGAGCGACCATGAGGATCGTTCAGGCCAGCTGACACCATCGCGGCCCGCACCGACATTTCCCCAAACTACGGATGACGGGCTAATCGCGACCACCGCATCAATTCGCTGGTCATGGACGGCGGCAAGCAATGACGCCTCGGCACCCTTAGACGTGCCCACATAGACGATATGACGGCATCCTGTTTCAATGAGATAATCGGTTGCCGCAAAGAACGTTTCCAGGGGAATCTCACATATTCCGGGAACCTGGCCTTCACCGCCAAACCACTGCAGAGCCAAGGCCGATGCACCCGCATTTGCAAAGAGCCGCGCGCGACCGACGTCAACACGGCCGCTCGATCCACCCAACACCACAACGCCCGTGGTGGCCTTCAAGCATCGAAAACATGTTCCGGCGACGGCGCCGGTAAGACTTTCCTCTACCGCCCGCATCTCCATGTACCCGTCAATCCCTGGGTTTCGATTGTCCAATCGGCCCACAAAGCCGGCGGCTGCGACAATTGCAATTCGGCGGTCCGGCACGCCAGACATCTTCGACAAAAAGGCCGCCTGCAACAAGCTGCTGCAGACGGCTATTGTTTTGCTCGTGCCGAAAGTCACTTCGCGTTCGGGTTCGGCATCCAGGTCGGCATCGCGACATCGGCATGGGCGAATTGCGGCAGCTTGGCCGAGAGGTCCTCCATGTTCTTGATGTCCTTGTCGAGCAGATCCTTCTGGGTGATCAGCGTCGGCGGCACGATGACGTTGTGGCCGGGATCCTCGCCGGCCAAGAGCTGCGCCAGCGCACGCACCGAGACCTGGCCGACGACGGCCGGGTTGGTGGCGGCGGTTGCCGCCCAGGCGCTGTCCGGCTCGCGCATCGCGGCGATATCCGAGGTCGAGATGTCGGCCGAATAGATCTTGATGTCCTTGTTCAGCCCCGCCTCGTCGACCGCGATCTTCACGCCCTTGGCGAATTCGTCATAGGGCGCGAACATCACCTTGATGTCGGGATGGGCCGATAGCACCGAACGGGCCTGGTTGGCGACCGAATTGGCGATCGGATTGTCGAGCGTGCCGAACATGGCGGCTTCGTTGATGCCCGAATATTTCTTCTTGAATTCGACCCAGGTCTCGTTGCGGCGGTCGAGCGGCGCGATGCCGGCGACATAGACATAGCCGGCCTTCCAGCTCTCGCCATTGTCCTTGACCGCCTGTTCGAGCGCCAGGCGCGCGAGGTCGCGGTCGGACTGTTCGATCTGCGGGATCTTGGGGTTTTCGACATTGACGTCGAAGGCGACAACCTTGATGCCGGCGTCGACCGCACGCTGGGCGGCGTCCTTCATCGATTCCGTCAGTCCGTGCTGGATGATGATGCCCTGGACGCCGAGCGCGATAGCCTGGTCGACCATGTCCGCCTGAAGCGCCGCGTCCTGGCGGCTATCGAGCACGCGCAGGTCGACACCGAGCGCCTTGGCCTGCGCCTCGACGCCGGAAAGGTAGGCCTGGAAGAAGTCGCCGGTCGAGAGATAGCGGACCAGCGCTATCTTGACGGCACCCGGCTTGTCGAACGGCGCCGGCCTGTCCTGCGCTATTGCCGGCATCTGCATCAGCAATGTTGCGCCGGCAAGCCCGAGCGCTGCCTTCCCCAAAAGCCTTCTTGTGATGTTCACGTCGTTTCCTCCACTTGTTGAACCCAAAATATGACCCGGTCGAACCCTATCTCCTGCCCCTGCCGGAAAGGGCGAAGGTAAAGACAAGGGCGACCACGAGAACCACGCCCTTGACGAAATCCTGCGTGTAGTAAGGCGCGTTCATCATCGTCAGGCCTTGCAGCAGCACGCCGACAAACACCGCGCCGACAGCCGTGCCGAAGGCGTTCGGCTTGGCGGCGCCGAGAACCGCGTAACCGATGAGTGCCGCAGCCACCGCGTCGAGCAACAGATTATTACCCGAGGCGATGTCGCCGCGTCCAAGCCGGGCAGCGAGCAAAATGCCGCCGATCGAGGCAAAAACTCCCGAAATAACGTAGGCCCAGATTTTGTATGCCTTGACAGGCGCGCCGGCGAGTTCTGCGGCGCGTTCGTTGCTGCCGACCGCATACATCATGCGCCCGAAACGCGTGTATTCGAGAAAAAACCAGATCAGCACCGCCAGCACGAGCAGAACGACGACCGACACCGGAATGAGGTTCGGGATGAAGAAATCGAAGCGATGGCGGCCAAGCGCCAGGAACGCGGCGCCGAAGCTGCCGTTGGCGACCGAGCCGTCGGGCATGGTCATGCCGGTGGCGATCGAACGGCCTTCGGTCGGGATGCGCTGCAGGCCGACAAGCAGGAACATCATGCCGAGCGTCGCCAAAAGGTCCGGAACCCGCATATAGACGATCAGCCAGCCATTGATCAGGCCGACCACGGCGCCGATCACAAGACAGACGACGACCGCCATGACGGCGTTCTGCTCCAGCACCACCATGACATAGGCAGCCGCCATCATGGCGCTGGTAGCGACCGAGCCGATCGACAGGTCGAAGCCGCCGACGACCAGCGTGGCGGTGACGCCGAGCGCCAGAACGCCGGTGATGGCGACCGACTGGAGGATGAAGACAGCACTTTGCGGCGAGACGAAACCATCGGCAGCGACGGCGAAATAGGCGATCAGCCCGAACAACAGAACGATGAAGCCGTAGCGAATAGCATTGTCGCGCAGGATCATTCAGCGCTCCCGCACGCCGGCACCGTCTTTATCCAACCCGAATTCATGCCCTCTCCATTCCAATTCTCATCGTCATCCCGCCGTCAGGCTGCGCTGTGCAACGGCCCGCCCGCCACTTCGGCCAGCAGACGCTCGAGATCGACATCGGTATTGCGGTGCTCGCCGACGATCGTCTGCTCCGACATCACCAGGATGCGATCGGCCGTCTCCAGGGCTTCGTCGAGTTCGGTGACGAACAGCAGCGTCGCGCGGCCGTGGGCGCTGGCCCGCAGCTTGGCGGCGATGTCGCGCCTAGCCGAAATGTCGACGCCCTGAAAGGGCTCGTCGAGGATGAAAAGCCTTGCCGCCTGCGACATCCAGCGGGCGACCATCACCTTCTGCTGATTGCCGCCGGAAAGCGACGCCATCTCGTCCCTCTCCGAGCGGCAGACGATGCCGAGCTCCTGGATCTGCTGGCGGGCAATGGCGCGTTCGATACGGCGTTTGAGAACACCGAGACGCGACATGCGGCTGTGGAACGGCAGGCTGATATTCTCCTGGATGTTGAAGTCGCCGACGATGCCGTTTTCGCCCCGGTCCTTGGCGACGAGAAACACACCGGCGGCAATCGCTTCGCCGGTCGATGCCGGAGCATAGGGTTTCCCGTTCAGCACCATGGTCCCGGCCAGCGGCTGGCGCAGGCCGAACAGCGTCTCGGCGAGCACGGTCTTGCCGACACCGACAAGGCCGGTGATGGCAACGACCTCGCCATCGCCGAGGGTCAGCGAGATCGGCCTGGCGCCTTCAGCAATCCGCAGCGCGTCGGCAGTGAAAATTGCTTTGGCCGAATTCCTGGCGACGATCCGCTCGAGCTGGATCTTGCGGCCGAGCATGGCGTTGACCGGACCTTCGTAATCCAGCGGCTTCTTGTCGAAGATACCTGAGATAACCCCATCGCGCATCGAAATGATGCGATCGGCAAGCCGTCTGATATCCGACATGCGGTGCGAGATGTAGAGGATGGCCACGCCTTGCTGGCGAAGCCGGTCGAGCAGCGCGAACAGCCGGTCGGCTTCGGCGCTGGACAGCGAGGAGGTCGGCTCGTCGAGGATCAGCACTTTCGGCCGGTGCGCCATGGCGCGGGCGATCGCCACCATCTGGCGGTCGGCCAGAGAGAGATCGCTGATCCGGGCCTTGAGGTCGATGGCCAGTCCCATGCGGTGGGCCACCGCCTTTGCCTCGCGACGCACCCGGCCTGGATTGAACAGGGTCGGCACGCCGCTGCCGCTCAGCCTGTCGAGGGTAAGGTTGGTGGCGACATCGAGGTCGGCGACGACACCGTCATTGATGTTCTGGTGGACGGTAACGACGCCGGCGCGGATCGCCTCCGCCGGCGTTTTCGGGTCGAACACGTGACCGGCAAGCGACATCGTGCCGCCGCCATGGTCGTAGACACCACTGATGATCTTGACGAGGGTGGATTTGCCGGCGCCGTTGGCGCCCATCAGCACGGTCACTTCGCCGGCACGCAATTCGAGCGAGACGCCGCCAAGCACCTCGATATGGCCAAAGGATTTCCTCAGGCCGTCGACGCGGAACACGGCATCATTGCCCATTCGTTCCTCCCTGAACATGACGCTATGGGCTATATCGGCAATTGTCAACACGATTGACAATTGCCAGCAGGCTTCCTAGCTTGGCCCGACCGCGTTGGCTCCGCTATCATCGGAGCACATGAGCGGAGGTGAGGATGACTGGGAAATCGCCGTTCGAAGCACTGTCGGTCGAGACACTGGCGGGCCGTCTCGGTGCCAACGAGGCCCTGTGTTCGCAGATCGGCAAGGATACGAGCCAGTGGAAGGTTCGTGAAGTCGGCGACGGCAATCTGAACCTGGTGTTCATCGTCGAGGGTGCTGAGGGTGCGGCCGTCGTCAAGCAGGCCCTGCCCTACGTCCGGCTGGTCGGCGACAGCTGGCCGCTGCCGCTAAAACGCTCCTTCTTCGAATACCATGCGCTGACGCGGCAACAGGCGCGGGCGCCGGGTTCGGTGCCCGATATCTATCACTTCGACGAAGGCCAGGCGCTGATCATCATGGAGTATCTGTCGCCGCACATTATCCTGCGGCGGGCGCTGATCGAAGGCCGGCAATTGCCCAACATCGCGACAGACATCGGCTTGTTCATGGCCCGCACGTTGTTTCGCGGCTCGGACCTGCATATGGCGACCAAGGACCGCAAGGCCGATCTGGCGCTGTTCGCCGACAATGTCGAACTCTGCGACATCACCGAGAACCTGGTTTTCTCGGATCCGTATTTCGGTGCCAAGATGAACCGGCACACCAGCCCGCAGCTCGACGGCATTGTTGCCGAGCTGCGCGCCGACCGCGACCTCAAGGTCGAGGCGCAGCGCATGAAGCACATCTTCGCTGCCAATGCCGAGACGCTGCTGCATGGCGACCTGCATTCCGGCTCGATCATGGTCACCGACACCGAAACGAGGATGATCGACCCCGAATTCGCCTTCTACGGGCCGATCGCCTTCGACGTCGGCATGCTGCTCGCCAACTTCTGGATGGCGTTCTTCTCGCAGCGCGGCCATGAACAGGACGGAAGCCGCGACGCCATGCGTGACTATCTGATCGGCGTTACGGTCGAGACATGGTCGGTGTTTCGCGCCGAGTTCTCGCATCTGTGGCGAACCGAGCGTACCGGCATGCTCTACCAGAAGAGCCTGTTCGAAGATCAGGGCGACAGGCTTGGCGCCGAGCAGGCGCTAGACCACATGCTGAATTCGATCTGGACCGATCTGCTCGGCTTTGCCGGCGTCGAGGTTCACCGGCGAATTCTCGGCCTTGCCCACAATGCCGATTTCGAGACCATTGCCGATCCGGATCTGCGCGCCAGATGTGAGGCAAAGGCGCTGAAATTCGGCCGTCATCTCGCCGTCAACCGGCGCCAGATCCACAGCATCGACGAGGTCAACCGGTTGGCCGCGCTGATCGAACGGGAGAGCAGGATTTGAACGTCGGCGACCGCCACTACCGCACCATCTGGCCGAGTGACGACGGGCGTTCGGTGGAGATCATCGACCAGCGCTGGCTGCCGCATGATTTCCGTATCGAAAAGATCGATACCGTCGCCGGCATCGCCACGGCAATCCGCGACATGTGGGTGCGCGGGGCGCCGCTGATCGGCGTCACCGCCGCCTATGGCGTCGCCATGCAGATGGCCGACGATCCGTCGGACGCAGCACTCGACGCCGTCTGGGCAACCTTGCACGAAACGCGCCCGACGGCGATCAATTTGCGCTGGGCGCTGAACGAAATGCAGCGCTTTCTGCTGACGCTTCCGCTGGCAGAACGTGCCGCGGCTGCCTATCGGCGTGCCGGCGAGATCGCCGACGAGGATGTCGGCCTCAACCGCGCCATCGGCGCCCATGGGCTCGAAATCATCAAGGCGATCGCGGCGCGCAAGCAGCCGGGCGAACCAGTCAATATCCTGACCCACTGCAATGCCGGCTGGCTGGCCACCGTCGACTACGGCACCGCCACCGCGCCGATCTATCTGGCGACGGAAGCCGGTATTCCAGTCCATGTCTATGTCGACGAAACGCGACCCCGCAACCAGGGTGCCCAATTGACCGCCTGGGAGATGGCCGGCCACGGCGTGCCGCATACGCTCATCGTCGACAACGCCGGCGGCCATCTGATGCAGCGCGGCCAGATCGACATGGTCGTCGTCGGCACCGACAGGACCACCGCCGACGGCGATGTCTGCAATAAGATCGGTACCTATCTCAAGGCGCTCGCCGCCGCCGACAACGACGTGCCGTTCTATGTCGCGCTGCCGTCGCCGACGATCGACTGGACCGTGGGCGACGGGCTGGCCGACATCCCGATCGAACAGCGCTCGCCCGACGAGGTCTCACTGGTCTGGGGCAAGACCGCTTCCGGCGAGATCGCCCAGGTCCGCGTATCCCCGGAAGGCACGCCGGCGGCCAATCCGGCCTTCGACGTGACGCCGGCGCGGCTGGTCACCGGCTTGATCACCGAACGCGGTGTCGCTACGGCCTCGCGCGAAGGCCTGAGGGTGATGTTTCCCGAGCGCGGATGATCGGCTTTTCCGGGAGGGCGCTCCGGATTTGCCTGATCTCACGATTTCTTGAACACGGCACGGTTAAAAACGCCCGTTGCCTGTCCCACATGGACGGCCGGATGCGTAGCGGCGGGGCGGCGCCCAACGCTCGAAGCCGGGGCTGCCCACGGCTCGGCGAGTGAACCAGCGGGATACCGCGATGTCATTCAGACCGTTGCTTGGTGACGGACGGGTTCGGAGCCAGGACGAGAAGTCGGAGCCCCTGCAAACCGCATCATGGGTCAGCTCCTCGATCGTCTTCGACAACCGGCGGTGGGCGTGCCGGGAGGCGGAGCTCCGCTGGACAGCCCCTCATCATCTGATCGTGCTGACCGAAGAAGGCGGCACGTCCCATACATCCATCCGGCACGAGGCACGATCCCTTTACGACGGAATGGACCGTCCCGGAGCCCTCACCTTCGTCCCGGCAGGCGCGGAACGACAGGGCTTCTATCGCGATGTAAACCTCTCCTATTCAGCCCTGTGGATCGATCCCGATATCGGGCTTCCCGGATGCGAACGCCTGAGGAACCTGCCTATACTGGTAAACAAGAAAGACGCGGTCGTCGCCACGCTCTTGAGTTCGCTTCGTGACGAGATGGCACTCGGCCACAAGCCAGACACTGCCTATGTCGAGCATCTGGTCGCCCTCGTCAGTCTCCGCGTGGCCAACCTGAGCCGGGAGCAACCGCGGTTTGTACGTCACGGCTGTCTCAGCCGCCGGGCACTTGGTCGCGTTCGGGATTACATCGATGCGCATATGAATTCCGACATTTCGCTAAGTGAGCTGGCAGCCGCCGCGGGCATGGCCGTCGACAGTTTTGCGCGTCGCTTCAAGGCGACGACCGGCCTTGCACCCTACGCCTATGTGATCGAGGAACGGGTGCGGCGAGCGGAGGCGCTACTGCGCGAAACGGGTTTGTCGATCGGTGTCATTGCCTTTCGGCTCGGCTTCTCAAGCCAGAGCCACTTCACCACGACCTTCCGACGTCTGAGGGGCATGACGCCTCGTGCCTATCGGGTGAATTCTTCTCCAGAATCCTGATAGTGCCGCCGGTTTCTTGAAAGAAAGCCGCCGCCCGCACTCCCACCTCCAGTGTCGTTGGGTGACAGAACCCGAGGGTTCGCTCGGGTCAAGTTGCCGTCTGCGCCTCATTGCGGCTGGGAGATCATGCATGGCCAAAACGGACAACAGGAGCGGGCCGACGCGCCGGATGGTATTGGAAGGCGGTGTTGCGACCGGGGTGCTCCTGGCTACCGGACTACCGGTTGACGCCGAGCCGGCCGAGACCGTCACGGCGGCTGCATCGTCCTCGCCGCTACCGACGATGACGATGTCGTTACGGATCAACGCGAAGGATCTTGCCGTCGAGCTCGACCCGCGGACGACGCTGCTCGACGCCCTGCGCAACCATCTCGGCCTCACCGGCTCGAAGAAGGGCTGCGACCACGGCCAGTGCGGCGCATGCACGGTGCTCGTCGATGGGCGCCGGATCAATTCTTGCCTGACGCTTGCCGCAATGCATGAAGGCGACGAGATCACCACTATCGAGGGCCTTGCCGAGGGTGACCGGCTGCATCCGGTCCAGGCCGCCTTCATCGCCCGCGACGGTTTCCAGTGCGGCTACTGTACGCCAGGCCAGATCTGCTCGGCGGTTGGCATGCTGGGCGAGGCGCGGGCCGGCTGGCCAAGCCATGCGAGCGCCGACGTGGCAGCGGCTTCCGTCGCTCTCACCGATGCCGAGATCCGCGAGCGGATGAGCGGCAACATCTGCCGTTGCGCCGCCTATCCGAACATTGTCGCCGCAATCCGCGACGCGGCAGAGGAGGCATGAGCAATGCAGTCCTTCACTTATGAACGTGCGGCGAGTGCTGAGCAGGCGGTGGCCGCGGTTGCGGCCCGGCCGGACGCCAAGTTCATCAGCGGCGGCACCAACCTGCTCGACCTGATGAAGCTCGAGATCGAGCGCCCAGCGCATCTCGTCGACATCAGCCGGCTGCCGCTTGATCGGATCGAGGAGACGGCGGAAGGCGGGCTTCGGGTCGGCGCCCAGGTCCGCAATAGCGATCTTGCCGCCGACCCGCGGGTAAGGTCGCGCTATCCGATGCTCACGCAAGCGCTGCTGGCGGGAGCGTCCGGACAGATACGCAACAAGGCCTCGACCAGCGGCAATCTCCTGCAGCGCACGCGCTGTCCCTATTTCTACGACCGCAACATGCCCTGCAACAAGCGCCAGCCGGGTTCGGGCTGCGCGGCACTTCAGGGCTTCAATCGCATGCACGCCGTACTCGGCGCGAGCGAAGCCTGCATCGCGGTCCATCCCTCCGACATGGCGGTCGCCATGTCCGGGCTCGACGCCAGGATCGAGACCGTCTCGCCCGGCGGCGAGACCCGCACGATCCCGATCGGCGATTTCCATCGATTGCCCGAGGCGACGCCCCAGGTGGAGACCGTGCTCGGCCACGGCGAAATAGTCGTTGCGGTTGCCCTGCCGCCGCCGCCACCCGGTCGACAGGTTTACCGCAAGGTGCGCGACCGTGCTTCCTACGCCTTCGCGCTGGTGTCGGTGGCAGCAATCGTCGAGAAAAGCGGCGACCGTATCCGAAGCGCTCGGATCGCCATGGGCGGCGTGGCAGCGAAACCCTGGCGCGCGACGGAGGCGGAGCGGACGCTCGCAGGCGCGGCGGCATCCGACGGCGCCTTTAGCGACGCGGCCGAAGCCGCGCTCGCCGGAGCCGTCGGTCATGGCGCCAATGGTTTCAAGATCCCGCTGGCGAAACGGACGATACGGCACACGCTGGCTGCTGCCGCCGAGACTGCATGAGGCGATGCGATGACAGAGACGACGACCCCGAACCGCTGTTCCCAGATGCCGGCGCCGAGCAGGAGATCGATATGAAACTCACGCGACGCGCCGTTGCCGCCGCGGGTGGCGGCCTTCTCGTCTCTGCCGCCACAGCCTGGGGCGCCACATCCGACCCGGGAGCTCGTCACGGGCTCGAGGCCGCGGTAGACGCCTTCTTTGCCGGCTGGGCCTCTGGCGACTGGACGGCATTCCTTGACTGTTGCGATGAGACGATGACCTTCCAATTCCCTGTCGGCGAGCAACGAGGCCGACACGGACCGCCAGAGGGCAAACGGGCACTCGCAGCCTGGACCGCCGCGCATCAAGCGCAGGGGAACAGGATCACGAAATCGACCGTCGATCTCAAGCTCTTCGCCGCCGACTGGGTCATTGTCTGCGATCGCGGGAGCGGGACAATCGGTGGCGCGCCCTACACTGGCCTGCATGCGATCTTCATGCGAGCCGGCCCAACAGGGAGGCTGGTCGAGTTTCGCGAGTATTTCGGCGAGATCGCCGCGTGAGCTCCGGCCCCCGCGCGACGAACATGAAGGTGCGAGGAAGCGCGTCGTCGCGGCCTCGATGCCTCCGAACTCCAGATGAAAAATCTTTAGGTGACTTATGAACGAGACCATACCCGGACTGCCCGGCTCCGCCACCCATTCAAGGGTGAAACCTCGTGCCGATGCTGGCATCATCGGGCGGCCGATCGACCGCATCGACGGTCCGCTCAAAGTGACGGGCGGCGCCACATACGCTTACGAGAATGAGCTGGATGGTACAGCCTATGGCTACATTCTCGGCGCCTCCGTCGCCAAGGGCCGCATCGCCGAGATCGACACGGCCGAAGCCGAACGGGCGCCGGCAGTGCTGCTCGTCATGACGCACCGGAATGCGCCGGCCCAGCCGGATTTCGGCCCAACGGTCACGCCAACGGTGCCGGAGGTCTTCGCGCGCCCCCGGCCCGCGCTCAACAGCGATCAGGTACGGTATTACGACGAGCCGGTCGCGCTGGTCGTTGCGGAGACGTTCGAGGCGGCGCGCGCTGCTGCGGGCCTCATCAGAGTACGCTACGACGAGGAGCCGGGCCTCTACGATCTACCGGGACATATCGCCGACGCCTACGCGCCAAAGCGGACCAATGCCGGCTTCGAGACCGACAGCGTGGTCGGCGACTTCGAGCGCGCCTTTGCGACGGCGCCGATCAAGATCGATTCCACTTACGGGACCCCCTTCGAACATCACAATCCGATGGAGCCGCATGCGACGCTTGCTGCCTGGTCAGGCAACGAGCTGACGATCCGAACATCGGCGCAGACCCTCGCGAACTTCCGGGCCGGGGTCGCCAGCACGCTTCGCATCCCGCTCGAGCGAGTGCGCATCGTCAGCCCCTTCATCGGCGGAGGCTTCGGCTCCAAGCTGATTGCCCATGCCGACACGATCCTGGCCGCACTTGCAGCGCAGGTGCTGCAGCGCCCCGTGAAGATCGCGCTGACGCGACAACAGATGTTCGCCAATGCCGGTCATCGCGCAGAGATGGTCCAACAGGTACGTCTCGGCGCGGACACTGACGGGCGGCTCACCGGGATCGCGCACGATGTCTGGTCGGCAACGTCCAGCTTCGAGGAGTACTGCGAACAAACGGCAGTTTTTGCGCGCTCGCTCTACGCGGCGCCGAACCGTCTCACCCGCCATCGCCTGGTTCCGCTGGACATCAACCGCGGCGAATGGATGCGCTCGCCCGGCGAAGCGCCCGGCATGCTGGCTTTCGAATGCGCCATGGATGAGCTCGCCGAGCGCGCCGGTCTGGACCCGATCGAACTCAGGATCCGCAACGAACCGGCACAGGATCCCGAGCGCGGCGTGCCGTTCTCCACCCGCAATCTCGTCGCCTGCATGGAGGAAGGCGCCCGCCGTTTCGGCTGGGAGCGGAGAAACCCGACACCGGGCCGAACTCGGGAGGGCCGCAAGCTTATCGGCCACGGCATGGCGGCGGCGATCCGTCCGAACTATATCGGCGCGGCGACGGCGCGGGTTGCGATCGACCGGGACGGTCGGGTGACGGCGCGGCTCGACATGACCGATATTGGGACCGGCACCTATACGATCCTGACTCAGATTGCCGCCGAGAGCCTCGGCCTGCCGATCTCGTCCGTCAAGGTGGAGCTCGGCGACAGCCGCTTCCCGCGTACCGCCGGCTCCGGCGGATCCTGGGGCGCAGCAAGCGCGGGTTCGGCCTTGCATGATGCGTGCAACATCCTCAAGAAACAGATCCTGGAGGCGGCGCAGTCGAACGAAGCCTCGCCGTTGCGCGGCGCGAACGCCACCGAGGCAAGCTTTGCCGACGGCGAGGTCAGGGTCGGCCAGCGATCGGCGAGCCTGGCCGATCTTATCCGAGGGATCTCTCCCGACGGGCTCGAAGCCGAAGGCTCCGTAGCCGCGGGCGCCACCACCCAGTCATACAAGACCTATTCGCAGCATTCCTATGGCGCGCATTTCGCAGAGGTCGCTGTCGATTGCGATACCGGTGAAATCCGCATGCGCCGGATGCTGGCTGTGATCGGCGCGGGCCGTATCCTCAACGCCAAGACCGCGCGCTCGCAAATCATCGGCGGCATGACCTGGGGGATCGGTGCAGCGCTGATGGAGCAGACGGTGCTCGACCCGCGCTACGGCCACTTCGTCAATCACGATCTTGCCGAGTATCATGTGCCGGTCAATGGCGATGTCCCCGATATGGAGGTCGCCTTCCTCGAGGAAGACGACGACAAGGCCAACCCGCTTGGCGCAAAGGGTCTCGGCGAGCTCGGCGTGTGCGGTGCGGGGGCTGCTGTCGCCAACGCCGTTTACAACGCGGCCGGCGTGCGAGTGCGTGAATTTCCCATCACCTTGGACAAGGTGCTGCCTGCCTTACCTGTGATCGCTATTTGACGCTCTCCTCCCTCGCCCTCAACGGTGACCAGGTCGAAACGGATCGCTATTTCTGCGCCATCGACGACGACGCAGGTGGTTGACAGCGCTTTCCGACCCTTCCATACAAACGCCGTCAATGTTCTCAGGGCGGGGTGAAAGTCCCCACCGGCGGTAAGGGTCTCGGCCCAAGCCCGCGAGCGCTTTCCGGTTAGCCGGAGAGGTCAGCAGATCCGGTGTGATTCCGGAGCCGACGGTCACAGTCCGGATGGAAGAGAACGAAATGGAAGACGGTCCGCTTTCGCGGTTCGGACTCCGTATCGTGCGTCCTGATTCTGGTTCGAAACGGAAGGATGGACCCATGAATCAGCATTCCCACAACGACTATGAAGCGATCCGCGTTGCCGTCATTCGCGCGCGTTGGCATGCCGATATCGTCGACCAATGCGTTGAAGCATTCGAGGCGGAACTGGCGGTTCTCGGAGAGAAACGCTTTGCCGTCGATGTCTTCGATGTGCCTGGCGCTTATGAGATTCCCCTGCATGCAAAGACGCTTGCCGTGACCGGCCGCTATGCCGCTATCCTCGGCGCCGCGTTCGTCGTCAATGGCGGCATCTACCGGCACGAGTTTGTTGCAAGCGCGGTCATCGACGGCATGATGAATGTGCAATTGTCGACTGGCGTGCCGGTGCTTTCGGCGGTGCTGACGCCGCACAACTACCATGATAGCGCGGACCATCACCGCTTCTTCTTCGAGCATTTCAGGGTCAAAGGCAAAGAGGCGGCCAGTGCCTGCGTGCAACTGCTGGCGGCACGCGAACACATCGCGGCGTGAAACCTCCACCGCCGGGTGGAAATCCCGGTAAGGCGCTGTAGTATCTCACGAAAACCAGGGAGGATGCCGGTGCAGACCAAGAAGATCATCAATGACGGTAACCGCTCCGTCGACGAGATGCTGGAGGGCATCCTGGCCGCGCATCCGCGCCATCTCAGAAGCGCGGACGGCAGTCCGCGCGCCATTATCGCCCGCGACGGACCGCGCCCAGGCAAGGTCGGTCTCGTCATCGGTGGCGGCTCGGGCCACGAGCCGACCTTCCTCGGCTTCGTCGGCAAGGGGCTGGCCGACGCCGCCGCGATCGGCAATGTCTTCGCCTCGCCGCCGCCGGACCCGATCCTCGAATGCGCCAAGGCGGCCAGCGGTGGCGCCGGCGTGCTGTTCATGTACGGCAACTATGCCGGCGACGTGATGAACTTCGACATGGCCGCCGAAATGGCGGCAATGGACGACATCGAGGTGCGCACCGTGCTGACCACCGACGATGTCGCCTCGGCGCCGCGCGACCAGAGGCAGAAGCGGCGCGGCGTCGCCGGCAATTTCTTCATCTTCAAGGCCGCCGGTGCCGCATGCGACCAGATGCTGTCATTCGATGAATGCGAGCGTATCGCCAGGAAGGCCAACCATCACACCTTCACCATGGGCGTGGCGCTGTTGCCCTGCTCGCTGCCGCAGACCCGCCGGCCCAATTTCGAGATCGGACCGGACGAGATGGAGATTGGCATGGGCATCCATGGCGAGCCAGGCATCGCGCGCGGAAAGTTGAAAACGGCCGACGAGATCACCGACGAAATGCTGGACAAGGTCCTCGACGAGATGGCGCCGGCGCGCGGCGATAAGGTCGCCGTTCTGGTCAATTCGCTCGGCTCAACGCCGTTGATGGAGCTCTACATCATGAACCGACGCGTCAAGCAGAGGCTGGATGACGTCGGTATTTCCGTCCATGCGACCTGGGTCGGCAATTACTGCACCTCGCTCGAAATGGCCGGCGCCTCGGTGACGCTGATGCATCTCGACGGCGAGTTGCAGGCGATGCTCGACCATCCTTGCGACGGCGCCATGTTCCGCGCCGGCTGAGAAAGCATCATGACCTCGATCGATTCAGTCGGCTTGAAAAGAATGTTCGATGAGATCGCGGCGGCGATCGACGCCGACAAGGACAGGCTCTGCCAACTCGACGGCGTCATCGGCGACGCCGACCATGGCATCGCCATGGCACTAGGCTTCACAGCTGCGCGCGATGCACTAGCGCAACTCGACCTCGCGGCGACCGAGCCGACGGCGCTGCTCAACACTGCGGCGAAATCCTTCCTCAACGCGGTCGGCGCCTCGTCAGGCCCGCTCTATGCGACCGCCTTCATGCGCGGTGCCGCCGCCGTCAAAGGCAAGGCAATTCTGGAGGACGCTGACACCATCGCCATGCTCCGGGCGATGGCGCAAGGCATCCAGGATCGCGGCAAGGCCGAGCTCGGCGAAAAGACCATGGTCGACGCCTGGCTGCCGGCTGCGCAAGCAGCGGGTGCCGCGCAGGAAGCCGGCAAGAGCCTGTCCGAGAGCCTGGAGGCTGCACTTGCAGCGGCCGAACGAGGTGCCGAGGCGACCAAGGACATGATCGCCGCCAAGGGCCGCTCATCGCGGCTCGGCGAGCGCTCGCTCGGGCATATGGACCCCGGCGCCGCATCGGCCGTGACGATTATCAGAGCGATGTGGAACAGTCTGGCTTAACCCCGCTTCGCCGCGTCGAGCCTGTCGATCGCCTGGACATTGCCGGCCGACGGTCCCTTCTCATCGAATTCCGATGCAAGCCATGCATCGACGATCGACTTGGCCAGTTCCGGGCCGATGACGCGGGCGCCCATGGTGATGATCTGGGCGTTGTTGGATTTTGCCGCGCGCTCGGCCGAATAGGTGTCGTGGGTGAGTGCGGCGCGAATGCCGGGCACCTTGTTGGCGGATATGGATACGCCGATGCCGGTGCCGCAAAACAGGATGCCGCGATCGTTTTCGCCGTCCAGGATGGTCTGCGCGAGCTTCTGTGACAGGTCGGCATAGTAGCCCGACTGGCTGAGGTCGCTAACCGTGAGGCCGGGCTTGGTAGCGAGGTGAGCGGCAATGACGTCGAGCAGCGGCTTGCCGGCGCTATCAGCTCCAATGGCAATTTTCATGTTCCGTTTCCTTCCTGTTTGGTGATTCAGATCGCCGCCGAGGCGCGCTTGAGGATGTCGATATAGCCGTCCGCCTGCCAGGCCGAGCGGCCGATGAACAAGCCGTCGATGTTGGGCTGGCCGACCAGTTCGGCGGCATTTTGCGGATTGACGCTGCCGCCATAAAGCACCGGCGGCACCACCGGCAGCAGGTCGCGTGCGATTTTCTTGATTAGCGCCTGCTGCCTGTCGGCATAGTCCGAACTGGCCGGCACGCCCTTGTCGCCGATCGCCCAGACGGGCTCATAGGCAAACAGGATCGTCGCCGCCTTCGCCGCGCCTTCGAGAAACTGCAGCGCGCCGTGCACCTGCAAGGCCAGCACCGCAGCGGCCTGCCCGCTGTCGCGTTGAGCCAGGGTCTCGCCGACGCAGATGAGTGGCACGAGACCGTGCTTCACCGCCGCCGCAGTCTTCAGACCGACGGCGTTGTCGGTCTCGCCGAAATGCTCGCGCCGTTCGCTGTGGCCGAGCTCGACCATGTCGAGGCCGCAGTCTTTCAGCATGACCGGCGAGATCTCGCCGGTCCAGGCGCCGGCGTCGGCCCAATGCATGTTCTGCGCGCCGACCTTGATGCGCGTCGGCGACAGCGCTTTCTTGACCTCGCGGATCGCCGTGAAGGGCGGGATGACGAAAGGCTGGATGCGCTCGTCGAAACCGGGGACGAACTCCGCCAGCGCCTCGGCGAAAGCCATCGCCTCGGCGAGCGTCTTGTTCATTTTCCAGCTGGTGCCGACCCAATAAACCATACGTGCCCTCCTATTCTGCGATCACTGTCAGCGAAACGCCGGCACCATCCAGCGCGGCGCGCATCTGCGGCTGCGGCTCGCGGCCGGTGAAGACCGTGTCAAAGGCCTTGAGATCTGTCAGGAAGTGCAAGGCAGTGCGGCCGAATTTCCCATGATCGACCAGCAGATATTTGCGCGCTGCTGCGGCCATCATCAGCCGTTTGGTCTGGACCACTTCCTGATCCTGGTGAAAGGCAGAGGCACCATGGATGGCCGATGACGACAGGAACGCGACATCGGCGCGCAATGATTTCAGCGTGTCCTCGGCGAGCAGGCCGAAGAAGCCGTGAAACTTCTTGTTGTATTGGCCGCCGAGCGCAATCAGGTTGATGCCGGCAACGCCCGCCAAATCCTGGATGACGGCCAGATTGTTCGAGATCACCGTCAGCGGACGCAGATCGGCAAGATGCCGAGCAACGCCGCCCGCGGTTGAGCCATCGTCGATGATCACCGTCTGACCCGGTTCGATCATCGTCACGGCAGCGGCGGCGATGCGCTTCTTCTCGTCGCCGGCCAGCCGCTGGCGGTAGCGGAAATCGCTCTCGAAAAGGCTGCTCGGCTGGATCGAGGCGCCGCCGCGCACCTTGCGCAGGAAGCCGCTTTCCTCGAGCTCGTCGAGGTCGCGGTGGACAGTCATCTTTGACACGCCGAAGCGTGAGGCAAGATCGTCGACACTGGCGGTGCCGATGTCCATCAGAAAATCCATGATGCCTTGCCGACGGCCGTCGCTCTTCATTTCCGCGGCTTCCTCGTGCAATCCGGTTCCGAGATATAACACCAAACGTCGCACAAGCCACCAAATTTTTGTGATAATGTTATATCTCTATGGGATATCATGACGCTTCTGGTCGCGTCCTGTAACAAGAATTGCTGCCGGCCGAGCGCCCAGCGGTTGCGGTGCCGCGGAAATCCGGCCAGAAGCATCAGGGGCTCGACGACAACCGAACGGCCCGCAAACACTGGCTCGAAACCGGATACGGGAGACTACTGAGTGGCTCGCATCACACTGAGACAATTGCTCGATCATGCCGCCGAATACGGCTATGGCGTGCCTGCCTTCAACATGAACAATATGGAACAGGGCCTCGCCATCATGGAGGCAGCCGAGGAGACCAAATCGCCGGTTATCCTGCAGGCGAGCCGCGGCGCCCGAGCCTACGCCAACGATGTGGTGCTGGCCAAGCTGATCGACGCGCTGGTCGAAATCCATCCCGATATCCCGGTCTGCATGCATCTCGACCATGGCAACAACGAAGCGACCTGCGTCACCGCGATCCAGCACGGCTTCACCTCCGTGATGATGGACGGATCGCTGAGGGAAGACGGCAAGACGCCGGCCGACTACGCCTATAATTCCGGCATCACCCGCCGCGTCGTCGACATGGCGCATTGGGGCGGCGTCTCGGTGGAAGGCGAGATCGGCGTGCTTGGATCGCTTGAGATGGGCGGCGGCGAGCAGGAAGACGGCCATGGCGTCGAGGGCGTCATCAGCCACGACCAGCTGCTGACCGATCCGGTGCAGGCCGAACAATTCGTGCGCGACACCCGTGTCGATGCGCTGGCCGTCGCCATGGGCACCAGCCACGGCGCCTACAAGTTCAGCCGCAAGCCGGACGGCGCTGTACTGGCCATGAACGTCATCGAGGAAATCCACCGCCGTCTGCCGAGTATGCATCTCGTCATGCACGGCTCGTCCTCGGTGCCGGAGGAGTTGCAGGAGATCATCAACAAATATGGCGGCCAGATGAAGCCGACATGGGGCGTGCCGGTCGAAGAGATCCAGCGCGGCATCAAGCACGGGGTGCGCAAGATCAATATCGATACCGACAACCGCATGGCGCTGACCGGCGCAATCCGCAAGGTGCTGACCGAGAACCCGAGCGAATTCGATCCGCGCAAATATCTGACGCCGGCAATGGCCGCGATGCGGAAGCTGTGCAAGGAGCGCTTCGAGCAATTCGGCACCGCCGGCAACGCACCGAAGATCAAGCCGCTGCCGCTGTCGGAAATGGCCAAGCGCTACAAGTCCGGAAGCCTCGATCCGAAATTTGGCTGACGTATTCCGGCTCTGAGCAGGAGCTGCCTCAGCTCCTGCTCATCCGATCATGCTCGCGGCAAGAGATCGGCCCGGCCGGTCTCGATAAAGGGTGCCCAGTAGTCGACCGACTCGCGGATCATGGCGATGACCTGGTGGTCGACGGGTTCGCGTTCGCGGAACGACAATTCGAGGCAGATCTCGTTGTCGACGCCGCCGCCGCGACGCACCGTCTGAAGGAGCTTTTCCGGCGTGATACGGCCGTCGTTGTTGTAGGTCGCAGTGAACGGCCAATGGCCGCCCTTGTTCATCGACGACTGCTTGACGTGGATGATCGGCGATTGCCTGGGAAAGGCTTCGGCCCAGGCATAAGGGTCGGTGTCCGCCGGATTGCTCGAGGTCACGTCGCCATGGTCGATGTCGACCATCATCTTGAACGGGACGGCCATGCCGGCCGCTTCGATCTCGCGCTGCAGTGCCCGGCAGCTTTCGATCGTATGGCCGAATTCGCGGCCGACCGACATCGGCTCCCAGAACAGGTAGGTCAAGCCGGCTGCTTTGGCATGCTCGGCGACCTCGCGCCAGCATTCCAGCGCGATGTCGAAAAGCCGCGCGCGACGTTCAGGATTGTCGTAATCCCGGTGGGTGAAGATCGCGAATTGCGTGCCCATGCCCGCGGCGCCGAGCTCGGCCGAAACTTCTGAAAAGGTCTTGAACCAGTCGACGTAGTAGCGCCGCACGTCGGCATCGGGATGGCCGAAATGATTGAGCCGGCCGTAAGGGCCGGTCATCGCGGAGGTCACGCGCACACCGGTGCGGTTGAGCGCGGAGCGGAACAGGCGGACGAATTTGGCGATCGTCGCCGCCGGCCAGCCGGGATTGACGAATTCATGGGTGAGTTGGACGTCCCTGATACCGATCTGATAGGCGATCGCGTCGATCAGGTCGTCCGGCTCCGCAAAGCGGTTGACCAGCGGATTGGTGTTGAGCGAAAGCGTAAAGGCCATCAGCCGGCCTTTGCCAGCCGGCTCGAGCACCAGTCCTCGAAGGCGGTTCTTTCCGCGGCGGACAGATGCAGGCCGTGCTTGGTGCGCCTTTCGAGAATATCGGCGGCGGTCTCGGCCCATTCATGCTCGAACAGGTAATTGGCTTCGCGCTCGAAAAAATCCTTGCCGAAGCGCCGGCCCAGTTCGGCGAGCGAGGTGGCCGCGCCGACCAGATCGCGCGTCCTTGTGCCGTAGAGCCTGCCGTAATGCTTGACCAGCGATGCCGGCATCCAGGGAAATTCATGGCCGAGGTCGCCCAGAAACTGCTCGAAATCGGCATTGGCGATATCGCCGCCCGGCAGGTGCCCTTTCGAGGTCCACGGCTTGCCCATTTTCGGAAAGAACGGGGCGATACGGTCGAGCGCGTGCTCGGCCAATTTGCGGAAGGTGGTGATCTTGCCGCCGAAGACCGAAAGCAGCGGCGCCTGCCCAGCCGGTGCGTCGAGTTCGAATATGTAATCGCGGGTCACCGCGCTCGGATTGTCGGCATTGTCGTCATAGAGCGGCCTGACGCCGGAAAACGAGTAGACTACGTCGCTGCGCGCAAGCTGGCGCTTGAAGTAGCGATTGACTGCCTTGATCAGGTAATCGATCTCGCTGGCATCGGCGGTCACGTCCTCCGGCCGCCCGTCATAGGGAATGTCGGTGGTACCGATCAGCGCCAGATCGTCCTGGTAGGGATTGATGAAGATCACGCGCTTGTCGCTGTTTTGGACGAGATAGGCCTGCCGCCCTTCCCAGAATTTCGGCACAACGATGTGGCTGCCCTTGACCAGGCGCACGTTGCGCCTGGAATTCTGGCCGGCGACGCGGTTGATGACGTCGTTGACCCAGGGTCCGGCGGCGTTGATCAGCGCCCGTGCGCGGACTGTGGTCCTGACGCCGGTTCGACCGTCGCGCATCTCCACCGACCACAGGCCGTTTTCGCGACGGGCGGCTGTGCAGGCGGTGCGGGTGAATATCCTGGCTCCGCGCTCAGCGGCGTCGAGCGCGTCGATGACGACCAGGCGAGCGTCATCGACCCAACAGTCAGAATATTCGAAGCCGCGCTTGAAGGCGTCCTTGATCGGCGCGCCTTCGGGCGCGGTGCGCAGGTCGAGCGTACGCGTGGCCGGCAGCCGCTTGCGGCCGCCGAGATGGTCGTAAAGGAACAGGCCGAGCCGGACCAGCCAGGCCGGCCGGTCATCGGGGCTGTGTGGCAGCACGAAGCGCATCGGCCAGATGATGTGCGGCGCGGATTCGAGCAGCACCTCGCGTTCGATCAGCGCCTCCCGCACCAGGCGGAACTCGTAATATTCGAGATAGCGCAAACCGCCATGAACGAGCTTTCCCGATCGCGAACTGGTGCCCTCGGCGAGATCGTCTTTTTCGCAAAGAATGACCGACAGGCCCCGGCCTGCCGCATCGCGCGCGATCCCGGCGCCATTGACGCCGCCGCCGATGACGAAGAGGTCGACGATTTCGGTTTCACCGCTCATCTCGCTCTATGCCCTGTCGTCAGCATGGATTGACCGGAGGCAGACCGGCGATGAAGCGGCGCACTTCCTCGGCCGCCTGCTCGGCCGCGTAGGTCACGGTGCGTACCGACGCGCCGGCGATATGCGGCGTCAGTGTCACGTTCGGCAGCTGCAATAGCGGCCAGTCGGCAGGCACTGGCTCGACGGCGAACGTCTCCAGCATAGCACTGCCGATGTGTCCCGAGACGAGCGCCTCGTAGAGCGCATCGTAGTCGACCAGCGGTCCGCGCGCGGTATTGACGAAGATCACGCCGGGTTTCATCCGGGCGATGGCGTCCTTGGCGATCAGACCGCGCGTCTCTTCGGTGACCCGGGAGTGCAGCGTGACCACATCGGAGCGCGACAGCAGATCGTCCAGCGCAACCAGCTCGACGCCGGCATTGCGGTCCTCGGCGCTCAATTGCACATAGGGATCGCAGACCAGGATGCGGCAGCCGAAGGCGCGCAGCAGCCGAACCAGCCTGGTGCCGATATTGCCGTAGCCGATGACGCCGACGGTCATTTCGTTGAGCTCGCGGCCGGTACGGTCGGCGCGGTAGAGATCGCCGCGCCACTCGCCCTTGCGCAAGGCTTCGTGGCCGACGCGGATCAGCCGCGTTTCGGCGAGAATGGCGCCGATGGTGAACTCGGCCACGGCGCTGGCGTTGCGGCCGGGCACATTGACCACGGTGATGCCGTGGGCCTTGGCGGCGGCCATGTCGATGTTGATCGGTCCGCCGCGCGAGACCGCAACCAGCTTGAGCGTGGGCAGGCGCTGCATCATGCTTTCGGAGAGCGGCGCAAGCTGGGTGACGAAGATTTCGGCGTCGCCGATGAAATCCACCACCTCGTCGGGATCGCCGAAATACTCCTTGACCTTGTCCAGACCAAGTGCGGCATTGCCGAATTGCATCGGCTCGTCGGGCCAAGCGGTCTCAATGCTGCGGATGTCGAGATTGTCGCCGCAGGCCGCCTCGATTTTCTCGCGAAACACTTCCGGAAGCATGAAGCGGTCGCCGATGATCGCAATTTTCTTGGGCATGCTCTTCTCAATTCACGTCGGTTTGCCTGGACGCGGCCATCGAGCGCCAGACCGGCCGCAGCGCCTCATGCGCCAATGTGTAGGACGGAGCCATCGCCTCATAGGCAGCGGCAAGTTTCCGATCGCTGGGTTCGGCCGTACGGAGCAAAGGCGTGACCCATTCGCTGACGCAATCGTCCATCGATGCGTATTGGCCGACGCAGACCGCAGCAATCATTGCGGCGCCCGCAGCACCGGCCTCCTCGCGCTCGCTGGTGCGAATGTCGGCGCCGACCGCAGCACCCAGGATCTTGCGCAGAGCCGAGCTCCTGGCCGCTCCGCCGGTCAGGCGGATTTCCTTGGGCAGGGGGCCCATGGCGGCGTAGCAATCGCGTGCCGCGAAAGCCAGCCCCTCGAACACCGCGCGGACTATGTCGGCATAGCCGTGCCTGGACGAAATGCCGATGAAGCCGGCCCTGGCATTGGCATCGACGAACGGCCCGCGCTCGCCGGCCTCCGAGACATAGGGCTGGTAGAGCAGCGAGCCTGGCTCGGACGACGATATCCACTGGTCGACCAGCGCGATCATCTCACCATTGGTCCGCGTAATACCTTGCGAGGCGAGAATGCCGGAGGCGAGGCCAAGGACCCAGTCGATATTGAGCGTTGCCGCCATGTTCGACTGCATCTGCGCAAAGACGCCGGGTGCCGGCATCGTCATCGTGTAGCCGGTTGCAGCCTCGTTGAGCAGAACCTCGTCCGGCGTTTCGGCAAGCCGCATATGCATTCCGGTGGAGCCGATGATCGAGCATCCCGGCTTGCGTTCGCGATCGAACAGGCCGGCGCCGAGCGCCGTGCAGGCGACATCGACATAGGCCAGAACGACCGGTGTGCCGGCGAGCAGGCCGGTCGCATCGGCTGCTGCCGCCGACAGCGAGGTGCTTTGCCTGGTGCCATCGACGATGGGCGGCAACAGATGCCGGAGATCGGTGACGCCGAGTACCTCGAGCACATCATCGCAATAGCCGCGCGTGCGGAAGTCGCCGAAGGTGAAGGTGCCCTCGGACGGGTCGGTGGCGCGGTGGCCGGTCAGCTTGAAATAGAGCCAGTCCTTGCAGTGGAACGCCGTCGCTGCATTGGCAAGCATCGCGGGCATGTGGCGCTTCATGAACACGAACTGCGATCCCTGCTGGCAGGCAGCGAGCCCGCTGCCGGTCTTTTCGAAGCGCAGCCGGTCCTCCGGCCGCGCGCGGATCTCCTCGACGACCGCGGCAGCGCGCGCGTCGAGCCACAGCCAGCCCTTGGCAACCGGCTCGCCATCCTTGTCGATCAGCCAGGTACCGTCGCCCTGCCCGGTCACGGCGATGGCAATGGTCCGGCTGGCGAGATCCGGCACCTTGTCGGCAAGCTCGCACAAGGTCGTCGCGGTATCGGCCCAGGTGCGTGTCAGGTCCTGCTCGGCGCCGCCGCCCGGCAGTGTCTCGTATTTATTGGGCAGCGCGGCGGACGCGATCTGCCTGCCCGCCGTGTCAAAGGCGACGGATTTTATGACAGACGTGCCGGCGTCGATGCCGATCAGCACATCCTGCATCAAGCCAGCTCCGTGCCGTGCGAAATGGCATTGCCGCTCGCCTGATCGAAGACGTGAAGGTTTTTCGGATCGATGCTGATCTTGATCGGCGCGCCAAGCTCCAAGCGGGTTCGGTCATGTTCGACCAGGACCAGCGAACCGCCGGCGAAATCGGCGGCGATATGGGTCTGGTCGCCGAGCCATTGATTGGCCGAAACCGTCGCCGGCACACCATCCTTCGAGCGGCGGACCGCATAGGGCCTGACGCCGATGACGACGCGCTGCCGGTTGAGCAATTCGTCGCGAACCGGGCCGCTGAACGCATCCTTGTCGTAGTCGAGCGAAAGCCCGTCGGGCAGCTTGAGACTGATCTTGCCGGCAGCCGTGCCGACATAGGCCTCGAAGACATTCATCGGCGGCTCGCCAACGAAGGTGCCGGTGAACAGGTTTGCCGGCCGCTCCTTGAGCCTGTCAGGCGTATCGAACTGCTGCAGCACGCCGCCCTCCATGACGGCAATGCGGTCGGCAAGCGCGTTGGCCTCGGTCTGGTCGTGGGTGACCAGGATCGCGGTCAGGCCACGCTCCTTGATGAAATGCTTGATGCGGCCGCGCAGCACGGCGCGAAGCTGCGGCTCGAGCTGGCCCATCGGCTCGTCCAGCAGATGCAGGTCGGCCTCGCGGATCAGCGCCCGGCCAAGGCTGGCGCGCTGCTGCTGGCCGCCGGAGATCGAGCTCGGATAGCGCTCGAGAATGTCCCCGATCTCGAGCAGCTTGGCGATGTTGGCAACCTTTGCATCGACCGCGCTCTTCGCCAGCCTGGCAGCCTTGAGAGCGAAGGCCATGTTCTCGCGCACGGTCAGCGGCGGGTAGAGCGAATAGCCCTCGAAGGCCATTGCGACGTTGCGCCTGACCGGCGGCAGCATGTGCACCTTGCGGCCGGCAACCGAGATGCTGCCGCGCGAGACCTCTTCGAAGCCTGCGATCATGCGCAATGTCGAGGTCTTGCCGCAGCCGGACGAGCCGAGCAGCGCCACGATCTCGCCCTTGGCGATTTCCATCGTCAGGTTCTTGACGGCGTGTACGCCACGGTCGATCGGACCGTAGAACTTGTCGACGCCCGAAATGGTGATTGCGGTCGGGCTCATGCCGCTTCTCCGCTGCGCAAATTGACGACGTTTTTCGAGCCGATGCGCTCGCCGCTTGTGCGATCGAACAGCAGGGCGCTTTTGCTGTCGACGGCGATGTAGACCTTGCCCTCGGATTGGCCCGGTGTCCCGGACGGACGCGAAACCAGGATTTCACGGCCGCGCACGGTGCGCACCAGCGTGACGATCTTCTCGTTGAGCGGCGTCTCGGCCTCGACCGTCACCGGGATGGCGCCGAGCGTGCGTTCATCGACAAACACCAGCGCCTCCGGCCGCAGCCCGATCGCGCAGTCGCGGCCGACCGCCGCCTCATGCGCGCCGGCAAGATGGACCTGGACGTTGGACAGGCCGACATAGATGCCCTTGGCGTCCCGCGCCGGCTTGACGTCCAGAAGGTTGATGGTCGGGTCGCCGAACAGCCGGGCAATCTCGACGTTGGCCGGCTCGCGATAGATCTGCTCGGGCGTGCCGAGCTGTTTGACGACGCCCTGCGACATCACCGCGATGCGGTCGCCGAGCGCCATCGCTTCCTTGTAGTCCTGGGTGACATAGATGACGGTCGCGCCACGATCCGCCAGCAGTCTTGGCAGTTCCAGCCGCATTTCGAAGCGCAATTTGGCATCGACGTTGCGCAAGGGATCATCGAGCAGCAGCAGCGGCGGCGAGCCGACCAGGGCGCGGGCAAGCGCGGTGCGTTGCTTCTGGCCATTGGACAGCGCCCGCGGCTTGTGGCTGAGCACATGGCCGATTTTCAACAGCTTGGCGACGCTCTCGACGCCGGTCTTTATCGTGCCTTGCGATGAGTGCTTCGCCTGCAGCGGCGTCGCAATGTTATCGAACGCCGTCATATGCGGGAACAGCGCGAAGTTCTGAAATGCCATGCCGACGCCGCGGAACTCGGCGTCGAGATCGGTCATGTCCTCGCCGCCGATGAGTATCTTTCCCTCGTCAGGGTCGATGACGCCGGCCACCAGCCGCAGCAGAACGGTCTTGCCGGCGCCGGACGGCCCGAACAGGACCAGCGTTTCGCCGTCGGCGACGGTCAGCGACAGATTGTCGAGAACAGTCTGGCTTTTATAGCGCTTGACGATGTTTCGCAGTTCGAGGCTTGCCATCGGACTATCCTTTCACCGCGCCAAGCGACAGGCCTTCGACGAGATAGCGTTGCGCATAGAGCGCGAGCGCCAGCGTTGGCGTGATCGACAGCACGATCGCCGCCGAGATCTGGCCATACTGGATGCCCGAGGAGGTGATGAAGGCGAGCGCGCCGACCGTCACCGGCTGCTTGTCGGCCGAGGCGAGCACCAGCGCAAAAACGAAATTGTTCCAGGCAAAGATGAAGGCGAGCAGACCGGCAGCGGCAATGCCTGGGCCGGCGAGCGGCAGCGCGATCTTGCGGAAGGTGGCAAACCAGGAATGTCCGGCAATGCGGTAGGCGTATTCGATGTCGGCGGGAATGTCCTCGAAATAGCCGCGCACGATCCACAGGATCAACGGCAGGCAGATCAACTGATAGACCCAGATCAGCCCGATATAGGTGTTGGCCAGCCCGAGCTTCTGGAAATAGAGGGTGAGCGGCAGGAGCACCAGCAGCGCCGGCGCAAACCGGAACGACAGCAGCGTAAAGGCAATGTCCTCCGAGCCGCGGAATTTGTGCCGCGCAAAGGCGTAGGCCGCCGGAACGCCGAGCAGCAACGCGACGGCAACCGAGGTGACCGACAGGAAGACGGAATTCCAGAGGTTGCGCATGAAGGCGATGTCGAGCGTGCCGGCCGCCGTCATCAGCTTGCCGGTGATCAAGGCAGTGTAGTTGGCGAGCGTCGGCTCGAAGACAAGCTGCGGCGGAATCCGCAGGATTGTCTCGTTGGTCTGGAACGACATCATCAGGATCCAGACGATCGGGAACATGAAGAAGATCACGACCAGCGCCAGGGCAATGCCGCGCAGGATGCGTTCGAGAAGCGAGGTGTGTTCCACGCCAGCCTCCTATGCCTGGCCGCGGGCGCGTTCGCGCAGCCGCAGCCAGTTCTTGATGAAAATGTTCGAGAGGAAATAGGTGATCGCCCACAGGATGATCATCAGTGCCGCCGAGCGGCCGACATTGGTCGACTGGAAGAAATTGAGATAGGCCTCGACCTGGAACACGGTCAGCGTGTCGCCCGGACCGCCCTGCGTCATGGCGTAGATGATGTCGAACTGCTGGATGGAATCAAGCAGGCGGAACAGGGTCGCCGTCAGGATGTAGGGGGTCAGCATCGGCAGTGTGATGCGGAAGAAGACGAAGCTGCGTGGCACGCCGTCGAGTGCTGCCGCCTCGAAGGGCTGCGTCGGCAGGCTGCGCAGGCCTGCAAGCAGCAGGATCATGATGAAGGGGGTGTAGACCCAAATGTCGACGAGCACGACGGTGAGCAGCGCCGTCGACGGAGACGAGGCCCAGCGGAAATCCTGCAACCCGATCAGGCTGGCGAGATAGCTGAGCACGCCGAAACCGGGATTGGTCATCAGCTTCCACATCAGCGCGGCGAGCGCCGGCGCCGTCATCAGCGGCATCAGCAGCATGATCGAGATGAAGTTGTTCAGCGTCGAGCGCTTTTGCAGCAGCTTGGCGATGCCGAGACCGAGAAGCAGTTCAAGCACAACGGTGATGCCGGCGTAGAGCAGCGATATCTCCAGCGTGTTCCAGAACTTCGGGTCGGTGAAGAAGGAGATATAGTTGTCGCCCCAGTTGAACTGCCGCGCCCAGGGTTGGCTCAACCGGTAGCGCTGGAACGAATAGACCACCGACGTCAGGAACGGGATCAGGATGCCGATGCAGACCAGCAGAGCCGGCAGGCTGAGGAGATAGGGCAGCACCCGCTTGCTGATCCTGAAGCCCGACGGCCTGTTTCTTTGTATTGTCGCCGCAGTCATCGGCTGCTCCGTCATCCTGTTGCTTCGCCGTCCCGGCCGCCCAAGGGAGCAAGGCGGCCGGTCGGGCGAGCAGGCGGCACCTTTCGGGACCGCGTCGCAAACGTATCACATCTCAAAGGCTGGCCCGCGGACGGGCCAGCCTTGGCCGCGGCTTAGCCGAGCCCGGCTTCCTTGAGCTGGCTGTTGATGCTCTCGGCCAGCTTGTCGAGGCCCTCGTCGACCGGCACTTCCTTGGCCACCATCTTCTGCAGCGTCGCCGCCCATTCGGTGGTGAGATCGAAGAACAGCGGCTGCGGGGTGAACTTGATGCTGGCGCCCGGCGCCGAGACGTCGAACATCTCGACATAACCCGGATAGCTCTTGTTCAGCTTCTCGCGGAACATCTCGTCGTTCCAGACCGACTGACGAACCGGATTGACGAAGTCCATCTTGGTCGCACCGAACAATGCATGCTCGGGTCCGGATGCCCATTGCATGAAGTACCAGGTGGCGTCCTTGTCCTTGGAGAAGTTGGACATCGACAGCGACCAGATCCAGATATTGGGCGTCGGCGCCTTGGCGGCAGGATTGGCCTTGAATGCCGAAAATGCGAGCTTGCCGGCCATCTTGTTGTCGCCGCCATTCATGAAGTAGCCAAGGATGTCGGCGTCGTAAATCATCGCCGAAGCACCTGCACCGAGATCGGTGCCGACCTGGTACCAGGTGTAGGTCGACCAGTCCTTCGGGCCGCTCTCCTGGATCATCTGGACCCACTGCTTGTGGAAAGCCTTGGATTCGGCGGTGTTCATCGCGGCCGACAGCTTGCCGTCAGCCGAGACGTTCAGGTCCTTCTGGTCGAAATTGGCGTAAGCCGACAGGAATCCCGGGTGGATCGTCGCCCAGGAGCGCGAGCCGCGCACGCCGATGCCGTAGACGCCGCCACCGACGTCCTTGGTGAGCTTCGCCGCCGTAGCGACCATCTCATCCATATTGCCGGGAACGCTGACGCCGACCTTGTCGAACATGCCCTTGTTGTAGGTGATGTTGTTCTGCTCGAAGCCCCACGGAATGCACCATTGCTTGGCGTCCGCCGAACCGAGCGCGCCGCCCGGCTGGCCGTTCCAGGCGCAGGAGTTCTTGACGCCCGGCAGAAAGTCGTCCCAGGCATATTTCGGGTTGGTCTTGGCCGGATCCTTGATCCATTCGTTGAGGTCGGTGATCCAGCCGGCCGGACCGTAGGTCCAGGTCATGTAGGCGCCGGTCATGAAGGCATCGTATTCGGGCGAGCTGGCCGACAGCGCGGCGGTAACCTTGTCGAAATAGACGTCTTCGGGGAACACGTCATAGACGACTTCCATGCCGGTCAGCTTCTTGAAATTGTCGAGGTTGGCAATCATCGCATCGGCGTAAGGATGCTTGTTGAGCAGCAGCTTGATGGTCTTGCCCTTATGCGCCTGCCAGTCGAAATCAGCCGCCAGGGCGCGGGTCTGCCCGAAATTGAGCAGTGTGCCGGCGGTGCTGGCGGCAAGGCCCATTGCACCGAGGCCCTTGATCAGCCCACGGCGGTCGACTTGTCCACGCAGGAATGCGTCGATGAGGTCTTTCTCTTTCTCATGCATTTCTCTTCTCCTCCACAGGGTAGTTTCAACGAAATGGTTGCCGGCTACCCGACCGGCGTCTGTTCCACGAGCGATCGCGCCGTCCGCTCGTCGGTTATCAAGCCTTTGAGATAACGGCCCTCCAGCACTGACTTGATGGCGCGAACCTTCACCTTGCCGCCGGCGACGGCGACAATCCTGCGGTTGCTGATCTCTTCGCGCGCCAGTGCCAGCGCCCGGTCGGAAAGCGTCGTCGCAACGGCCTTTCCGGCATCGTCGAAGAAATGGCCGAGCAGTTCGCCGACACCGCCGTTGCGGCGGATCTCCTCCATCTCGCCCTTCTCGATCATACCGGTGGCGACAAGCGAGGCCTCACGTTCGGCGGTGCCGATGCCGGCGATGAGCAAGTCGGCGGACTTGGCGAGGTCGAAGACATCGCTGACGCCTTTCTGCCCGAGCAACACTGTTCGATCCTCGACCGTGTTGGCGAACATCGGTACGGGCATCACATAGGCCTCCGCACCAGTCCGCTCGGCGACGCGGTGGATGACGTCATGCGGATTGGCCGAGAACTTGCGCGTCAGGCCGCCAAGCAGCGAGACGAAACGGATCCTGCCGGCCGATATGCGCGGCAGATATTCCACGCAGGCGGCAAGCGTGCGGCCGTGGCCGACGCCAATCAGCGCCTCTTCGCCGCGTTCGATCTCGCGCTTGAGAAACTGCGCGCCAGCAATGCCGAGCGCCTTGAGCGGCAGGTCTTCGGCATCGAAGTCCGGAACCACCTCGCAGTAGTCGAGGCCGTACCGCCCGGACAACTCATCCTCAAGCTCCACGCATTCTGAGACTTCGCCGTCGATGTAGACTTTGACCAGGCCTTCCTGATTGGCCTTGGTGATCAGGCGATGCGCCTTGAGGCTGGTCAGGCCGAGCCGCTTGGCGACTTCCGACTGGGTCAGGCCGCCGGCATAGTGAAGCCAGGCGGCACGGGCTGCCATGCCTGTCTCATCATCGCGCAGCAGGCCGTTGCCAAAACCAACCATTTCCGCCCTTTGATATTTTTATCAGTTGCTGCAAAATTTTTCACAACGCATCGCCCGAGTCAAGCAACCGCTGCGTTTAAATCTCCGGCCAGGAGCTTGCCGGCCGGCCGAATAGGGCCGCGCTAACCAACGGGCAAGAAACAACACCGACCGCGCGCCATTTAAAACGTTTGCAATTTCGCTTGAACTGATTACAAACGTTTCAAACTTCGTTCGGGAGGAACGATGCCGGCCCGCGTTACCACCCTCAAGGAACTTGCTGCGCAGCTCGGCCTGTCGATCACGACCGTTTCGCGCGCCCTTGCCGGTCACGAGCAAATTGCCTTGAAAACGCGCCAACGTGTCACCGAGGCCGCGCGCCAGGCCGGCTACGTGCCGAACACCGCAGCCCGCACGCTGGTCTCCGGCCGAAGCGGCTTCGTCGGCATGGTACTGCCGATCCGCGGTCCCAATCTGGTCGATTCCTTCCTCGGCGAATTCGTCACCGGATTGGGCGAAGGGCTGGTTTCGCACGGCTCCGACCTGATCCTGGCCGCAGCAGCGCAAGGCCAGTCGGAACTTTCCGTGCTTCGCCATGTCGTCGAATCCGGGCGCGCCGACGGCGTCGTCGTCACCCGCATCGCCGAGGTCGACGAGCGGCTTGCCTATCTGCGTCACCGCAATTTCCCGTTCGTCGCGCACGGCCGGCTGCTCGACGGCGACTTTGCCTACCATTGGCTCGATACCGATGGCGCGCACGCATTCGGCGAGGCCTTCGACATGCTCTACGATCTCGGACACCGCCATTTCGGCCTGGTGACGATTTCCGAGCCGATGACATTTCGCCATCTCAGACAGGACGGGCTCGCCGCCGCGATCGCCCGCCGGGGCGATCCGTCCGTCAGGCTCGATGTGGCAACGGCGCCGCGTTTCGATCGCGGTGCCCGCATCCAGGCAATCAACCGGCTTCTGCACGCCACCGAGCGGCCGACGGCGATTGTCGCGCTGTTCGACGAGCTGGCGCTGACTGTGATGGAAGAGGCGGGGCGCGCCGGACTTGCCATTCCTCGCGACCTTTCGGTAATCGGCTTCGACAACATAGCCGCCTCCGCCTATGCGCCGCCGGGGCTGACGACTTTCGACGCCTCGATCCGCCGGTGCGCGCGCGAGATCGGCGAGATGCTGCTGACCGTCATCGGCGACAGGCCGGACGCGCCACTGACGCGGCTGGTCCGGCCGACACTTGTCTCGCGGGCAAGCCATGGCCCGGCACCCACAGGACGGAACTGACGCCTTAGCGGCGCACAACCAGGGAGGAAGACGACGATGAATGCGTTGAGGACATTGGCAGGTGCGGTGCTGGCGTTGTCGCTTGCTGCCGGCGCAGCACAAGCCCAGCAGGTGTTGTTCTGGTCGACACAGGCGCGACCAGTGGAAGAGACACAGAAGATGCGCAGCGAAGTGCTGAAGGGGTTTGACGGCCAGGTCGACTATCAGGTCGCCGAGGACGGGCCCTGGCTCACCCGCCTTCAGGCCGAACTGCAGGCCGGCGCCGGCACCATAGGCGTGCTCGGCGGCCTGCACGGAGACTTCTCCACCGTCGGCGCGAACCTTGTCGATCTCTCTGGCGTCGATCTCGGTGGTGTCAAGGTCAACGAGACCTACAAGAAGCTCGGCATGCTCGGCACCGGCGAGCAGAAGTACCTGCCATGGATGCAGGCCACCTTTCTGATGGCGGCCAACAAACAGGCGCTGCAATATCTGCCGGCCGGCACCGATCTCAACACCATCACTTATGACCAACTGATCGAGTGGGCGAAAAACATCGCTGAAAAGACTGGTTCGCCCAAATTCGGTTTTCCGGCCGGCCCGAAAGGGCTGAAGCACCGTTTCTTCGAGGGTTTTCTCCTTCCATCGTATACCGGCTCGATGGTGACGAAGTTCCGCTCGGCGGAGGCCGAGACGGCGTGGAACAAGTTCAAGGAATTGTGGCAATACACCAACCCGAATTCGACCAACTATGCCTTCATGCAGGAGCCGCTGCTGACCGGCGAAGTCTGGGTGGCATTCGATCACGTGGCGCGCCTCGCCGACGCCTTCAACCAGAAACCCGACGAGTTTGTCGCCTTCCCGGCGCCGGCTGGCCCGGCAGGCCGCGGCTACATGCCGGTGGTGGCCGGTGTCGCTATCCCGAAGACCTCGCCTGACATGGACAAGGCCAAGGCGCTGGTCGCCTATATGCTGAAACCGGAAACCCAGATCGCGACGCTGAAGGCGACAAACTTCTTCCCGATCGTCGACGTCAAGCTGCCCGACGACATGCCGGCCTCGGTGAAGGCCTTCAGCCCAGTGATCGCCACCATGACCGGAGCTCCCGATGCGTTGCCGGCGCTGCTGCCGATGGGACTTGGCGGCCTCGGCGGCAAGTTCAATCAGATCTACACCGACAGCTTCGAGCGCATCGTGCTCGGCGGCGAGGATGTGCACGGCGTGCTCGACGAACAGGCGACGGCGCTGAAAGCGATCATCGAAGAGGCCAAGGCGCCGTGCTGGGCGCCCGACAAGCCCTCGCAAGGCGCCTGCCCGGTCGATTAAGAATCCTCCCGGGCGTCCGGATTTCCAGCGCGCCGGGCGCCCACCCCTTTTGAAGCTTCGAATAGAGAGCGCTCCATGCACAGCAAGGCCCTGCCCTATCTGCTGCTGACACCGGCGGCGCTGTTCCTCTGCGTCTTCTTCCTCTACCCGTTCGTGTTGGTCGCCTTCGAGGCGTTCACCCGCGACGGCGGCTTTACGCTCGACAATTTCCGCACCATGGCGGGCAGCTGGAAGTTTCCGGTCACTGTCCGCAATACGCTACTGCTGAGCGTCGTCGTCGTCCCGATTCAGTTGGTCATGGCACTGCTGATGGCAACCGCGGTGTCGCGGCTCGAAACCGGACGCAGCGCCGCGCTTTATATCTTCGCCATTCCGCTCGGCATCTCCGATCTGGCCGCCGGGCTGATCTGGCTCGCCATCTTCGACCAGTCCGGCTTCCTGAACACCTTGCTCTCCAATCTCGGCGTCATCGACAGCCCGGTCATGTTCCTCGGCACCAGAGCAAGCTGACGATCTTCATCGCCGTGGCGCTGGCCGAGATCTGGCGCGCGACCGCCATCATGATGGTCATTCTGGTCGCCGGCATGGGGCTGATCCCCCGGGAATACTACGAGGCGGCGGAGGTTTTTGGCGCTAGCCCGTGGAAGCGCTTCATCAAGATCACGCTGCCTCTGCTGCGCCCAAGCCTGCAGACGGCGATCATCCTGCGCGTCATCCTTGCCTTTGAGGTCTTTGCCGTGGTTGCAGCACTCGGCGGCACCAATCTGCCGGTGCTGATGGGCGAGACCTACAATTGGCAGTTCACGCTGCAGGACCACAATGTCGCCGCCGCCATGGCGCTGTTCATCCTCGCCATCTCGATCGGTTTCACACTGTTCTTCCTGCGTGTGCTGCGTGTGCCGAAGGAGGCGCGGATATGAGCACTGTCGCGGAGATCTCGATCGCCGCGCCTGAGGCCCGCAAAGCCGGCAACTGGCTGCTGGTCGCCACCGTCATCCTGCTTTGCGTCTGGGTGCTGCTGCCGATCTATCTGCTGATCGTCAACGCGCTGTCGTCGCCGGAAGAGGTGACCGCCTTTCCCAAGCGCTTCTTCCCGTCATTCGATTTCGGCAGCTTTGCTTTCTTCATCAATTTCGCCGGCATCGCCAAGGCGCTGTGGAACTCCGTGCTCGTCGCCACGCTGACGATGATCCTCTCGATCGGCTTCGGCGCACCGGCCGGCTACGCACTGTCGCGCTTCGATTTCCCGGGCAAGGAAACGTTCCGTTTCCTCGTGCTGATGACCCGCGCCTTCCCGCTGCCGCTGCTGGCGCTGCCGCTGGCGGTGATGTTCATCCGCACCGGCCTCGACGACACCGCGATCGGGCTGGCGCTGGTCCACACCACGCTGGCGCTGCCGTTTGCGGTGCTGATCACTTTCTCGCTGTTCTCCGGCATTCCCGTCGAGCTGGAGGAGGCGGCCTGGACGCTCGGCTGCACGAGATTGCAGGCATTCCGAAAAGTCATTCTGCCGCTGGCGCTGCCGGGCATCGCGGCGTCCGCGGTGTTTGCCTTCACCATCTCCTGGAACGAGGTGTTTGCCGCCGCCGTGCTCACCATCGAGAACCGGACGCTGACCGCCTTCCTGCTGCAGAGCCTTGGCGAATCGCCGCTCTACCTCAAATTCACCGGCGGTGCTGCCTTGGTTATCCCGGCACTGATCTTCATTTTTGCCGTCCGCAAATATCTGTTCGCCATGTGGGGGATCGCCAATCGATGACGCGCACAAAAGAGAACGCCGATGGCTGAGATCGTCATCAAGCAGGTGGCAAAACGTTTCGGCGGCTTCACCGCGCTGCATTCGATCGACCTGACCATCGCCGACCAGGAATTCATGGTGCTGCTCGGCGCCTCGGGTTGCGGCAAGACCACGCTGCTGAGGATCGTCGCCGGGCTGGAAACGCCAAGCCAGGGCGAGGTCTGGATCGGCGGCCGTCGCGTCGACCATCTGCCGCCGCGCGAACGCGGCATCGCTATGGTGTTCCAGAATTACGCCGTGTTTCCGCACCTGACGGTATTCGAGAATATCGCCTTCGGCCTGCGCATGAAGAAGCTGCCGCAGCAGGAGGTCGACGGGCGCGTCAACCGCACCGCCGAGCTAATGCATATCGAACAGCTTTTGAAGCGCTATTCGGGCCAGCTTTCCGGCGGTCAGCGCCAACGCGTGGCTGTGGCCCGCGCCCTGGCGATGGAGCCTGACGTGATCTTGATGGACGAGCCGCTGTCCAACCTGGACGCGCTGCTGCGGCTCGAAATGCGCGCCGAGCTCAAAGGTGTGCTCGCGGCGTCCAAGACCACCACCATCTACGTTACCCACGACCAGGTCGAGGCGATGAGCCTTGCCGACCGCATCGCCGTCATGCATCAGGGCCGTATCGTCCAGGCCGCCTCGCCGGTAGAGGTCTACCGCAATCCGGCGGCCCGCTTCGTCGGCTCCTTCATCGGCAACCCGCCGATGAATTTCATCCCGGCGACGAAGACGGCCGACGGCAGTTGGACCGTCGCCGGGCTGACGCTGCCCGGCCCCAAATCGGACAAGCAGACGATAGAATTCGCCATTCGCCCCGAGGATGTAGACGCCGGCAACGAAGGTATTAACGCCACCGTGCGCGTTGTCGAGCCGCTCGGACCGCACACGCTGGTCACCTGCGGCGTCGAGGGCGGCCTGTTCCGCGCCATCCTCGAATCGAATGCCACGGTCGCCGTCGGCGATCACTTGCGGCTTTCGCCCAAACCCGATCGCATCCGCTGGTTCGATCCCGAAACCACCAACGCCCTTTGATCCCCTTCGATTCTGAAAGTACGAACGCCCGATGATATCTCTTGCTGTCGACGAAACCATCGCCCGCGCCGTCGAGGTGCTCAGGGAAAATGACCAAGGCACCTACACCATACCGACCAAGGGCCTCTACCCGTTTCAGTGGAACTGGGATTCCTGCCTGACCGCGCTCGGCCTTGCCCACTATGACGAGGCGCGCGCCTGGACCGAGATCGACACGCTGTTCGCCCACCAATGGCCAGACGGCATGGTGCCGCACATCGTCTTCCATGTCTGGAGCGACGGCAATTTCCCCGGGCCGGAGGTCTGGCGAACCAATCGCCCGACTGCCACCTCCGGCATCACCCAGCCGGCGGTCGCCGGCTTTGCCGTGCGCCGCTTGTTCGACCAGGCCAAGGACAAGACCCCGGCGGCCGAGCGCGCCCGCGCACTGTTGCCGAAAATCGATGCCTGGCACCGCTGGTTCTACGAAAATCGCGACCCGGACGGCGAAGGGCTGGTCGCCATAATCCACCCATGGGAGTCCGGTCGCGACAACTCGATCGACTGGGACGAGGCGTTCGAGCGCGTGCCGACCGAAGGCGTCGAGCCCTACACCCGCCGCGACATCCTGCACGCCGATCCGGCGCATCGTCCAACCAAGGCACAGTATGACCGCTATGTCTGGCTGTTGCAGCATTTCCGCGGGCTTGGCTGGGACAATGCCCGGCTGCACGATGCCTCGCCATTCCAGGTCGTCGATCCCGGCTTCAACGCCATCCTGATCCGTTCCGCCGCCGACCTTGCCGATCTCGCCGAGGCACTTGGCGAAACCGAAATCGCAGAAGCCAATCGCGCCCGTGCCGAAAAGGGGCTTTCGGCAATGGAACGGCTGTGGAGCGACGCGCATGGCCAGTACATTTGTTTCGACCGAGTGGCCGGAAAGCATGTTGACAGCGCGTCGGTCGGCGGCATTCTGTCGGTATTTTCGGCCATCCCGGAAAGCCGGGCAGCGACCATCGCTGCAACGATCGAGCGCATCGCCGGCAAAACGCGTTGCATCGTCCCGTCGCACGATCCTGAGGATGGGCGCTTCGACCCAAAGCGCTACTGGCGCGGCCCGGTCTGGCTGGTGGTCAACTACATGATCGCCGACGGCCTTGCCGTCGCCGGCCACAGCCAAATCGCACAACGCATCACGCAATCCAGTCTCGAGCTGATCGCCGAGAGCGGTTTTGCCGAATATTACGATCCCCTCAACGGCGAGCCGCTCGGCGGCAATCGCTTCACCTGGACCGCGGCAATGGTGATCGAGTTCCTGAAGGGCAGAGCCTGAAGCTTCCGCCAAGGCCGCCGGCTACCAAAGCCCGTTCTGTCCGCCGAATAACAGTCGATACTATTTGCGTCTGAGGCACGTCCTGGTCCATCAAAACAGGGCCAAGGCATGCCAATCTTCACCATGCCAGAGCTATAATAATTCTTCACAAACCGCTATCTATACTGCGTCGAGGCGGGGAGAAGCGCGGCTCGCGGCACTTGGCATTCCGGTCTTCGCCTGCACCCCGGATCTGTTTCCGGACATGATGGCGGCGGCACTGCGGCGGGAGGATATCGGCGCCTGGGCGGCGGGAGCCGACATCAAGCTCATTTGCGCCGAGGCTGAGGCGCCTGGGACGCGTGAGTGAGCGTTTGCCTCGGTCCAGAATACTGGGCCGCCCGCAGGTAAGCGCTTGCGGTCAAAGGTTTGACAAATAGCCGGCCGCGCCTATGGTCGACCTGTTACAGGAGCGACGCATGGCGAAGACAACCGGCTGTATTCTTGGCGGGTTTTCCGCACATTTGCTGAACAGTAGAAATCAGCCACGGCCGCTTTCACAGCCCTCGCCCTTCCCTCTCCCGGCCGCGTCGATGCGCCCGGGACGGCGCGCCGCCGGCGATCGTCTTGCGTCCACGCACGACCGGCGAGGTGTCGGACATTCTGCGCCTGTACAACGAGGTCGGGCAAAGGCTCGTCGTCCAGGGTGGCCGCACCGGTCTTGCGGGCGCGGCGCGCATCCAGCGCGGCGAAGCGGTGCTGTCGCTGGAGCGCATGACTTCCGTTGAGGCTATCGACCGCGAGGCGGCGACCATCATCGCCGAGGCCGGCGCGCCGCTGCAAGCGGTGCAGGAAGCCGCCGATGCGGCCGGCTTGCTGTTCGGCGTCGACATCGGAGCGCGCGGCACGGCCACCGTCGGCGGCAATGTCGCCACCAATGCCGGCGGCATCCGTGTGCTGCGCTACGGCATGTACCGGGCGCAGGTGCTTGGGCTGGAAGCGGTGCTTGCCGACGGCAGTATCCTGACCTCGCTCAAGGGTTTGGCGAAGGACAACTCCGGCTACGACCTCAGCCAATTGTTCATCGGCAGCGAAGGCACGCTCGGCGTGGTCACGCGCGCATGCCTGCGGCTGCATCCGAAGCCGGCCACCGAGATCAATGCCTTCTGCGCGCTTGCTTCGCTGGACGCGGCGATCACGTTGCTTGCGCTGCTCAGGCGGAAGCTCGGGCCCTTGCTATCGGCCTATGAGGTGAATTTCGCACCGCTCTATGGCGCCATGATCGCCGGCATGGAGGCGCCGGCGCCGCTGCCGGTCGGCTCGCCCGTCTATGTGCTTGCCGAGATACAGGGCAGCGAGCCCGACCGCGACCGCGAACGTTTTGCCGCGGTGCTGATGCAGGCGGTTGAAGATGGCGTGATCGACGACGTGGTCGTCTCGCAATCGCCGCGCGAATTCCGGGCGCTCTGGGCGGTGCGCGAGGAGGCCAACCGTTTCCTGTTTTCGATGGCAGGCCTGATCGGCGTCGATCAGCATCCCACTGGCGAGAATGGCGACTTTCCTGGGCGAAACAGAAGCCGTCATCAAGGCCGTCGACCGCAGCGCCGACGTCTACGTCTTCGGCCATCTTGGCGATGGCAATCTGCATTATCAGGTTCGCACCGGGGATCCGGCGGCCGCATACGACATCGTCTACCGGCGCGTGGCCGCGGCTGGCGGCGGCGTCTCGGCCGAGCATGGCATCGGCCTGGACAAGAAGGAATGGCTGCACCTTGTGCGCAGCGACGCCGAGATCGCGGCCATGCGGCGCCTGAAAGCAGCCTTCGACCCGAACAACATCCTCAATGCCGGGCGCATCTTCGACCTCGCGCCGGGCTGAAATCGAAGGTGCGTAGCGCTGGCCGGGCGCTGTCTCTATCTGGTCGCGCCCTTCAATTCCGCATGCGCAACCGCGATGCGGGCAGCAAGCGCGGCGTTGTTGCGGACCAGCGCGATGTTGGCCTTCAGGCTGCGGCCTTGCGAAAGCTCATTGATGCGTGCGAGCAGAAACGGCGTCAGTTCCTTGCGCCCGATGCCGCGCTTCTCGGCCTCAGCCACGGCCGCTGCGATCGTGCCGTCGATGAACGCCGGATCGAGCGCGTCCGCTTCGGGAATAGGGTTGGCGACGAGAATGCCGGTGCCGGATTCCATCTCGTCATGCAGCAGCATGGCTCGCGCGATCTCGTCGGGCGTGTCGAGGCGATGATCGGCCTTGAGCCCGCTGGAGCGGGTGTAGAAAGCCGGAAAATCATCGCTCCCATAGGCGATCACCGGCACGCGCTGAGTTTCCAGATATTCCAGCGTCTTCGCAATATCGAGGATCGACTTAACTCCGGCGCAGACCACGGTCGTGCCGGTTTGGCCGAGTTCGGTCAGGTCGGCGGAGATATCGAAAGTGGCTTCGGCGCCGCGATGCACGCCGCCCACGCCGCCGGTCGCAAAAATGCCGATCCCGGCTAACGCGGCGATCCGCATCGTCGCCGAGACGGTGGTTCCGGCCGAGCCGCCGCGCACCATGATGGCGGCGAGATCGCGCCCGGAAGCCTTGACCACGCCCTTTGCCGCTGCCAGCTCTTCCAGCTCACGGTCGTCGAGGCCAACCTTGATCTTGCCGGCGACCACTGCGATTGTGGCGGGCACGGCGGCGTTTTCACGCACCACGGTCTCGACACCACGGGCAGTTTCCAGATTGGCCGGATAGGGCATGCCGTGGGTGATGATCGTCGATTCCAATGCCACCACCGCGCGGCCTTCATCAAGCGCAGCAGCGACTTCATCGTTCAGGTGGACAAGGAAAGGTTTCATATCATCTCGCTTTCAGGCAGGAATGCGGTACATGCCGGCGGCAAGGAAGCGCGGCGACAGATCGGGATGGACGCTGGCTTCGCTCTCGGTGGTCAGTGTGGCAAGCAGCGCGCCGGTGCGCACGGCATGAGCGACCGGCTCACCCGAAAGCACCTTGTACAGTGTGCCGGCGATCATCGCGTCACCGGCGCCGGTGATATCGACGGGCTTGGCCGGGACGGAGTGCATGGTCGTCACACCGCTCTCAGTCGCAACGGCAAATCCATGCGCGCCCACGGTCACGATCACCTCGCCGGCGCCGGCCGCGCGCAGCGCTGCCGCTGCTTCCTCCGGCGTCAGCCGCCTGTCGGCATCCGTCATGCCGAGCATCGTATTGGCCTCGTCATGATTGGTGAACAGAAGATCGATGCCGGTCAGGTCCTTCGGCAGGCGCGCTGATTTCGGCGCCGATACCGTGTCGACGGCGAGCTTGAAGCGCGCACCCTGCTTGCGCGACATCAGTGCTGCGAGGGTCGCGGCCGGCAGATTGCAGTCGATGAACACCCATGTCGCCGAAGCCAGATGCGGCCAGAAGCGGTCGAGATAGGACGACGAAAACAGATCGAAGATCTCCATGTCGGCAATGCCGAGCACGAGGTCGTTGTTGCGGTCGAGGATGGCCGCGTATTCCGCCGTCGGCCGTTCCGTGGTGGTGATGACCTGGCTGACATCGGCGCCGAGGTCGCGCAGATGCCGCACCAGTGAGCGGCCGGTTTCATCGTCGCCGACGATCGAGACGAAGCTTATGTCGACGCCGAGGCGGGCAAGGTTTTCGGCGACGTTGCGGGCAACCCCGCCGAAGCTGCGATAGCCGTCGACCGGGTTCGACGTCTCGAAAATCAGATCCTTCTTGGCGTGGTATTTGCGGTCGAGCACCGCGCCGCCGACGCAGACCATGCGCTTTGACGTCGGCAAGACGTAACCACGGCCGAGAATGTATCCCTTGTTGACGAGTTGCACGATGTGGGCCGCAACCGTCGAGCGGGCAATGCCGAGCGCGGTTGCAATATCCTGCTGGCCGGCGAACGGATTCGCCGCAATGAGGTCGAGAACCGCTTGTTCCTGTGCTCCAATGTCGTCCATCGTCTCACCTGGCCCGCCAAATTCGAGGCTGAATGTACGATATTCTAAACAACAGATGCTCTTGTCAATATTTGTTTGAAGCTGAGCGTTCCAGTCGACTGCCCGCATTTCGGCGACGCCCAGTCAGTCCACTTGGCGACTGTATCGACGTATCGATCGTGCTCACGCTGAAGGTCCGTACGCCGCGGGGATTCCGTCGAAAAACGGGACTCTTTAACACCAGGCCGCGAATACCGCTAAGCCTTCAGCACCGAGACGGCCAATTCGCTGTTGTGGACGTATTCGTTGGCGTCAGGCTGCTTCTGCACGAGCAGGATGAACAGCAGGTCGGTCAGCGTCAGTTGTGCATCACGCGCAGTTATCGATGAAGAGCGCGCGCGCTCTTCATCGGCGATCGTGTGGAGGCGAATGTCGGCAACCCGGCTCAGCGGATTGTCGCGAAGTCCGGTGACGGCGATCACGGTGGTGCCACGTTTGCGGGCAAGTTCAGCTATCCGCAGGGTTTCGATGCTCGCCCCGGAATAGGAGAGCGCGAACAGCACGTCACCTCGTCCAAGCGTCGAGACATTGGCCATTTGCACATGGCTGTCGCTGTCGTGCAGCACGTTGCGGCCGAGTTTCATCAGCTTGTAGGAAAAATCGCGCGCCACCAGCGAGGATGCGCCGACGCCGGCCAAATGAATGCGGCGCGCACCGTTCAACGCTTCGAGGGCCTTGCCGATTTCCTGCTCGGTGTTGGCCGCGACGGTCTGTTGCATCGACAAGAGCTTGCTGCCGATCAGCTTGCGCAGGATGACCAGATAGCTGTCGCCGACCTCGATCGAACCGTGGATCATGCCGGCCGGCACGTGCCATTCCTGCGACTTGGCCTCGCTGACGGCGAGCTTAAGCTCCTGATAGCTGGAATAGCCGAGCTTCTGGCTGAACTTGACGACGCTCGACTGGCTGCGGCCGATCTCGGCGGCAAGCGCCGCCGTCGACAGGCGGAGCATCTGGTCGGGATTATCGACGATATACCGACCGATCTCGCGGTCGCCGGGCGCCATGACTTCGAGCTTGGCCTCGATCTTCTTCAGGACGGACATGCGTTCCCCCATTGCCTGTCATCGACAATGCCAAGCCAAGGAATAAATTATTCCGTCTCTGATTGACAGCCAAGAATGAACCATCAAATCTCGACTGATGCAGTTGCGGCCCAGCCTTCGGGCATGTCGACGATTCGGACATGAAAAGATCGTAGACTCGCCGACAGCTCGGGATTAGGTCAGAGCCATGGACAAATTGCGGATCGTCGGCGGGCACAGGCTTGAGGGCGCGGTTACGATCTCCGGCGCCAAGAACGCGGCCTTGCCGCAAATAGCGGCGGCGTTGCTCAGCCCCTATCCGCTGCAGCTGACCAACCTGCCTGAGGTGACGGATGTCGATAACATGCTTGGCGTCGTCGGCCTTCATGGGGCCGAAGTCACCAGATCGGCGCATGCCGCCACAATCGATACCAGTGCCGCCGCTTCCAGGGAGACAAGCTACGATACAGTCAGGCGCATGCGCGCGACGGTGCTGGTTCTCGGTCCACTGCTTGCCCGCTTCGGCCATGCCCGGGTCTCGCTGCCTGGCGGCTGCGCGATCGGCGCACGGCCGGTCGACATGCATGTCGCCGCACTTGCCGCACTTGGCGCCGATATCGCGATCGAAAACGGACTGATCGTCGCGTCTGCGCCGGGCGGACTGAAAGGCGCGCGCATCGTTTTGAGCTCGCCGTCGGTCGGCGCGACCGAAACGGCGATGATGGCGGCGACGACGGCAAACGGCGAGACCGAGATCCTCAACGCGGCCCGCGAGCCGGAGGTGGCCGATCTTGCCGCCTGCCTGAACGACATGGGCGCGCAGATCGAGGGCGCCGGCACGCACCGCATCCTGATCGGGGGCAGCACAGACTGGCGCGCCGCCACGCACGACATCATCCCGGACCGGATAGAGGCCGGCACCTATGCCGTCGCAGCGGCTATCACCGGCGGTCAGCTCGAGCTGACCCACGCGCGGCTCGAGCACATGGCATCCATCGTCCAGCTGCTCGAAGCAGCCGGTGTGAAAATATGGCCGGGCGACCGCGGGCTGATCGTGTCGAGAGACGGGCCGCTCAAGGCGGTCGACGTGACGACGGAGCCATATCCGGGCTTTCCGACCGATCTCCAGGCGCAGTTCATGGCGTTGATGTGCTGTGCCGAGGGCGCTTCGCTGTTGCGCGAGACGATCTTCGAGAACCGCTTCATGCATGTGCCTGAACTGATGCGGCTCGGCGCGAATATCAAGCTGCAAGGCACCATGGCGCTGGTGCGCGGAGGCGAGAAGCTGAAGGGCGCGCAAGTGATGGCGACCGACCTGCGCGCCTCCGTCTCGCTGGTGCTGGCAGCGCTGGTGTCGGAGGGCGAGACGACGATCAATCGCGTCTATCATCTCGACCGCGGGTACGAGCAGTTGGACCGCAAGCTCCGGCTGTGCGGTGCCCAGATCGAACGAATAAGGCAATGAGTGCCGGTGGGGCGTCTCCGCATTATTTCCTGGGCGTCGATGGCGGCGGAACCGGCTGCCGGGCGCGTATCGAAGACGAGGCAGGAACCGTGCTCGGGCAAGGCCTGTCGGGCCCGGCGACAACGCGACTCGGTATAGAGGTGGCCTGGGCCTCGATTGCCAAAGCCTTTGGCGCGGCGATCGAAGAGGGAGGGTTCACGGCGGCGGAAATCGCCAGGATCCGCGCGGGTATCGGTGTTGCCGGCATCGGCCGTAAGGGTGCGCTCGAGGCGTTTCATGGCATCGAACAACCCTTTGCGAGCATCGACTTCGTCAGCGACGGCGTCGCGGCTTGCCTTGGCGCGCATTCGGGTCAAGACGGCGCCATCGTCATAGCCGGGACCGGTTCGATCGGGCTCGGCTTTGTCGAAGGGCGCGACCTGCGCGTCGGCGGCTACGGTTTTCCGATTTCCGATGAGGGCAGCGGCGCCGATCTCGGACTGAAGGCAGTGCAGCTTGCCTTGCGAGCCCATGACGGTCGGCATGAGCGGACGGCGCTGCTGGCCGAGGTGATGCAGCGCTTCAAGGACGATCCGTTCGAGGCGGTGGCCTGGATGGACCGCGCCAGTGCGACTGACTATGCCGCCCTGGCGCCGATGGTGATCCGCCATGCCGATCAGGGCGATCCGGCCGGTCGGCGGATCGTGCAAGGCGCTGCCGAGCAGATCGACACCTTCGTGCGGGTGCTGTTCGAAAAAGGCGCGCCGCGGGTTACGCTGCTCGGAGGGTTGTCCAGCCCGCTTGAGCCATGGCTCGCTCCCGACGTCCGCCGACGGCTGAAGCCGGCCGACGGCGACGCGGTTTCGGGAGCCATAATCCTGGCCAGAAAATCCCTCTGCCGCCAGTGATGCCTTGCTCGCAAGGAATATAATATTCCTACTTTCTGTTGACACAGGGAATATCGAATTCTAAAAAGTTAACGAAACAGAACCGGCGCAGCCGGTACGGAGCCGACGGCCAGGTGCAGGCACTGGACGCCGCTTGCTGTGGGCATCACAGTCCTGCTCGCAGTCGCACTTGAAAGTAAGCGAAGTGGTCGAACAAGGGTTGATGTCGGAGCTGGAGCGGCTGGTTTCCGAGGACCGGAACCCGAAAACCATGGACATCGATCTGTTGCCGACCCTCGAGGTGCTGCGCAAGATCAATGACGAGGACAAAGGCGTTGCGGCAGCCGTCGAGAAGGTCATCCCCGATATTGCTGCGGCCGTGGACCGGATCGTGAGCGCGTTCCAGGACGGTGCACGCCTTGTCTATATGGGGGCTGGCACCAGCGGCCGGCTCGGCGTCCTTGACGCCTCGGAATGCCCGCCGACCTTCGGCGTACCCGAGGACATGGTGGTGGGCCTGATCGCCGGCGGCGTCGACGCGCTGGTGCACTCTGCGGAAGGCGCCGAGGACGATCCGAAACAGGGAATAAAGGCGCTGCAGGACATCAAGCTGACCGCCGACGACGTGGTGGTCGGCATCGCTGTCAGCGGACGCACACCTTATGTCATCGGCGGCCTGACCTATGCCAAGGAGGTGGGAGCCACCACCGTGGCGTTGTCCTGCAATCCTCGATCGACCATTGCCGGCATTGCCGATATTGCCATCTCTCCGGTGGTTGGCCCGGAGGTCCTCACCGGCTCGACCCGGCTGAAATCGGGAACCGCGCAAAAGCTGGTGCTCAATATGCTGTCCACCGCCAGTATGATCCGCATCGGCAAGAGCTATCAGAACCTGATGGTTGACCTCAATCCAAGCAACAAGAAGCTTGTCGCAAGGGCGGTCAGGATCGTGATGCAGACGACCGGCTGCGCGGCACAGCAGGCACGACAGGCACTCGACCAGACCGGCAATGATGTAAAACTGGCAATCCTCGTGACGATCACCGGCATGGGTGTCGAAGAAGCACGTAAGGCGCTTGCCAACGCGGGAGGTTTCCTGCGCAAGGCGATAGGCGAAAAGACGGTGTAAAACCGCATGGATACTGGGCCGATGTTCCGGGGCGTGTGTCCCTTTGAAGCGGTCCGGGGAACTGCAAGGCATCTGGTTTAACAATAATGGGAGACGACAATGGTACGGCACATTGGCAAGAAACTGCTTTCCGGCATGACGCTCGCGGCAATGGTTGGCATCGCCGCGCTACCGGTGCAGGCGAGTGCGGCGACGCTGCATATGGCGTGGTCGCAGGACGCCACCGGTCTTGATCCGCACAAGCAGACGGCATTCTCCTCACTGCGGCTGCTGGAGCTGATCTACGAACCGCTGGTGCGGCTCGACGCAAACCTGCAAATCACGCCCGCGATTGCCGATTCATGGCAGTTCTCGCCGGGCGGCAAGGAGCTGAGCTTCAAGCTCAATCCGAAAGCAAAATTCCAGAACGGCGCCGCCGTGACCTCGGCCGACGTCAAGGCATCGTTCGAGCGCATACTCGACGAGAAGACGGGTGCTGCGGCGCGCGCGAACTTTCTCTCGATCGCCAGCATCGACACGCCCGATCCAGCCACCGTCGTGTTCCACCTCTCGCAGCCGGATGTGCCGATCCTGACGGCGATGAGCGACGTCAACGCGGCGATCGTCCCGGCAAGCGAAATCGCGACTGGCTCGATCGGCACGACAACGATCGGCTCGGGTCCGTTCAAGCTCGAAAAATGGGATCCGAATTCCAAGGAAGTGCTTGTCGCCAACAAGGACTGGGCAGGCGGCGCGACCGGCGTCGACGGCATCGATATCAGCGTGCTGCCGGACGAGACGGCGATCCTGGCGGCGATGCGCACCAAGCAGATCGATTTTGCCCTGCTCAACGATCCGCTTGTCGCCACGCTGGTGCCCAAGGAAGCCAGCCTGCAGTTGAACCGCGTGCCGGTGCTTGCCTATCACGTGCTGCAGCTCAATCCCTCCCGCAAACCGATGACCGAACTCAAGGTGCGTCAGGCGATTTCCTGCGCCATCGACCGGCAGGAAGTGCTGGACACCGCCTCGCTCGGCGAAGGCAAGGTCACCGGCCCGCTGACCATCCCGGCACTGGCGACCGATCCGAAGCAGTTGTTCTGCTATAAGCGCGACATTGAGAAGGCCAAGCAGTTGATGGCCGAAGCCGGGTATGCCGACGGCTTTTCGGCGACCGTGATCGGCGCCACCGGCGAGCCGCCGACGGCAGCGGCGGAAGCCCAGGTCATCCAGTCGCAACTCGCAGAAATCGGCGTCAAGCTCGACATCAAGATGATGGAGCTCAACGTCTATGTCGACGCCTGGCTGAAGGGCGATTTCGACATGGCCGTCGCGCTGAACGGCGGCAGGGCCGATCCCTACACTATGTACAACCGCTACTGGACCAAGACGGGCAATCTGCAGAAGGTGGCGAACTATGTCGACGACACGCTGGACAGTCTTATGCAGAAGGGCCGCACCGAGACCGACCCGGCAGCGCGCAAAGCGATCTTCGCCGACTTCGAGAAGCACATCACTGAGATGTCGCCCTGGATCTGGCTCTACACGTCCTACAGCTACACGGCACAGCAGAAGAATATCGCAGGATTCGAACCGGTGCCGACAGGTTCGCTGTTCAGCCTCGCCAAGGTGACGATCCAGTAGCTGCTTTGATGCCGGACGAGAGGATATTCTTCGCGTGAACTATCTGATGCGGCGACTGGCGACCTTCCCTCTCGTCCTGCTTGGCGTGTCCATCGTGGTGTTCCTGGCGATCAGGATGGTTCCGGGCGATTCGATCACGGCAATGCTGGGGACCGAAGCCGGCCTGCTGACGCCGCAGCAGCGCGATGCGCTTGCAGCTTATTTCGGCATCGACCAGCCCTGGTTCATCCAATACTGGCGCTGGCTGCTTGGTCTTTTCCAAGGTAATCTCGGCATTTCGTCCACCTATGGCAGGCCGGTGCTCGACGTCATCCTCGAGCGTTTCCCGCTAACGCTGGAACTCGCCTTGCTGTCGATGATCATCGCCCTGGTTGTCGGCATGCCGGCCGGGATTTTTGCCGCCACCCATAATGAAAAGCTATCCGACCTCGGCGTGCGCGTTGTCGCAATGATCGGGCAGTCGACGCCGAACTTCGTCCTTGCCCTGCTGATCATCTACACGCTGTCGGCGGGGTTTGGCGTTTTGCCGGCGATGGGCGAGTTTTCGCCGCTGTGGCAGGATCCGCTGCGCAATCTCGGCCAGCTGTTGCTGCCTGCGGTCACGCTTGGATTTGCCTTCGCGGCTTCGGTGACCCGCATATCGCGTTCGGCGATGCTCGATGTGCTCAGCGACGACTATGTCAGGACGGCGCGCAGCAAGGGCGTTTCGGCGCGCGGCGTCATCTGGCGGCATGCTTTGCCCAACGCGCTCATCCCGGTCGTGACGCTGAGCGGCATAGAGTTCGGCTACCTCCTGGGCGGAGCTGTCATCGTCGAGCAGATCTATGCGCTGCCCGGTCTCGGCCGCATGGTGCTGGATGCCATCCTGCAGCGCGACTACGCGCTGGTGCAGGGAAGCGTGCTATTCATCGCCTTCAACTTCATGATCGTCAATCTCCTCGTCGACCTCGCCTATGTCGCGCTCGACCCGCGTATCCGGCTAAGCGAGCACTGATGGCGACATTGCGGGCTATATTTGCGCATCCCAGCGGCCGGATCGGCGGTGCCATCGTTGCGCTTTATCTGCTGCTTGCCGTGCTTGGCATGCTGGGGCTGACGCCGCACAATCCGTTGACGCAGCACCGGGTCGAGCGACTGCATGCGCCTGACGGCATCTACTGGATGGGCACGGACCTGTTCGGCCGCGATGTCGCAAGTCGGCTGATGACCGGGATCGACCAGTCCTTCATCGTGGCCTTCTTTTCGGTCGCCTTTGCGACACTGGCCGGCACCGTGCTCGGGCTGGCGGCAGCCTGGTTCGGGCGCCGCTGGGACGGCATGGTGATGCGCATCATGGACGTTGTGCTGGCGTTCCCGGCGATCCTGCTGGCGCTGCTGATCGTCGCGGTTGCGGGACCGGGAACCTCGACCAGCGTCATTGCCATCGCCGTCGTCTACACACCGATCTTCACGCGCGTCGTGCGAGGTCCGGCTCTGTCGCTCAAGGCGCGCGAGTTCGTCGACGCGGCCCGCACGTTCGGCAGCAGTGCGGGCTATATCGTAACACGGCATCTGCTGCTCAATCTGGTGGCGCCACTGACGGTTCAGGTGACGCTGGCGCTGGCCTGGGCACTGCTGACCGAAGCCGGCTTAAGCTTCCTCGGGCTCGGCACGCAGCCGCCCGCCGCGTCGCTCGGCCTGATGCTGAGCGACAGCCGCAATCTGATGGAGACAGCTCCCTGGCTGATGATCTTCCCGGGCGTGGCGATCATGATCGGCATCCTCGGTTTCAACCTGCTCGGCGATGCGTTGCGCGATGTCCTCGACCCGAAGATGCGGAGATCGATCGCATGATCCCGCTGCTGTCCGTCAGCGGATTGCGCGTCGGCTTCGGTCGCAACCCGCAAGCCAATGAGGTCGTGCGCGGCGTCAGCTTCGATCTCGCCGACGGCGAAACGCTGGCCATCGTCGGCGAAAGCGGCTCGGGCAAGTCGGTCACGGCGCTGTCGATCAATCGCCTCGTCGATTATGGCGGCGGCCGCATCACCGGCGGGTCGATCAAGCTGAGGCGGGCCGACGGCAGCACCTTCGACCTGACAGCCGCAGCCGAGCCGCAATTGACGAAGATCCGCGGCGGCGAAATCGGCATGATCTTCCAGGAGCCGATGACCTCGCTCAATCCGGTGCTGACCATCGGCAGGCAGATCGAGGAATCGTTTCGCCTGCATCGCGGCCTGACCGACCGGCGAGCGACGGCGGCGGCCAAGGACGCGCTCGACCGCGTGCGTATTCCCGACGCTGCACGGCGGCTGAAATACACGCCCAACCAGCTTTCGGGCGGCATGCTGCAGCGGGTGATGATCGCCATGGCGATTGCGTGCAACCCGCGCCTGCTCATTGCCGACGAGCCAACGACGGCGCTGGATGTTACGGTGCAGGCGCAGATCATGGCGCTGCTCGCCGAGTTGAAGCAGGAAACCGGGATGTCGATGATCTTCATCACCCACGACATCGGTCTGGTTGCAGGCATCGCCGACAAGGTGATGGTGATGCAAGGCGGAGAAGCTGTCGAGCAGGGCGCATTGAACCAGATATTGGACGATCCGCGGCATCCCTATACGCGGCATCTGCTTCATGCGGTGCCGCATTTCGCCGGCGGCAGTGCCGCACGCAAGGACGTGCAACGCGAAACGCAAAAAGCTGCCGAGCCGGCGCTGAAGGTCGATGGCCTCGTAGTGCGGTTTCCGGTCAAGGCTGGGTTTTTCAGCCGTACCAGCGGTGCCGTCCATGCCGTGGACGGTGTGGATTTCGAGCTAATGCCGGGCGAGACATTGGCGGTCGTCGGCGAGAGCGGTTCCGGAAAGTCCACCACCGCCCGCGCGATTCTGGGGCTGGTGCGCTCGACGCGCGGCACGATCTCGGCCAGCGCGCGCAAGCCCGTCACCGGGCAGAGCGCCCTTCCCATGCAGATGGTGTTCCAGAATCCCTATGGCTCGCTCAATCCCAGACTCACCATCCAAAGCATCCTCGCAGAGCCTGTGATCGCTACCGGCGGACGGATAACTGCTGAAACGCGGGCGAAAATGGCCGCGCTGCTGAAACGCGTCGGCCTTCCGGAAAACAGCCTGCAGCGCTATCCGCACGAATTCTCCGGCGGCCAGCGGCAACGCCTGTGCATCGCTCGCGCGCTGATGCTCAATCCTTCGGTTGTCGTCCTCGACGAAGCGGTTTCGGCGCTCGATGTGTCGGTGCAGGCCAGGGTGTTGGAGCTTTTGATCGAGCTGCAGCGTGAATTCGGGCTGGCCTATCTGTTCATCTCGCATGACATGGCTGTCGTCGAGCGGATCGCCCATCGCATCGCGGTCATCTATGCCGGCCAGATCGTCGAGATCGGCGATGCCAGATCGGTGCTCTCGGAGCCGAAGCACTCCTATACCAAACAGCTTATCGCGGCCGTTCCTACTATAGACCGGCGGCATGAACGTTTCGAGCTGGACACGCGCCAGGTCCCCTCGCTCGTGCGTCCGCTGGGGTTTGAGCCGGGGCCGGCCAATTGGCAGCAATTCGGGCCGGATCATAGGGCACGGGTGGAAGCGTGATGATTGTCGCTCGAAAGCATGCAGAGTCAGACGGACAGCCCCTCGCTGCCTTCCAAACGGAGGCGTAGTTGATCGACCATGATTTCTTCTCCCGCGCATTCGCCCCGCTCGAAGCGGCCGTGGCCGCATCGCGCATTCCGGGCTGCGTGCTCGGCATAGTTGACGGGGACGGCGAACGCATCGTCCGGGCAATCGGCTCAGCCCAAGTCGTGCCCAAGATACGGCCGATGCATGTCGGGACATGGTTCGACCTGGCCTCCCTGACCAAAGTCATCTTCACCACGTCGCGTATCCTGGCACTGGCGGAAGAAGGCGTCATCGACCTCGACGCGCCGCTGATTTCCGTCCTGTCCGACCTTCGCCAATATGACGAAAAAGCCTGGGAACGGAACGTAACGTTTCGCCAGTGTCTCGGCCATCAGACACCGTTTCCCGCCGTCGCGCCGATCTACACCTATGGCCACGATCCGGACCTGCTGCGCGCCTTCATCCTGCAGCGCGAATGGCAGGCTGGCGAGCCGGTCTATTCTGATATCAACTTCATCCTGCTCGGCTTCGTCCTAGAGCGCCTGTCTGGCAAGACCATTCGCGAGATGGATCCCGGTCCGGGCTTCGCGTTCTCCGCCGAACCAGATCAAGCGGCGGCGACCGAAGACTGCACATGGCGTCATCGCGTGCTCTGCGGCGAAGTCCACGACGACAATTGCTCGGCCTTGCAAGGTGCCGGTCACGCCGGCCTGTTCGGAACGGCGGCTTCGGTCCTCGACTTTGCGCAAGGGCTGCTGGACGGGACCGGCGCGTCGCAGCGTTCGATCGCGCTAATGCGCACGCCCTTGTCGGCAACCCGCACCCATGGCTGGGAGCGACCCTACGAAGGCTGGTCCGGCGGCCGGTTATGCAGCCCCGAAACCATCGGGCATACCGGCTTTACCGGTGTCGGGCTGTGGGTCGACTTCGACAAAGGCAGAGCCTGGACCTTGCTCACCAACCGGATCCATCCGACACGTCATTTCAACAGCGGGATCGTAGCGCTTCGCCAAGCGGTCGGCGATCTCGTCAACGGAGCCTGACAACCATGAATCCGAAAAATGGCGAACCCATGTGGGCCGTCGGCCTGATGACCGGCACCGTGCTGGACGGCAATATCGATGTCGCGCTGATCAAGACCGACGGCGAACGGATTGACGACTTCGGCATCTACACGCTTGCCCCCTACCCGCAGTCGATCCGGACCTTGCTGGAAGAGACGCTGCGGCAGGCAAGGAGCTGGAATTTCACAGGGCCGGAACCGGCAATCTTCGACGAGGCAGAGGAAGCGCTGACGCGCGCCCAGTCCGCGGCAGTCAAGAATCTGGTCGAAAGCCACGGGCTGACGATGGCCGATATAGGGGTCGTCGGCTTCCACGGCCAGACCGTGCTGCACCGTGCCCCGCAAGTGGGCCGACTGGGCCAGACCCGCCAGCTTGGCGACGGCGAGCTGATGCATGCCATCCTTGGCACCAGGGTCGCCTATGACTTCCGCTCGGCCGACATGCGCGCCGGCGGCCAGGGCGCGCCGCTGTCGGCCGCCTATCACGCCGCGCTGCTGCGCGAAGCCGACGCCACCGGCGACACGGCGGTGCTCAATCTCGGCGGCGTCGCCAACATCACCTGGTGGGATGGCACGGACAATGTTGTTGCCTTCGACACCGGGCCCGCCAACGCACCGCTGAACGATTTCATCAAATCGAAGGGGCTCGGCGAAATGGACCGCGACGGCGCCCTTGCCCGCGCCGGCACGGTCGACGAAGCGCGGCTGGCCAAGCTCCTGCAGCATCCGTATTTGACCAAACCCTACCCGAAATCGCTGGACCGTTTCGATTTCGGCGCCTCAATGGCGGACGGAATGAACGCCGAGGACGGCGCAGCCCTGCTGACGGCCTTCACCGCGGCCGCCGTCGGCAAGGCGCTCGATCTTCTGCCGCGCCGGCCGAAGCGGCTGGTGGTCAGCGGTGGTGGTCGACACAACCCAACGATCATGGCCATGCTTGCCAGCCGCGCTGGCGTCGAAGCGGTTCCGGCCGAGGCGCTTGGCTGGAAGGGCGATGCGGTGGAGGCGGAGTGTTTTGCGTTCCTGGCAGTGCGCGTGCTCAGGGGCTTGCCGATCAGCTTCCCCAGTACGACCGGCGTGCCAAAGCCGATGTGCGGCGGACGCCTTGCCGGCTAGTCAGGCTTCAGCCTCTTCTGCAGGAAGATGCGGCTGCGGCCGACGGGAAAATCGGCAAGCACGCCGAAGGGCTGATAGCCCTGGCGCTCATAGGCCTTGGCGGCCTTGGGATTGAACGTGTCGATCCAGGCGCCGCGACAGTCGCGCGCGATCGCCTCCCTCTCGGCCGCCTCGAGCATCCTGCCGGCCATGCGGTGACCGCGCAGTTTTTCATTGACCCAGAGCCATTGCACATAGAGCCAGCCCCAGGCGGTGTATCCCGAGATGCCGGCGACAATAGCGCCGTGCTCATCGCGCACGAACACGGCCAATGCCTTCCTGCAGGAGGCGCCGACATCACTGTCGTTGAACGCCGCAAGCCGCTCTCCGAGAAAAGCCAGCTCGTGCGGCAAGGGGTCGGCGGTTGTCTCAAGCGTTGTATTGTCCATCCACCAAGCATCTATCGAAGGACGGGACCGAGACGCAAGCCTTGCTGTGCTATAGCTTCGGCGAACGCCACGCCGCTGCCGCAGCAGCGATTAGCATGAGCAAGGCTGCAACCACCGCCGATGCCGCAAAACCGAACGTGGAATAGAGCGGTCCGAACGCCGTGGTGCCGACGAACACCGCAAGATAGGTCACCGCGCTGTTCAAACCCATGATCGTGCCGCGGCGCGCAGGGTCGAGCGCCGACAGGCGCATCACCAGCACGTTCAGCCCGAAATGATTGGCAAGGCCCCAGACGGCTATCACCGCTATGGTCAGATGAAAACTACTGCTTGCCGCGGCAATCGCGACATAGACGACCGCGACGAGCAGGTAGGCAAACGGCATGACACGCCGCGCACCCAGGCGATCGATAACGCCGTCAAGGAGCGCCGCCGCGCCAAAGCCGACACCATAGGCGAGCGCGGCCAGCCCGTTCGCGCTGACCGGCCGTCCCAAGCCGTTGTGAAGGTGATCGCCAAGATAGCCGTAGATGCCGTAGAACGCGGTCATGAAGGCGGCGCAGGCGACCAGCAGCGGCACTATGCCCGGAACGGCCAACGCACCCAGCGGCGTCGGTGCCGGACCGCTCTTCCTGACATCGCTCTGCGACGTCAGCGCCAGGCTTGCCAATGCGAGTGCTGCGAGCACCGCGACCGCCGCGAAAACGGCGCGCCAATGCACCAGATCGGCAAGTACGGCCGACAGCGAAACGCCGGCGACCATGCTCAGCGTCCAGCCGGTCAGCACGACGCCTATGGTGCCGCTTTCACGACCGGGCGGCGCAATCGCGGCGGAGCTGGCATAGATTGCCGGCATGGCGACACCTGCAGCGATGCCGGCGAGAAGCTGGGCCGCGACCAGCGTCGTCACGGTCGGCGCAGCGGCGCTGGCGACGAGCGCTATCGCCAGCAGCAGCAACGCCCCTTGCAGCATGCGACGGGCGCCAAGCCGATCGATATAGCGCGCCAGGAACAAGGCGCTCGCCGACGTACCGAGCCCGAACGCGGCGGACGCGATCATAACCGCCGGCACGCTTGTGCCGAAGGACGCGGCCACCGCCGGTGCGATCGGACCGAGCACCAGCGAGTTCGAGCCGATCACGGCAATGCATCCGGTGAGGAGGTAAGCGAGGGCCGGGATAGGCGGCCTTGCTGTAAATGTTGCGACTTGATCAGTGTTCGACATATGGCAATAATGGCCGTATTAAATTCTGCATCAATCGGGAATTTTAATATGGATGAAGAAACAGATGGCATTCCGCAGAACAGGCCCGCCGCCCGCGATATCGATGCAACCGACCCGAAAAATATTAGGCGTTCTGGTCGACGACGCCACGATCAGCTATGCCGAGCTCGGCGACCGCGTCGGCCTTTCACCGCCGGCAGCCCATGAACGCGTCAAGCGCCTCCGGCGCAGCGGCGCCATCCGCAACACCGCGGTCATCATCGATCCCAAGGCGGTGCACAAGCCGCTGCTTGCCTTCGTCCATATCGACACAAAGGGGTGGGGAAAGACGCCGGAGCTGATGGCAATCTCCGAACACCCCGAAGTCGAGGAGATCCATTCGGTGGCCGGCGACACATGCATGCTGATCAAGGTCCGCACCGAGGACACGCGGGCGCTCGAGGGCCTGCTGTCGCGCCTCTACGAAACACCCGGCGTCACCTCGACCCGAAGCTATGTGGTCCTGTCGACCTATCTCGAGCGGCCGGTGCAGCCGGGGATAACGACGGAATGGCCGACCCCCCGGCACATGGCCAAGCCGCTTTATTAGCTCAAACGGTCCTCACGCGTATCCAAAGTCGAACCGGAAACGTCTCAGGCAAGCATCCTGTGGTCATCCGTCGGGCCGGTTCGTTTGCGCCGGTTCTTGGATCCGACTGGATGCCTGTTGCGCAACCGGAGACACGCGATGAGAAAATTGATCGTGGGCAGCTTCATTTCGCTGGACGGCGGGCCAGGGCGCGGATCGCGCCATCGAGCGGCTGGTGATCCATCTGCCGCCCAAGGAGCGCGCCTGCGTCCTGCTCAAGGATGTCTTCGACTATTCGCTGGAAGAGATTGCCGATCTCGTCGGCTCGACCGTGGGTGGTGTCAAAGCTGCGTTGAACCGAGGCCGCTCTGGGCTGGTGCGGTGGTCGTTTCCAGGCCGGCCTGACCAGCAACAGGACATGCAAGTGTCCGGCATCAACCTCAATGGAATGGGATCGATGCCGGACAAGACATGGGCGGCTTACTGAAGCTTCGCCTGCAGGGCGTTGACGTCATCCGTCGTCATTTCGCCGTCGGTCGTCACCTTGCCGTCGACGATCTTCCAGAGGCGGAACGGGCCGGTGATGTCGCCGTATTTGTCGAAGGCGACCGGGCCGATGACGCCTTCGTAGCGGATCGGCTTGCCATCCTTGATCAGGCCGAGCGCCTTGGCGAACTCATCCTTGCCGGCATAGATCGGCGTGCCGGCCGGGTCGACCGCCTTGTACATCGCCTCCTTGATCTTGGCCGGATCCTCGGAGCCCGCAATGGCGATGGCCAGGCCGACGATGGCGCCGGCATCATACGACCGGTCGGCCGCCGGGTTCGACGGTTCGATGCCCGAAAATTCCTTATAGTTCTTGGTGAAATACTCGGTCGATGCGGTCGGGCTGGTGCCGGAGGAAGTGCCGTACGCATCCTTCAGATAATCCGCGCCAACGGATTCGATGAAGTCCGGGCTGTTCATGCCGTCATTGAGCAGGAATTTCTGGACACCGCCCTGCGAAATCCAAGTGCGGGCGATGGTTGCGCCGTCGACAGGCGTGCTGACGAGATAAAGCCCGTCGGGCTCGCCGGCCATCGCCGCCGTCACTTCCGAGGCATAGCTCGACTGCTTTTCATTGTAGGGCGTGTCGGAGACGATGGTGCCGCCGAGTGCCTTATAGGCGCGCGAAAATTCCGCCACCATGTTGACGCCGAAGTCGTTGTTGACGTGGATGACCGCCAGCTTCTTGAAGCCTTTGTCGATGGCATATTTGGCGGCGGCGACGCCCTGCAGCGCATCAGATGTGATGGTGCGGAAGAAGATGCCGTTGGTCTTGCCGTCGCGCCCGAGCGCCGTCAGCGTCGGCGACGAGGAAGCAGGCGACACCTGGACTATCTTGGCCGGAGCGGTGACCGAGGTCAGGATCGGGATCGACACCGAGGAGATGATGCCGCCGATGATCACTGGCACCTTCTTGACCTGCACGAGCTGCGTCGCGGCGTCGACCGCAATGTTGCCCTGGCTCTGGCTGTCGCGCGTGTCGGTTGCGAGATCGCAGCCGCGGACGCCACCCGCATCGTTGATGTCGCGGAAGGCCATCTCGACCGATTTGGCGCCGGCCTGGCCGTACTCGCCGGCCGGGCCTGTCAGTTCCATGACGAGGCCGACGGTGATCTTGCAATCGGCGGCTTGCGCTGCGCCGGCCGCTGTCAGCAGTGCGAGCGCGGTGGTGATCTGAAGTATGGTCTTTTTCATTGTTGTTCCCCTTTCGTTACACGACTCTCATTGATGTCTTGAGCCTGTTCAGCCTTCCGGCATCTGCAGCCAGGTTTCATGCAGATGTCGCCATTCGACGCCGTTGGGCGCCGATGAACTGGTGGTGAAAACGGCACTTGAGCGGCGGCGGCTATGTTTGCCGGCGCGCTGCTGCGCTTCGATGTAGCTGACGACGATCGTGTCGCCTTGTTGCCAGCCGGCCCGGATTTCCTCGATCGAGATGGTGAAATTGCCGTCACAAGTGGCGCGGCTTGCCCTGACATGGTCGAGCACCGCGTCACGATCGAGGACCTGGCCATCCGGCACAACCATGCGGAAGCCTTCGCCCATGACGCGTTCGAAGCGCCTGAAATCTGAATTGTCCGCACTCGCCGCATTGAACCAGTCGACGAAGAAGCGGTGGAGATCGACCACCTCGGCGCTGGCGCGGGAAAGCAAGGAGGGCTTTTCGTCCATGGCCGCGTTCATTTCCTGCCTGCATTCAAATTGTAATGCATGATCGAGCCGTGGCGGCCGTGACGGTCGCGTTCCAAAGTGTAGACGTCGCCCAGCGGCCCACGGCTTTGCGCGATCACGGCAGCGATCCTCGCCCAGTCGTCGGCATCGAGCGCGACGTCCATGATTCTGGCATTGGCAAGGGCGTGCGCCTGGTTGCGAGCGCCGACGATGACGGCCGCCACTTGCGGCTGCTCCAGCACCCAGGCGCTGGCGATGGTGGCGATATCGACGCCGTGGCGGTCGGCGACGGCCTTCAGTGTGCGAAGCAACTCCTGGAAAAGCTCCCAGCCACCAAAGTCGTCAATGATCAGCTTGTATTTGACCAGCGATCGGTTTTCGAGCGGCGTCTGCGGCTCGGCAGCGCCAAGCCATTTTTCGCTGAGGAAGCCGCCCGCCACCGAACCGTAGCAGAGGAAACTGACGCCGTGCCGGCTGGCGAGCGCTGCAAGGCTGTTGGCTGGCCGCTGGTCGAGCACCGAGTATTGCAATTGCTGGCTGACCAGCGGCACACCGGCGGCCAGGATCTCGGCCAACCGCGGCGTGTCGAAGTTCGTGGTGCCGATGTTGCGCACCTTGCCTTCCCCGCGGATTTCGTTGAGCCAGCCCATCGCTTCGACATAGCCGGGCAGCGCATAGTCCCACCAGTGGAACTGCACGAGATCGAGCCGCTCGGTCTTCAGCCGCCGCAGCGACTGCTCGACGATGCTGCTGATGTAGTCGCGGCTGATCGTGGAAAGCCGTTCGAGGTCAGGCACTAGCTTGGTGTGCACCTTCATCTTGGCGGCAGCATCAAGGCCACGCTCATTGGCAAGGCGCAGGCGTGCCGCGCCGATCAGCTCCTCGACACCGGTATAGATATCGGCGCAATCATAGGTCCTGATGCCGGCGTCGAAGGTGGCGATCAGGTCGGTTACCGCCTGTTGGCGGTCGATCGCGCCGTGCCCGCCGGCAAGCTGCCAGCCGCCGCGAATAACGCGCGAGATCGTATAGCCGGGGCTGAGCTCGAAAGCCTTGGCGGTCATCTCCGGTCATTCTCCTTCGGCAGCGGCATCGCCGTCGTTTCGGCATGGCTGAACCGCCGCTTGCCGGTCCTGACGATCCTCAGCCGGCTGGCACAATTGGGATCCGGACAAGCGATCTCGGCGTCCGACGTCATCCAGTCGTTCCTGTGGGTCGGGCGCTGCTTTGCGGCCAGAAGCGGCAACACTGCCGCAATGGAATAGATCGAGAAACCTTGCCCCGCTGGCATCGACAGCATCTCGCCCTTCAACTCGAAATAGTCGCCGGGCTTGGCGCCGCAATAGATCGGCTTGCCCTCGGGGATAACCGCCTCGACGCGAAGGTCGAAGAGCTCAAAACTGTCGTCGGTCTCAGCCATTCAGATCTCCACCCGGGTGAAGGTGATGTCGCAGGCACCGTTGCGGCGGATCACGCCACAAGCAGCTGCGAATTTGTCGCGATCCTCAGGCACCACCTGCGCGACGACGCTTCCGGCAAGCCAGCCGATCGGGAACAGCAGGCGTGCACCCGCTCCGTAGAACAGGCCGACGTCAAAGATGGCATTCGGGTTGCCGCCCCACATGCGCGGCGGCACGTAGGACAACACGATGTCGCCCGGCTGCGGCGTCAGCGTTGCGTTCTCCGCCGGCAAGGGCCTGGCATAGGTTTGGCCCTCAAGTTCGGCTGATGGAACCGGGCAGGAGATTTCCGGCCCCGTCCACATAGCATGGATGCCGGAAACGACGCGCGGCTGCTCGAGATACGCCAGCAGGAAGGCGGCGTTGTCGGGCGCCTTTTCAGGCAACAGAAGCGCGGTCACGGAAAGCTTCGAGCGTGGCTCGGTGATGCTGATGCCAGGCGCCGTCATGCCCTCAATCCTTCCTTGCTTGTGGATTGGAGCTTGTCGCGCAGAAAGGCGAAGGGCCGGCTGATATCGGCCACCAGCGCCTCGCGCGCCGCTTGCGCATCCTGCCTCGCAAGCGCTGCGACGATGCTGCGGTGGTAGTGGGCCGTATCGACCTCGCCGGCGTCGGAGAAGGCGTAGATGGCAACGCGGATGCAAGGCCCGGATTGCAACCACAGGCTCTCGATCATCGGGATCAGCACGGCGGAACCGCAGCAACGGTAGATCTCGAAGTGGAAGCTCTGGTTGAGCGTGGCCTCGCGGTCGATATCCTTCTTGTGCTTCAGCGCCCGCATCTCGTCCCATTCGCCGAGCATGGCCTCGACCGAAGCAATCTGGCGCGCGTTCATGCGCGTGGCGGCCAGGGCGATCGCTTCGCCCTCGATCAGGGAGCGGGCCCGCAAGAGGTCGTCGATGCGCTCCAGCGTGATCGGCGGCACGCGCACCGAACGGTTGGGAAGCGCCTCCAGCGCCTTCTCGGTGATCAGCCGTCCGAGCGCCTCGCGCACCGGCATGGTGCTTGTGACCAGCGCGTCGGCGAGGCCGCGGATGGTTAGCACCTGGCTCGGCTCGAAAAGGCCGCCGATCAAGGCGCGGCGCAGCTCCGAATAGACGCGATCCTGCACGGTCTCGCGGCCGACCGGCGTAAGCTGGGCTGCGATCACCTCATTGTTCTTTTCGATGGCGGCCTTCTGCATGGGCAATCCCGGTCTTGGCCGTTTTCGGCTTGCGGAAGAAATTAAAGCCGAATAGCGTGATCAAAGCAAGTGTGATCACAAATCAAATCATAGGCGGCGAAGATCGCTTTCGGCCTGAGGGATTCATGGGCGACACGACGGAACGGCAGGAGGAGATCCGCACGCCGGTTCTGACGGCCAGGAACGTCGTCAAGCGCTTCGGCGGCCTCGTCGCGGTCAACAATGTCTCGTTTGACGTCCGGCCGGGTGAAATACTCGGCCTCATCGGCCCGAACGGCGCCGGCAAGACCACGATGTTCGACCTGCTCGCCGGCAGCATTCTGCCGACCAGCGGCGAAATCCTCCTCAATGGCGTATCGGTGTCGGGGGAAGCAGCCCATCGCCGCATCGGCCGCGGCCTTGGCCGCACGTTCCAGATCCCCCGGCCCTTGCCTAACCTGACGCTGATCGAAAACGTCATGCTGGCCGCGCAAGGACAGACTGGAGAAAAACTGCTCGCCAATTTCCTGACGCCCCGGCGAGTCGCTGCCGAAGAAAGGGCTGCCGAGACAAGAGCCGTCGAACTGCTCGAGCTCGTCACGATCGCTCACCTCGCGCACGAACCTGCGCGCGTGCTTTCAGGCGGCCAGCGCAAGCTGCTCGAGTTGGCCCGCGTGATGATGGCCGACCCGGCGATCATCCTGCTCGACGAGCCGGCGGCCGGGGTCAACGCAACCCTGCTCGAGATCATTATCGATCGCATCCGCGACATCAATGCGCGCGGCATCACCTTCCTGCTGATCGAGCACAATATCGAAATGGTGACGCGGCTTTGCCACCGCGTCCTGGTCATGGCAAGCGGCCAGCTTCTGTGCGAAGGCACCCCGGAGGAGGTGGCGCGCGACCCGCGCGTCATCGAGGCCTACCTCGGAGGCACGGCATGAGCCAAAAGGTACTCGATGTCCGCGATCTCGAAGCCGGCTACGAGCCTGGCGTTCCGATCGTGCGCGGCGCTTCGATCACCGTCGACCAGGGCGAGATCGTCGTCGTTCTCGGTCCCAACGGCGCCGGCAAGTCGAGCCTTATCAAGGCCATCGCCGGCCTTGTCCCGATCACCGGCGGCACGGTGCTGCTGGACGGCAAGGATATCACGGCGTCGCCCGCTCACATCATGGTCCGCCGTGGCCTTGCCTTCGTGCCACAGACAGAGAACATCTTCCCGCTGATGTCGGTCGAGGACAATCTCAGGGTCGCCTGCGGCATCCTGAGGCCGCGCGAGGTCCCAGCCCGCATCGAGGAGATGTATGCGGCCTTTCCCGATCTCGCCCGTCAGCGCAGAACGGCCGCGGGCAATCTGTCGGGTGGACAGCGGCAGATGCTGGGCGTCGCCCGGGCGTTGATTGTCCATCCCAAGGTGCTGGTGCTCGACGAGCCGTCGGCCGGCCTGTCGCCGAAATTCGTGGCGATGGTGTTCGAGATGCTGGCCGGCATCCGAAAGTCCGGCGTCACCATCCTGCTGGTCGAACAGAACGCCAAGGCAGCGCTTGCCATTGGAGACCGCGCCTATGTGCTGGTTGAGGGCAAGGAGCGGCACCAAGGCGTCGCCTCCGAGCTCTGGAGCGACCCGGTCGTGGCTGAACTCTATCTTGGCCAGCGCCGCCTCGATCTTGGACAAGGAAGCGCGGCATGAACCTGCAATTCGTCGTCGACGGACTGCTGGCAGGCTCGATGATCGGCCTCGGCGCCATCGGCGTGACACTCACCTATTCGATCCTGCGCTTCTCGAACTTCGCCCATGGCGACTTCATGGCCTGGGGCGCCTATGCGACGCTCGCCGTGGTTGGCGCCATTGGCGCGATTTTCGGCAAGATCGCGCCGATCGCGCCCCTCTCCTTCGGTTGGCCGCTGATCGTCGCGCTCATCATCGGCATGGCGGCCACCGGCCTGCTGGCGCTGGTGCTCGACATGGTGCTGTTCGCGCGGCTGCGGGCCAAGGGCCAGGCGATCATCGTGGTGATGGCCAGCTTCGGCGCCTCGATGGCGCTGAGAAGCCTGCTCGAATTCATCTTCACCTCGCGTCCGACCTATTTCAGCCGGGCGATCCAGATCGCCATGCCGATAGGTTTCGGCATCCGCATCACCCCGGACCAGATCGCGCTGCTGCTGCTGACCGCCGTGCTGGTGCTCGGCGTGCATCTCCTGATGACGCGGACCCAGACCGGCCGCTCGATGCAGGCATTGAGTCAGAACGCGGCACTTGCCCGCATCGTCGGCATCGACGTCGCCAGGGTGGTGCGCGTCACCTGGATCATCGGCGGCGCGCTGGCCTGCGTCGCCGGCGTCATGATCGGCATTCTCATCCAGATCCGCCCGTTCATGGGTTTCGAGATGCTGCTGCCGATGTTCGCGGCCGCCATCCTCGGCGGCATCGGCAGCGTGCCTGGCGCCGTTCTCGGCGGCCTGATCATCGGCATGGCCGAAGCGGCTGCCGTGCATTTGATCGGCGCCGAATGGCGGGCAGCCGTCTCGTTCATCATCCTGATGGCGGTGCTGTTCGTGCGGCCCATCGGCCTTTTCGGAGTGAGGGAACGCTGATGGATCTGCTCGGTTACGGCGCCTTCTTCCTGACCACCGCGCTGATCTTTTCGCTCATCACGCTCGGGCTCAATCTGCAATGGGGGCTGACCGGGCTTTTCAATGTCGGGGTCGCCGGCTTCGTTGCCATCGGCGCCTACACCTCGGCGCTGCTGACCACGCCCGACGATGCCGCGCGCCTGGGCGGCTTCGACCTGCCGATCCTTATCGGCTGGCTTGGCGCCATGCTATTGGGCGGCGTCACCGCCGCCATCACCGGCATTGCCACGCTACGCTTGAGATCGGACTATCTGGCGATCACTACTTTCGGCGTCGCCGTCGTCGTGCAACTGGTAGCGCTCAATGCCCAGAAGCTGACCGGCGGGCCGTTCGGCATCGGCTTTATTCCGCGTCCGTTCGGCGGCCTTGCCGAAACGCCGTTGCTGTTCAACCTTTCGAACCTTGCGATCGTCTCGGTGGTGACGCTGATCGTCTATCTCGCGCTGGAGCATCTGTCGCGCAGCCCGTGGGGGCGCGTGTTGAAGGCGCTTCGCGAGGATGAGCGGGCCGCGATATCCCTAGGCAAAAGCGCACGGTTCTACCGCGTCCAGGCCTTTGCCGTCGGTGGCGCCATCATGGCGCTTGCCGGTGCGCTGCAGGCGCATTTCACCGGCTTCATCGCCCCGGACAATTATTTGCCGGCACTGACTTTCCAGGTCTGGGTGATGCTGATCGTCGGTGGCTCGGGCAGCAACATCGGCGCCGTCATCGGCAGCATCCTGGTCTGGGCGATATGGGCCGGATCGGGAGCCTTGACCAGTATGTTGTTCTCGCCGGAACAGCAGGCCCGCGCCGCTTCGCTGCAGATCGTCGCCATCGGCGTGATGCTGTGCGTCATCCTTCTGGTCAGGCCGAACGGCCTGTTTGGCGACAGGCCGCGGCGTCCAACGTTCGGCAAACGTCGACGCGTGGCCCCGAGCGAGAGCGGCTCATGAACGGCGTGACCGGGCCGCACGGCGTTTCCCTTTGGCATGCCGTCAGCCGCAGTCGCCGCGACCGGCCCACCCTCGAAGGCGCACTCGATGTCGATCTGGCAATTGTCGGCGGCGGTTTTTTAGGCCTTTCCACCGCGCTGCACAGTGCCGAGAAAGGCAACTCGGTTGCCGTCCTCGAGGCGGAAATCATCGCCTGGGGGGCAACCGGCAGGAATGCCGGCTTCGTCGTGCCGAATTTCGCGAAAAGAGACCCCGACAATATCATTGCCCAGCTCGGCCCCGAACGCGGTGAACGCCTTGTCGATTTCGCCGCCGGCAGCGCCGACCTCGTCTTCGACCTGATCAGGCGGCATGCCATCGAATGCGATTCTGTCCAGAGCGGCTGGATACAACCAGCCCATTCACCGGCCGCTTTGCAAAAGACCAGATCGCGCGCCGAACAATGGGCAAGGCGCGGAAGGCCGGCTGTTGCGCTGGACGGACAGGCGGTCGAAGAGCTGACCGGCGTTCGCGGTTGTCTCGGCGGCTGGATCGACAGATCGGGTGGCGTCCTCAATCCGGTCGAATATGCGCGCGGATTGGCCGACGCGGCGGAAAAGGCCGGAGCGCGCATCTTCGAGAATACGCGTGTCGCGTCGATCGATCACATAGGCGATGGTTGGGCTTTGAAGACGGCCTCCGGTTCGGTACGCGCAGGAAAGGTGCTGGTCGCCACCAACGCCTATGGCGGGCCGCTGGATCGGGCGCTGCGGCGAACCTATTTCCCGCTGAAAATCTTCCAGATCGCGACAGCGCCGCTGCCGCGCGAAATACGCACTCGCCTGCTTCCTGGCGGGCAAGGCGTCGGCGACACAAGACGCAATCTCTTCACCTTCCGCTTCGACGGCGGAAACAGGCTGATCACCGGCGGCATGCATGTTTTTGGCCCCGGTGCCGACACGCGGGTGCCGCGGGCGATCTGGCGGCGGCTTGCCAGATATCTCGATCTCCCGGACATCCCGCCGCTTGAATACAGCTGGTCGGGGATGGCTGCCGTCGAGCCCGACTTCCTGCCGCACCTCGTCGATCTCGGCCCCGGGCTGATCGCCGGCTTCGCGTGCAACGGACGCGGCATCGCCATGACCACTGCGATGGGCAAGGTGCTTGCGGATTGGGCTGATGGAACAAAGCCTCAGGATTTGCCGCTGCCGTTTGCGCCGCCGTCGCCGATCCCGTTCCATAGCCTGATGCGGCATGCACCAAACATGGTGCTCCCCTGGAGCATGCTGCGCGACCGGCTGGATGGCTGATCGACGTGCGTCTCTGGCCGCCGTCCTGATACCCGAACTGCTAGACTCGCCCACACCATGTTGTTAACGACAGCGGATGAAGCAGAACTATCTTTATCTCATCATCGGCGCTTTGGCCGTCGCCGTTATTGCGTTGGGGATTTACGTTTATCGCGAGGAGACTAGGCCGAAAGGCGTGGAACTTCGCATCGACGATTCCGGCATTTCAGTTCAGGAAAAATAGACCGCGTAGTCCTGTTGCCCGACTTTGCACTGGAAGCCGGCTTGTACCGCCTCACCCCAACTCCAACGTCGTTATCGCAAAAACTCCGGACTGCACGAGCTGCGGCGCCTTTCCCTTGTACATCCGAGCCGTCTCGAAGCCCGGTTGAAGGCCTGCGGACGACAGCAAGTCTGCAAATTGCCGGCTGGTTTCGGGAACGTCGAGATGGACGTTTCCGGGACCGGACATGTGCGCGAGCCCGGCGAAGAGATGGCTTGCCGCGTCCAGGCTGTCGGCAAAGAGCGGGCCGATCTTGCAGCCGTCCCGGCATTGGCGCGCGACGCCATATCCCGCAATGGCGCCGTGCTTGAGGATCGCAAGCGCCATGTGCGGCGGGCGCAGCCAGTGTTCCAGGAAGGATCGCCTCGGACCGGGAAAGAAGCGGCGGTCATAGTCCAGTATGTCCGGCACGAGTTCCGGCCCTATGGCGCGAACGTCGTTGCCGACGGCTGCCGGGACATTCGGTGACCCCATGAACCGGATCGTCCGGTAGGCCGGTGCAAAACCCATGCTGCGGTAGTTGGCCTGCTGTTCGACAACGCCGTCGAGGCCGATCGTGCGCTTGCCGAGCCGCGCTATGCCGGCATCCCAGACCGCCTTGCCATGACCTTGGGCACGCCTGTCCGGCCGGCAGATGTAGAGGCCGATGAAGCCGAAACCATCGCCATAGGCGACGGCCGAAATGCCGGCCGCCATCTCGCCATCGATAAAGGCGCCGATGAAGCCCTGCGGGTCGGCTGCCTGAAACAGCGCGGCATCGTTAAGGCCGGGATTCCAGCCTTCCGCCGCCGCCCAATCGACAAGGGTTTGCACTTCTTCACGTGCGAGCGTTCGGATCGTTCGGGGCATTGCGATCACTCGGCGGCGCCAGGCGCGAAGGATTTCAACGCGCCATGATAAGACTTTGCCAACGGGCTTGCATAGGCGCCGCGCTTGGATGTCGTCAGGCCAAGGGCGATCAATGCCTCGGCCTGTTTCACGGCAGCGCCCACGCCGTCGATGACCGGAAGCCCGAATTCCCGCTGCAGCGCCGCCGCCAGATCGGCCATGCCGGCACAGCCGAGCACGATCGCCTCGGCGCGATCCTCGTCGATGGCGCGCGCAATCTCGCTGCGCAGCCTGAGCAGTGCGTCGGACGCCGGATCTTCGAGGGCAAGAACCGGGATGTCGGCGGCGCGCACGCGTGCCCGCCCCGCCATGCCATAGCGTTGCACCAGGCCTTCGACCGGCACGCGCGAACGTCCGGTGGTGGTGACGACGGTGAAGCGCTGGGCGATGAACGAGGCCGTGCTGAGCGATGCCTCGCAAATGCCGATGACCGGAATGTTGGCCATGGCGCGCGCGGCATCGAGGCCGGTGTCGTCGAAACAGGCAATGATCGCGGCTTGCGCGCCGGAGCGTTCGCCGGCGGCGATCTCGACCAGCAGGCCGGGCACGGCAAGTGCTTCATCGTAATAGCCTTCGATCGATACAGGTCCCATCGACGAGGTGACGGCAACGATCTTCGTCGATTGAGCAGCGACCGATCGGGCTGCCGCCGCGATAGTGTCGGTCATGCTGGCGGTGGTGTTTGGATTGACGACGAGGATCTGCACTGTCAGGCACGCTCGCGGCGGCGGCCGACATAGACGATTGCGCCGAGCGTCAGCAGGATCACCAGGAAGGAAAACACGGTCGTCACGGTGCCCAGCGCATAGAGCACCGGCGTCGTGACATTCGTCGTCATGCCGTAGATTTCGAGCGGCAACGTGTTGAACGTGCCCGAGGTCATCAGCGTGCGGGCGAACTCGTCATATGACAGAGTGAAGCCGAACAGGCCGACGCCGATCAGGCTGGGCGCGATCATCGGCAGCACGACATGGGCAAAGGTCTGCCACGACGATGCTCCGAGATCGCGCGCGGCTTCCTCATAGGCTGGCGAGAACCGGTTGAAGACAGCAAACATAATCAGCACGCCGAAAGGCAAGGTCCAGGTCAGATGGGCGCCGAAAGCGGAGGTGTACCAGGCGGGGCGGAAGCCGATCTGCTGGAAGACGACGCCGATGCCGAGACTGATGATGATCGACGGCACGACCAGGCTGGCGACGGCCAGATAGAACAGTGCGGTTGCGCCGCGAAATTTCTGCCGGAAGGCCAGGCCGGCGAGCAGCGACACGGCGACAGTGACGACCATCACCATCAGGCCAAGGACGAGCGAGCGTTTGAAGCTGCCGCCGAAGTCGCCGACCGCCTGGCGCTCGAACAAATTGGCGAACCAGTGCAGCGACACGCCGTTCAGCGGAAATGTCAGACCGCCGTTCTCGCCCTGGAAAGAGAGGATCAGGATCGCCGAAAGCGGGCCGTAGAGGAACAACACGAAAAGACCGAAGAACGCCGCCAACACATAGAATTCGAGGGTGCGCTTGTCCTGGCTCATCGCCTCACAGCTCCTTGCGGATGTCGACGATGCGCAGGATGCCCGCGACCATCAGCAGCACCAGCACCAAGAGCACGACGGCGTTGGCGGCAGCTGCCGGATATTGCAGCAGCGACATCTGGTTCTTCATCATCAGCGCGACGGAGGCGCTCTGCCCGCCGGACATCACCTGCACCGTCGAGAAGTCGGCCATCACCAGGGTGACGACGAAAATGGTGCCGATCGCCATGCCGGGCTTGGCGAGCGGAATGACGACGTTCCACAGAACCTGCCAGCCGGAAGCACCGGCGTCGCGCGCGGCTTCTATCAACGACTTGTCGATGCGCATCAGCGTGTTGAAGATCGGCGTCACCATGAACAGCGTATAGAGATGCACCATGGCCAGCACCACGGCGAATTCGGAATAGAGCAGCCATTCGATCGGCTTCGGGATCAGCCCCATTTGCACCAGCGTCGAGTTGACCAGGCCATTGCGGCCAAGCACCGGAATCCACGAGATCATGCGGATGATGTTAGAGGTCAGGAACGGCACCGTGCAGACAAGGAACAGCACCATCTGCATGGCCGTGGTCCTGATATGGAAGGCAAGGAAATAGGCGACCCAGAAACCGATGAACAGCGTCAGCGCCCAGACGATGGCGGCGTATTTCAGCGTATTCAGGTAGGTTTTCCAGGTGACCCAGGAGCCGAGCGTGTCGGAATAATTGGTGGTCAGGAAATCCGGATACATCGCCGCGAAATCGTAATCCCAGAATGAGACCACGGCGATCATCAGAATTGGCAGCAGGAGGAACGCGCCGAGGATCAGCGCCAGCGGTGCCGCCTGGAGATAGGGTGCGACTCCGGCAAAGGAGCGCCTACGTCTGGCAGGCTTTGCAGACGTAACGTGCGTGGATTGTTCGAGCGCTACTGCCATCTATATCTCGGTCGAAGTCGGCGATGCGACTGAGGGGTGTGCCCTTCTCCCCCTGTGGGAGAAGGTGGCCGAGCGAAGCTCGATCGGATGAGGGGTGTTCCAGCTTGGCACCAACAGTGCTCCGTCCAGCACCCCTCAACCGTCTTGGCGCTGCGCGCCAATCTGCCTTCTCCCACAAGGGGAGAAGGCAGAGGGCATCAAGCAGCGATGAACTCGTTCCAGCGCTTCACCATGTAGCGGTCCTCGTCCATGACCGAGTTCCAGCAGGCGACCTTGCCCATGCGCTCTTCGAACGAGCCGCCGTCACGCACGGCGCCAGCCTTTTCCATGACCTTGCCGTCCGGCGACAGGATATCGCCCTTTGCCGGCTTGCCTTCGATCCAGTAGCCCCACTCGTCCTCGGACATGAACTTCTTGGCCGACACCATGTTGGCCGAGTAATAGCCCTGACGGTTGAGATAGCCGCCAACCCAGCCGGACGTGTACCAGTTGATGTATTCATAGGCGGCATCGAGTTCGGCGCCGGAGAGATGGGCTGCCAGGCCAAGCCCGCCACCCCAGGACCGGTAGCCTTCCTTGAGCGGCTGGAACCGGCACGCGATGCCCTTGGAGCGGACCGCGGCCACGGCCGGCGACCACATCGACTGGATTACGACTTCGCCTGAAGCCATCAGGTTGACGCTCTCGTCGAAGGATTTCCAGAAGGCGCGGAACTGGCCGGCTTGCTTGGCCTTGATCAGGAAGTCGATCGTCTTGTCGATCTCCTCCTTGGTCATGTTGCCCTTGTCGGCGTATTTGATGTTGCCCGTTGCCTCCATGATCATCGCCGCATCCATGATGCCGATCGACGGGATGTTGAGGATGGCGGTCTTGCCCTTGAAGGCCGGATCCATGATGTCGGCCCAGGTGGTGATATCGCGGCCGACGAGGTCGGGGCGGATGCCGAGCGTATCGGCATTGTAGATCGTCGGCACCATGGTGAACCAGTTGGTCGGCGCCTTGGCGAAGACCTTGCTGTCCTGCGCCTCGACGTAACCGACGGTATGCGGCGCGGTGCCCTGGGCAATGACGCTGTCCGGCGTCAGCTTGCCGGTTTTGAACAGCGGCACCAGCTCGTCGTAATATTTCAGCTTGCTGACATCCATCGGCTGCAGGACGCCTGTCGGGAACACCTTCTTGCAGATCCAGTATTCGATGTCGGCGATGTCGTAGCTGTCGGGCTGCGTCACAGCGCGCTGCGCGGCGGCGTCGGAATCGGTTGCTGTCATCTCCAGCGTGATGCCGAGGTCGGCCTTGCACTTGTCGGCGATGGCATTGAGGTTGGATACGCCGGTGCCGAACTGGCGCAGCGTGATGTTCGATTGCGCCCAGATGGTCGGAAAGCCTGATATGGCGCCGGAACCGGCGGCGAAACCGACGGCGGCGGCACCTGTCTTGAGCAGCGAACGTCGCGATATTCCAGTCTTCTTGTCGGTGGTGTTGGTCATGTTCAGTTCCCCTGTTTTGGTTGGTTATGCTGGATTTCAGGAATCGAGACGGCCAAGGACGATCGCGTCCTCGGCGTCCCAGGCGATCGGCACTGCGTCGCCGACGGCAACCGGCCTGGCGAAGAAGCTGGTGTCGTCGACGATCACCGTGAAATCCTCGATGCCGGCGCCATTGACTGAGAGCTTCACGGTCGAACCGCGGTACTCGACGTTTGCAATAATGCCGGTGAAGCCGAGCCCGGCTGCCGGCGGCTCGCCGATGCGCACGTGGTCGGTGCGAATGGCGATGTCGATGGGTTCCCCGGTCTCCCTGCCCTGCCCGCTGGCGGCGAGCGTGACGCCGCCGGGCACATCGAAAACGACCATGCCGTCGCGACTGCCGGCGACGCGCCCGGAGATGACATTGTGGTCGCCCATGAAACGAGCGACGAAGGCCGTGGCCGGCCGCTCGAACACCGTGCGAGGGTGCGCCGCCTGCTCGATACGGCCGTCGTTCATCACCACGATCAGGTCGGCCAGCGCCATCGCCTCTTCCTGGCTGTGGGTGACGTGGACGAAAGTGATGCCGAGCGACGTCTGCAGCTTCTTCAGTTCGGCTCGCATGCGGATCTTCAGGAAAGGATCGAGCGCCGAAAGCGGTTCGTCGAGCAACAGCGCCTCGGGATCGGTGATCAAGGCGCGCGCAAGGGCAACGCGCTGCTGCTGCCCGCCGGAAAGCTGCGCCGGGCGGCGGCTGGCATAGGCCTCCATCTGCATCAGCTTCAGCATGTCGAGCGCCTTGGCGCGGCGCTCCTCCTTGCCGACGCCTTTCATCTTCAGGCTGAAGGCGACGTTGTCGATCAGGTCGAGATGCGGAAACAGTGCGTAGGACTGGAACATCATGGCAGTGCCGCGCCTGGCCGGCGGCAGGTCGGTGACCACTGTGTTGCCGAGACGCACGTCGCCACTCGATATGCTCTCGTGCCCGGCGATCATGCGCAGCGTCGAGGTCTTGCCACAGCCGGACGGACCGAGCAGGCAGCAATAGGTTCCGGCAGGGATTTTCAGGCTGATGCCTTCGACGGCAGTCGTCGCGCCATAGACTTTCGAAACGGACACAATGTCGATTTCGGCGGCTTTGGACATCCAGCTTCCCCTTTGGTCGGATTAGCCAAAGCATCATGCGTGCCAGTTGCGCACCGCCGCACCAACTGACTGAATCCTCGAAGAAATCAGGGCCGCCTCTATGTAGCTGCCGATACGTCGGCCTTGTGCAATGCACAAATTATAGGCGATTGCCGCCGATCTCCGCAAAGATCGTATGCAATCTTTTTCATCTCTGTATTCACTTTGTCTCTCGTCCAAGCGATGCGATTCAGGGTAGAAGAAGGCAGGACCACTGCCATGAACATTGCCGACCAGACCTTCCCTGCTATCGAGGCCGCCAACGAGGATCGCGCGCAGGCGATCCGCGACCAGTTGCGCGACGCGATCGTCGATCGCCGGCTGGCGCCGGGAACAAAGCTTTCCGAAGGCGAAGTCGGCACGCTGTTCGATGTCAGCCGCACCGTGGCGCGTGCCGCACTGCAGATGCTTTCCTTCGAGGGATTGGTGCGCACCGAGCGCAATCGCGGCGCCTTCGTCGCCAATCCGTCGCCGGAGGAAGCGCGGCAGGTTTTTGCTTCGCGCCGGCTCATCGAACCAGGCATCGCGATCGCCGCCGCCGGACGGATGACGCCGGCGCATGTCGCCGCGTTCAAGGCCCAGCTCGACGAAGAAGGCCGTTTCATCGCCGAACGCGGACCGAACGCAAGGCGATCGGAGATCAAGGCGTCGGGGGATTTTCACCTGCTTCTGGCGTCGGTCGCGGGAAACGTCATCCTGCAGCGCTTCATGGAGGAATTGGTCGCTCGTTCATCGCTGGTGATCGCACTCTATGGCCGCTCGGGCATCTCGAGCTGCGGCCACAACGAACACACGCAGATCCTCGAGGCGCTGGAAAATGGCAATGCCGAACGCGCCAGCGCGCTGATGCTGCACCACATCGACCATATCGAGGCCGACCTCGATTTGCGCGTCAGGAGCGGCCCGGCACTCAGGCAGGCGCTCGAGTTCTGAAAATTTGCCGTTCGCGGCAACCTCGCCATGCCCATAATCACCTTTGCCCGACAAGCGCTTGCCTTGCGAAGCGCGCGCGGCCGCACGCCTTCCCCCAAAGCGCAAGATACGGCCGGCGGTTGAGGTGCCGTACACGATACGTAAGTGCACCCGCTCAATGATTGCGTCGAGATAAGCGTCACATGCTCGGGGCCGCATGTAGACGCATCGAGGTATCGAGCCGGGGATGTCGCAATGCGCAAGAGCCTTGCCGCGGTGCTTATGGATTTCGTCAGAGCTCGTCGGTCGCGGCGAAGCTGCGCCTCGCTGGACCTTTCGTTTGGCCGGATTATCTCCGGAATGACAGCGGTGTCTTTCATCTTGCTGCCGACGGTGGGCTTCACCAGCGATCACATCTCCGCCTGGCGCCTGGGCGCCCGTATCGTCGCCGTCGGGCTGCCGGGCGTGGCCGGCGTGCGCGAGGTGGGGCGTTTTCATAATGGCGGACCGATACCGGGAAATCCGGAATTCCTGCTGACCACGCGCGAAGGACGTGTGCTCGATCCGCTTAGGATTCTGGTCGCGGTAGGCAGCAATTTCGGCGCGCCAGCATGCGATCTCGTATTCAAACCTGGCGCGATCCTGTCAATCGATCCGCGCGGCGACAAATCGGGCACGATCCTGGTTCCGCAGGATCTCACCGACCAAGATCTAGCCGACTATGGCGGAGCGAGCCCAGTCCAGCTCTACACGGCGCAGAGCGAGCCATTCCTCAACCGGCGCTACAATGGCCAGGCTCGAACGGCGCGGCTGGCGGCGGCATCCGGACCGCGCTACATCTCGATCAACAACGCCTTTGGAAGGCCCTGGATCGCCAACGCGCCGAACGGATTGGCCGGCGAAGGCAGCGTCACCGTCGTCGACCCCGACGGAGCCCCGCTCGACAATGCGCCAAGCCGCGAGGCCGGCGGCGTGTTCGCCGGCCGGTCTACCGATCGCGAACAAGCGCAGATCGCTCAACCCACTGGATGGCTGGCGAGCGGCTGGCTGGCCAACGGATGGCTGGCGAAGCGGCTGAACTACCGGGCAAGTGGCCAACTGACGCCCGGCGGGCTGCAGACCGGTGCGCTCGGAACGGCGTTTCTCGGCCCGTCACCGGACGGCAGCGGATTTGCCGTGTTCGGCGCGGTCACTGCGGACGGCAGCGTGGTCCAGATCCATGTCCAGGACGGTGTCGACGGCCTAGCCGGCCCTGGCACGGTGAGCATGGGCCGCAACAGCGGCGACGATCCCGGCGTCATCGGCATTGCCTTCAAGTGGAACCCGGACCGTGTTCTCTACATCGCCGACCCCGGCCGCGACCGGCTGGTGCTGCTGAAACTGCAAGACGACCGGCGGCATTTCACGGTCGCCGGGGCTGGCATGGTCTCGCTGCCGGAATTCGATCGTCCAGTCGACATTGCCGCCGCTGTCCCCGAGATCGCCAATCCGCACTTTTCGAGCCATACGACGCTTGCCGGGGGGTCGGACCTGTTCGTCGCCAATCGCGGCGACGGCTCGCTGCTGCGCATAAGCCAGGACGGCCGGCTTCTCGCCCGAGCGACGATCGACATCCCTGGCCTTGGGCCTCTCGGCGGCGATCGCCTGCGAGCCATCGCAATGTCGGCGGACGCGCAGCGGATCTGGATAACGATAGGCGGCGAGCTTCCCGGATTTCCCGGCCGCGACGGAGCGCTGCTCGAGGTTCCTGCTTTTGACGAGCACGGCGTGTCGGCGACGGCCCAGCAGACGCAAAATGCTGCCGCCAACCCCGATCTCGCCGCTCGCGGAAGGGAGCTGTTTCACACCGATTTCACGCCGCGGACCGGTCTTGGACCATTGTTCAATGCGACGTCCTGCCTGTCCTGTCATCCCGGCCCCGGCGGTGCGAGCGCGGATGAGAACCGTTTCGCGCGCAGGATAGCCCATATGGATCCGGGATCCGGGCGCACGGTCCCGATCGATCATCCCAACAGCCCGGTCGCCCGGCGCTACATGCTGCGCGATGGTGCCGGCATCGCGGCTGAACCGGCTGCACTGCCGCAGCAGGCCAATGTCATCTCGCTGCGCATGCCGCCCAGCCTCTACGGCGTCGCTGGCATAGACGACATACCCGACAGCGTCATCGAGGCGCAGGCAGTCAGCAAAGGCGACGGGATCAAGGGCCGCCCGCACTATGTCCTCGATGCCAACGGCGCGACGCGCGTCGGCCGCTATGGCTGGAAGGCCGACATTGCGGTCCTCGAAGAGATGGTCGCCGACGCTTTCACCAGGGAGCTCGGCATCACCAGCGTCGTCTCCGGCCACAGCGGGACGGACACGCAACCCGTCGAACAAGGGTCCGGAGAGATCGAGGCGGTGGCTGCCTATCTGCGAACGCTCACCCCGGCCGAGGAGGCCAGGCGATGAGCATCGCCCTGACGTTTTCGCATGCGCCGGAACAAGCGCACTCGATCTTGCCCGGTATAGCCGTGGCGGCCGCGCTCGCCCTTGCGGGCGGCTGGATTGCCGGCGGATTGGGCGAGCCGCTGTCGCGCAATCCGGTCCTCGTCGCCATGCTCTTCGGGCTGCTGATCGGCAACAGCTTTGCCTGCCCCGACGTCCTGCGCCCGGGGCTCGACTTCACCAAGCGCTACCTGTTGCGCCTGGCGGTCGTCCTTGTCGGCTTCCGCATCACGACGCGACTGTTCCTCGATCTCGGGCTGATGCCGCTCGCGGTGGCGGCCATCGAACTGATCCTGGTCGCGGCTTTGCTCTACGCCATCGCACGTAGGCTGTTCAGGCTGGAGGCCGAGATCGCGTTGCTGGTCGCGGTCGGAAGCGCCGTCTGCGGCGCAGCCGCCATTCTCTCAGTGGCTGCGCTGATGCGCGCACGCGACCAGAGCGCGGGGGTTGCGATCGCCCTGATCACGCTCAGCGGCACCGCGGCGCTGCTCGTCTATCCCGTGATGTTCCTGGGCGGCTGGCTGCCGCATCTCGACGACCGGCTCTACGGCGTGTTCGTCGGCGCGAGCATCTTCGAACTGGCGCAGGTCTACGGCGCCTCCTTCGCAGTCTCGGACGGGGCGCTGAACACCGCTACCCTCGTCAAGCTCAGCAAGGTGCTGATGCTCATCCCGCTTCTGCTGGCCATCGGCACGTTCTTTCGCGGCCGCAAGAGCGCGCCCGGAGCAACGCCGATCCCGTTCCCGTGGTTCATCGTCGCCTTCATCGGCGTGGTGATGCTCAATTCGCAAATCACGCTCGATCCGCAATTGCGCCGCGGCATTCTCGACGTCGACCAGTTCCTGTTCCTGATGGTGATGGTCGCGCTCGGGATCACCACACGCATCGGCCGTCTCGGCGAAGCCGGCGGTGCGTGGCGCCTGATCGGCCTCGGCTCCAGCGGAGTGCTTTTGTCGGCAACCCTGGCCTCTGGCGCACTGATCCCGTTCTCGGCCGGCTTCCTGGCCTCGCCGTCGGTCTCGAGCGAAAGCGCAATGCTGGCCAGCGATGGCGGAAGGCTCTTCGCTTCGGTCGGCTGCGCCAAATGCCATGTGCCGGCGCTGGCGGGCACAAAAGGCGAAGTCAGGCTCTACTCGGACCTTTTACTGCACGACATGGGATCGGCGCTCGACGACAAGATCATCCAGGGCAACGCCATCGGCGCCGAATGGCGGACAACGCCGCTGGTCGGCATCCGCCTGCGCCAGCGCTTCCTGCATGACGGCCGCGCGACCACACTGCGCGATGCAGTGTTCGCGCATGGCGGCACGGCGCAGATCGTCCGCGACCGCTTCTTCGGCCTGGACGAGGCCGACCGCCAGGCGGTCCTCGATTTCGTGAGCAGACTATGAACCGGCCGCGTCACGCCAAAACCGGACCGAATCGCCATGCATGAAGGCATCATCGCGGAGCTGAACCATCTCGACGGACCCGAGCTGCTGGCGCCACTCGTCACCGACTTGTTCCGCGGAAAGGTAGCGCTCGTCTCCTCATTTGGCGCGGAATCTGCGGTGTTGCTGCACATGGCCGCATCGATCGACAGGTCGCTCCCCATCGCCACGCTCGATACCGGAAAGCTGTTTGCGGAAACGGTCGCCTATCGTACGCAATTGACGGCCTTGCTCGGCCTCACCGACGTGCGCATCGTCACGCCCCGGGCAAACGTCCTGCGGGTGCTCGACGGCTCTGGATCGCTGCACCGCAGCGATCCGGACCGGTGCTGCCACATCCGCAAGGTGCTGCCGCTCGAGAAGGCCCTGAGCGGTTTCAAGGCCTGGATTTCCGGCCGCAAGCGCTATCATGGCGGAGTTCGCACGGATGTTGCGACGCTGGAAGAAACTGACGGACGCCTGAAGATCGAGCCACTCGCCCGCTTCACCCGGCAGCAGATCGAGGTCTATCTCGACCATCATCGCCTCCCCCGGCATCCGCTCATCGAAAAAGGCTATTTCTCGATCGGTTGTGCGCCCTGCACCGTCGCGTGCGGCAGTGCGGACAATCCGCGCGCGGGCCGCTGGAGCGGATTGTCGAAAACAGAGTGCGGGATCCACCGGTCGCCCATCCCCTCGCACAATCCGGTCCCGTCCGCTTCCCGATTTCCGGTTGCGTAAGGCACCGAAGACCCCGGCGCCCAACAAGCCTTGAAAACTAGGCACGCTTGCGAAAACTGGGAGATCAATCGCCGGGAAACTAGGTGACCGTACCGATGTGCGCGGATGCCACTGCGCACAGGATGAGCTCGTGCGTTTGGAAAGGACTGCCAGGCAGCCCATGAGCTTGCCAATCGGAGGGAATAGCCATGATCAGGTCTTCTACCGGATTTGGAGCCGACGGTCGAAGACCGAGTGCGAGGTTCGCCCGCCGTCCATTGCCCAGTTTCAGGTTGCGCAACCATCGAGATCCGCCCTCCCGGGATCAGCCAGTGCCGCTTCATCTACGAAGCCCCCACGAATTGTCGCATGACTGCGCCAGGCTAACGTCAATCGGATCGGCGGGACGGTCATGGCAGCACGACCGTCGCTCGATGATTGGTCGAGCGGGAGCCCCCATGGCCGCCTTAGATGCCTTTGAAGCCGATGCGACGCAACCGCTCTCGGGCACAGGCCGGATCGCCAAGCTGGCGGCCCCGCGCAGCGCCAGGATATTGAGGCGGAACCGCGTTCTCGAAGCGATCGATCGGGTGTCGCGGTCGAGCGTATGCTGGGTGGCGGCACCGGCCGGCTACGGCAAGACGACCGCGGTCATCGATTATCTCGAAAGCGTCGAGGCGCCGCACATATGGTACCGTGTCGATGAGGGCGACCAGGATATAGCGCGGTTCTTTCAATATCTGGCGCAGTCGCTGGACTCAGTCTCGGCTGGAGACATGCCGATCTTCGGCGTCGAGTATGCCGAGCAGCCGAAGGAGTTCGCCAGGCGCTTTTCCAGAGCCTATTTCGCTCGGCTAAAGCCCGGCACAATTCTGGTGCTCGATGATTTGCACGACGCCGATACCGCAGAATTTCGGGCGGTGCTTTCCGAGATGTTCCGTGAACTTCCTGACACCGTCCGCTGCATCTGTGTCTCACGCACGCTGCCCCAGGAGGAATTGGGCGACCTCATTCTCAAGGGCAAAATGGCTGTCATCGACCGCCACGCGCTCGAATTCTCGACCGCGGAAGCGCGCGATCTCGTCCACCTGCGTTCGAGGGACGCCGCTCGGGTCGATGTCGAGGCGGCGCGCGGTTGGGCGGTCGGGCTCGTCCTGCTCGCGGACCAAGGCACCAAAGCCGGACTGGACGGCACAACGGAGACGGTCCCCGGCGGGCAGAACGTGCTGCCCGACGTTCTCGGTCGTCATTTCTTCCTTTCCCTTCCCTCCGTCGACCAGGACATGCTGCTGAAACTCAATCTGCTGCCCGAAATCAGCGCCGGGTTGGCTGACGAGATGATCGGGTCGGGCGAAGCAGGAAAGCTGCTCGACAGGCTTTACAGGCGACAGTTTCTGGTCACGCGCTCGGAAAACAACCGCGATATCTTTCACCTTCATGACCTCTTGCGCGACTTCCTCGAGCGTCGTTTCGCACAGCAAATTGCCAGGGAAGAGCAGCAATCGCTCCGGCGAAAGGCGGCGAAGGTCCTTGCGGGGGCGGGCCGTCATGACGAAGCCATACGCCTCGCCTTACAGGCCGACGACTGGGACCAAGCGAGCGACCTGCTGCTGAGCCGCGCAGAGGACTTGCTGGCGCAAGGGAGCCGCGCGACCTTCATCGAGTGGTGCGGCCGATTGCCGGAAACCATCATGAATGGCTGGCATTTCTATTGGCTGGGCGTGGCCCACATGCCCGACGACGCTGCGGCGGAGCGTTGGCTGTCCAAGGCGTGGCAAGCCTTTGGCGAGGCCGACGATCTGCGCGGCCTGTGCCTCACTGTGTCGCGGGCGGTGTTGGTCAAGACTGCCAGCTGGCGCACGTACGAAGGTCTGTCCATGTGGACGCGACGGGCGTTCGAGCTGATCGAACGCGGGCTTCCGGAACTACCTTCCGAGGAAGCGATGCTGGTACGCATTGGCATGATGCGGGCGCTGAACTTCGGCGACGACTGCTATCGCAGCAGCCCCGCCGGACAAGCACTCGAAACCGAACTCCTGGAGCGGTTGACCCGGAATCCCGAGCACGATCCGAGCGGATTGCGGCTGCTTGCCAGCGAAACGCTGATCGATCTTTCGGTATCGACCATGCGCGCCGATCTGTTCGCCAAGGCCGTCGACAGCGTCGTTGACGATTTGAGTGACAAGAGCGTGCTGCCTTGGATTCTCGGCATGTGGCTGGTCGCCTTTGGTGCGGAAAGTGGACGTTATTTTCCCTATAAGAGAAGGGATTTTCCCTATCCGTCGGCCGAAGCGGCGTTGCGGGCGGCGATCGCAATTGGCGAGCGCGAATCGCTGAGGGGCGTGGAGTTCGGGGGGCTCTATCATTTGCAAATGCAGATGAAGGTCCGCAACGATTTTGCCGAGTTCCACCAAGTGGTCGAGCGTTTGGCCGAGATCGCCGACAGCCGTTTCACCACGCAGGTCGCCGTCGTCGCCGATTGCCACGCCGCGCTCCATGCCAGGCAAGGCGATTTCACGGCCGCTTACCAGGATTGCGAGCGCTTCATGACTGCCATCGAGGCGGCCAACGAGCCGATGATCGAGCGCTGGCCGCACTACATCACGCAGTTCCAGGTGCTGCTGGCGGACAGGAAGCCGCGCGAAGCCGCCGTGCTTCTCAGCGATCTGCTGCCGCGGCTGGACGGCGGCGCCCACAAGCGAACCGAGATATGCATTCTGGCAGCGGCCGCATTGGAGAACCTGTGGAGCGACGATCCGCACTATGGCGACCGGCTGCAGGCCTTCCTGGAAGCGCTGCGCGACATCAGCTGGCCAATGGTGCTGCTCAATGTCCCGGAATTGCTCGCCGAACTGCTTGGCGATGCGCTTGAGCGCGGCATCGAGCCCGAGTTCTGCCGGTCGTTATCCGCGAACGCCGGCTCGAGCCGCCGCCCCGGCGGCCCGCCGCCTGGCCCTGGCCGCTCAGGGTCCACGTCCTCGGAGGCTTTCGGCTCGAACTCGATGCAAACCCTCTCGCGCTCGGCGCGAAGCCGCCGACGAAGGCCCTCGACATCCTGCGAGTGCTGGCGATCTCAAAGGAAAATACCTGCTCGCAGGAGACCATTCAGGACTGGCTGTGGCCCAACCTCGACGGCGACCAGGCGCGGGCGGCGTGCGACCAGGCGCTTCATCGGCTGCGCAAGCTGTTGGGACGGACCGACCTCATCGTCCAGCGCGAAGGCAAGCTTCGCCTTGCATCGGACAAGGTCTGGGTCGACCTCGCCGACTGGGAAGCACGGCTCAAGACTGTCGCAAAGGTCAATGCGGAGGGATTGCGGCCAGACGCGGAGGCGCTCTTCCATGCATTCCCGGGTCCGTTGTTGTTGCACGAGCGAACCGCTTCCTGGTCGCTCCCGGCTTGCGAGCGCGTGCGTCGCGAACTGATCGATCTTGGGCTGCGGCTCGGCCAGCGGCTGGAGGCGGCCGACCAAGCCGACAAAGCACGGGCGATATATCTAGCGGTATTGGACTTCTATCCAGATGCCGGACCGATCTGCAAAGCGCTGATAAAGGAGCAACTGTGCCGCAATGATTTCGAAGGCGCAGTTGACGAATATGGGCGCTGCGAGCGCGCATTGCGTGCTGCCGGTGACGTAGCGGCCGCAGACATACGCGCGCTGGTGGCTCCCTATCTCGCGCGACGGGCGTCCCGATCCTCGTATTGAAACGACACGTTCTTATGGCCATGGTACTGGCGGAATTTTCACCCGCCAGCGCTCAACGCACGATCCTCACGCACATCGGCGTGCCAATATCGATGGATCGGCCGGTGTCGGTCAGCCGGCCGGTTGCGGCATCACGGGCGAAAATCGAGATGCGGTCGGCATTCTGGTTGGCCGAGAACAGATGGCCGCCCGAGGGCGTCAGTGCCAGATTGCGCGGCGTGGCACCGCCGCAAGGCGTATAGTCGACAAGAGCAATCCTGCCGGTTTGCTGGTCGACCGAAAACACGACGATGCTGTCATGACCGCGGTTGGAGCCGTAGAGAAAGCGGCCGTCAGGCGAGATCTGGACGTCGGCACAGTGATTGCCGTCGCGCGCCTCGGGCGGCACGGCCGGCTTGCTGTCGATCACCGTAAGCTTGCCTGATGCTTCGTCCAGCGCCAGCGAGACAACCGTCGAATCCAGCTCGTTCATGACGAACACGAAGCGACCGCCCGGATGCAGTGCGAGATGGCGCGGACCCGCGCCTGGCGCAAGCGCCGACTCGGCGAGTTTCGTCAGGCTGCCGTCGCGCCCGATGCGATAGGACACCAGCCGGTCGATGCCGAGGTCAGCGACGATCGCCATGCCGCCGGCAACCGTCTCGGTTACGCTATGGGCATGCGGCCGCTCCTGGCGGGCAGGATCTGGTCCGGTCCCGCTATGGGCAACGCTCGACAACGGCGCTGTCAGGCCGCCATTCTCACCCAACCCATAGACCACGACCGAGCGATCGGGGCCGCCCTCGCCCATGCCGTAATTGGCGACCAGCAGCTTGGTCCGGTCGCGCGTGATGGTGTTGTGCGCCGTGATGCTGCCCAGCGTCGGCTGCTTCTTGATGTAGGACAGCGTGGCGGTCTGCCTGTCGAAACGGTAGGCCGAGACCACCCCTTCGCGCCAGGTGAACACTTCTGAGTTGGCATAGACGTGGGAGCCGTCCGGCGTCACCGACAGGAAGGTGGGATTGTCGATGTCTCCCGTCTCGGCCAGTTTCTTCGTCTGCAGCGTCCCTTCGTCGAAACTGTAGACACCCAGCCCGATGCCGCGCGCGCCCTGAAAATACGGGGCGTCGCGATTGAGGCTGCCGACGAAAATCAGACAGGCATTCTGCATCACTTCCTCCCTTGTTCCGCCGGCATTGGCCCCAACGGAGCAGGCAAAATTTCGCCGAGACTCGCTTGCAACGCAACCCCATATGTGAAAATACTATTCACAAAAGAAGATTGACGGGAGGATCGATCATGCATTTCGCTGGTCTGCGGCGCGCCCTGATGGACGATTCCCGCTCCCAGAGGAAGTTGTCATGAGCAGTTTCGCGCCAACCGTGGGCGTGGCATCGACACACCCCGCCAACATGCCTAGGGATCACGCCGACCTTCCCGTCTGGAACGCGGAGAACTGGTTCTACGAAGACTGGCCGGTCGGCCAGAAGATCCGCTCGCTGCGCCGGACCATTGCCGAGGGCGACAGCCATCTGTTCAACACGCTGGTGCTCGACATCCATCCATACGTGCAGGACCAGATGTTCGCCGAGACGCAAGGCATTTTCGGCAAGCGGCTGGTGGCAGGGGCCTTCGTGTTCTCGGCCGGGCTCGGTCTCGTCGCCACCAATTGCGTCAACGCCTTTTCGTATGGCTACGACAAATTGCGCTTCATCAAGCCGGTGTTCATAGGCGACACGATCTATTCAATCCGCTCCAACCTCGACAAGAAGCCAAAATACAAGGAAATGGGGCTGATCCGCGCCAGCTATGAAGTCTTCAAGGGTGAAGGCGAGCTCGTGCTTTATTGCGAGCACCTGCAGACGGTGAAGTACCGCAATCCGGCCGATTTCGCCGGTAAGACGGAGAAATAGGCAATGGCTGCCATTGCCGAACTGCCGCTGACCGGGCTCATCGTTGTCGATATGAGCCAGTTCTTGTCCGGGCCTTACTGCTCGCTGCGGCTGCTCGACCTCGGCGCTCGGGTCATCAAGATCGAACGGCCTGACGGCGGCGACCTGTCGCGCCGGCTCTATCTCAGCGACACCGAGATCGGCGGCGATTCCACCATTTTCCATGCGATCAACCGCGCCAAGGAAAGCCTTGCCATCGACTTGAAGGACGAGGCCGACCTTGCGGCGCTGCGCGGCCTGCTGGCCAAGGCCGACGTGCTGATCCAGAATTTCAGGCCCGGCGTCATCGAACGCCTGGGCTTCGATTACGAGGCGGTGCGCAAGATCAATCCGCGCCTGGTCTATGCCTCGATCAGTGGCTATGGCGAGGAAGGCCCGTGGGTCAAGCGGCCGGGGCAGGATCTGCTGGCGCAGGCGCGCTCCGGCGTGATGTGGCTGAACGGCGACGAGGACCAAGGGCCGGTGCCCTTCGGCCTGGCGATCGCCGACATGCTGGCGGGTTCCGCCGCCGCGCAAGGCATCCTCGCCGCACTGGTGCGGCGCGGCGTGACCGGCAAGGGCAGCCATGTCGAGACCAGCCTGCTCGAAGCGCTGGTCGACTTCCAATTCGAGGTGCTGACCACGCACCTCAATGACGGGCGCCGGCTGCCGCGGCGGTCGAGCTTCCGCAGCGCGCACGCCTATCTCTCGGCGCCCTACGGCGTCTATCCGGCCAAGGACGGCTATCTGGCGATCGCCATGACGCCGATCTCGAAACTCGCCGATCTCCTCGGGCTCGAGGAACTTGCGCCCTACCGCGATCAGCCGTCGACCTGGTTCACTGCCCGCGACGAGATCAAGGCGATCATCGCGCAAAAGATCGCAACGAAGACGGTCGACGAATGGCTTGCCATCCTCGAGCCTGCCGACATCTGGTGCGCCAAGGTTTTGACCTGGCCGGAAATGATGGCCAGCGAAGGCTTCCAGGTCCTCGACATGCTGCAGACGGTGACGCGCGAGGATGACGTTTCGATCCTCACCACGCGCTCGCCGCTCAGGGTCGACGGCATCCGCGCCAAGGTCGAGCGGGCCGCGCCGCGCATCGGCGAGCACAGCGCAAAAATCCGCGCGGAGTTCGGGCTGTGAGCGACGCCACGCTCAAAGGCATGACCTGGAGCCATCCGCGCGGCTATGACCCGATGGTCGCCTGTTCGAGACTGTGGAAGCAACAAACTGGTATCGCCGTTGAATGGGACAAGCGCTCGCTGCAGGATTTCGAATCCTTCCCGGTCGAGGAACTGGCCCGTGCCTACGACCTGATCGTCGTCGACCATCCGCATGTCGGCCAGATCACCGCCGAGAATTGCCTGGCGCCGCTCGATGTCGCCGGCCGGGAAGCCGAACGCGCGGCACTTGCGGCGGGCAGTGTCGGCCGGTCCTTTCCGAGCTACAACTGGCAAGGCCGGCAGTGGGCGTTTCCGATCGACGCGGCCAGCCAGGTGCAGGCATGGCGGCCCGACATGCTTTCGGCTGCGCCGGCGAGCTGGGCCGATGCCCTCGATCTGGCCCGGCAAGGCCACGTGCTGTTGCCGCTGAGGCCGCCGCATTCGCTGATGGTGTTCTACACGCTTGCCGGCAATCTCGGCCGGCCCGCCGGTGAAGGCCCTGGCGACCACGTGGATCCGGCAGCGGGCAAGCAGGTCTTCGAGATGATGCGCGAGATCGCAGCCCTCGTCGACCCGGCCTGTCTTGGCATGGATCCGATCGCGGTTCTGGAGCAAATGGCCGGATCCGGCTCGCGGATCGCCTGCGCGCCGCTGATCTATGGCTATGTCTCCTATGCCATCGCCGGGTTTCGACCCACCCGCCTGGCTTTCGCGGATATCCCGGCCGCTGGCAATGCCGGCCCCAAAGGCTCGGCGCTCGGCGGGACCGGCATCGCCGTGTCGGCCTTCTCGAGGGCCGGACAGGCAGCAATCGACTTCGCCTACTGGATCGCCAGCGGTGACGTGCAGCGCGGCCCTTACGCCTCGGCCGGCGGCCAGCCCGGCCATGCGGCAGCCTGGGCGGATGCCGCCGTCAACGCCGCCGCCGGCAATTTCTACAAGGACACGCGGACTACGCTCGAAGGTGCCTGGGTGAGGCCGCGGCACGACGGCTACATGGCGTTCCAGCAGGCGGCGTCCGATCGCATCAATCTCGGCCTGAGCGAAAGGCACAATGCCGCTCGCGTCGTTGCCGATCTCAATCGCCTGTTTCGGGAGAGCCTTTCGACGCAGGTGTCCGGCGTTGCCGGCGGAGGAGCCTGAAACAACCGAACGGAGGAGAACATGAACAGCCTGATCCGCGGCCTTATGGCCGCAACCGCACTTGCATCGGTCACGACCATAGCTTGCGCTCAAGACGTTTCGGGCGTGATTGCTGGATTGCCGACCGAACTGAAGGCACAATATGACGGCGCGCCGCAAAAGGTGCTGCCGTCGGCCTGGGATAATTTCACGCCGCCGTCAAAGCCGTGGAAATGGTGCCACTCCGAGTCCTACCAGGGCAATCCGTGGCGCGTCACCGTGACCAAGGAGTTGAAGCGGCTGGTCGACGGCCTGATCGCCGACGGCACCGTGGCGAGCTTCGAGGTGTCGGATTCCAACAACGACGCCAGTCAGCAGATCAACCAGATCCGCGCCTTCATCGACAAGAAATGCTCGATCATCACCTCGATCCCCGGCTCGGCGACGGCGCTGGACGATGCCATCGATGCCGCAGCCAAAGCCGGCATCCCCTTCATCACGGCAGCTGGGTCGGTGACCAGCCCGAATGCGATCAATGTCGATTCCAACTATGCGCGCTGGGGCTACGACATGATGACCGCGATCGGCAAAGCAATGCCGGACGGCGGCAGCGTGCTTCTGGTCGAAGGCATTGCCGGTCACCCGATCGTCGTGCAGGAGCGCCAGGGCGCCGACAAGGCGCTGGCCGAAAATTCAAAGCTCAAGGTCTCGCGCAGCGTCAACGGCAACTGGACTGCAAACGTCACCAAGACGGCGGTGCTGCAGGCGATCGCCACCAATCCGGCGCCGATCGATGCGGTGTGGACGACGGGCAGCGAAAGCCGCGTCGTCGCCGAGGCCTTTGCCGAGGCCGGCCGCCCTGCCCCGCTGATCACCGGCTCGATCACCGGCGATGCGCTCGGCTACTGGAAGGCCAATCCCGACAAATACCGCTTCGAAGGCCATGCGGTTCTGCCGCACTGGACGGCCGAGACGCTGTTTCGTGTCGGCGTGCGCATGCTCGACGGACAGAAGGCGAAGCTCAACACGCTGCTGATCCCGATTCCGCCGGTGCACAATGCCGACCTCGGCGCCTGGTACAAGGACTGCATGACGCCGGACGCCGTCTCGATCTTCCCGGTCCCGCCGAAGGATCCGATGCCGGAGGAATGGCTCGATGCCTACTTCGCCAATCCGGCACCCACCAAGGGCTGGGATTATTCGAAGGTGCCGGACGCCTGCGCCAAGTAGGATACGAAGGCCGGCTCCGCACGGGCGGTGCCGGCTTTCTCCATCAGGATTGCTCATGCTGGAAGTCCAGGCCATCTCGAAACGCTACGGCGAAACGATTGCGCTGGCCAATGCCTCAATCGCATTCCGCGCCGGCACGATCCACACCATCCTGGGCGAGAATGGTTCGGGGAAGAGCACGCTGGTCAAGCTGCTGTCGGGGATCGTCCAGCCGGACAGCGGCGCGATCCTGCTCGACGGAGCGCCCTTTACCGGCCTCTCGCCGGCGGCGTTCCAGGGCGCCGGGTTCGCCACCGTGTTCCAGGAAGTGCTGATCGCGCCTGACCGTTCGGTGACGGACAACATCCTGCTCGGCCTCGACGGCTTGCTGACGCGCACCGTGCCGCGTGCCGAGCGGCGGCAACGCGCGCAAGCGGTGCTGAAGCGCTTCGCGGTGACCGAGATCCCGCTCGACCAGTTGGCCGGGCAATTGCCGCTTGCGGTTCAGCAATTGGTAGTGCTCGCCCGCGCCGTGGTGCGCAGCCCGCGCATTCTCATCCTTGACGAGGTTACGGCGGCGCTCGACTTTGCCGATCGCGAGGCGGTCTTCGCCATGATGCGCAAGCTTGCCTCCGAAGGCTGCCTGATCCTGTTCATCACCCATCGCATGGACGAGGTGATGTCGCTTTCGGACCGGATTTCCGTGCTGCGCGGCGGCAGCGTGGTGACGACTGAGGAACGCGGCACGTCCTCCGCATCCGAACTTCTCAGAGCGATGGCGCCACGCACGGCGGCGGAGCTGGCGCATGGCTGATCGCGCCAGCCTTTCGGTGCGTGGCCTGGTGATCGCGCCGGGCGCAAGCCCCATGACGCAAACCATCGCGCCTGGCGAGATCGTCGGCCTTGCCGGCCTCGACGGCCACGGACAGGAGCGGTTCCTGAAAGTGCTGGCCGGCCTGGAACGCCCGGCCGGCGGCGAGGTGACCGTCGAGGCGCCAACCGGAGCACGCGCGATCACCAATTTCCGCAAGGCGGTCGCCGGCGGCATCGCCTATTTGCCGCGCGACCGGCGCACCACCGGCATTTTTCCGACCCAATCGGTGCTCGACAATTTTGCCGTCTCGACGCTGTCGCGCGACACGCGGTACGGCCTGCTCAGCTTCGCCGCGCGGCGGCAGCGCTATGAACGCTATCGGGACAGACTGTCGATCATCGCGCCACGGCCGGACGCCCCGATCACCACGCTTTCCGGCGGCAATCAGCAGAAGGTGCTGCTGGCCCGCGCATTGGCGCTGGAACCGGCAATCCTGCTCCTCAACGATCCGACGCGCGGTGTCGACGTGGCGACGCGCCATATCCTCTACGATGTGTTCCGCAGGCTTGCGGCGGACGGCATGGCTCTGGTCATCCTGTCGAGCGAGATCGAGGAGATCCTGCTGCTTTGCCATCGCGTGCTGGTGTTCCGCGAACAGCAGGTGGCGGCTGAAATCACCGGAGACGCGATGAAAAGCGATACTGTGATCGCCGCCATGTTCGGGCGCGCAGCATGAGCGGGTTGCGGCGCATGGCGGCGCGATGGCGCGGCGCTGGCTTTGCGGCAGTGCTGCTGGCCATCCTGATCGCGGTCAACCTGCTGCTCAATCCGGCGCGCTTCCATCCTGCCGCCTGGGGCGCGCTGATCGGGCTCGCCGCGCCGCTGATCGGCGCAGCGCTCGCCTCGGCTCCGGTGATCCTCGCCGGGCGCGGCGGCATCGACATTTCCGTCGGACCATTGATGGGCTTCGTCAATGCGATGGTGATCCAGCTGCTGTTTCTCAGGCTTGGCATGTCATCGCCGCTGGTCATCGTGCCGGCAGCGCTGTTGATCGGCGCGATCGTCGGCGCCGCCAACGGCTTTCTGGCGACCATCGTCCGCATCCAGCCGATCGTCGCAACGCTCGGCACCTATCTGATCCTCACCGGCATGACGCTGACCATCCTGCCGGCGCCGATTGGCCCGGCGCCGGGCTGGCTGAAGGCAATGGCCGGACCCTGGTCGGCGCTGCCGCTGGCGCTGATCTTCCTGTTCTGGTGGCTGGTGCGGCAGACGCCTTATTACGACCAGCTGATGGCGGTGGGCAGCGACGACCGCGCCGCCTACACGGCCGGCATTCCGGTGACGAAAGTACGTTTCATCGCCTATGTCATGACCGGCATACTTGCCGCCTGTGCCGGCCTCATGCTGACCGCCCTGATCGGTTCGGCCGACCCTAATATCGGGCCAACCTACACGCTGATCGCGATTGCCGCGGTGGCGCTCGGCGGCGTCAGCCTTGCCGGCGGGCGCGGCGGGCTCGCCGGCGCCGCCATCGGCGCTGTCGACATCTTCCTGCTGCAGAGCGTGCTGACCGCCTTCAACGTCTCCACCTATGTGCTGCAGATCGCCTATGGCGCGATCCTGGTTGTGGCCGTCATCATGACGGCGCTGCAGGAGCGGCTCTCGGGACGGAAAGGCTGAGAAGCATGAGCCGGAACTGGTTCCAGTCCACCAATGCCCGCGTCGCCGGTGCCTTTGCCGTCGCTGTCGCCTTGCATCTCCTTGGCACCTTGCTCATCCCGGGCTACTCCCAGCCGTTCGCCATCCGGGCGCTGCTGGTGATCGCCTCGCTGCTGGCGGTGGCATCGATCGGCCAGACCCTCGTCGTAATCTTGGGCGGTATCGATCTGTCGATCCCCTTCATCATCGGCTTTGCCAATGTCGTTGCCGCACAGCTCTACGGCGTCGGCTGGAATTTTGCTCTTGTCTGCGCGGTCGTCAGCGCGCTCGCCTTACTGATCGGGGCGCTGAACGGCCTGATCTCGCGCGGGCTCGACATCCACCCGCTGATCGTCACGCTCGGCATCGGCATGATTGTGCAAGGCGCCGTCCTGTTGTGGACCGGTGGTTTTCCATCCGGATCGGCGCCGCAAGCGGTTTCCGCCTTCGTTTCGATCGGCGGTTCGGTCGGACCGCTGCCGGTGCCGGGGCTGGTGCCATGCGTACTGGTGCTGACCTTGCTGGTGGCGCTGGTGCTGGCGCGCACGCCATACGGCCGCCGTCTCTACGCCCTTGGCAGCAATCCAGGTGCTGCCCCGCTGGCGCTGATCGATCCGGTCCGCATGTGGACCGTGACCTATGCGGCAAGTGCCTTCTTCGCCGCCGCAGCCGGCGTGCTACTGCTCGGCTTCACCGGCTCTGCCTATGGCGATGTCGGCCAGCCCTATCTGTTCCAGACGATCGCGGCCGTGGTGGTCGGCGGCGCCGCCCTTGTCGGCGGCCGTGGCAGCTATTTCGGCACCATTGCCGGCGTGCTGGTGCTGACGGAGATCAACACGCTGCTGATCGGCCTCGGCTTCCGGCCCTCGACGGTGCAGGCGGCACTTGGCCTGGTCATCGTGCTCCTGGTTTCGCTCTACGGTCGCGAGCGGCACGTGTCGGCGACGATCTGAGGCCACCTATTCGTTTTAGCCGCATTTGTGCGACGCCCGATTCCACTTGGCTGCAAAATGCTCTACAAACTCCACAGCCGCTTGGCGTTGCCGGACAGCAGTTGCTGCCGTTCATCGGTGCTGGTGCCGGCAAGCAGCGCATGCGTTGCCGCAATCCAGGTCGCAAGCCCGCCGCCGAGTGTGCAGACCGGCCAGTCGCTGCCCCAGACGACGCGATCCCAGCCGAAGCATTTGATGGTGTGCTCGACATAGGAACGCAGCGTTTCGACAGTCCAGGATCCGGCATCCGCATAGGCGACCACACCGGAAATTTTGCCGACGACGTTCGGACGCCGCGCGATCTCCGCCATGTGCTCGCGCCAGGGGTGCTCGGCACCACCCTTGATGTCGGGCACGCCACAATGGTCGAGCACGAACTGCACATCTGGCGCGAGGTCGGCGAGTGCGATCGCCTTGGGGATCTGGTGCGGCAGAACGACGAGGTCGAAGGTCAGGCCGCTGCCGGCTAGCCGCTTGATGTTTTCGCGAAACAGCGCGCCTTCCGAAAGTTCATCCGGCACGACGTGCAGCACGCGGCGAAAGCCCTTGACGAAAGGATCGGCGCGCTGGCGCTCGAGATAGGCGGCAAAGCCCGGCTCTTCCGGACGGCAGGAGGCAATTGCCCCCCGCAGCAAGCTGGCCTTTTCCCGCGACAGCGCTTTGACACGGCCGGTTTCGGCCTCGATGTCGGCAGGATCGACATCGACCTCCATATGCAATGCGCCCTCGATGCCGGCGCGGCGGGCCTGGACTGCATATTCGTCGTAGGAGAAATCGCGGTTGAGTGCCGGCACGCCGGCCAGCCAGGGATAGCGCAGCGCGGACTGGTCGATCAGGTGCAGATGGGTGTCGAAGATCATGGTGGCGCGCTCCTCCTTGGGGCTTCGAGATCATCTCACGGAGAAAATCTTCATTCAAATAAGAATTCATCGCGATTGCTTGACGGTCGATCCCGCCAGTTGCGACAGCTTTTCGGTCGCTGCCAGCAGCAGCTCAATCGTCCTCGTAATGTCGGGCGCCTTGGGTGCGTTGACCAGGGTTATGTAGGGGATCGACAGTGCGGCGATCGCCTTGCCGTCCGAGCCGAGAACGGGTGTCGATAGGTTGAACACGCCTGCCGTCTGCATCGACGCCATCATCTCGTAGCCGCGTTCCCGGATCTGGTCGAGGCGGGCGAAGAATTCCGGCGATTGCGGTGGCTTGTCGGTGCTGCGCAGATGTTCTGAGATCATCATCTGCCGCTCTTCCGGCGGGCGGAACGCCAGCAACACATGGCCGGAGCCGGTATCGAACAGGCTGATATGCGAGCCGACGCGGATGGAGATGCCCCAGTAATCCGGCGCCTCCTGCTGTGCGATCACCACCGCGGAACCGCGGTCGAAGACGACGAGCTGATTTGCCTGCTGTGTGGTTTCGGCCAGTTCGCGCATCAGCGGCGTCGCATAGGAAACCAGCCGGCGCACCGGCGCGTGCAGCTGCGCCAGGCCAAACAGCTTGAGCGTCAGCGAATAACGGTCGCCATCCGGCCGCGTGACGTAGCCGCGCCGCACCAGCCGGTCCAGCATGCGGTAGAACTCGTTCGGACTGCGGTCGAGCTTCTTGGCGATTTCCGCCTGCGTCAGGCCGCCATCGACACCGGCCAGCAACTCGAGGATGTCGAGCCCCTTGTCCAGCGCCGGGGCTCGATAGCGGTCGTCTTCCTCGTCCTCTGCCATTCCGCTTCTCCAGTGAATTGCACTTTTCATATACGCATAACGGTATTGTTTCCGAAAGAACTTTCGGCTTGACGATCCTGTAAATGTTTTGTTTGTATATGAATGAAGCTGCCGATCCGCCCTCACTATGGATCGACGCGGACTCTTGGGAGGATACCGATGACGAAACTGTTTTGCGGCCTGTCGGCCGGCGTAACGCTGCTCGCACTGGGTGCGAGTGCCCTTGCTGCCGACCTGCCCGGCAAATTCGACGGCGTCACCATCGACGCCAAGCTGATCGGCGGCCAGCAATATGAAGGGCTGTACGCGCGCATCGGCGAATGGGAAAAACTGACCGGCGCCAAGGTCAACGTGATCTCGAAGAAAAACCACTTCGAGCTCGACAAGGAAATCAAGTCGGACATCGCCTCCGGCAGCATCAACTGGTGCGTTGGGTCGAACCACTCGTCCTTCGCGCCGCAATATCCTGATATCTACACCGATCTCAACAAGCTGCTGCCGAAGGAGGAGATCGACGCCTTCGTGCCGTCGACGATCAAGGCGTCGACGCTCGACGACAAGCTGGTGATGCTGCCGCGCGCGCAGTTCGACGTCTCGGCGCTCTACTACCAGAAGAGCCTCTACCAGGACGAAGCCAAGAAGGCCGCCTACAAGGCCAAGTACGGCAAGGAACTGACACCGCCCGACACCTGGGACGAGGTCGCTCAGCAGGCGGAATTCTTCGCCAGCCCGCCCGATTTCTACGGTACCCAGTTCGCCGGCAAGGAAGAGGCGATCAACGGCCGCTTTTACGAGATGCTCATCGCCGACGGCGGCGAATACCTCGACAAGGATGGCAAGCCGGCCTTCAACTCGGAAGCCGGCGTGCACGCGCTCGACTGGTTCGTCAATCTCTACAAGGCCAAGGCGGTGCCGGCCGGCACCACCAACTATCTGTGGGACGATCTCGGCCAGGGCTTTGCCTCGGGCACCGTCGCCATCAACCTCGACTGGCCGGGCTGGGCAGGCTTCTTCAACGATCCGAAGTCGTCGAAGGTCGCCGGCAATGTCGGCGTGAAGGTGGCGCCGAAGGGATCGGCCGGCATTCGCACCGGCTGGTCGGGGCACCACGGATTTTCGGTCACCGAAAACTGCGCCAGCAAGGAAGCCGCGGCATCGCTGGTCTGGTTCCTGACCAATGAGGACAGCCAGAAGCTCGAGGCGGCAAGCGGCCCACTGCCGACCCGCACGGCAGTGTGGGACTGGGACATCCAGCAGGCGGCCAATGATCCTTACAAGAAGGAAGTGTTGGCGGCTTTCCAGGAAGAGGCAAAGCACGCTTTTGCCGTGCCGCAGACACCTGAATGGATCGAAATCTCCAACGCCGTCTATCCCGAATTGCAGGCCGCCATCCTTGGCGACAAGACCTCCAAGCAGGCGCTGGACGACGCTGCCGCCAAGGCCACGCAAATCCTCGAGGACGCCGGCAAGCTTTGACCATTCTCCCAAGGGGGCGCCGCGCTCATCGAAGAGCGGCGTCCCCGAACTTTTTACGAACCATGCGCAACACGCTTTGTCTTGATCCCAGCTCGCCGATGGCGGCCTTCGGCGTCCGGGCACCAAACAGAACCGGATCGCCATGAAAGGCTGGAGACCTTCGCCGCCATTGCTGCTCCTGCTGCCGGCGGTGATCGTTCTGGCGGCGGTGGTGGTGGTGCCGCTGCTGCTTTCGCTCTATTCCAGCTTCACGCCGTTCCGGCTGACCAGGCCGGAGACGTTCTGGGTCTTCATCGGCGCGCGCAACTACGTCGCCATCCTGACCAGCCGCGCTTTCTGGGTCGCCTTTGCCCGCACCGTGGTGCTGCTGACGGTGGCGCTCAACCTGGAAATGCTGATCGGGCTCGGGCTGGCCCTGCTGGTGGAGAAAGCGTCGCGCGGCCAGCGGATCCTGCGCACCATCATGATGTTTCCGATGATGTTTTCGCCGATCCTCGTCGGCTTCCAGTTCAAATTCATGTTCAACGACAATATCGGCCTGGTGAACAACGCCCTGCAGGGGCTCGGCCTGACAGATCGCGCCATCCCGTGGCTGATCGACGGAAATCTCGCCTTCATCGCCATCCTGATCGCCGAGATCTGGTCGTCGACCTCGGTGTTCGCGATCCTGATCCTGGCCGGGCTGCTGGCGATGCCGCGCGAACCGGTCGAGGCGGCCCGCGTCGACGGCTGCACGCCGTGGCAGACATTCCGCTATGTCACCTGGCCGTTCATCATGCCGTTTGCCTTTATCGCCATGACCATCCGCTCACTCGACGTCGCGCGCGCCTATGACATCGTCAAGATCATGACCGACGGCGGCCCCGCCGGCCGCACTGAACTGGTCTGGACGCTGGTCGCCCGCACCGCCTATGGCGATGCCAGGATGGGAATGGCCAATGCCATGGCCTATTTCTCGATCCTGCTGTCGATCCTGTTCACAGTCTATTTCTACCGCAAGCTCGCCGCGGCGCGGACGCAGATCGCGGCGGAGTGGTGAGGATGGACCAGAACAGCCTGCATCGAGTCGGCAACAAAGCGCTCGGCATCGTTCACGGCATGGGACTGTTCCTGGCCATGCTGGTCATCTGCCTGCCCGGCATCTGGATCGTGCTGTCGTCGCTGCGGCCGACCGTCGAAATCATGGCCAAGCCGCCGGTGTGGATCCCGCAGCAACTCTCGCTCGACGCCTACATCGCCATGTTCAGCGGCGTCGGCCAGGGCGGCATTCCGGTGCTCGACTACTTCCGCAATTCGCTGATCATCTCGGTGACCTCGACGGTGATCGCCATCGTCATCGGCATGGCCGGCGGCTATGCCTTTGCGCGCTACCGCTTTCGCGCCAAGTCGGCGATGTTCCTCGGCCTGATGCTGACGCGCACGGTGCCCGGCATCGCGCTGTCGCTGCCGCTGTTCTTCGTCTTTGCGCGGCTCGGCATCATCGACACGCATTTCGGACTGATCCTGGTCTATGTCGCGCTCAACGTGCCGTTCACCGTCTGGCTGATCGACGGCTTTTTCCGCCAGGTGCCGAAAGACCTCGCCGAAGCCGCGCAAATCGACGGCTGCACGCGCTGGCAGGCCTTCTGGCAGGTCGAGTTTCCACTCGCCGGGCCCGGCATCGCCTCGGCCGGCATCTTTGCCTTCCTCACCTCCTGGAACGAGTTCGCGCTCGCCTCGCAGCTGACGCGCTCGATCAACTCCAAGACCCTGCCGGTCGGCCTGCTCGACTATACGGCCGAATTCACCATCGACTGGCGCGGCATGTGCGCGCTCGCCGTGGTCATGGTCATACCGGCGCTCACGCTTACCTTCATCGTCCAGAAACACCTCGTCGGCGGCCTCACTTCCGGCGCGGTGAAAGGCTGACATGGCAACAGTATCGCTCAAGAAACTCACCAAGAGCTACGGTCCGGTGGCGGTGGTGCACGGCATCGATCTCGAGGTCGCCGACCGCGAATTCATCGCGCTGGTCGGGCCGTCCGGTTGCGGCAAGTCGACAACCCTGCGCATGATCGCCGGCCTCGAGGCGATCAGCGACGGGATCATCGAGATCGGCGGCCGCATGGTCAACGACCTGCCGCCGCGCTCGCGCAACATCTCGATGGTGTTCCAGTCCTATGCGCTCTACCCGCATATGACCGTGCGCGAAAACCTCGGCTTCTCGCTCAAGATAGCCGGCGCCGCGAAAGAAGAAATGGACCGTCGCGTCGCCGAAGCGTCCGGCATTCTCGGCCTCGACCAATTGCTCGAGCGCCGGCCGTCGCAGCTGTCCGGCGGACAGCGCCAGCGCGTCGCCATGGGCCGCGCCATCGTGCGCGATCCCGACGTCTTCCTGTTCGACGAGCCGCTTTCCAATCTCGACGCCAAGCTTCGGACGCAGATGCGCACCGAGATCAAGAAGCTGCACGCCAAGGTCAAGTCGACAGTGATCTACGTCACCCACGACCAGGTCGAAGCGATGACATTGGCGGACCGTATCGTCATCATGCGTGACGGTTTCATCGAGCAGGTCGGCACACCCGACGAGGTCTTCCGCCGGCCGCAGACACGCTTCGTCGCGGGCTTCATCGGCTCGCCGCCGATGAATCTGCATGAGGCGGTTGTCGACGACGGACAGTTGCTGTTCGCCAGCGGCGAGAGGCTGCCTTTGCCCAGCCAGTTCAAGGCCAATATCGAGGCCGGCGACAAAGTCGTGTTCGGCCTCAGGCCCGACGACATCTATCCGACCGGGCATGGCATCAGCTCCGGCGAAGACGTCGACGTCCACCAGGTGGAGTTGCCGGTGACCGTCACCGAGCCGCTCGGCAACGAGACGCTGGTGTTTGCCGAATTCAACGGCAGCGACTGGGTATCGCGGATGCTCAATCCAAAGCCGCTGAAAGCCGGCGACCGGGTCAAGATGAGCCTGGACCTGTCGCAGGCCCATCTGTTTTCCGCCGAAACGGGCAGGACATTGCGAGGTTAAAACCATGGCAAAGATCGAGAAAATCGAACTGCGGATGGTCGACCTGATGCCGAAGGTCAAGCGCACCGATGCCATCCAGAGTTTTGTCAGCCAGGAGACACCGATCGTCACCATCACCGACGCGGACGGCGCGGTCGGCACCGGCTACAGCTATACGATCGGCACCGGCGGCTCCTCGGTGATGCGGCTGCTGGCCGACCACCTTGCGCCGCGGCTGATCGGCCGCGACGCCGACAGGATCGAGGCGATCTGGCACGAGCTGGAGTTCGCCACCCATGCCACGACGATCGGCGCGATCACGGCAATCGCGCTCGCGGCCATCGACACTGCCCTTTGGGACCTGCGGGCCAGGAAACAGAGGCTGCCGCTGTGGCAGCTGGCCGGCGGCGCCAAGGACCGCTGCCCGCTCTACACGACCGAAGGCGGTTGGCTGCATATCGAAACCGAGGCGCTGGTCGCGGATGCGCTGGCCGCCAAGGCCAAGGGGTTTCGCGGCTCGAAGGTCAAGATCGGCAAGCCGCACGGCTCCGAGGATCTTGCCCGGCTGACGGCGGTGCGCCGGGCGGTTGGAGACTCCTACGAGATCATGACCGACTGCAACCAGGGCTTTTCGGTCGACGAGGCGATCCGCCGGGCCGAGCGCTGGCGTGAACTCGATCTCGCCTGGATCGAGGAACCGTTGCCGGCCGACGACATAGACGGCCATATCCGCCTGTCGAATGCGACGTCGACGCCGATCGCCGTCGGCGAGTCGCTCTACTCGATCCGGCATTTCCGCGAATATATGCAGAAGGGCGCGTGCTCGATCGTGCAGGTCGATGTCGGCCGCATCGGCGGCATCACGCCGTGGCTGAAGGTGGCGCATGCAGCCGAGGCGTTCGACATACCGGTCTGCCCGCATTTCCTGATGGAACTGCATGTCAGCCTGACATGCGCCGTTCAGAACGGCAGATATGTCGAGTATATTCCCCAGCTCGACGAGCTGACCGGCAAGAAAATGCGTATCGAGGACGGGCACGCATTGGCGCCGGACGAGCCCGGCATCGGCATCGACTGGGACTGGGATGCGATCAAGGCGAAGAGCATCGCGGAATTCACCATGGCGATAGTGAAGTAGGAGGCGGACATGCAGCGAATGGGAATGGTGCTCGGCCTCAAGCCGGAGAAAGTCGCCGAGTATGTGCGGCTTCACGCTGCCGTGTGGCCGGACGTCCTCAAGATGATTTCCGCCTGCAACATCAAGAATTATTCGATTTATCTGAGGGAGCCGGAGCACCTTTTGTTCAGCACCTTCGAGTACCACGGCACCGACTATGCCGCCGACATGGCGAAGATGGCCGCCGATCCCACGACGCAGGAATGGTGGGCGCTCTGCATGCCATGCCAGGAGCCGCTGCCGACCCGCAAGGACGGCGAGTGGTGGGCGTCGATGGACGAAGTCTTCCATTATGACTGATGACATTTTCGATCCTGCCTCGCTTTCCCAGGCCTGGGCACAGCCGTCAAAGCCCAGGCCGATCGTGATTTTCGGCGCCGGCTCGATCGTCGGCGATGCGCATTTCCCGGCCTATGGGAAAGCCGGTTTTCCGGTTGCCGGGCTGTTCGACCCCGACCTGGCCAAGGCGGAAAAACTGGCGCAGAAATGGGGCGTCGCCGCTTACCGGTCGGTCGAGGAAGCTGCGTCAATCAAGGACGCCGTCTTCGATCTGGCGACGCCCCCGGCTCATCATGCCGGCGTGCTCAGGGCGTTGCCCGATGGTGCGGTGGCGCTGATCCAGAAGCCGATGGGCAGCAATCTCACCGAGGCGACCGAGATCCTCGAAATCTGCCGCGCCAAAGATCTGAAAGCGGCGGTGAATTTCCAGCTGCGCTTCGCGCCGATGATGCTGGCGCTCAGGGATGCGATCGCCAAGGGCTGGCTGGGCGAAGTGGTCGATTTCGACGCATGGCTGGCGCTGGCGACACCCTGGCAGCTCTGGGAATTCCTGTTGCGGGCGCCGCGCGTCGAGATCGCCATGCATTCGATCCATTATCTCGACCTGATCCGGCAATTGCTCGGCGACCCCAAGGGGGTTCACGCCAAGACACTCGGCCATCCCGGCCACAAGGTTGCGCAAACGCGCACCAGCGCGATCCTCGACTATGGCGACACGGTGCGCTGTGCACTGTCGATCAACCACGATCACAAATTCGGTCGAAAACACCAGGCCTGCGAATTCCGCATCTGCGGCACCGAAGGCGCCGCTTACCTCAAACTGGGCGTCAACCTCGACTATCCGCGCGGCGAGCCGGACATTCTCGAAATCTACCCCAAAGGCGGCACGGAATGGATTGCGGTTCCACTCGTCGGCGCATGGTTTCCGGACGCCTTTGCCGGCCGCATGGCCAATGTCCAGCGCTACGCGTCGGGCGAGGACGCCGAGCTTGTCAGTTCCGTCGAGGACGGCTGGAACACCATGGCGCTGGTCGAAGCCGCCTACCGATCGAGCGCGGCGCCGGCAACACCGATAGCGGCGAGGCCCTGACATGGAGCAGACAGTCTATTTCGAGGACTACCGGATCGGCTCGTCGCGCATGACCAGCGGGCGCACCATCACCGAGACCGACTTCGTCGTCCATGCCGGCCATACCGGTGATTTCTTTCCCCACCACATGGACGCCGAGTTCATGAAGACGACGCCGTTCGGGCAGCGCATCGCCCACGGCACGCTGGTGTTTTCGGTCGGCGTCGGGCTGACGGCCAGCGTCGTCAACCCGGTTGCCTTCTCCTATGGCTACGACCGGCTGCGCTTCATCAAGCCGGTGTTCATCGGCGATACGATCAGGACCCGCACCACCATCTCGGCTAGGGAAGACGACCCGAAGCGACCCGATTCAGGCCGGGTCGTCGAGCGCTGCGAGGTGATCAACCAGCATGGCGACGTGGTGCTGGTCGCCGATCACATCTACATCGTCGAGCGTCGCGACAAGCCGAGCAGAGCCTCGACAGATGACGCTGAAACCTAAAGACAAAAAAACCGCCTTGCGGCGGGTCCTCGGTGAATCATCACCATACGCAAATTAGTAGCATAGCTGCCGGCACAAAGCAAGAACAAAATGTGGCAAACCGGATAAATCGCGACAGGTTGCGCTGCCCCTTATCGCCCTGCGAACCCCGACTTGCAGGACTTGGGTTCCGCGGAGCAGGCGGATAGAGGTGGTGCCGACATCGGGAATTGGTCATATCCGGTTGACCGGATATACAGGCTTGCCGCCGCGCAGGACCGATGCGACATCGGCAAACACCTTGTTGCGAACCTCCGCGTAAGACTGGGTCGAGTAGTGCGCCGCGTGTGGACTGACCAGGACGGTGTCCAGCGCCAGCAGCGGATTATCGGGCGAAGGCGGCTCCCGCTCGAACGTGTCGATGCCGGCGCCTGCCAGATGGCCGCGCCGGATCGCGTCCGCCAATGCGACCTCGTCGACCAGGCCGCCGCGGGCCACGTTGATGAGTATCGCCCCTTCCTTCATCCGCGACAGGGCTTGCGCCGACATGATGTTTCTGGTCTCCGGTGTCGCTGGAACGTGCAGCGAGACGATGTCGGCCCTGGCCAGCAACTCGTCGAAGCCGACCGGTTCGGCATCACCGGCCGCGATTCGCTCGGCCGGCATATGCGGATCGTAGGCGATGATGTGGTAGCCGAAGACCCGCGCCCGCTCGGCAGTCAGCCGCCCGATCTGGCCGAAGCCGATCAGGCCGAGGATCTGCCTGTCGGGCCGTGTGATGCCGGCGCCGTCGGTCATTGCAGCCCAGCGGCCGGCGCGCACCGCGCTGTCGAACTGCTTCAGCCTGCGCGTCAAGGCCAGGACCAGGGCCATGGCGTGGGTGCTGACTTCAACCAGATTGGCGTCCGGCACGTAGGTTACCTGAACACCGGCACGGCTGGCGGCCTCGACGTCGATCGAATCGAGCCCTACGCCGAACCGTCCGATGACCTTGAGCCCCTTCAGTTCCGCCAAAACGCGAGCCGTGATCGGCTCTCGCAATACCATCAATGCGTCGGCGTCGCGGCAGTGTTCGATCAGGGCATCTTCCGTGAGCAGCGTCTTTTCGACAAACTCGGCGTTCAAGCCGTCGAGGTAGCGCAGCTGCTCCTCCTCGACTGACAGCACACCGTCGGTCTTGATGATCTTCATGGCAAACTCTTGCTATGAGGCGCTGCGCGCCGAGGCGACGCCGGCGGCAAGGCCGGCCCCGAGAAACATCGTGTCGCTGGCCAGCATGTAGAAGCTGATGCCGTGCCGCGACCATTTGCTGACATCATCCGCCGAAGGGCGAAAGATGCCCACGGCCTTGCGGGCCGTGCGCGCCGCGGCCGCGATCCTCATAATCGCTGCATTGAGCTTTTCCTGGCCGGCCGGCCCCATGGCGTCGATCGAAACCGACAGGTCGCCGGGACCGATGAAGATCACGTCGACGCCGTCGACCTGGACGATGTCGTCGATGTTGGCGAGCCCTTCGGCCGTCTCGACCTGGATGGCGACCGTCAGGACATCGTTGGCCGATTTGAGGTAGTCCGGAATGCTGTAGCCATAACCGGCGGCGCGGCCCGGGCCGACACCGCGGGCGCCGACCGGCGGGTAACGGCAGGCCATGACCGCCATGCGCGCTTGCTCGGCCGTGGAGACGCGCGGTACCAGGACACCCGACGCGCCGGCGTCGAGCGCGGCGGCCATCCACTCCGGCGTGTGGCCGGGAACGCGCACCATCGCGGGAACCTTGTGGACATCGGCGGCGCGGATCAGATCCTCGAGCCGTTCGCGGCCGATCTGCGAATGCTCCCAGTCGATGCACAGGAAATCGACCCCGCTGGCGGCGGCCACTTCGACCGCCACAGGGTGCGGGATGGCGCAGAAGGTGCCGATGAGGCGATCGAGAGAGATACATTTCTTGCGAAAGTCGTACATGAAATCTCCAGAAATTTTCGGCGTCGGCAAAAACCTGTTTGCCTATGTGGCCCTTGACGAAGGATGCACGGCTTCCGTCGACATCGGAAAATGCCGGCTGCCGCCTGAAAACGGCGGGAAGGTCTTGTAGTCGGCGCGCATCTCCAGCCGCGCCGGCGATTGCAGCGCGTGCGTCAATGCAGCGGGACTGTCGAACATGACGCGATTGCGCTGCATATGGTCGATCCGCGGCCAGGGCAGCGAACCGCACCAATCCAGTCGCGACAGAACCTCGATGTGGCGAATGCCGGGGAAGCCCCGCATCAATTGCGGATGATGCGTCACATAGTGGTAGAGCCAGGCATTCATGTCTTCGGCCGGCCCGGGATAGTGGACAAGATAGCTGCAGGGGAGCCCGGACGTCTTGACGCCAGCGTCGTCGACGGGAAACGGACGCACGCACATTGCCTGTTGCGTCGGCCTCGAACCGGCGATGCTCGACAGCATACCAGGTGCGGCAAGCGCCTGCAGATGGCCGGACGGCGCCAGCGCCGCCTCCATGTCCGCCAGTTCGTCGAAATAGAGCTGGAAGCCGAAGACCGGCGGCGGACCATCGTTGTTGAACATGTCCGCCACTTCGGGCAGATAGATGTTTGCAAGCGCAAGGCCCGGCGTCGATGCAATCACACGCCGCACGGCGTCAACATCTTCGCCGGCGATGGCCAAATTTGCCTCGCGGTCATCATGGAAGAAAGCAAGATAGGCAAAGCGCATGTGGACACCTGCTGGATCGAGTTCGACTAGATCAAATTCGGAAGAAAGAGAGCGATCTGCGGAAAGAGGACAATCAGCAGGATCAGCAGAAGCGTCAGCGCGATGTAAGGCGCCGCAGCCATGGCAACCGTCTTGAGCGATGTGCCTTTCGGCGCAACGCCGATCATGATGAACAGCAGCAGGCCAAACGGCGGCGTGGTGAAGCCGACCTCGTAGGCGAGCAGCAGGATCAGCCCGAACCATACCGGCTCGTAGCCGAATTGCTGGGCGATCGGCAGGAAGATCGGCAGCGTGATCAGCATCATCGAGACCTGATCCATGAACATGCCGAGCAGCAGGATGACGAGCACCATCATGAGCAGCATGGGATACGGTCCAAGATCGTAGCCGACGATGAACTGGATAAAGCCGTTGGAGGCGCCGGAGAAGGCGAATATCTGCGAGAACGTCGTCGAAGCCGAGATGATCAGGAAGGTCATGCCGGTGACCTTCATCGCATCGTCCAGCGACTTCCAGACAACCGACCAGCTGAACCGCCGGTAGACAAACAACAAGGCGAAGACAGCGGCACAGCCGAGGCCTGCCGACTCGGTCGGGGTCGCTATTCCAAGGATGATCGTGCCGACCACCATGAACACGATGACGCTCATCGGAATGATGTTGACGGCGACCGCCCTCACCTTCTCGGCCGCGGGGACGGCGGGCACCGGATAGTGCGGAGCGGCGTCCGGATCGATCTTTGTCTGCGCGAAGATCAGCGCCGCGTACATGAGAACGAGCAGCAGTCCCGGCAGAGCCCCCGCTATGAGCAGCGCGCCGACGTCGATCTGGGCCAGCGAGCCGAGCAAGACGGCCAGCGAGGATGGCGGGATGATGACGGCAAGGCTTCCGGCGCCAAGCACCGGGCCGTAGGCCATGTGCGGCTTGTAGCCCCGCTTCAGCATCTCGGGCACCATCAGCGAGCCCATCATGCCGGTATTGGCGAGGCTCGAGCCCGACAGCGCGGAAAAGATCGTGCCGGCGGCCAGCACGACATAGGCGAGGCGTCCGCGCAGATTGCCGATGCACAGGTCGAGCGCGTAGACGACCTTCTCGCCGAGGCCGGAGCGGAAGAACAGGCTGCCCATGACGAGAAACATCGGCAGCGGGGCAAGCGCGTAGGTCGAGACAGCGTCGGAGAAGTTGGCGACCATCTGCGTCACGCCGATCGAGCCGCCGAAGAACAGATACAGCCCGATCACATTGGTGACGAAGAACGCGAAGGCGACCGGCAGCCCAAGGCCCATCAACACCAGGATGGTGCCAACGAGCACGGCGAATGGAAACAGCCAGGCCACCGGTCAGAGCCCTTCCATTTCCAGCGGATCGAGCGTGTACAGCGTGTCACGGCCGAGCAGATATCTGAGCCATTCCAGCGCCGAGAGATAGAAGGCGAGCATGATGGGCAGAAAGACCAGCCATTTCGGCATATCGAAGCTGCGCGTTTCGTATTCGCCGCCCGCAACGGCACTTGTCAGCGAAGACAGAGCGACGCTGCCGAGGTAGAGGCTGACGCCGATGCAGGCGAGATAGACCAGCTTTTCAAGCACCACCCGTGCCCGCACCGGCAGCGCCTGGCGCAGGAACTCGACGAAGACATGGCCCTTGCTGTGGACCAGCCAGGGCATCGGCAGGAATGCCGCGTAGAGCAGGCCGTATTCCGTCGCCGACACCGCCCAGGCAAGCGGCCTCAGGCCCAGATTGCGGACGCACACATCAGCAACCACCGCGACGATGATGAGGCCAAGCACCACTTTTGCCGCCGCCGCCAACGCAAGGCTCAGCTTCCCAATCGCTGCAAACAATCTGTCCATGCCCGACGACCCCCATGTCCACCTTCGTCCTCTTGGCCCAGCTTTGATGGAGGGCACGCAAGGCACCCTCGGCTCGGGCTACTGGAAGAATTTCTTCAACTGATCGATGTTGGTGGGATCGCGTTTGGCCATTCTCGCCCAGCTCGCCTGCGTGGCAGCCGCCAGGAATTTGTCGCGGCCGGCGCCGGTCAAGCTGATCACCTTCTGCCCGCCGTCGATCATCGCCTGTGCCTGTTTTTCGGACTGGGCAAGGTTGGCGTCATAGCTCGCGCGCTCGTATTCGACGGCCGTGTCGGCAAGCAGCTTCTGCGCTTCGGGCGACAGCGTGTCCCATTTGGCCTTGTTGATCGAGATCAGCACGTCGGTTTTGAAGAACTGCGGGTCGACACGGTATTTGGTGAATTTGTCCCAGCCGAACGACGCATAGCCAAACACGGTATACGCGTTGGCATTGACGACGCCGCGCTCGAGCGAGGTATAGACATCCCCCGGCGCTTGCACGATCACCGTTGCGCCCAAGGATTCAAGGAAATCGCGGTAGAGCGGCGACGAGCGGATCTTCAGACTGCCCCAGTCGATGCTGCCTTCGCTGTTGAGCTTGGGTTCGTCGACGGTGAAGACGTTGAAGCCCGAGCCCGCGTCGACATGCGCCAGCAGATGGGCATTGGCCTTCTTCTCGAAAATCCCGCTGATGAAGTCCCAGCCGCCATTGTCGCGAACCTCCCACGGCGTCTTCGTCGATGCGGAGAAAACCTCGCCTTCGGGCACGAGTTCGAGGAACTGCCCTGCCGGTGTGTCGATCACATCGATCAGGCCGCTCCTGAGCGCCGCGCCCTGCTGGATCGGCGGAATGACCTCCGGCCCGCCACGGACGTTGATCTGGACCACGCCCTTGCCCTTTTCGTTCACCTTCTGAACGAACTTCAGGAAGCTCTGCGCGTAGCCGTTCTGCGTCGGCGTAAAATGCACGGCGTTGAGGACGACCTCTTCGGCCGCGGCGCTACCCGCCACACCCGACATGAGTGCAGCCAGAACAAGGGATTTCCAAATGCGCATTGCCATACTCCCTTTGATAGTTCGTCCATGATCGGGTTCGATCTAAAATTGCAATCGCCGCGCCGCCGCGTGAACGGCGGTTAGTTGGCATCATCTCCTACTGTCAGGAACCGCCCATGCGCGTAGAAGACCGGCGATCGATGAGCGCGGTCCAGCGCAACGCCCGACACGATGCCGATGACGATCATGTGCGATGCCCGCACGATGATTTCGGCCACCCGGCATTCGAATATTGCCCGTGCGCCGACAAGCAAGGGCGCGCCGGTTTCGCCACGCACCCATGATCCGGACGAGAACCGCGCGGCGCCCTTGGCTTTGGTCATGCCGCCAAAGGCACGTACAACGTTCTCCTGGTCGCCGGCGGGAAGATTGACCGAAAACGGCAAACCTTCGTGAATGACCGAGGCAAAGGTGCTGCCGCGGTTGACACAAGCCAGCAGCGACGGCGGCTCGGCGCTGAACGAGCAGAGAGCCGTCGCCGTGATGCCGCAAAAACCGATCTCGTCATGTTCCGACGCGAGGATGGCGACCGAGCCCGCCACGGCCCGCATAGCCTGCTTGAACGCGCGCGGATTGATGGAGTCGTGCCCATCCACCCACGGCGTCGGAATGGCGGCCGCCGGCATCAATTTACTCGAAGCCCGGCCTGGCGCATCAGCGGCAGCACGCGGTCGCAGAAGAAGGGCAATTCGTAGGTGTAGTTGACGAATGTGAGGGCGGCGCCGGAATAACCCTGTTCCATGATCTCGGTGAGGTCGTCGACGATCTTTTCCGGCGTGCCGATGAGCGGGAACGTCCCGGCACCACCGGCGAACCTTTGCCGATATTCGGTGAAAGCCTTCGCATCGTGCGAGTTCGCGAATTCCTTCTTCTTGCGCATGTGCTCGTCGACCGCACCCTCGTCCGCGCATTCCAACGCGTAGTGCCGGTAGTAATCCTCGGCTTCCTGCTGGGTCTCCCGGCAGACGACGTGACAAACTGTACAGACGCCGACTTCGCGCCCGACTTCGGCCGCGCGGTTGGTGATGTCGACCACATGCGCACGGCCGTCGGCAATTTCGGAAAACGTCGAAAACAGATAATCGCAGTGGCGCGCTGCGTAGTTGCGCCCCGGCGCGCCGAAGGCGGCGTTCATGGTCACCGGTCGCGGCGCCTGCAGGCTTGGCGGCCGGCTGACGACCCCCTTCAGATCATAGAACTCGCCGCCGAAGTCGAACGGCTCCCTCGATTGATAGGCACGCACGATGATGTTGATCCATTCCTCCGCTTGATCGTAGGTTCGATCGCCGACCGTCTGCCCGAACATCGCGAACTCGTCGGGGTTCCAGCCGCAGACAATGTTCAAGCCGGCCCGCCCATTGGAGATGTGGTCGACCGTCGCCAGCGCTTTTGCAGCCTGCAGCGGATGAACCAGCGGCACATGCACCGTCATGAACAGGCCGATGTTTTCCGTGGCGACAGCAAGGCCCGCCGCCCAGGTGAAAGTCTCGAACGACCATTCCCGCACATGCGTCAAACCGCCGAAGCCGCGCCAGCGGGCGATCGGCAGCAGAAACTCGAGGCCGGCGCGGTCGGCGATGCAGGCGGAATTGAGGTTGTCCTCCCAGCGGGCACGCCAGCGCTCGGGGACGGTAGTCATTGCCAGGCCGCCATCGGCGTTCATTGAAAATACGCCGAGCTTGAACCTGTTCGGCCCTTTCAGCGGGTGCTGCTTCCTGATCATGCTTTCCCCTGCCGCGACATGCCCTCACCTTCACCGTTGGAGTTTTGAAACGGTGGGCTAAGCTTCATGAAACGCTCCTCGGCGTTCTGAATGAAGTGGGTCATGCGGTCGTAAGCGGCGACGGCGTCGCGCTTGACGAATGCCTCATAGATTGCGCGCATGCCGGCAACGATGACGGCCTGCGTCGGCTGGTGCGACAGCGTCCTTAAGCGCACGACGAGCACATGGTCGGCGAACCTTGCAATCGTTTGGGAAAGGCGCTCGTTCTCGACGGCGCCGAGCCAACAATTCCTGAATGCCGAATTGGCCTGGAAAAAGCGGTCGGCATCGCCGGCGGCGGCCGCAGCCTCGGCCTCCCGAAGCGCGGCTGCCAGGGTCTTGAGGCCAGCGGCGTCAAGTGTCCGTGCCGCGTGCGCGGCGGCCCGTGGCTCAAGCAGGCGGCGGACCTCGAAGATGTCGGCGACATCCGTCGCGGTAAGCGTGGGCAGGGTGAAGCCGCGTGTCGTGCCGACGAGATAGCCCTCATGCACCAACTGCATCAAGGCGTCACGGACAGGCATTCTGGAAATGCCGAGCTGGGCGGCAATATCGACATCGACGAGCTTCTGGCCAGGCGCCAATTCGCCATGCTGTATCGTCAGCCGGATTTGTTGATAGACCTGGGCACGCAGATTGCCATCGCCAACCCGTTTGAGCTCTATCGTTTCCGTCATCCACGCCTTCCCATGCGAAGATTTCGTATATTGTTTGAGGCTGTGTTCTCGCAGTCGTGCCGTTTGAAATGCAGCCACGTGTCGGCAGAAATCCACCTATCAGCCATGTTCCCGGCTCAAGTGGAGCATAGGCTGGATCACCTGGCAAGATGTTTTAAGTTTATAATGTATACTGTTTGAGTTCGCTGTCCGGAGGGCAATGGATCGCGCCATCCGTGCTGCCGCGCCGCGCCACGGCGGGGACAGCTAACGATCCGCGCGGTTCGGTAAAAAACGTACAGACGTTTTTCCGTGACACATCGAAGTTGACGGATTTAACTAAAATTACTTGCGATCTGCGCGCGCCGGCACGCCCACCCCGATCCCTCGCCGGTACGCATTACTGGATCGCCCGCCGTATCGAAAGGTGCGGCGGGCTTTTCGTTTCGTTTGGCGGGGAGGCGCTTATGCGAGACTTGCCCAGGAATATCGACGCCGACGTCGTGATCGAAATCAGCAAGCTGCTCGACGACCGGGCGAAGTCCGTGCCGGTGCCGGTGCACAAGCTGGCGGCGATGATCCGGCTGGGCGTCGAGACGCGTCTGACCGATCACTCCATCGAAGAACTGATCGTGGAGATGGCCGCGACGCGGGGGCTTCCGATGCTGTTCGACTTGCCGGTGGTCGACAACGTCGTGCCGATTGCCTCGGCGCGCCGTCCCCGCTGACACTTCGCTCGAACCTCACCGATCGTCGCGTCGCCGGCCGACTTCACTTGTCCTGATGCGCGGACCGGGTGTCGCCTTTCTTTTCGGGGTCGTGGGTATGGTGGCTGTCGTGTTCGCCGCCGCCGCCGGAAACCTTGCTGTGGCTGCGACGGTCGGAGTCGGCCGGCGGCTTTTCGACGCTCAGCGGCTTCTTGGCGTTTTCGTGCGCGGCGCCGGGACCGCCCTGGCGGATGCTGGCAGGAGTCTTCTTCGACGTGGACATGACCTAGCGATCCTGGACGTTGCCTTGATGGGTGGTGTTGACCTTCGTATTGCCTTGCTGGCCCTGCTTGTCGGGATCCGGAACGGCTGATTGCGGTGCCTGGTCGGCTGCTACCGGTTTTTTGTCACCGGTGCCCTTTGGGCTCAGGTTCTTCGGCGGCACAGGGGGAGGTTTTGTGCTCATGGCGTGTCTCCTTCCGTCACCCAAACAAGCGGCTCGGGAGAAAGGTTCCCGATGGCCCGGTCCGAACGGCAATTGCCGCGAATAGCCGGGCCCGCAGGCGGTGGCTTGGCCGGCGGGATCCAGGATTATTTCTTGATGATGTTTCCGTTGTTCAGATCGAAGGCCTGGGCACCGAACGCCTGCCTGAAGAAATCCTCCTGCAGATCGCCCCATTCGCCAAGATAGGCGCCGCAATTGCTGCAATAGATCGGCGTCGAATCCTTCGGGTTGTCGGGAATTTCCATCAGGATCGTCCCGCACGCCTTGCAATCGAGCTTGTCATCCAAACGGCGGCCCATTGGCCTATAATTGCGCGTTTTCGGCCGCGCGCCAATTGTCGTATTCGTACGAAACTGCGAACGGTACGTTTTCCACCTCCAAGCGGGCAGCAGGCTAGCGGTCCGCCGGATTTCCGAAAGCGGGATCGCGCCGCCTCGAATACCTTCCCACCCGCGGCAGCTCGTCTGGAAAGTCGACCCAGGGAAGCCTCATGTCCCAATATGCGTGGGCCTGCGGCGGAAACCGTTCGGGGTGGTCGAGAAAGCCGATCGACAGATAGAGTTCGTCGGGCAGGCCCTGGTCGACATAGCCGATCGATGTTCCGCAATCCGCACAGAAGGACCGGAGCACGCCGGGGGTTTTCGAAAAGGTCTTGGGCGTGCCGGTGAGCAATGTGAATTCGGAAGGCCGATAGCCGACCCACACCGTTAGCGGGCTTCCTATCGCCTTGCGGCAGTCGTCATCGTGATCGGAGCAAATCCAGAACGGCTCGCCGCGCATCTCCGCCGTTATGGCGCCGCAAAAACAGGACCCCGTTTCAGTTCGTGGCATTACCTGCCTTCATTGCTGACCTCACTCATTGCTGGCCTGGCATTTCGGTATTTTCCTTGGGGTTCTTCTTGATGCCGGCGGCAGGCGAGGTATCGGCCGGAGCATTGCCACCCTGGTTCTGTTCAGGGGCTCTTTTGAGCGGCGAAGTTCGCCAGCCCATATCGCCGTACAAAAAGCCGATGAGAAAGCCGACGATGATGATGGCCGAAATCACCATCGCAATTAACGCGTTACGTCGCTCCATTTCGCGCGGCTCCTTTCTTCGGGCCGAACAAACGATGGCGGAAATGGTTCCGGCGAGACGGTACGGACCCGGCCCGGAACATTCAGCCTTACGGCGGGTTCTTATGCATGCTCTTCTTACAGGGAGTGGCTCGCATGAAACCCGCCGTAACCGATCGCATCGAAACCAAGAAATACGACCACCCGACAGGCGGCTGGGGATCGCTCAAATCCCTGGTCCGCAAGGCGCGCGGCGAAGGCCTGCTGTTGTCCGGGATATGGAGCACGCTGCTCAAGCAGAACAAGGCCGACGGCTATATGTGCGTGTCTTGCTCATGGGCAAAGCCAGCCCAGCCGAGGCCTTTCGAATTCTGTGAAAACGGCGCCAAGGCGACGATGTGGGACCAGACCAAGCTGCGCTGCGAACCGGCTTTCTTCGCCGAGCATTCGGTGACGGAACTGCTCGATTGGCCGGACCACGATCTTGAGAAGCAGGGCAGGCTTACCGAGCCCATGCGCTACAATGCCGCCACCGACCGTTACGAGCCGGTTTCCTGGGACGATGCATTCCGCGACATCGCTGCCGAACTGCGGCGGCTCGATCCCAAATCGGTGGTGTTCTACACGTCCGGCCGGGCCTCGCTCGAGGCCTCGTTCGTGTACCAGCTTTTTGCGCGGATCTATGGCTCTTCGAACCTGCCCGATTCGTCCAACATGTGTCACGAATCGACCTCGGTCGGCTTGCCGGAATCGATCGGTTCGCCGGTCGGGACCGTGCAGCTCGAAGACTTTGCGAAATGCGACATGATGTTCTTCTTCGGGCACAACACCGGGGTGACGGCGCCGCGCCTGCTGCATCCGCTGCAGGAGGCACGTCAACGCAACGTGCCCGTCTTCACTTTCAATCCCTTGCCCGAGCGGGGACTGAAGCGCTTCAAGAATCCGCAAAACCCCCTCGACATGCTGTCGCCCGGACCGGGTACCAAAATGTCCAGCGACTACTTCCAGGTTCGTTCGGGCGGCGATATCGCCGCGATGACGGGTATCGCCAAGGCGTTGCTGGCGCTCGACGACGACGCCCGCGAAAGCGGCAGGACGCGTGTCCTCGACACGGCTTTCATCGCCGAACACACGCATGGCTTCGCCGAATTCGAAGCCTTCCTGCGCAAAACCCAGTGGAGCGATATCGTCGCGCGATCCGGCATTGCGCAGACCGACCTGGAGCATGTCGCCGAGGTCTACAGCCATGCCAACGCGGTGATCGGCAATTACGGCATGGGCTTGACCCAGCATCGGCACGGCACCGAGAACGTCCAGATGCTGTGCAACCTTTTGATGCTGCGCGGCAATATCGGAAAACCCGGCGCCGGCATTTCGCCGCTGCGCGGCCATTCCAATGTCCAGGGGCAGCGCACCGTCGGCATATCGGAAAAACCCGAGCTCGTCCCGCTCGACAAGTTCGCCGAATTCTACGCCTTTGAACCGCCGCGCGAAAAAGGTCTCGATACGGTCGAAACCTGCGAAGGCGTCATCGACGGATCGGTCAAGGGCTTCGTCGGGCTCGGCGGCAATTTCGTGCGGGCCGTGCCGGAAACCGGCCTGGTCGAGAAAGCCTGGCGTGGGCTCGACCTGCATGTCGAGATCGCGACCAAGCTCAACCGCAGTCACCTGGCCGCCGGCCGGGCAACCTATTTGCTGCCTTGCCTGTCACGGCTGGAAAGAGACCATCAGGCAAGCGGCGACCAAAGGGTGTCGGTAGAGGATTCCACCGCCTGTATCCACGGCTCGTTCGGATCGCGACCTCCGGCTTCGCCGCATCTGCTTTCAGAGCCCAGGATCGTCGCCGAACTCGCCAAGGCCACGGTGCCGGGCAGGAGTTCGATCCCATGGGATGAGTGGGTTGGGGATTATTCCCGCATCCGCGACGAAATCGAGCGCTGCTACCCCCAACATTTCCGCGACTTCAACGAGCGTTTCCTGACGCCCGGCGGCTTCCATCGCGACATCAAGGCGAGCAAGCGGGTGTGGGAGACGCCGAACAAGAAGGCCAATTTCAAGCTGCCAAGTGGCCTTGAAACCGATCCCGACATCGATGTCGCCGGCGATGATGTGCTGACACTGATCACGGTGCGCTCCAACGACCAGTTCAACACCACCGTCTACGGCTACAACGACCGGCTGCGCGGCATCAGCGGCACACGTATGGTGCTGTTGATGAATGAAAAGGATATCCAGCGCCTCGGTTTGAGCGCGGGACAGGAGGTCGATCTCGAAGCCAACGCGCGGGACGGTGTGGGGCGCCGCGTGCACGGACTGCGCATCACGCCTTACTCGGTGCCGGAGGGAAATTGTGCCGGTTACTACCCCGAGCTCAACCCGCTGGTTCCTTTGTGGCACAGAGCCGAGAGGGCTCATGTTCCGGCGGTCAAATCGGTACCGGTGCGGATATTGCCATAGGCGTTCGTCGTTCGCGGCAGGCACGCACCACGCCGATGTGACCTGGCGCGACTTTCAATCGCGATCTCAGCCGGCTCGCGCGAGTTCATCCACGGCATTCAGGATCGCACTCTGGCTCGCCGGCTTCTGCACCATCCTGCAAGCGCGGAACCCGGCTGGAATTTCGCGTTCGCCATACCCGGAGAGGAAGGCGAACGGAACACCGCGCATCCGTAACGCTTCCGCGATCGGATAACTGGTCTCGTCGTTCAACTGGATATCCAGCAACGCGGCGTCGATCCCGCCTTCGCCAACGAGCCGGAGTGCCGCCGTTACCGACGAAACAGGTCCAACCACCTGATGGCCGGCTTTGCGCAGGTAAGCCGCCGCGTCGTCGGCGATCAGCCATTCGTCCTCGACGATCAGCACACGCATCTTTCCGGTCACGACGAGCCCTCACGGGTCAGAGGGAATGCGATTTCCGCCTCCAAACCATTTGAGTGGAAAGTTGTTTCAACCTTTCCGCCCAGCCGGTAGCCGATTTCTCCGCGCAGAAGGGTAAGGCCGAAGCCGCTGTCGGTTGGCTCCTTGATGCGGGGGCCGCCCTTCTCGCGCCAAGTGAGCCTGAAGGTTCCGTCCGCCACCGACCATTTCACGACTATCCGCCCGGCAGGTTTCGAAAGGGCGCCATATTTAGCGGCATTCGTCGCCAGTTCATGGATTGCCATGCCGAAGGAAAGCCCTTGTACCGGCTTGAGGCTCACCCGTTTGCCATGGAGTTCGAACCGTTCGGCCCCGAAGGGATCGAGTTCCTGGCGCAGCAGTTCCTCGACGGAAGCTTCGGTCCAGCTTTCTCGCGAGAGCAGACTGTATGCTCGTGACATCGCCTGCAGGCGGCCGATCAAGGCGTCGGCGAACTCGTCTTTCGACGCCGAGTTTTCACGGGTCCGGTTGGTGATGCTGGCGACGACCGCCAGCATGTTCTTGACGCGATGGTTCAGCTCCGAGATGAGCACCTGCTGACGCTCTTCCGCCTGCGCCAGCGTCGTCACGTCGATCATGGTCACGACCACGCCTTGGACGCCGCCGCTCTTGTCCCGATAAGGGTTGATGCGAACCAGGTGAAACCGGCCGTTGTCATCGCGCGCAAGGTGATGGTTCAGGGTCTCTCCCGTCTCGAACACCGCCTGGATGTGCCGCTTCAACTCGGGGTAGTCGAGTCGGCTCGAAAGATCGGTCAGCGGGCGGCCGACATCGGACGGACGCAAGTTGAAGAACGACGACGCGGCGGGAGTAAAGGTCCGCACCACAAGGTTGCGGTCGAGGAAGATGGTGGCGATTTCCGTGCTTTCGAACAAGTTTCTGAGATCGCTGTTGGCGCGATCGAGTTCCTCTATCTTGCCGGTCAGCTCCGCGTTGATGGTGTTTAGCTCTTCATTGAGCGACTGCATCTCCTCCTTCGAGGCCTCAAGCTCCTCATTGGTCGACTGCGCCTCTTCATTGACGGAGACGAGTTCCTCGTTCGAAGATTTTACTTCCTCCAGCGCGGTTTCGTATTCCTCGATGGTCGATTGCAGCCGCTCGCGTGTGTCGCGCAACTCCCGCTCGAGATCGGCCGCGTCGTCGGTGCCGCGGCTTTCGTGTGCCGGCTCGGAGCGGATCTGGGACTGTCCCACCGGATTGAACAGGACGAGGTAGAGGGGCTCGCCATTACCGCGTTCCGTGTATGGCTCGACCGTCAATGTAATGAACTGAAGCTGTTCGTCGTCTTCCTCGACCGCTATATTCTCCCGCACGACCGTGCGGCGCGTCGTGGCTGCTTCCCGCAACGCGGCGCGCAGTTCCAGTCTCAGCCCGTGGCGGGCCTGGGTCAGCAACTGCCGGCTCGGGGCGCCTTGCGGCGCTTCCAGATATTTGCCCGTCCGCGCCGAATAGTAGACGATGTCGCCATCGCCATTGACCAGAACGTGAGGCGGGGCGAACCGCTCCAGCACCTGAGCCTCGATCGCCTGGCGCAGTGAATGGCTGGTCGCATCCTTCTTCGAGCCGCCGCGTCCGACCGGAAGGGCACCCGTGCGGCCATTGCCGATCAGGACCGGCGGCCGCGGCGTGGCATGTTCCCGCGCCTGGAATATCCGCTGCTTCTTGTCGACCGTGGCGAACAGGTCACCGTGCTGACCGATGGTTTCCGAGGTCCCGAGGAACAGATAGCCGCCCGGGCGCAGCGCGTAGTGGAAGATCGGGATGACCCGGTTCTGGATCTGCGGGCCGAAATAGATCAGCAGGTTGCGACACGAAATCATGTCGATGCGCGAGAAGGGAGGGTCGCGGATAATGCTGTGCGGCGAAAAGATGCACAGTTCGCGCACCTCCTTGCCGAGCACATAGCTCTCGCCGTCACTGTGGAAAAAGCGTTGCCTGCGCTCGGGCGAAAGCCCGTGCAGCAGCGCTTCTGGATAACGTGCCGCACGCGCCACCGCGAGCGCCGGCTCATCGATGTCGGTCGCGAATATCTGGACGCGCGGCTGCGCCGAAAGTTTCTCCATGCGCTCGCGCATCAGCATGCCGATCGAGAACACCTCCTCGCCGGTGGCGCAGCCGGGCACCCACACACGCACCGCATCGGAGGCGTTCTTGCCTTCGAAAATCTGCGGTATGATCTTGTCCTCCAGCAATTTGAACGCGTCGGCGTCGCGAAAAAAGCTGGTGACGTTGATGAGGAGGTCCCGAAACAGCTTCGCCACCTCGTCCGGATCCCTTTTCAGCCGTTCTGTGTAGGTGGTGATCGACTGCAGCTGCGTTATCTGCATGCGCCGCTTTACGCGACGCAGGAACGTCTTGGCCTTGTAGCCGGAAAAGTCGTGACCGGAATGGCTGCGCAAAATGGTGTAGATTTCATCGCGGGCTCGATCCATCTCGGCCTTGTGTTCGTCGTCTGCTTCGGTCAGGCCGTTCAGCACGTCGAAACCGCGGACAAACGCCTGAAGCTTTGCACCGATCTGCTCGGCGGGCGCCGCTATGTCGATCAGGCCGCTCGAAATCGCGCTCTGCGGCATGGCTGGATTGCGCGGGCCGGAACCGTTGGAGGCCTGGGCAATGGTCAGCCCGCCATGCTCCTTGATTGCCCTGGCGCCGAGCGTGCCGTCCGAATCGCCACCCGACAAGATAATGCCGACGGCATACTCGCCCTGGTCCTCGGCCAATGCGCTGAAGAAGATATCGATCGGCTTGCGCTCGCGGCTGAACGTGTTCGGCCGGCGCAGCGAAAGCGCGCCCTTACGGATGGTGAGAACGACGTTTTGCGGCATCACATAGACCTGGTCGGGTTGGACCGCTGCCCCCTCCTCGGCCACCAAGACCGGCATTTCGGTGTAACGTCGGATGACCTCGTGCAGCAGGCTTTCCCGCTCCGGGCTGAGGTGCGTGACGACGACGAACGCCATGCCGGTGCCGCCGGTCATTCCCTTGAACAAGCCCTCCATCGCCGGAATGCCGCCGGCCGATGCACCGACGCCGACTATGGGAAATCTGCCATTCTGGGATGCCACGCCAAGCCCCTGGTAACAGCCGCGAACACAAAGCCGTCAAATCGGGCCTCAGACCCTAATCACGCCTCAGACTAAGACCGGGCCGAGCCTGAGGCCAGTAAATAGTCCAGTAACGGAACAAAGCACCGCGGCTGGGCATTAACATTTGACTTCGGAGGCGGTTCCAATGGCAAGACGACCACCTGAAATAAAGCCGGCCAAGCGAATCCTGTTGCCCTCGCCGGATCTGACCAAGTTCCCGGTATCTGAAAACATCCCGCCTCGCCTGCTCGCGCTCGCGGAACGGTTGCAAGAGGTCCTGGCCCGCCATTTTGCGGAAGTCCGCGCCGACAGCCGTAAATCCCGCAGGAAGAAGGAACAATGAGGTGCGCGACCTGCAAGGCTTGCATATCCTGATCGTCGAGGACGAATGGATGCTGGCGGGCGATCTTGCACGTTACTTCAGCAAGATGGGCGCCGTGGTGCTTGGCCCGGTGGCGACGGTCGAACAGGCATCAAAACATACGGACGAGGCGGAGGCCGCGATCCTGGACGTCAATCTCAACGGACGACGGGTATTCCCGATCGCCGACGAGTTGATGCGCCGTGGCGTGCCGTTCGTGTTTTTCAGCGGCGACGAAGACATCGTTATTCCTGAGCGCCTTCGCTATGCCAGCAGCCTCCGAAAATCCTCGAACGGCCAGGCTGTCTTCGATGCTCTCTTCCCAGCCGAGACGTCGGCATCGAAAGGAGGCCGATCGTCGGAGCCCTCGGACGACGTATTTTCGCTGCTGCCCAAGCTCAGGCTCGCGGCGCGCCTGCTGCTGGGAGATGTGGAGGCCTCCGACCGGCTGGTCGAGCGAACGCTCGAACAGGCCATCGGCGAAATCGACAAGAGACGATCCGGCTCCTCCACGGAGGACTGGCTCAACGGCATCATGCGAAACATCGTCAGGGCACGCGGGCCAAACCTGCTGCACTGACCGTGGCCGCTGTTTGCCGCGATCCTACTTCCGGCTGCGTTCGACGAATTTGTTGAAGCGGCTGGTCTTTCCGCCGCTGGTCTCATCCTGGTAGAGGAAGGCCAGTTCGTTCTCATCGAAGATCCTGAAGAACTCGTCCCATTCGACAGGCTCGAACGTCTCTTCAGGCTCGCCGAAGTCGATGCGCAGTATGCCTCCCTCGCCCTTGGTGCGCACCACCGCCGGTCGCCCGTCGCGGTCCTCGGCCCAACGGCGGATTTCGTCGTGATCGGTGGTCGTCCTGGATTCAGACATCGCAATCTCCCTTCGATTCCACCGCAGGCCGCGAGATCTCACGCGTTGCTCCGGTCTGCCCTCACACAACCAGCAGATGCATTGCTGCCCGGCATGTGCGCGCGGTTGGTTGATTATGGCTCCTAACACCAAGCGCGCTTCGATGTTCCCGTGCCCAGCCCGAGGCGGGGTCGCTTTCGGAGCGCAGCGTTCCGGGAACTTTGTTGAAGCAAGGGAACAAACCTTTCGCCCGGAAGTTTGGGGCGGCAAAGCCATTCGTATGAGGAGTTGTCGTGAAACGTATACTGGTCACGGGAGGCTGCGGTTTTATCGGCCGCCACGTCGCCCAGGAACTCGTTGAACATGGCTATGGGGTTTCAATTCTCGATGCGCTGCTGGACCAGGTGCATGGTGGCGAGGCAATCAGCCTGCCGCCAGGCGCCAAGCTGATCAAAGGCGACGTTCGCGATCGCGACGCCATCTCAGAGGCGGTCGACGATGTCGACGCGATCATTCACCTGGCGGCTGAAGTGGGCGTCGGCCAGTCCATGTACGAGATCGCCCGCTATGTCGGCGCCAACGACCTCGGCACCGCCACGTTGCTGGAAGCGCTGATCAAACGCCCGATCGAACGGATCGTCGTTGCTTCGTCGATGAGCGTCTATGGCGAGGGTCTCTATGCGACGCCGGACGGCCGGCGCATCGACAATGCAAGACGGCAGCCGGACGATATCCGCAGCGGCCAATGGAATCCCCTGTCCCCGGAAGGTGAAGTCCTGTCGCCGCTGCCGACCGACGAACAGAAACCGGTCGATCTCGCCTCAATTTACGCGCTGACGAAATACGCCCAGGAACGCGCCGTACTGATCTTCGGCGAAGCCTATGGGGTCGATGCGGTGGCGCTGCGCCTGTTCAATGTCTTCGGCGCCGGACAGGCGCTCTCGAACCCGTATACCGGCGTCCTCGCGAACTTCGCCTCGCGCATCGCCAACGGCCAGCGGCCGCTGATCTTCGAGGACGGCGAACAGCAGCGCGATTTCGTGCATGTACGCGACGTCGCCCGCGCCTTCCGGCTGGCGCTGGAACAGCCGCAGGCACGCGGCCACGTCATCAACATCGGCAGCGGGCGAGCCTACGCGGTCAGCGATGTCGCCCGGCTGCTCGCCGAAGCGATGGGCGTGCCTGGCCGCCAGCCGGAAATCCTCGGCAAGGCACGCTCCGGCGATATCCGCAATTGCTTTGCCGACATCTCCAAGGCGCGCGAACTGCTCGGCTTCCAGCCGCAGTACCGGCTGGAGCATTCGCTCGGCGATTTCGTCGCCTGGGTGCGCAACACGGTCGCCATCGATCGCAGCGCCGAGATGAAGCGGGAACTCGAAGCGCGAGGGCTGGTATCATGAGACCGGAGTCACCCGATTTTCGCGAAATGCCCATCGCCATTATCGGCGGCAGCGGCTTCATCGGCTCCAACCTCGCCGACAGCCTGTTGTCGGATGGCGAACTGGTGCTGGTCATCGACAACCTGAGCCGTCCCGGCGTCGAGCAGAACCTGGAATGGCTGACGCAAAAGCACGGCAGCCGCCTGACCATCGAAATCGCCGATATCCGCGACGCCGAGGCGCTCGCGCCGCTGGTGGCGCGTTCAAAGGCGGTTTTCCACTTTGCAGCGCAGACCGCCGTCACCACGAGCCTGGTTCGACCGGACGAGGATTTCGACGTCAACCTGCGCGGGACGTTCAACGTCCTGGAAGCCGCTCGCCGCAGCGGCAAGCGCACCCCCGTCGTTTTCGCCAGCACCAACAAGGTCTATGGCCGCCTTGCCGATCTCGCCATGCGCGAAGAGGACGGCAGATACGCGCCTCGCGACGCGGCCGTCCATGCGCACGGCATCGACGAGACGCGCGGCCTCGATTTCTGCACGCCCTATGGCTGCTCCAAGGGCGCGGCGGACCAGTATGTCCTCGACTACGCCAAGTCATACGACCTGCCGACGGCGGTGCTGCGCATGAGCTGCATCTATGGACCGCGCCAGTTCGGGACGGAGGATCAGGGCTGGGTCGCCCACTTCCTGCTTAGCGCCTTCTCGGACCGGCCGATCACCATCTATGGCGACGGCAAGCAGGTGCGCGACATCCTCCACGTTGCCGACGCGGTCGCGGCCTATCGCGCCGTGCTCGACCGGATCGAGGAAATCAGCGGCCAAGCATTCAATCTCGGCGGCGGACCACAAAACGCCGTCAGCCTGCGCACGCTGCTGAACGAGATTCGCGACATAACGAAACGGGACGTTCCGATCCGTTACGACCGCGAACGCACCGGCGACCAACCGTTCTTCGTCGCCGACACACGCGCGATCGAGGCGGCGCTGGGATGGAAAGCGCACGTCCCGTGGCAAAACGGCATCCGCGACCTCGCCGACTGGCTGCAGCGTCATCGCCTCGACCCGCATCCCGAACCGGCGAGGTACGTGGCATGAGGGTCGCTCTGGTCAATCCGTCCTGGACGTACCAGGACAGCATCTATTTCGGCTGCCGCCAGCCGCATCTGCCGCTCGAACTCGGCTATTCGAAAGCGCTGCTCGACGCCGCCGGCCACGAGGTGCTGATGCTGGACGGGCAGATCCAGAAGCTCGACAACGCCGCGCTCGCCGATCGCGTCGCCGCATTCGAGCCTGACATGACCGTCGTCAGCACCGCGCCGACCTACCTGTTCTGGCGCTGCGCACCGCCCGAGTTGCGGGTGCCGGCCGATTTCCTCAATCATCTTGCCGGGTGCGGCGGTCGCACCGTCGCCGTCGGGCCGCATGGCTCGGCGACGCCGACGCCGACTTTGCGCAAGCTAGGCGTCGACATCGTCGTGCGCGGCGAATGCGAGGAAGTGGTCGCGGAACTTGCCCGGCGCGACGACTGGAGCGCGGTGCCGTCCACGGCCTATTTCGAGGATGGAGAACTGGTCTCGAACGGCGGCGTGCATGCGAGCTCGTTCATCGATCACCCGCCGCTCGAATGGCCGTCGGACTGGATTGCCGCGCATTCGCACCACCATCATCGCTTCGACGACAACCAGGTCGGCTTTGGCGCGGAGGTCGAGGCGTCGCGCGGCTGCCCGTATAATTGCAGCTTCTGCGCCAAGATCGATTTCCGCGATGCCTACCGCCGCCGGAACCACGAAGCAGTGATCGCCGAGATCGACCGGCTGATCGCACAGGGTGTCGGCTACATCTACTTCATCGACGAGATCTTCCTGCCGCAAAAGGCATTGCTGGAGGCGCTGGTCGATCGCGATGTGAAGTTCGGCGTGCAGACCCGTATTGACCTCTGGAAGCCGGAATTGCTGAAGCTGCTCGGTGCCGCCGGCTGCGTCTCGATCGAGGCGGGCCTCGAAAGCCTGACTGTGGAAGGCCGCGCCATGCTGGCAAAACGCTGCCGTTTGGGCACCGAGGAGCTGGCCGCGCTGCTGGTCGACGCAAGGCGCCACGTGCCGTTCGTGCAGGCCAATCTGATCGGCGTGGTCGAGGACGATCCCGCGCTCGTCGATTATTGGCGGAAGCACCTGATCGACAACGGCGTTTGGGCCAACGAACCGGTGCCGCTCTATCCTTATCCGAGTTCGCCGAGCTACCGCGAACTTTGGGGCGAGCCGGACGATCTCGCCTGGGAGCGCGCGCATGAACATTACCTCGCATCCTTCCGAACGTTCAGCGACATCCAGGAGAAGCGTCCGCGTCCGCTGGCTGAATTGGAGGCCACATGTTGCGGACGCTGAGCCCGCCGCGTCGCATACTGATGACCGTCGATGCCGTCGGTGGCGTCTGGCGCTATGCGCTCGATCTGGCCAGGCAATTGGTCGCCGGCGGCGACAGCGTCGTGCTTGCCGGGCTTGGTCCGGAACCGTCCAGGCAGCAGGCGGAGGAGGCCCAGTCATTCGCGGCGCTGACCTGGCTCAACACGCCGCCCGACTGGATGACCCGCAACGAGCACGACCTCGATACATTGCAGCCGGAGCTGCACCCGCTCATACGTGACTACGCCGTCGAAATCGTCCATCTCAACGCGCCGACGCAGGCCGCGGGGCTCGATGTGCCCTGCCCGATCGTGACGGTGTCGCATTCCTGCGTGGTGACATGGTTCCACGCCGTCAAGGGACAGGCGGCGGACGGCGAATGGGCCTGGCAGAAGGACCGCAACCGGCGCGGTTTCGACAAAACAGGCATTGTCGTTGCACCCAGCCGCAGCCATGCCGACATGCTCGAAACCTGCTACGGGCCGATCGCCCGCCTGAGCGTCGTCGGCAACGGGGCGCGGCCCGGCGCGAAGAGCGAAAGACGGGAATCGGTGGTTTTCGCCGCCGCGCGCTGGTGGGACGAAGGAAAGAATGCGGCGGTGCTGGACCAGGCCGCCTCCCTGACGCAATGGCCGGTCTTCGTCGCCGGCTCCTTGCAAGGCCCGGACGGCCAGCATGTTGGCTTCAGTCACGCCGTTCCCGTCGGACCGGTGCCACATGAGGAAGTGCGCTCGCTGATGGCGCGGGCAGGCATTTTCGTATCGCCGTCGCTCTACGAACCGTTCGGCCTGGCCACGCTGGAAGCCGCGATGTCGAAGACGCCTTTGGTGCTCGCGGATATCTCGACCTATCGCGAATTGTGGGACGGGGCGGCCATGTTCTTCGACGCGCGCGATCCGGGCGATCTCGCCAGATGCGTCAACAGCCTTTGCAGCGACGCGCAGCGCCGGCGAGAGCTCGGTGAAGCAGCCGCTCGCCGAAGCCGCAGATTTTCATTGGCAAGACAGGCGACCGCCATGCGCGGCGTCTACGACAAGGCGGCCCTGGCCACCATGGCGGATAATTGATTATGCGATTTTTATTCTACACCCATTCGATCGTTTCCGACTGGAACCACGGCAACGCACATTTCCTGCGCGGCATCATGCGTGAGCTGGTCGCGCGCGGGCACCAGGCTATCGCGCTGGAGCCCGCCGACGGCTGGAGCCGGTCGAACCTGCTGGCCGAGAAAGGGTCCTTCGCAATCGAGCGATTCCGGAAGGACTTCCCCGAGTTGATGCCGGTGACCTACGATGCCGCTTTCGACCACGAAGCCTGGATCTCCGACGCCGATGTGGTGATCGTGCATGAGTGGACCGAGCCGGACCTTGTTGCGCGGCTGGGCAGGGCGAAAGCAACTGGCGGCCGTTTCACGCTGCTGTTCCACGACACGCACCATCGCGCTATCTCGGCCACGCAAGCGATTTCCGCCTTGCGGCTTGAACATTACGACGGCGTGCTCGCCTTCGGCGAGGCGCTGCGGGAAAGCTATCTTCGCGCCGGATGGGGCAAGCGGGTCTTCACCTGGCACGAGGCAGCCGATGACCACCTGTTCCAGCCGCATCCTGAAATCGAGCGTAGTTCCGACCTTATCTGGATCGGCAATTGGGGCGACGACGAGCGCAGTGCCGAAATCAGGGAGTTCCTGGTCGGCCCGGTGCGTGAACTCGGCCTGAGCGGAACCGTCCACGGCGTTCGCTATCCGCGGGAGGCGCTCGCCGACCTTGCGGCCGCCGGCCTGCGCTGCGAAGGCTGGATCGCCAATGCCGACGTGCCGAAGGCGTTCGCGGCGAACCGCATCACGGTTCACATCCCGCGGCGTCCATACCGCGAAAGCCTGCCCGGCATCCCGACCATCCGCATGTTCGAGGCGCTCGCCTGCGGCATCCCGCTCGTTTCGGCGCCGTGGTCCGATGTCGAATGCCTGTTCAGGCCCGGCGTAGATTTTCTGTTTGCAAACAACGGTTCCGAGATGCGGCGTCATCTTCGCGCCGTGCTGCACGACGCGGACCTCGCCGCTTCTCTGGCGACATCGGGCCTCGAGACCATCCGCTTGCGGCACACATGCCGGCACCGGGCGGATCAATTGTTCGGCGTGCTCGCCGAATGCGGGCGCCGCCAAGCCGCCGACACGATCCTTGCAAAGGAGGCCGCCGAATGAAGATCGCATTTTACGGGTCAAGCCTGCTGTCGTCCTACTGGAACGGCGCGGCCACCTATTACCGCGGGCTGCTCAAGGCCTTGGCCAGGCTCGGCTACGACATCACCTTCTATGAGCCCGATGTCTACGATCGCCAGAAGAACCGCGACATCGAGGCGCCGGACTGGTGTGCCGTCGTCGTCTACGAGGCCACTCCGCATGCCATGATGCAGGTGGCGGCGCGAGCGGCGGAGGCAGATATCGTCGTCAAGGCGAGCGGCGTCGGTTTCGCCGACGACGCACTGTTGCGGGCGGTGCTCGATCACGCCCGTGCCGATGCGCTCACCGTATTCTGGGATGTCGATGCGCCGGCGACGCTTGGCCAGTTGCGCGACGAGCCCGACCATCCGCTGCATCGCGCGCTGCAGGAAATCGACCTCGTGCTGACCTATGGCGGCGGCGACCCGGTGGTCTGGGCCTATCGGGCAATGGGGGCGGCCGAATGCGTGCCGATCTACAACGCGCTCGATCCGGAAACGCATCATCCGGTCGGCAAGGACATGCGCTTTGCCTGCGATCTCGCCTTTCTCGGCAACCGGCTGCCGGACCGCGAGGCGCGCGTCGAGGCCTTCTTCCTCGACCCGGCCGGCCGCTCCGCCGATCAGCGCTTCCTGCTCGGCGGATCGGGCTGGGGCGACAAGCAGATGCCCGCCAATGTCCGATGGCTCGGCCATGTCGGCACGCGCGACCACAATGCATTGAACGTCACGGCCAAGGCGGTGCTGAACATCAGCCGCGACAGCATGGCGGCCAATGGCTTTTCACCTGCGACGCGCGTTTTTGAGGCGGCGGGCGCCGGCGCATGCCTCATCACCGACGCCTGGCTCGGCGTCGACCTGTTCCTGAAACCCGGCGAGGAAATCCTGGTCGCGCGCGATGGCGAGGACGTCGCCGAGATCATGCAAAGCCTTAGTGCCGAACGGGCCAAGGCGATCGGGGCATCGGCGCTTCGGCGGGTACTTGGCGAACATACCTATACGACACGGGCCGTTTTGGCCGACGCCATCTTCAGGCGCCATTTCGAGCGTCCGACCGTGGAGGCGGCCGAATGACGAAGCCGCTCGACATCGTCTTTCTTGGCCTGTCGCTCTCCTCATCCTGGGGAAACGGCCATGCCACCACCTTTCGGGGGCTGCTTAAAGGTCTCCACGAACTCGGCCACCGCGTCACTTTTCTCGAACGCGACGTGCCGTGGTACGCAAGTCACCGGGATCTGCGCGATCCCGATTTCTGCGCCTTGCGCTACTATGAAACGATCGATGATCTTCGCCGCAATTTTGCGCGCTGCCTGCGCGATGCCGATATCGTGGTCGTCGGCTCCTTCGTTCCCGAAGGCCCTGAAATCATCGACGTCGTGGCATCGTTGTGCACGGGTCAGTTCTGCTTCTACGACATCGACACTCCGATCACGCTGGCAAAGCTTTCGACCGATGATTGCGAGTACATTGCCAGGCGGCAGGTCCCGTATTTCGACGTCTACTTCTCCTTCACCGGCGGGCCGACGCTTGCCCGTCTAACGGCGGAATTCGGCGCGAGGCGGGCCGAGCCGCTCTACTGCTCCGTCGACCCGGAACGGCATCACGGAACCGGTGATCCAATCCGCTGGGATCTCGGCTATCTCGGCACCTACAGCCCCGACCGCCAGGCGACGCTGGAGGCCCTGCTGTTCGAACCGGCGCGTCGCATGCCAGAGCGCCGCTTCGTCGTGACAGGCTCGCAATATCCGCGCGAAATCGCCTGGCCGGACAATGTGGATCGCATCGAACACCTGCCGCCGGCAGATCACGCCGCCTTTTACAGCCGCCAACGCTACACGTTGAACGTCACGCGCAGTTCCATGATCGCGGCCGGATGGTCGCCCAGCGTGCGCCTCTTCGAGGCAGCCGCCTGCGGCACGGCGATCATCAGCGATAGCTGGGCCGGACTGGACAGCCTGTTTCCAGAGCGGACGATCCACACGGCTCGCAGGACCGAGGACGTAGTCGGTATCCTGTCCGGGGAATCCGACGGCGCCCGGCTTGCCATGGCCAGGCAGGCGCGCGTGCTCATCCTCGCAGCTCACACAAGCATCGCAAGAGCCCGCGAATTCGTTTCGCTGCTGGCGCAGGCCAAATCGCCAGGTTCTGTTCTCGATCTGGACGTCGAGAGCGCAGCATGACCCGCAGACGGGAGAAGATAGAGATGCAGCTATCAAGAAAGGCGCAACGGACCAAGACCGTGCTTGTCGCCGGCGGCGCAGGTTTCCTCGGTTCGCATCTTTGCGAGACAATGTTCCAGGCCGGCTGGCGCGTGATCTGCGTCGACAATTTCCTTACCGGCCGCATGGAGAACATAGCATCGATCGCCGATCGTCCGGATTTTCGGCTGATCAAGCAAGACATTTGCCGACCGTTGGAGCTTGGCGAACCGGTTGACCGCATCTTCAACATGGCGTGCGCGGCCTCGCCGCCGCGTTACCAGGCCGACCCGGTCCATACGACGCGGACTTGCGTCATCGGAACGCTCAATCTGCTGGAGCTCGCCGCCCGCAATGGCGCCCGGTTCCTGCAGGCGTCCACCAGCGAAATTTACGGCGATCCCGAACAGCATCCGCAGAAGGAAGACTATGTCGGCCACGTGAACTGCATCGGGCCCCGCGCCTGCTATGACGAAGGCAAGCGCACCGCCGAAACCTTATGCTTCGATTATTTGAGAATGGGAAAGGCCGATATCCGTGTCGCGCGCATCTTCAACACCTATGGTCCCAGGATGGACCCTGCGGACGGACGGATCGTTTCCAATCTGATCATGCAGGCACTCGAGAGACGGCCGCTGACGATATTCGGCGACGGGCTGCAGACCAGGTCGTTCTGCTACGTTTCCGATCTGGTCGACGGCTTGATCCGGCTGATGGAGGTCGATCCCAATCCACGCCAGCCGGTTAATCTGGGCAATCCGGGGGAGTTCACCATCCTGCAACTGGCGAGCCTGGTGAGAGGCATGACCGCAACCAAATCGGGCCTGAAATTCCTGCCGCTGCCGCAAGACGATCCTCGTCGTCGGCAACCCGACATTTCCCGCGCGAGAAAGCTTCTCGGCTGGTCGCCAAAAGTGCCGCTCAGGCAGGGTTTGATGCACACGATCGGCTATTTTGCCGAGCTTGAGACGGCGCAGATGATCGACAGAAGACGTCGAATTGCCGCCACCGTGCGTTCTGCATCAGGCCGGCTGCAAAACCTGCCGGCCTGAGGCGAGGAGCGTCTGGCCGCTGTATGATCGCGCGGTCGTTTCGGATTTGGTCACTTTTTCTCGTCGCGGGAACAACCCGTCCAGCTTCTGGTTCTGCCAAGGTACCGGCATGGAGACGACTGTGCATCCGAAGCGATCCGCCAAAGACATCGAACAAATGGCCGCAAAGGAGACGGCTGCCTTCCTGCGGCGCGCCTCTATCACCTATCTGGAATGTTGTGTGAGCCTGATGATGACGCATCTTCAGCGCGAGGAGGTAGCCGCCATCCTCGAAAAGGAAGCGGATATGCTGCGCCGGCTGGATTGATCGGGCTCGAAGGGCCGCAGGTCGCCTTGGCTTTCCAGGAAACGAAGCAGCGCGGCAGCGTAACGTCTTGCCGCGGCCGCCAGCCGGATCTGTTCCCGATCATCGCCCGATCGCTCAGCCATGCTCCACAAGCCAAGCTGGAAGGCGAGATAGCAGGGCTCGTAGTAGTGGACCAGTTTGGCATCGACGGGACGAGACGTAGTCGCCTCGACAGCTTTGCACAGTGCCGCAGTCGCCGCGTCGGAGAGGCTGTACTCGACACGGGCGCCGGCAATGTCCCAGGCGATGTCCTGGCAGCCGATCAGATCGTGCGATCGGCAATGGTCGAGGGCGTCCGTCTTGATCAGCGTTCCGCCGCGCGAAAGGATGAACTCCCACGGATGAAGCCGCCCGTCGATTTCGACCCGCTGCATGGTCTTTGGTGAAGCCTGTTTCGAGAACCAGTTCCGCAGCTCCGCCGCGCGGCTTTCGCCCAGCGCCTCGCTGGTATTCCGCACGGCCATGTCGGCAAGCGCCTCCAGCGAGGCACCCGGCCCGGAGGCGGGCAGATTGGCTGCGCGCCAGGCGAGATAGCGCGCCAGATGAGCGACCATTTTTTGTTTCGAATGCCTTGCCCGCTCCAGCGTTGCACCGTCGCTCCAGCGTTCGACGAGAAAGCCATGGCACAGCCCGGCAATTTCCGGGCCAAAGCCTGCGTCATGCAGCCTCCTGGCAGTCTCGGCCTTGTGCATTCCGATTTCACCGAGGCCGACGAATTTGACCGACCATTTTTCCCGGCCCGCAGAAGCAAGAAACTTTCGCCGCTCTAAGCCGCGGTGGACGGGTGGCCAATGATCCTGCGAGCCATAATGCAAGCGACGCCACTCTCCGGCGGATATTTCCATCAGGCTGACCGCTGTGCGGCCGATCGTCCTGGCCACCCAATCCCGCAGCGCCGGCAGAGCGGATCCCGCGGGGAAAGTCCGTTCGAAATCCGCGGTGTGTTTTTGGCAAACCGTCCATGCCTCACGGATGTCCGCCGATGCCTCGGGACCCGGCCCACCCGAATGGCTGGGGAACAGATGGATGCGCCCGGCATCGATATCCAGCGCTTGCAGCCATGCGACGACGGCGTGAAACGAGCTGCCGGACAGGCCCGGGCCCTCATCGACGACAGCGAAATGGGCCGATGGCCTTGTCCTCCAGCCGCCGATCAGTTCCGGATCGGCGGCAAGCCGCCTGCGAAACGGATGACCGATCGGACGGACACCGACGGGTGCCTGTGCGCCGATGGCTGCAGCCACCATCGCTGCAAGCCCCAGGCCGATGCTGCGGATGCCGATTACGCATGTGTTCGCATCGAGACCCGACTGCCGCGCGGCGACCAAATAGCTTTCCGGATAGAGCGCGTAATGGGCGTAGCCCTCGGCCGTGCCGATGAGGATTTCGCCGTCGCAATCGAGTTCGGCCAGCATTCGCGGCACGTCGGCATCGATCGGGCCGTCGACGGCGAATCCGGCCCTCCACGATCTGCCCACGTCCCGGGCCAAGCCGACCAGGAGATTTGCGCCCGCGATCCGCTGTCGGGAATTCCTGTCCATGCCGTTGGCCTCGAATTCAGCATCGGCAAGGCCCCGGACCAATTCCGAGGTCTTGATGAACAGGCCGACCAGGGCTGCGTGGCGTTCGATCCCGCTGGGCATGTCCGCAATGTGCCCGGCCGCTTCGCAGGCCGAGCTGCGAACATGTCGCGCGCTCTCAATTCGCTTGTGGTCGCCATAGACGATCATTGTCCCGTCCCGGTTGGCCTCACTGCACAACTCGGCGAGCGCTACTTTGATCCACCATCGGTTGCACGATTTTTGCAGCCGGCAAGGAACAATCAGCGAGGCAGGCGGTTTGGCACGAAGAACTTACCTTCAACAGCATAGGCAGCGGTTTCGTGGGATCGAAGAAAGTTCGGATCGGAATAGTCGGCGTCGGCAACTGCGCCTCCTCCCTTGTTCAGGGCATCACCTATTACCGCGACGCAAGAAGCAATGAGCCCATACCCGGGCTGATGCATGCCGATCTTGGCGGCTACCATGTCAAGGACATCGAAGTGGTCTGCGCTTTCGACGTCGCCAAGGGCAAGGTCGGACGCGATGTGGCCGACGCGATCTACAGCGCGCCGAACAATACTTTCCGCTTTGCCAATGTAGCGCCTACCGGCGCCCGCGTCGAACGCGGACCGACGCTGGATGGCATCGGCAAATATCTGCGTGACGAGATCGTGGAGGCCGACGAACCCGTCGCCAACATCAGCAAGATCCTCGCCGAAAGCGGCGCCGAAATCCTGGTGTCATATCTGCCTGTCGGTTCGGAGGAGGCAACGCGCTTTTATGCCGAGTGCGCGCTCGAGGCGGGCTGTGCCTTGGTCAACTGTATACCCGTCTTCATCGCCTCGCGGCCGGAGTGGCGCCGGCGCTTCGAGCAGCACGGCCTGCCGCTGATCGGCGACGACATCAAGAGCCAGGTCGGTGCGACGATCGTCCACCGGCTGCTCGCCAACCTGTTCCGCGAGCGCGGCGTGCGCATCGATCGCACCTACCAGCTCAATTTCGGCGGCAACACCGACTTCCTCAACATGCTGGAGCGCGAGCGGCTGGAATCGAAGAAGATCTCAAAGACGCAATCCGTCACCAGCCAGATCGACGTTCCCCTGGAGCCCGGCAACATTCACGTCGGGCCGAGCGACCATGTCCCGTGGCTGACCGACCGCAAGTGGGCCTATATCCGGGTCGAAGGCACGACCTTCGGCGGCGTACCGCTCAATGCCGAGCTCAAGCTGGAAGTGTGGGATTCGCCCAATTCGGCCGGCGTCGTCATCGATGCGGTGCGTTGCGCCAAGCTGGCGCTCGACCGCGGTATCGCGGGCGCGCTGACCGGTCCCTGCAGCTATTTCATGAAATCGCCGCCCGAGCAGTTCACCGACGCGGAAGCGCGCCAGCGCACGCTCTCTTTTATCGCCGGCAAGGACGAGCCGATGCTCGATGCCGCGGAATGACGACGACGTTCTTTCTGGTGCGCCACGCCGCGCACGACAATGTCGGCTGTTATCTTGCCGGAAGGATGGCCGGCGTTTGCCTCGGCGAAGCCGGCAAGGCACAGGCCTCGCATCTGGCAGACCGCATGGCACGTGAGGCGATAGCGGCAATCTTCTGCAGCCCGCGCGAACGCACGCAGGAGACTGCCAATCCGATCGCGCTCGCCTGCAATGCCGGTGAAATCGCGATCCGCGAGGAGATCGATGAGATCGACTTCGGCACCTGGTCGGGAAAGACCTTCGAGGAGCTGAACCAGGATGCCGACTGGCGGGTGTGGAACGACCAGCGTCAGCAGGCGAGAACACCGAGCGGCGAGACCATGCTGGACGTGCAGCAACGCGTCGTCTCATTGATCGAGCAGGTCCGCGGCACCTACCAGAACCAGGGCGTCGCACTGGTCAGCCATGCCGACGTCATCAAGGCCGCCGTGTGCAAGGTGCTCGGCCTGTCGCTGGGGAACTGCTTTCGCTTCGATATCGACCCAGCCTCGATCACCACGGTTGTTTGGGGGGACTGGGGGTCGAAGCTGATCAGACTCAACGAAGCTGCCTGACGAGGAATTGCCGGATGCGTATGGCTATTTTCGGTCTTACCGTGACATCGTCGTGGGGCAATGGGCACGCCACACTGTGGCGCGGATTGATCCGGGCGATGGCCGGGCTGGGCTGGTCCATCACCTTCTTCGAACGCAACACTCCCTATTATGCCGGGACGCGCGACCTCGATCAGTTGGATGGCGGCAGCATTGTCCTTTATCCGGACTGGCAGGACATCCAGAGCGTTGCCGAGCAGGCGATGAGTGAGGCCGATGTCGTCATCGTCACCTCCTATTGCCCCGATGCCGTGAGCGCGTCGCGCCTTGCCCACCAGGCCTGCCGCGGACTGAAGGTGTTCTACGATCTGGACACGCCGGTGACGCTGGCGCGGATCGAACAAGGTGAGCCTCCGGCCTATTTCGGGCCGGAAGGGCTTCGCGATTTCGATCTCGTGCTGAGCTACACGGGAGGAACCGCGATCGACGCATTGAGGTCGATGCTGGGTGCGCGCCACGTCATGCCGCTCTACGGCCATGTCGATCCAGAGCGACACCGGCCGGCTCCGCCCAGGCCGGAGTTTGCCGGCGACCTTTCCTATCTCGGGACCTATGCGGCAGACCGCCAGGCCGGGGTCGAGAGGCTGCTGGTCAGTCCGGCTGCGCGCCTGCCGGAGCGCCGCTTCATCATTGGCGGCGCACAATATCCGCAGGAATTCCCGTGGAGCGACAATATTTTCTTCGTCCGTCACCTGCCGCCCGCCGACCACCCCGCCTTCTTTTCATCATCACGGCTGACTCTGAATGTGACCCGCGAGGCGATGGCAGAAAGGGGCTGGTGCCCATCTGGCCGGCTGTTCGAAGCCGCCGCTTGCGGTGCCGCGATGGTGAGCGACACATGGCCGGGACTGGAGGCCTTTTTCCGGCCCGGCGAAGAGATCGTCGTGGCGAACAGCACCGACGACGTGGTCGCCGCGCTCGACCTGTCCGACGCCGAGCTTGACGCCATCCGCCGTCGAGCGCGCGAGCGGGTGCTGGAGGAACACACCTCGGCACGGCGCGCGAAGGAATTCGACCGCATCCTGTCCGATGCACTGCACGGCTCCACGCATGGCGAGCCGTTGAAGGAGGCAGTTTGATGTTGGGCATCGTGCCCGCAGCCGGACGGGGAAGCCGCATCCAGCCGCTCGGCTTTTCGAAGGAGCTTCTGCCGGTCGGCAGCCGCATCGACGGCAACACCGAACGGCCTTGCGCGGTCAGCGAATACCTGGTGCGCCGCATGGTGCGCGCGGGGGCCGACAAGATCTGCTTCGTCATCGGCTCGGGTAAGTCGGATATCCTCGAATATTATTCTGCCGGCTATGCCGACGCGACTGCGCTGTTTGTGGTGCAGCCCTCTCCGGTCGGCCTTTGCGACGCCATCTTCCGTGCCGCACCGCTCGTCACAGCCGATGAGACCGTTCTGGTCGGGTTGCCTGATACGATCTGGTTTCCCGAAGACGGCTTCCTGGCCCTCCCGGACGACGGCCTGTCCTTCCTGCTGTTTCCGGTGGACCAGCCGGAGTTCTTCGACGCCGTTGTTGTCGACCAGGACAGCCGGGTGAAGCAAATCCAGGTCAAGCAGCAGAATGCCCAATCGAACTGGATCTGGGGTGCGTTCAAGATGCCCGGCCGCACCCTTCACCAGCTCGCCGCGCTGTGGCGGGAACGGGACCGGTGCGACGAATATATCGGCACGCTGGTCAATGCCTATCTCGCCGCCGGAGGCGATGCCTGCGGCATCAAGGCTGGCACCGCCTATGTCGACGTCGGCACCTTCAACGGCTACCGCACCGCACTTCGCCTGCTTGAAAGCGCCGCCGGTACCAGGGACGATCAAGTCGACATTACGCTGCCCAGCCACCAGCACGTCCCTGTCCTCGCAGGCGAAAGAGGCTAGCCATGCTGCATTCCGATGCCGAAATCCGCCGCCGTATCGATGCGCTCGGCCCATGGTTCCACAATATGGAACTGGCCGGCATCGAAACCGCTCCCGACCATTTCCTTGGCAACTATCCGCTGATCAAATGGCGCAAATTCGCCGACGCCATTCCCGCCGATCTTTCCGGCAAGGCGGTGCTCGACATAGGCTGCAATGCGGGTTTCTATTCGATCGAGATGAAACGCCGCGGCGCCGGCCGCGTGCTTGGCATCGATTTCGATGAGGCTTACCTGGCGCAGGCGCGCTTTGCCGCCGAGGTAGCAGACTGCGACATCGAATTCCGGCAGCTCTCGGTCTACGACGTTGGCGCCCTGCATGAGCGGTTCGACATCGTGCTGTTCATGGGCGTGCTCTACCATTTGCGCCATCCCTTGCTCGCACTCGATCTGATCCGGGAGCACGTCGCCCGGGACCTGATGATCTTCCAGTCGATGCAGCGCGGCAGCACCAACGTGCCGGCGCTCGAGCAGAATTATCATTTCTGGACCCACGACCTGTTCGACCGGCCGGAGTTCCCAAAGCTACATTTCATCGAGCATCGTTACGCCGACGACCCGACCAACTGGTGGATTCCCAATCGCGCCTGCACCGAAGCCATGCTGCGCAGCGCCGGCTTCGAGATCGTGCTGCAACCGGAGCAGGAGGTCTATTTCTGCCGCACCGGCGACGTGCCGGCCGGCGGCGGCGCCGTCTACCCGTCGAAAGGACCGACAAATGATTGAAGCCGCGATGATCTGGAACGAGCCCAACAACAAATCCCACTGGGATCCCGAGCTCGACCCCGACTGGAGCCGCTTCGCCGCTACGGCAATCCTGGCCGCCGACGCGATCGCGTTGGAGAATCCGGCCTTGACCAAAGTCCTTGGCGGCATCTCGCCGATCGATGCCGGCTTCATGACACGGATGAAGGAATTCGGCGTGCTCGATCATGTCGACGCAGTCGCCGTGCACGGCTTTCCGCTCGACTGGAACCTCTGGCAGATCCACGAATGGCCGCAGAAGATCGGCGAGATTTCGGCTGTCACCGATCTTCCGGTATGGGTCAGCGAGGTCGGCGTATCGACCTTCGGCGCCGAGGAGGTACAGGTCTGGGGCCTGCGCCGGACCGCGGAATTGCTGATCGGCAACGCGCCGCGCATCCAATGGTACAGCCTCTACGACCTGCCGCGCGAGTGGGAAGCGACGACACGCCATCGCGAGGCGGAAGGCTCGTCTTACTACCGCCATTTCTACATGGGCCTGCTCCGCCAGGACGGCACGCCAAAGCCCGCGCTCGAGGAGTTCCTTCACCACACGCCGGCAATGGGACTGGTGCAGTGGTTCCATTTCGAAGATCACCGGCTGGACGACGCCGTTGCCTGGATGAAACGCCTCGGCGTCACCAATCTGCGTACCGGGCTTTCCTGGGCCGACAGCTTCAGGCCGAACGCACTTGACTGGTTCGACCGGCAGATGGAGGCTTTGGCCGACTTCGACGTGACGGTTACTTTCTGCTTCACGCCGGAACACCGCGGAATGATGCCGCACCACAGCAGTCCGCCGCTGGTGCCGGAGGAATTCGCCGACTTCTGCGCGGCAATGACGCGCCGATATGCCGGCAGCATCGCTGCCCCTTCGGTCTGCAGGCTGCGCGCCTCCGCAGCGTGAGGAGCTTCGGCCCTCCAGCCATGACGCTCACCATCCTCAACGTCGCCTATCCCCTCGCCCCGGTCGGGCCGGATGCGGTCGGTGGTGCCGAGCAGGTGCTGTCGATGCTCGACCAGGCGCTCGTACAGGCCGGACACCGCTCGATCGTGATCGGCTGCCAGGGCTCGAGCGCTGCGGGTGTCCTCATCGAGACGCCGGCCGAACCGGGCGTGCTCGATGAAGCGGCCAAGCGCCGGGCGCAGCGTGCTCATTGCGCCGCAATTGCCACCGCGCGCGCTCGCTGGCCAATCGAGGTGGTCCATTTGCACGGTATCGATTTCGATGCCTATCTGCCGGGCGACGGGCCGACATTGGTGACCCTGCATTTGCCGCTCGACTGGTATCCGGCCGACGCTCTCAATCCGGCGCGGGAGGATCTGTGGCTGCATGCGGTATCGGCGGCTCAGCAAAGAACCGCGCCGCCGGGAGCCAGGCTGATTGGGCCGATTCCCAACGGAGTGGACGTCGACGCGCTGAGCGAGCCGCAGGCCAAACACGACTTTGCGCTCGTGCTCAGCCGCGTCTGCCCGGAAAAGGGCATCCATCTGGCGCTCGACGCAGCCAAGAAGGCCAGCGTGCCGCTGGTCATCGGTGGCAAGGTCTACCCCTATGAAACGCACACAGCGTATTTTCGCGACGAGGTCGAACCCCGGCTGGACGACCGGCGCCGCTTCCTTGGTCCGCTCGGCTTTGTCGCCAAGCGGCGCCTGCTGAATACAGCCCGCTGCCTAGTCATCCCGAGCCTTGCCGCGGAGACCAGTTCGCTCGTCGCAATGGAGGCGCTCGCCTGCGGCACCCCCGTGGTGGCCTTCCCGAATGGCGCACTGCCGGATGTGGTCGAGCACGGCAAGACCGGGTATCTGGTCGGGGATGTCGACGAGATGGCCGAAGCCATCGCTGCCGCACCCAGCCTGGACCCCGAGACCTGCCGAGCCGAGGCGCGGCGGCGCTTTTCACTCGACCGCATGGTTTCCTCCTACATGGACGCCTATCGGGCGCTGGCACGGCTCGGCACAGACAGCGGGCAGCTCGCGACGGCGAGGTGAGCAGGACATGCTCCGCAGTGAGATCATCGACGATCCGGCGGACCTCGAAGCCCTCGAGCCGCACTGGTGGGAACTTTGGTCGCGCAGTCCCTCGGCGACGCCGTTCCAGTCTCCCGCATGGTTGCTGCCATGGTGGCGGACATTTGCTCCCGGCGAGCTAGCGACGGTCGCCGTCTGGCGTGGCGACGATCTGGTCGGCCTGGCGCCACTCTATCTGGAACGCCACGACGCCGGCGCGCGATTGCTTCCGCTCGGCATTTCGTTGAGCGACTATCTGGATGTCCTTTGTCTTCCCGAGATGGCCGAACCGGTCGGCGCAGTCATCGGTGGCGCCGTTCTTTCCGTCGGCTGGTCACAGTGGATCTTGCAGGATCTGCCTCCCGGCGGCGCCGGCCTTGCCATCAGGCATGCCGCGCTCGAATCGTGCCAACCCGTCGGTCACGCCGCTTGCCCGGTGCTCGCCCTCGCTGGCGACCAGACGCTTCAAGGCTGCGTTCCGGCACGGCGGAGGCGCCAATTGCGGCGCGCCCACAGGGCCGCGTCGAGACGCGGCAGTGTCTCCATCGAACCCGCTTTGTCCGATCCGCAGATATTCCTCGACCACCTGATCCGCCTTCACCGCGCGCGCTGGGCCGGACACGGCGACGGCGTTCTGTCCGATTCCCGCGTGGAAGCATTCCACCGTCAGGCGCTGCCGCAGCTGGTCGCACAGGTGCTTGCCCGATGCTGGCTTGTCACGATCGGTAACGCGATCGTGGGCGCCTATTACGGGTTCCATCATCGTGGCCGCGCTTGCGCTTATCTCGGTGGCTTCGATCCGGCCTATGCCGATGAAAGTCCCGGCGCGCTGCTCATCGGCCAAGCGATAAGGCAGGCGATCTGCGAAGGCGCGGAAGAGTTCGATTTTCTGCGCGGACAAGAGGCCTACAAGTACAGCTGGGGCGCCGTCGACCGGTGGACGATGCGCAAGATCTGGACGCGGAGCAAAGGGCGATGAGCGCGACCCAGCCAGAATCTCGGCGGTCGATATCAGCAAGGCGGGTGCTGGAGGATTGCATGGCAGACGGTGCCGGCGTCGAAGCCGTCATCGCCAGGCTGGCTCTCCGTTTCGAGACAGGAATCGATGCTGCAGAATTGGCGAAGATTGCGCAAAACACGCACTCGGCTGACCCGCGAAACACGGCAAAACTGCAACGGATTGCCGACCTGCTTCGGCGCAGGCCCGAGATCTTCGCCACGCTGCGCAAAACAGGTGGCGCCGTTCGGCACGAGCGTGGCGAGGACGAGACCGACGATGCGATCGTCAAGCGGCTGGCGGCTGGGTTTGACGCGGCGGCGGCGATCTCCCCGGCGGCGAGCGTCCAGCTGTCATCGCTGGGCAATGAGGAAAACCTCTCTGCCGCTACGGCTGAGATCGTTGCATGGCTGGAGAGGCGAGGCTTTACCGGCACCGGCCGCGACATACTGGATATCGGCTGTGGTATCGGTCGGTTCGAACAGGCGCTCTCCGCTCTGTCGCACCGAATCGTTGGCAGCGATATATCCCCAGCGATGATCTCGATCGCCCGCCGGCGATGCGCCGGGCTCGGCAACGTAGAATTCCGCCCTACGCGCGGTTTCGATCTTGCCGATTTTTGCGATGCAAGCTTCGACCGCGTGCTGGCCGTCGACAGCTTTCCCTATCTGGTGCTGGCCGGCCTTGCGGAGCGACATTTCGTGGAAATCGCGCGCGTGCTGAAGAGGCCGGGGATGGCCGCGCTTTTGAATTATTCATATCGCGGCTCGCCGGCGCTGGATCGCGCCGATGTCCATAACTTCGCCAACGCAAATGGCATGCAAGTCCTCGTCGACGGCGAAAAGCCGTTCCGGCACTGGGACGGCGATGCCTTCCTGCTTACGATTTCCGGCGGAACATTGCGGCCCAACGCTGGTTCGGATGCCGAACGGGAAAAGCCGCTATTCGACGGTATGAAGGAGGACAAGATGGCGTCCGGAAGCAAGAAGCACATCGGTCGCGGCAGTCACGGCAAAGGCGCTGGCGCTGGCGCGATGACGGATCTTCCCAAGGACAAGATCGGAGAGAACGCCGTTCTGTCCAACAGAGACAAGAAGCAGCACACCAAGGAGCGTGGGCTCGACGGCAATCGGGTCAAGTCCGAGCAGTACCAGGATCATTCAGCGGATCGGCGGCCTGAAGACTGATCGTTGCGGCGGCATATGGCTTGCAGCCGGCGAGCAATTGAAACACCGCGAGAACCCAACCGCTGACGAAGCTGTGCAAGGACCGAAGCCGGTCGCATGGACGCCCTGCAAATTCTTGCAAACTCGCACTGTTGCCACCAGAGTGAGGTGAAGGGACCAACATTTGCCAAGAGAGCGCGATGTCTCGCTCAAGGGAAGATTCCGTCAGCACGCGTGCCGATCTGACGATAGACCGGGAAATCGCTTCCTTGCTTGCGGCCATCGAGCAGGAAAGGGTTCCTGACCGGCTGACCAAACTTGCGATCGAGTTGCAGCATGCGCTTGTCGAAAGGCACTTGCGCGAGACCAGCAACTAACGTGACGTGTATTAGCGGCGCCTCTCGGCTTCGAAGTCCAGTTGTCCTTCGGACAGATAGCTGCGCCTTTCCATCAGGGTTTGCGAGGAACTTTCGCCAAGGTATTCCAGCACGCCGGCGCGTGCCCTGTTGAGCCGGCTCTTCACGGTTCCCACCGCGCAACCGCATATTTCGGCCGTTTCCTCATAGCTGACGCCCAGAACGCCTATCAACATCAGAACCTCGCGCTGGTGCTCAGGAAGGCTCTGGATGGCCTGGTGGACCTCCTTGCCCTGCACGGACCATTCCTGCGTCGCTTCCGAGATCGGCCGCAGCGATGCGCAGTCGAGCAGGCCGGGCGCTTCCCTCACCGCGGCCCTGACACGCGTGTAGTAGGTGTTGCGCATGATCGTAAAGAGCCATGACTTCATGCGCGTTCCAGCTTCGAATTTGTCAATGTTGGCCAAGCCCTTGGTCAGCGTCTCCTGGACCAGGTCGTCGGCATCATCGGGGGTGCGGCAGAAGGTGCGGGCGAAAGCCCTCAAAGCGGGTATGAGGTCGACGATGGAAACTTCTTCGGTTTCGCGAGTCGCCAAGGCGTAGGCTGCAGGTGGCAATGGTCCAGCTCCCGTCCAGAATGAGTTCGTGAGCGCAGACCAGTTAAATGCATTGGGCGAAAGATCGTTCCGGTTGGCGAAAGCACCCGGCTCCAGAAACCGGAGAGGACTTGGCTGAGCAATCCCGGCCGACGGCGATATTTTTGACGGAACAACCATCGGGATCGCGGAGTTCAAAATCAAGGTCGTCCGACAAATTCGCGCGCCGACATTTGGCGCGTCGAAATGCGATCTCGCAGCGAGCCTTGGCTGCGACCTCAAGGGCGGCCCGCCACCTCAAGAAACAGGAGGAGTCCATGACAGGAAACAAGCACGCCAAAGGCAAAACGCCGGCCGATAGCGATCTTGCCAACGATCCCGGCATCGGCAGTTCCAGGGGCACGATCAAGGAGGGCGACCGGCTCGATCAGGGCAACAATACGTTCGAAGGCGATGTCGAGAACGACACCACGCCGCAAGGCGGTATCAATCCCCGGCAAAAGATGCGGACCAACAAGTGACCGGCTGCGCACGATCGAACAAACCTGCTGCAACCCGTGCAGCAATCCCGCGTTAAAGAGCATGAGCCTCGTGTCCGCCCCGGACGTTGATGCGACAGGCTCTTTCGCGGAGACACAGATGACAAAAAAATCGTTTGGCCGCCCCGTTCCAATTCTCGTCGGCCTTGGTTTCCCTCGCCATGTCGAGAATATCTGGCAGGCCTATGACGTCTTAAACGAATGGCCGAGCCGCGGTCCGGCGCACAAGGCGGCGTTCGACGCCTGTCGCGCCGGGCTGGCTGACGAGGTCGACGTCGAGACGGTGCGCGCGGCGTTCGATACGTTCGCCCGCAAGGCGGGCATTCTGGCCTACGATATCGCAGCCGAAATACCAGCACGCCCCACAACAGCTGCGAAGGCCCACGACGTCTGGCCGAAACGCCCATCGGACGGCCGTGTAGACCCTGAAGACGCCCAGCTTGCTTGAAGCGGCCACCTTGCTTGAAGCGGCCACCTTGCTTGAAGCGGCCACCTTGCTTGAACCGGGAGGAATACGGTGCTGAGAACAGAGTTCGATACCCCTGTTTGCATCTATTTCGGCAAGCCTGGGCGATCGCGATTGGTCAGTTCCGTTTTCGAAGCAGTACATTGCCTGAAAAGCGAGAAATGGCCGGCGCGCAATGCTCCGCTGGCGCTGGCGGCCGCTGATGTATTGAATCGCGCCCGGACCGGTGAAATTACGGCCGGCAAAGCGCGGCAAGCATTTGTCGACGCCGCTTGGGAGGCGAACATTCTTGTCGAAGGCGAGCCGCATGACGCGCGTGGCCTGACAGCCTTCATGTCGGACAGCGGGTGAACCGGCACGCTGTTTTCCCGCAGTTCCGTCCAAAGCTTGGTTTATCGCGAATGATTGGCGTTCTCGGCCTTTTTCTCGCGCTGCTGCCTGAGGACCTCGTCGGTTCCGACCAGCTTCTTCGATCCGCCGGGAATCGCGGTGGACACAACAGCCGGTGGGTCGCTTGCCGGGAAAGAATCCTCCAGACCCGCCTGCAACTGGTCTTCCAGCGTTTGCGGCTCTTCAGACCGGCCGGGGGTCCTTCGGGTATCTACGTTCTCCAGTGGCTGCTTCATGTCCGGTGAAGACTTTACCTCTCGAATCCAGCCGTAGAGCTGTTCGATGGCAAATTCCTTCATCGTGTCGAAATCGGCTTTTTCGTCACGCGATGCCTCGATTTGGTCGACCATCGTCTTCTCGAACCGGTCGAGATTATCGTTTCCGCAGGCCCGGCAGAGACGCACCAGCGCCTCGCGCAGTATGAGTGGCGCAAAGTGCGCCGTCGCCTCAAGCCTGAGCTGCTGCAAACGCTCCGGGGTAGCGGCTTGGAACTTCGACATGTTCGACCTCTCGCCTTGTGGAGCAGGTCAACGAAAATTGTCGGCGGATGTTCCATCGGCGGTGGCCGGTGCATCGCTTGATCCTCAGCGGTGCGCGCCACCGACTGCCATGCGGATACCGAGACAGACGACGAAGCAGCCTGCCACGCGCTGCTGCCAGAGCCTTACCTTCGGGCGTTTCATGACCCAGGTCCCGAGCGTGCCGGATGCGAGTGCATATGTGCCCAGCACCAACACACCGGTCATTTTCTGGGTGCCACCGAGCAGCAGCAATTGCAGCGTGACCGATCCGCGGGAGGGATCGACGAACTGTGGAAGGAAAGCTAGCATGAAGGTTATCGGCCAGGGATTTATCAGATTGGCGATCATTCCTTCGCGTGCGGCCACAAGCGCCCCGACACTGCGGGGCTCCTCGACGGCGACGCCGGCCGACGGCAGCAGCACCAGACGCGATCCAAGCCAAACCAGATAGGCTGCGCCCATCCATCGAAGCATGGCAAAGGCAAACGGCGATGCCTGGAGCAGCGACGATATGCCGAGGGCAAGCAGCGGCAGCTGGACCATACCGGCGCCGAGGGTCATTCCCAGGACGGTGAACAGGGCAACATCACGGCCCTGCCCGATGCCGCGCGCAATCACCAGCAGACTGTCGGGCCCCGGCGGCATCTGCATCAGGATGACCGTTCCGACAAAAGCCGTCCACGAAGCGGGATCCACGTCGCTACTTCGCCCCGGTTTCGCAAGATGCCTTTGCGCCGTCCTTCAACTGGCCGGCATCTCGCATCATCTTGAGCGCTTCGTCCCTCGTCAGGCCGCACTTGCGGGCAAAAAAATCGATCTCATAGGCCAACTCGGCCGACAGGTCGTGTTTGGCATACATTCTTCGCTTGTGTTTGCGTGCGCCCACCAAGGCTCGGTCCCGGCTATGTTAGTCCTCCCGAACTCACATCGGATCAGCCGGTTCCCACTGCCTGACCAATTCGTTTCCGCAGGTTTTCTCACGCGCCGTCCGGCCGGCCGACCCTGTCCTTGAGTTCGTTCAGGAATGCGAGGAGCGCGTCTTCAGGATCGTCGGCCTCTTCGGTCAGCATATCGATGCCCCAGCGGCCGAGAACAGCCTCCTGGACGATGCTCGGCTGCGACATGAAGATGAAGGATTTCGGACGGTTCTTCTCGTAACCGGACCTGCGCCAGGTCTGCCAAAGCCGATGCAGCAGCAGACGGATGTTCATGTCGGACATGCTGTAGCCGATGAACAGGATGGTGCGCCCTAGCGCGTCGGCTCGAAATTTCACATCGAGCGGCGAATCGAACGACAGCCGTTCAAAATAGTCGGTCTCCGCCAGGACCAACGATTTATCGTCGTCGAAATCGCCGTGGAACTTGATGATCTGCGTCACCTCGCCGGTGGCCTTTGGCAAGTCCTTCGCATTGGCGACTTTGACAAAGGGGCGGCTATGGATCTCGAAGGCCACCTCGAGGTTGCGATCATAATTGGTGGTGTAGATGATCGGAAAATCGAGCGATACGATCAGCTTGTGGATTGCCGATCGCTGCACTTCTTCCCGCGAGACGCTCCATTCGCGATCCATCCAACTGCGCAAATGGCTGAGGCTCCCCTGCTTCAGCCGGTAATATTCTGCAATGGCCTGATAGCTGGCCTCTGGTGCGCCTATCATGTCCTCGTGAAGGCCGAGCTCGTTTTGCATGTGCTCGATGAGCTTTTGCCAAGACGGCAAGCCGACGCTCATCGACACCCCGGCTCCAACGAACAGGATCGCTCGTCGCTCTTTCACCGATTGGGCCAGTTGCTCGACTGCAGACAGCATTCGACACAACTGCAATAGATACCGCTCCGTTCCAGCCGAGCCCGGACCACCGGGAGAATAACTCCGATTTCGGATTGAATGCCTCCCGAGCGCCCGCCGCCGAGTTTAGCTCACCCCATCCGATATTTATTTCATTCCATTTGGCACTTCTGCGCCTGTCACGCGTTGGGAGTGTTCAACAAACACGGCGCAGCTGATGGATCGCAATCGGATTGTCTCAGTAGCATTATGTCTGTTCCTGCTTACGATCTGCGCCGTCCAGCAAAAAGCTTGGGCTCAAGCACCTTGCCCGGCCGACCACGACAAATTGTTGGCCGCTCTCAAGGCCAACGTCAAAGCAAGCGGCGGCCCGGGCAATGGCGGCTTCGATACTCATGAATGGGCCGCAGTCGTGGCTCGCGACGGAACGGTCTGCGCCGTCGCGTTCAGCGGGCCTACCGCCGACGCCCAGTGGCCCGGCAGCCGGCTGATCGCCGCCGAAAAAGCCAATACCGCCAACGGGCTCAGCCTCGCCCAGATGGCGTTGTCCACCGCGAACCTCTATGCGCCGGTGCAGCCCGGCGGTCCTCTATACGGCCTGCAGGCCACCAATCCGGTCAATCCAGCGGTAGCCTATGCCGGCGATCCTTCGACATTTGGAAGCTCCAGCGATCCGTTGCTGGGAAAGCCCATCGGCGGTGTCGTCGCATTTGGCGGCGGCCTGGCTCTTTACGACGCCAAGGGGATCGTCGGGGCGCTTGGCATAAGCGGCGATTCCTCTTGTGCCGACCACAATGTCGCCTGGCGCGTGCGCGCCGCGCTGGGGCTGGACAAGGTGCCGGCCGGCATCAACCCAGACCGCAAGGACGCCATCATTTACGACCTCGATCCCGGCGGCAAGAGCGCCTCCGGCTGGGGGCATCCATTGTGTGCCGGAAGTGAGGCGGACGTGGCGGCGGAGCTCGGCGCCGGCGTGGGCGGGTCAATACACAAATGAAGAAAGTGCGACAGGTGGCCGTGCAAACCAGTGTGTCAGCCAACGGGGGAAAAAGGTCTATGGCTGCGATGCTGGGATGGACGCTGCTGGCGGGCTTCGCGCTGATTACCGCGGCGGTTGCTCAGTCAACGTCAAGCCCTGCGATAAATCCGCCGGCCGCAGCCGCTCCGCCCGACGACGGCCAGTGGGCGATGCCGGCAAAGAACTACGCCTCGACCCGCTACAGCGATCTCGCGGAAATCACCGAAGACAACGTCAAGACCCTGCAGGTGGCCTTCACCTTCTCGACCGGCGTCAACAAGGGCCAGGAGGCTGCGCCCCTGGTGGTCGGCAACACGATGTACATAGTGACGCCGTTTCCCAACATCCTCTATGCGCTTGACCTTACCAAGCCCGGCGCGCCGATGAAGTGGAAGTTCGAGCCCAATCCGGAGCCTGCCGCCCAGGGCGTTGCCTGTTGCGACGTGGTGAACCGCGGTGCGGCCTTCTTCAACGGGCGCATCTATTTCAACACGCTCGACGGCCACACCATCGCCGTGGATGCGGCCACCGGCAAACCGGTCTGGAACACCCATATCGGCAACATCAATGTCGGCGAGACCATCACGATGGCGCCGCTGGTGGTAAAGGGGAAGGTGCTGGTCGGCAATTCCGGCGGCGAAATGGGCGTACGCGGCTGGATCAAGGCGCTCGACGCCGGCGACGGCCACGTCGTCTGGACGGCCTACAACACCGGCCCGGACACCGAGGTGCTGATCGGCCCGGATTTCAACCCGCATTACGACATGGACAAGGGCAAGGATCTCGGCGTGACGTCGTGGCCGCCCGACGCCTGGAAGATCGGCGGCGGCAATGTGTGGGGCTGGATCTCCTATGACCCGGACCTCAACCTGATCTTCCATGGCACCGGAAATCCCGGTCCGTGGAATCCGGATCTGCGGCCTGGCGACAATAAATGGACCGCCGGCATCTTTGCCCGCGATCCCGACACCGGCGCAGCCAAATGGTTCTATCAATGGACCCCGCACGATCTGCACGACTACGACGGCATCAACGAACAGGTGCTGCTCGACATGACCTGGCAGGGCAAGCCCCGCAAGGTGCTGGTGCGGCCGGAACGCAACGGCTACGTCTATCTGTTGGATCGCACCACGGGCGAGGTCCTGTCGGCAGTGCCGTTCGGGCCGGTCAATTCCAGCAAGGGCGTCGACCTCAAGACCGGCCGGCTGATTGTAAATCCGGACAAAAAAACCGGCACCGGCAAGGTCGTGCGCGACATCTGCCCGACCGCGTCCGGCCTCAAGGACTGGCAGCCTTCGGCATTCTCGCCCAAGACCGGTCTGCTCTACATCCCGCACAACAATCTCTGCATGGACGAAGAGGGCGTCGAGGTGAATTACATCGCCGGCACGCCCTACGTCGGCATGAACGTGCGCATGATCCCCGGGCCGGGCGGCAATCGCGGTGCTTTCACCGCCTGGGATGTCGCCGCCGCCAAGCCGGCGTGGAGCCTGAAGGAGAACTTTCCGGTGTGGAGCGGCGCCGTCGCCACCGCCAGCAACGTCGTGTTCTATGGCACCATGGAAGGCTGGTTCAAGGCGGTCAGCGCCAGGACCGGCGAACTGCTGTGGCAGTTCAAAACGTCGTCCGGCATCATCGGCCAGCCGATCACCTATCGCGGCCCGGACGGGCACCAATATGTTGCGATCCTTTCGGGTGTCGGCGGCTGGGCCGGCGCGATCGTATCCGGCGATCTCGATCCGCGCGACGCCACCGCCGCGCTCGGCTTCGTCAACGTCATGAAAGATCTGAAGGATGTAACCACGCCGGGAGGTACGCTGTATGTGTTCCGGCTGCCTTGAGACGATCGGCCGAGTTGCGCGGCCACGGAGAACGCGTTCGCGGCGGTTAGCCGTCGCGGTTGGCGCACTGGCGCTCTCGCTTGTCGCCACCCTTGCCGATGCGCGCGAGCTGAGGATCTGCGCCGATCCCAACAACATGCCGTTCTCCAATGCCGCCAGGGAAGGCTTTGAAAACAAGATTGCCGAACTCGTCGCCGGGGAGCTTGGTGCGACGGTGTCCTACACGTGGTGGGCACAGCGGCGCGGCTTCGTCCGCAACACGCTGAAAGCCGGCTTGTGCGATCTGGTGCCCGGCACGCCCGTCAATCTCGAGATGCTGCGCACGACCGCGCCCTACTACCGGTCTTCCTATGTGTTCGTGACACGCAAGGATGTGCCAGAAATCACGTCCTTCAACGATCCTCGCCTGCGCGATCTGCACATCGGCGTCCAACTGATCGGCGACGACGGCGCCAACTCGCCGCCCGTCCAGGCGCTTGGCCGCCGCGGCATCGTCGGCCATCTCATCGGTTTCCCCGTCTATGGCGACTATTCGGCGCCGAACCCGCCAGCGCGCATTATTGAGGCGGTCGCGAATGGCGACATCGACATGGCCGTCGTCTGGGGACCGTTGGCCGGCTACTTCGCATCCAAGCAGAAGGTGGCGCTGCGGATCACGCCGGTTTCGCCGCGCGTGGACGGCCCGCAACTGCCGATGATCTACGACATCTCGATGGGCGTGCGCCGTGGCGACGATACGCTGCGCAACGAGGTGAACGCCGCCCTGACCAGACACCGCGACGAGATCGACGCGATCCTGGCGGCCTACCAGGTGCCCCGCCTCGATCCTGTCGGAGCGCCTTGAAATGAAGCGCGGTCTTCCCTTGCTGGTGTTCGCGATCCTCGCGGTTTCCGGGTGCCAGCGTGAGGAACGCGACACGCGTCCACAGTCGGCGCTCGGCTCGGGCGACCAACCGGCAGCCGTGACGGCCCTCGAGCCGGGCGGCCAACGGCCGGCCTCGTCCGATACCAAGGCCGGCGTGTTCGAGGCCAACGCCTTCCACCTCAGCGAGGGCAAGCGTCTGTTCAACTGGTTCAACTGTTCCGGTTGCCATGCCAATGGCGGTGGCGGCATGGGCCCGGCCCTTATGGACAAGAAGTGGCTCTATGGCAGCTCGATCGAAAGCATCCACGCCACGATCAGGGACGGTCGGCCAAACGGCATGCCGAGCTTCCGCGACAAGATCCCGGACGACCAGATCTGGGAGCTTGCCGCCTTCGTCCGCGCGTTGAGCGGCAACGCGCCAAAATCCGCTGCGCCGAGCCGCGACGACGACATGATGCCCCATCCATCCGAAAATCGCCTGCCGGATGCCGCGACTCTGGGGAAGTCGCCGTGAACCGCCTTGTTTGCAGGGTGTGCTGCGGCGCAGCCTTCATGCTGCTCCTTGCAGGATGCAGCGGCTGGCAATCGGCGCTCGACCCAAAAGGCTCGGCCGCGGGTGAGCTTGCGTGGCTGATCTGGTTCTTCACCGCGCTGTGCACGGTGGTCTGGCTTCTAGTGCTGGCTGTGCTGATCATGCCATTGGCCCGGCGCACGGCGCCGCTCGGCGATCCACTTGTACTCGACGCTGCCGCCGAGCGCAGCAAGATGCGAATTGTCGTCGCCGCACTCGCCGCTACCGCCCTGATCCTGGTAGGCCTGACCCTGCTGAGCTACTTCGCCAACCGGACGCTCGCTGCTATCGGCTCGGATGCGGCGCTGACGATCCGGGTGACCGGACATCAATGGTGGTGGGAGGTGCGCTACGAAAATGATCAGCCGAACCGCATCCTGACGACCGCCAATGAAATCCACATCCCGGCGGGCGAGCCGGTGCGGCTTGTAGTGACCTCGACCGACGTCATCCATTCCTTCTGGGTCCCGAACCTCTCGGGCAAGCTGGACCTCATTCCAGGCCACGAGAACGTTCTCGATCTGAAGGCGGACAAACCCGGCGTCTATCGCGGCCAGTGCGCCGAGTTCTGTGGCGCGCAGCATGCCAATATGAGCACCTTCATCATCGCCGAACCTCGGCCTGTATTCGACGCCTGGCTGAACGATCAGCTGCGGCCGGCGGCCGCCCCCGTGTCGGCCGAGGCCAAAACCGGCCACGACCTGTTCCTCAAACGGCCATGCGTGATGTGCCACAAGATCGGCGGCACCATCGCCGGCGGTACGGTCGCTCCCGACCTTACACATATCGCAAGCCGGCGGACGCTCGCTGCCGGAACGCTGGCGATGAGCCGGGGCAATCTCGCAGCCTGGATAGCCGATCCGCAAGGGATCAAGCCAGGTGCCCACATGCCCGTGGTGGGACTGAACGGGGACGAGCTGAATGCAATCGTAGCCTATCTCGAGGGCTTGAAATGAGTAGCGCCGACCTGGCCCATGGGCGTGACCTCGCCCAGCAACGCGCCGCAGCACAAAAGGGTGACCTAGCTCCCGAGCGCGACGGTCCTCGTGATACCGGCCTCGACGACGCCAGCCTTGACGGCTGGTTGGCGCGGACATGGCAGACGGCGCCAGGCATCATCGGTGCGCTCTCGAGCGTCGACCACAAAATTGTCGCGCGGCGCTACCTGATCACCGCTTTCGTCTTCCTGTGCCTCGGTGGCCTCAGCGCCGTTGCCATGCGCATCCAACTGTCGGGGCCGGAGCGTGGGCTGATCGGGCCCGACCGCTACAACCAGCTGTTCACCATGCATGGCGTGACCATGATGTTCCTGTTTGCAGTGCCGATCGTTCAGGCGACCGGCATCTACCTCGTGCCACTGATGGTCGGCACCCGCAATATCGCCTTTCCGCGCCTCAATGCATTCAGCTTCTGGATTTATCTCTCCGGTGGCCTCTTCGCTTGGGTGTCGTTTGCACTCGACATGGCGCCCGACGTCGGCTGGTTCTCCTACGTGCCGCTGTCCGGTCCTGAATTTGGGCCAGGCAAGCGTTCCGACGTGTGGGCGCAGATGATCACTTACACCGAAGTGTCATCGCTGGCGGTCGCGGTCGCCACCATCGTAACCGTGCTGAAGCAGCGTGCGCCGGGCATGTCGCTCGATAAGATTCCGCTCTACGTCTGGGCGATGCTGGTCACCTCTTTCGTAATCGTGTTCGCCATGCCGGCGGTCATGATCACGTCGACGTTCCTGATCCTCGACCGGCTGGTCGGCACCCATATCTTCAATCCCGCCGAGGGCGGCGACGTTTTGCTGTTCCAGCACCTGTTCTGGTTCTTCGGCCACCCCGAAGTCTACATCATATTCCTGCCGGCTACCGGCGTGGTGTCCTCGATCATCGCCGCTTTCGCCCGGCGTCCGGTATTCGGCTATCTGGGCATGGTACTGGCCTTGATCGCGGTCGGCTTTCTGTCGTTCGGCCTGTGGGTTCACCACATGTTCGCAACCGGTCTGCCCAAGCTCGGCGCGAGCTTCTTCACCGCCTCAAGCATGCTGATCGCCATCCCGAACGGGCTGCAGATCTTCTGCTGGCTGGCGACATTGTGGGACGGACGCCCGATAATCCGGACGCCGCTGCTGTTTGTGTTCGGCTTCTTCTTCACGTTCGTCGCGGGCGGCCTGACTGGGGTGATGCTGGCGTCGGTGCCATTGGACCTGCAAGTGCACGACACCTATTTCGTGGTCGCGCATTTCCATTACGTGCTGATCGGCGGGTCGGTGTTCCCGCTGCTCGGCGCGACCTATTTCTGGTTCCCCAAGATCACCGGCCGGATGATGAGCGAACGTCTCGGACGCTGGCACTTCTGGCTTGCCTTCCTAGGCTTCAATGCGGCGTTCTTTCCGATGCACATTGTCGGCCTGTGGGGCATGCCGCGGCGGGTCTACACCTATCCGGTGGAACTCGGCTGGGGCAACATCAACCTGTTCATCACAGCCGGCGCGGTCATCCTGTTCCTAAGCTTCGTTCTGTTCACTATAAACCTGGTGTACAGCGCCTCGAGGGGCGCCCCGGCGGGGGACAATCCCTGGAATGCTGGCACGCTGGAATGGGCGACGAGCTCTCCACCGCCGAGCTATAATTTCGCTCGGATCCCGGTGGTTACCCACGCCGAGCCGCTCTGGGCCGAACGTGACACGCTGCCTGTCGCGACCGGGCTTCGCGTCGACGCGCGCGAACTTGTCATATCGACCGTGGCAGAGGCGCATCCAGATGTGCGCGAGAAGTCGGCGACACCGTCGATCTGGCCATTGTTCGCCGCGCTCGCCGTCGGCGCCACCTTTCTCTATTCGATCTTCAGCCCGTGGGCGGTGGTCTGGGGAGCCGGGCCGATCGCCATCACTCTGATCGGCTGGTTCTGGCCGAAAGGCGACCCGGAGGATGAGGAATGAAACAGCGCCCTACCGCCGATCTTTCCCAACTCCCGACCTTCGGGCTCGGACCACGCAGCCCGACCTGGTGGGGCACTCTCGCCTTCATGGCGCTGGAGGGCACTGGGTTCGCGCTCGCCGCAGGCGCCTATCTTTACCTTGCCTATCTGTCGCCCGAATGGCCGCTGGGCGTGCCGCCGCCCAACCATTGGCCAGGCACCATCGTCACGCTGTTGCTGCTCGCCAGCGTGGTGCCCAACCACATACTGAACCGCTATGCCGAAGCCTGTGCCATGGTGCCCGTGCGCATCGGCCTGATCGTCATGTCGCTGCTCGGTATCGCACCGCTTGTCGTGCGGTGGTTCGAATTTCCGGCCCTCAACATCTATTGGGATACCAATGCGTACGGCTCAATGCTGTGGGTCCTGCTCGGCCTCCACACAACGCATCTGATTACCGACGTCGGCGACACGCTGGTGCTGACGGTCCTGATGTTCACGCGCCATGGCTATAACGGCCGGCGTTTCGGGGACGTTGGCGACAACGTCTTCTACTGGGATTTCGTGGTCGCGACTTGGATCCCGATCTATCTGTTGATCTACTGGATGCCGAGGCTTGACTGAGATGCGTGCGCTTCGCTTGGGCACATCATGGGGCGGGCTGTTGTCCGGGCCTTTGGCCTGGGCGGTATCGACGCAGCTGAACTATGCGTTCGTGGAGTGGCAGTGCGCCCACGGCGTTCCCCTCATACTGGTCATTGCGCTGGTGCTGACAGTGCTGGCCCTGCTCGGCGGCGTGCTTTCGTGGCGGGCGCGCCAGCAAGGTGGCGCCGCCTTTAAACCGGATCGTACGCGCGGCACCGAGGATTTCGTCGCCAATATCGGCATTCTCAGCGCGGTGCTGTTTGCGCTGGTAATTGTCATGCAAGGCGCCGCCTCGCTCATTCTTGACGGCTGCCTGCGATGAGCTTCGACGCGCTCTTCTCTACCACGATCTGCTACGGTGCCGGCGCCGCGCAGGCCGGCTGGACGCTGGCGTTGCCGATCACGCTGCCGCTAACCATGGTCGCACTGCTTTACGCGGCAGGCGCCTTTCGGCTGTGGCGGCGGAGTGCCCGCAGCCGCCCGTTGCGGTTGCGGCAAGCCCTGCTGTTTGCGACCGGCTGGGCCATTTTGGCGGCAGCACTGGTCAGTCCGCTCCATGCATTGGGTGAGCGGGTCTTCACCGCCCACATGATCGAGCACGAACTGTTGATGGCGGTGGCGGCACCCCTGCTGGTCGCCTCCCGGCCGGCGGCGGCGATGATGTGGGCATTGCCGATCAAGCTGCGGCTGGCATTTGGCGCAGCCGGGCACGCGAAGATGCTGCAGGCGGTTTGGGCCACCATCAGCCGCCCTGTAACGGCCACCGTCCTGCACGGCGTCGCCATATGGGCATGGCATATTCCGGCGCTGTTCGAGGCGGCGCTTGCACAGGGTGTCCTGCATTACGCGCAACATGCCAGCTTCTTCGGTTCCGGCCTGCTGTTCTGGTGGGTCCTGCTGCCGCGTTCAGGCCGCGAACAAGCCTGTGGCAGCGCAGTCATGCACCTCTTCTTCACGTCGCTGCACACTGGCCTGCTCGGAGTGCTGCTCCTGGTCTCGCCAAGGCTGTGGTATCCGGAAAATGGCGCAGGCGCAGACCTATGGAATCTTAGCCCGCTCGAGGACCAGCAACTCGCCGGTCTGGTCATGTGGGTTCCGGCCGGCCTGATCTATGGCGGCGCGGCGTTGCTGCTGGCCGGCCTGTGGATCCGCTCGAGCAGCCGAAAGGACCGGGAGGCGTCGCATGCGCTTCACGCTGTCTAAAGCCGTAATCGGCGCTGCGGTTATTGTCGTGCTCGTTGCAGCCCTGGCCGGAATTTTGTTGTACTTCGAGCAAAGCCGTCGGGTCGAGCAGAAGGCCGACAATGCGACCGGCGGCGTCGGCGCCCGCGCCATTCCGATCATGATGGCCAATGGCTGCGCCGGTTGCCACACCATCACCGGCGTTCCCGGCGCGCAAGGGTTAGTCGGTCCACGCCTCGACGCAAGCCTGGCCACCCGGGTCTATGTCGGCGGCGTCTTGCGCAATAGGCCGGAGAACCTGATCCGCTGGATCCGTGCGGCAAGGGAGATCAATCCGCATACGGCAATGCCTTCGACCAGAATTTCCGATCAGGAGGCGCGGGACGTCGCTGCCTACCTCTATTCGCTGAAATGACATCGTTGCTCGCCTAGTCGAGATCAAACACTGCCGGCAGTCTACCGATGCCGGTTTGCCGGACCGGCAATCGTCACCGCCTTCGGCTCGATGCCTTGCTTGCCGACGAACCTTTCGGAACCGGCCCGCATCGGCGAGGCTGCCCGCGGTCGCGTCGCACATCGCGGCCGACGCGAGCGCCCGCTATGGCCCGGGCAATCTGCTGGTGCGGATTGTTTCGCGGGCATCTCGGATATGAGCTTCTTTGGCGAGGGGCCCGAGTCCGGTCCGACGTCGTCGTCCGCAACACGCCGATGTGGGCAACATTCCTACCCTCAATATGGTGGGGAACGAGACTACCATACGCCGTGCGATCGTTTGCATATCGGCTATGCTTTCGACGTACTGTCGCAGGTTGTGAGAGCTGTTTATGCTGCACTTCTTGAAGAGCAGGGTTAGGTGTAAAAGCTCGACAGTCAACACCTCGCCAGGAACAAATCGGCATAGCCACGGTTTGGTTCTACACGTCAAACCGCGAGGAAATCCTATGGATACTGATGTCAATTCCGAAACCCGCTCGATCTTCATTGTCGGGCTGCGCAACGCCCACGCCATGGAGAACCAGGCACTGTCGATCATGAAACCTCAGGTCAAGCGGATCGAGAACTATCCGCAGGTCGCCGACCGCCTGCAGCAGCATATCACGGAGACCGAAGGGCAGATGGCCCGCCTGGAATCCATTCTGGATGGCCTCGGTGAGGACCATTCCACATTGAAGGACACGGCCATGTCGATGGTCGGCAGCATGGCCGCGATGGGACATTCCGTAGCCGGCGACGAAATCCTCAAGAACAGCTTCGCCAACTTTGCATTCGAAAATTACGAGATCGCCGCTTACAACTCGTTGCTCGTACTCGCCGAGGCCGGAGGGTTTAGTCAGGCAACCAATTCCCTTCAGCAGAATCTCAGCGAAGAAGAGAAAATGGCCGACTGGTTGAGGCAGAACCTGCGCGGTGTCACCTTGCAATACGCCAGGCTGCGTGAGGCGGGAGAGACCGCCAAGAGTTAGGCCGCCCGGCGGGCCGAGAGGAATTCCTAGCAACCACCCCTGTCGAATTGACGGGGTTGTCTAATCGCCGCTGGGACGTCAAGCATGTAATTGCGTTGAGACGACGCTGCCGGGTGCATGGTTGTCTTCGCGGTCGACATCAGTCGCCGCATGATGGAGCTCCGCGGACGAGCCTTCAATGTGGACGACGCACTTTGCTGAGACAGCGGTGCAATCCCATCAGCGGAATGGCTCGGCTCACGTCCCGGCAGGGACGTCTCAGGCGCTCAGATCCTGAACGCTATTCGCAAGATTTCATGCTGTGGCGCCTGCATTTCGATCAAAGAACTCGGTCTTGAGCATCGAATGCATTATCACCGCCAGTTTGCGCGCCACAGCCACGGCAGCTCATTTGAAGCCAAACCCTCTCCCGGAGCCTGAGGCCCCACGTGCGCAGGCTGCTGTCGATCGAGCTGCGTGTCAGGATGACCGCCGCAGCCTCATAGAGAAGTCCCCGCAAATGTCGATCGCCGCGTCGGGATATATGGCCGTCATAATCGACTTCTCCCGATTGGTAGCGGCGAGTTGTCAGGCCGATCCAAGCGGCAACAGAGCGGGACTTCTTGAAGTTGCCCGGATCTTCAATGGCCGTGGCGAAAGAGGTTGCGGTAATGGCGCCGATGCCGGGGATCGACATGAGTATGCGGCATGCTTGGCTTTGACGTGCATCTGCGA